>JAKEEU010000364.1 GCA_022616415.1 Candidatus Zhuqueibacterota bacterium | reverse complement strand
TGTTCTTGGAATGTTATGCGCTTTTATCCAACAATGCGACGGAAGCGGCAATGACCAAGATGGAAGCGTGCAGCCGCATGGTTGAAAAAAGGAAGGTTCCCGACGATTTCCGGTGGATGAGTTTTTTGAATGGCATAGTCGAGAGCCAAAAGGGCAATTATGCCAAGGCCCAGGAACATTATTCAAGCTCGTGGCCTGACCTTCCCTTGATCAAGTACTATATGGCTGTTGCCTACGAGAAAATGGGAAAGCAGGAAGACGCCAAGAAGCTGTTCAAGGAATTGGAGAACTGGCATGACAGCGATTTGGCTCTTGCCTTGGTTAAGCATCGCATGAGGAAAATGGCAGCGAATTAATACTTTTGATAGCATGATAGCAAGTGTCAACGGAGCGAATCCAATACTCAGTTAACCCCGATAATTCATGAGCTGAAAATTTATGCTCAAACCAAGATGCAGAGTGCGGCCGATTTACGCACCGCTTGAATTATCGGGGTTAACCGGATTTGAATATTGTTTTTCTGAAGAGTACCAACCCAAAGGATCTTCTTCGGAGTTAGGCGAACTATGCGTCTAGATCCGGTCTATCCAACGATGCAGCACGAACAAGCATCCAAAGCCATCGTAGAGTTCTTTTGCCAACACGCGGATGTCGAAGCCGTCATCCTGTTGGGTTCATGCGCGCGCGGTAAGGCCACGCGCGATAGTTGCTTGGATATTTTGATTCTGGTGTTACCGGAAATCCTGGCCACGCAAAGAGCCAAACTGGAACAAGCTTGGGACGATTTCTACACCGCCGCGCCTGTTTTCAAAGCCGTGCAGCAAGTTGGAAAGTACTCGCATGTTGACCTGGCGTTTATTGACGGACAGTTTCGTCCCCATCCACGTGACTGGACTTCCGGTCCGGACTCCTTTGAGTTGGAGATTGGCAACACCTTGATATATAGTGTGCATCTCTGGGAACGACGCGACTATCTGAGCCGGCTCAAAGCGCAGTGGTTGCCTTACTATGATGAAGACCTTCGACAAAAGAGATTGACAGAAACTCGCGGCTATTGTCTCAATAATCTCGACCATATTCCTCTCTACGTCGAGCGGGGATTGTATTTTCAATCATTCCATCGTCTGTACGACGCCTTTCGAGAATTTCTGCAAGCCGTCTTCATCACGCGGAGAACCTATCCGATTGCCTACAACAAATGGATACGAGAGCAGATCGAAGAAATTCTTGGCTTGCCAGAGCTTTATCAACGATTGCCCAGCCTATTTGAGATCGAGCAGTTCGAAAGCCAACAGATCGCCGAGAAAGCGAAGGATTTGGAGGCGCTTCTGAGCGCTTATGTTGGATAAATTAGTCCCGCAAAGAAATATGCGATGCTATCGAGGAGAACAACCTCAAGCTTGCTGAGATTCCTTTTCCGGATAAACGCAAAATATAAATTTGAGAAATAACGAATGAGCAACAGAGCACCAAAGAAATTATACAGGAAAAGCGTTTGGCTCGATCCTCGATTAGAGATTCGTCCTTCACCTCTCGGCGGCAAAGGAACGTTCGCGCGTGAGCCTATCAGCCAGAACGAGATCGTAACGATTTGGGGCGCAGAGGTTTTCACAAAAGAGGAAGTCAACGAAGGCAAGGCGGAGGGGCGTGAGATTATTCCCATTGCAGAAGATTTGTATCTAGCCTACGAGCCCGATGATTATGGCGCACCCGATCATTTTCTGAACCATTCTTGTGATCCGAATGTTTGGATGGCAGACGAGGTGACATTGATAGCGAGAAGGGGCATTCGTGCCGGAGAAGAATTAACGGCAGACTATGCGATGTTTGAAATAAATGAGAATTGGGTTGCACAATGGCAGTGTAATTGTGGATCATCACTCTGCAGAAAAACAATCACTGGCAGAGACTGGCGTTTGCCGGAGCTACAAGACAGGTATAGGGATCACTTTTTGCCTTGCCTCAATGAGCGAATTAAAAATCGGAGAGATCTATATGCTTGAAATTGATGAAAAGAAATTGTCGGGTCTTAATACTTACATTGACGGAAAGATGAAGAGATATGGCTTGCTTTTTTCCGTCAATGGAGGCGCTTTCGCTATTGCTCAATTGATGGCTGACCAGGACAAAGCAGCGACTTCCATTTTGCTTGGCCACCTTCGCCTCTGGCATTTGGCTGTGGGGTCGATAATTTTCACTGTTCTAATGGTGATCGATATTTACTTATGGGGCCAGATGATGAGGAATAACTTTCTCGGTAATTTCGCATTCACCTTGGCCGGAAAGAGCATTCTTCTGTTACTCGGTATGCTGATTATTGCCGCTTGGGTACTTGTTGCAATTGGCTAGGCGTACTGATTGTTTGCGCCTAACGAGCTTAAACAGCAGTGGGCGGCGGAAAACATAACCTATGCCGGAGTTCACGATCTTCGGCCTTCGCGGCGGCCTGCTGCGGACGTACCGCTCGGTTGACGAACAGCACCAAGCTTTTCAGGCCTCTCCCACCACCACGTTCAATCAGCAGATCCGCCATTTCGCGGCGCAGGTCTATGGCAACGTCGCGGTGGCGACCTATTATCTCGTGGGTTCGGTGAAGATCGGCGAAGAATCGGCCACGGGCACATGGCGTGTCACCGAGGTTTGGGTTCGCCAGGGCGGCGAATGGAAGGAAGCTCACCACCACGAATCGCCATTACAAGCCACCGTGTGATAGTGCGCCACGGCCTAACGCTTTTGTCTCCCGTTCAACGCCCCTGCGCCCCCTCCATCTTTTCCAGTTCCGCCACTACGGCACCCAATTTGAAGGCTTTCACGTAAAGCTGGCTCGTCATCATCACCGGAATTTTGCGCGCGTCGTCGGTCATGTGTACCACCACTCGGCCTTTCTGCTGAAACAGCGCCGGCGTTTTCAAAAACGGCTCGACGACGAGGCACGAAAACTTGCCGGCTTTGATATTGATTTTTTCGCGGCCGTGCACGACGATCTTCAACGGAAAGAGCTTGCCGTCGGAATGGTTGTCGATAAAAACCGTGTCGCCCGGCGCCAGCGTCATCGTGCGAATGAAATACATCGCCGAAAGCACGTCTTGCACAAAAGGCGGCGTCGCCAGCGTATCGCTTTTGTTCCCTTTTTTGGTGATGGCAAGATGATTGATTTGGTCGAACGTCACTTCGTGGTCGGCTTTAAAGCCGCCTTCGCGCAAACGCTTGTGGAACCACCAACTGAAAATGCCGTCGACGTCGGTGTATGATTCAACGCGATCATCAACCTTGAAAAACTTCGAGAAAAATTTGTTTGACCAGGCCTCAGAGACAATGTGGTAGCTCGGCCGGCCATTCACTTCGACGATCTTGGGAATCGACAGCCGGGCGTTGCCGGCGACAATCGGGCCATAGCGAATCAGAAAAGTCAAGCTCTCGCCGGCGCCAAACGCCGGATTGGAAACGACGCGCAGCGGCGGCGCCACGGTTGTTGAATTGTGGTGAGAGTTGGAAGCGCTGACCAGTGAATCGGCTTGCGCCAAAGCGGTGATCGGAACTGAAACGACGAGCAACAGCCCAAAGAGAACGACAGCGCGAAACGGCACTCCCTGCCAATGCAGCTTGCTAATTGAACAAGCTTGTTGAAACAGATTTTGTTTTTTTCTCATTAGACTTCCTGTGATAATAACGTTCGTAGCAATCCCCCTCGGAGGACCGAACTGACAGCGCTTGAAAGCGCAACTACAAACGTTATGATAATTTTTCCTGAACCTTTTTGAAAGCCAGCTCAACCGTTATAGCCCGCATGCAATCGCAGACGCGCGCTGGGGATTGGCGGCAGCGCGTGCATTCATCTTGCTGCGACATCAGCACCTCCGTCGAGCGGCCATACGGCCCCCAACGCTCCGGCCGCGCGGCCCGAATCGGTGGATAGAACGCCACGACTGGTGTACCCACCATGACCGCTAAATGGAGCGGCCCGGTGCTGTTGCCGACAAACACAGCGGCGCGCCGGCACAACACCGCCAGCTCAATAATAGTTAAACGGCCACAGAGCGAGAGCGGTTTCGATTTTGTTTGCTGTTGAATCGCCGCAATCAGTTTCTCTTCTGCCGGAGCCCCGGTCAAAATCACCTGCGCGCCAAGCCTGTGATGAGCGAGATCCGCAAGCGCGGCAAAATATTCCGGCGGCCAATCGCGCGAGGAGCCGCCGCTGCCCGGATGGAGAATGATCGGCTTGGCGCCGGCGCCGAGCTTATTCAGCTTCTCATCGATTTTTTCCCGCTCGGCTTGGGGAAGAGCAAAATGAAATTCGATTTCCGTGGCGTTGATGCCGAGCGGCTGCAGCAATCGCAAATTGTATTCGGCCTCGTGGCGCGCCGCGGTCTTGCGGTGCTCGAAGACGCGCCGGTTGAAAAGAAAACTATACCAACGATAACCGGTGCCGATTCGCAACGGAATGCCGCTCCGCCAAACCGCCCACGCCAAGCTCGACCTTGGATACAACATAACCGCCGCATCGAATTGCCATTGTCGCAGCGCTTGCATCAGGCGCCGCATGTCGCCGCCGATCTCCGCCCCGTCAAGCTCTAAAGTTTCATCCACGTGGGGATGGCAACGTGTAATCTCGGCGGTGTATTTCCGTAACAAAAACGTGATGTGTACATCCGGCCAAATTCTTTTCAATGCGGTCGCTACCGGCGTGGAAAGAATGACGTCGCCGAGCCGGTCAGTGCGAATCAGCAGAATCTTCCGCAGATTCATGCTTCGCTTTCAGGAGACTGCCGGCGACGCTCTTGAATGAAATTGACCAGCGTCGGCATGATGCGCTCCAACTCGTCGTCGATAATTTGGGCGCAAAACCGGTAGGTTTCTTTATCGCTGCCGATGGGGTCGAAAATTTCGTCATCGTCGGGATCGTCCTGGCTCGCCGCCTTGTCGCTATTTCGCGCGAAACGTTTGAGCAGAAAAACATTCTCGCGATATTGCGGAAAATTTTCGTGCAAGTATTCGAGATGCTCGTGTGCCATGGCCAAAATCAGGTCGGCATCTTCCACCAGCTCGGCGGTAACGCCTTGCGAGCGATGTTGCGAAATGTTGCCTCCCCTCTCCTGCACGATTTCAACGGAGTGGCGCGCCGCGGGCATCCCCTCGATGCCGAGCGTGCCGGCGGATTCGACCACGACCTCGTCCTGCAATCTGGAAGGCAGCTTGAGGCGCAGCAGGCCTTCCGCCATCGGGCTGCGGCAACTGTTGCCGCTGCACACAAATAATACATGAAATTTTGAATTTTTGCTCAAGTGTCCAGTTCTCCGATTTTTTTGATGATCTCTGTAGCGGGCACGGCGCCAGCGCGAATGAGCCGCGGCGGCTGCGTCGTCACGTCAAGTATCGTCGAAGGTTGGCGGTTGCGCGGCGATCCACTGTCTAAAATCAACACCAAGCCTTTGCCAAAAATTTTGGCGATTTCTTTGGCTGACACGGTGACTGGCTCGCCGCTGCGATTGGCGCTGGTGGCAATGATCGGCGCGCCGAGGCCGTTTGAAATTTCGCGCGCAAGCCGGGCTGCCGGCAACCGTATCGCGATCTTGCCGGTGTCGCCGATCAGCATCATCGGTACGGTTGGTGTAGCCTTAAAAATCAGCGTCAACGGCCCGGGCCAAAATTGCTCGATCAGCGCTGCAGCGGCTGGCGAAATTTCCCCGGCATAATCAGGCAGCATCGATTTTTCCCCGATGATCACCGGCAGCGCCCGTTCCGCCGAGCGGCCTTTTAAGGCAAAAATTTTTGCAATGGCCAGCGTCGAGCGCGCATCGCCACCGAGGCCGTACAGCGTGTCGGTCAAATACGCGATGACGCCGCGATTTTGCAAAGCGGACACTGCGGCATCAATAGCGACGGCGTCGGGATGTTGCGAATCAGCAGTGATAATTTGCATTGGCAAATATCAATTCAACAGTTTCTGCCGTGGCTTGGCCGTGGCATTTGTGTTTTTCGAGAACGTCACTTTAGTCAATCTTACAGAGTTTCTCTTTAGACTGCAAGTCAACTCTGACCCTATTGAATAAAGAAATTCCATTTTCTTTGATGACAAGCATTTAATTTTTTATGCTCGCTTCGATGAAAGGCACAAAATCTTCGATCTTGCCCCCAAAAATCGTTTTCATGCTTTTCCGACCCTTATATCTGGTGAGCAAAAGGATAGCCGATACGAATTGAGTAAAATATTTTATCAGGATATTGCGCCTGTGCCTTGTTCAAAGCTTCAAGCAAAGTCTTTCCCAAGAAGTAATCTCCTGAATCAGGCTCAATCACGGCTATCTTCCCTTTTTCCTTTTTCAAGGAATGTACCATTGCCAAAGCTTCTTTCGACGGTCTTTTTACTTTTGGTATCTTCATCTCCGTACCTCCAAATTTTTATTTTGAACAGGACTAGATGAAGCATTTAGCAATGCCAACACTCGCGCAAAAACTTCCTGAACTGAAATCTCCAGCATGCACGCATGCGTGCCAATCGGGCACTGCTTGCTGCCGTGTGAGCTGCATGGCCGGCAGGGAAGGTTCTTTTCGATCACAACGTGCCCGTCGCCAAACGGCGCGAAACCGAACGCCGGCACCGTCGGTCCGAAAATCGTAATGACCTTGCAGCGGGTCGCGACGCCGAGATGCGTCGGGGCGCTATCGTTGCTCACCAAAATTTGGCAGCGGTCGAGCAGGGCGGCAGATTGGCGAAGCGTAAGCTTGCCGGCGGTGTTGATGCAAGCCTCGCCGATTTCCCGCGCGAGGCGGGCACAAAGCTCGGCGTCGCTTTGCCCGCCAATCAAATAAATCTGCGCGCCGGTTTCGGCGATGAGCCGCCGCGCCAACTCGGCGAAGCGCTCTGCCGGCCAGCGTTTGGTTGCCCAGACCGAGCCCGGCGCCAGCGCGCAAAACCACCGTCCTTTTATTGTATTGTCGCCACAAAAACTATCGACAATTTGTGTGTCCTTTTCATCCCAAAT
The DNA here is from genome assembly GCA_022616415.1 of Candidatus Zhuqueibacterota bacterium. Lineage (GTDB taxonomy): Bacteria > Zhuqueibacterota > Zhuqueibacteria > Zhuqueibacterales > Zhuqueibacteraceae > Zhuqueibacter. The sequence goes on along the minus strand of JAKEEU010000364.1, from coordinate 9,412 downwards.
AATTTTGGGAGAAGAGATTGAGATTGTGCCGTTAAGCGCACGGAGCAAATCCAAATTGCGCTCCACTTCGTGCTTTTGGCGATATAGCACCCGCTTCGTAAAAAGCCATGCCCCGGCGCTGCGATCAAATCCGATGCGTTGCGGAATTTTCGCCAGCCAAACCAACAGCGCGCTGCGCAACGAGCGATGTGGCACGAGCGCGAGATCATAATGTTCTTGTTGCAATCGCGCTGCCATTTTCCACAACGCCGTCAAGCCGCGCTGATTGCCGCGTTTGTCAAAGATCAACACCCGATGAACGAAAGGGTTTTTCTCTAAAAGATTCGCTGCTGCCGGAATCGCCATAAAATCTATGTGGCTTCCGGGAAACTTCTGCTGCGCGGCTTCGGCGAGCGGCGTGGCCAAAATCACATCGCCGATGAAGGCGGTTTGCACGATCAAAATTTTTTTGCCGTTTGCCACTGATTACTGGTCACTGATTACTGGTTACTGGCCTCGTCTTCCAGCGACGATGCATCCAGAACCAATGATCGGGATGCTGGCGGATGTACTTTTCCAAAACTTTCGTCCAAGCCTCGGTGGCGAGCTGCAATTTTTCCTCTTCCGAAATGGAGGCGTCGTCTCGCGAAAAATCAAAAGTCAATAATTCCGCCTCAATGCGATGGCGGCCGCTGGGTTCGCGGATGGCCACACAAAACACGAGCGGCGCTGCCATTTTCAAAACGAAAGCCGCCGGGCCGCGCCCGGTCGAGGCGGGCCGGCCGAGAAAATTGACGAAGATGCCGTTGCTGCCGGCATCCTGATCGGCGAGGATGGCAACGAATTTTTTTTCACGCAGCGCTTTCAAAATGCCGCGCAGCGCCGCGCCGCGTGGAATGGACGGCATGTTCATCTTCGTGCGCGTGTCGCGAATCAGCGCATCAACGTACGGATTGTTTTGCTCTTGATAAAGATAGATCATCGGATACTGCATCGACGCGACGAGCGCGCCCATGTACTCCCAGTTGCCGAAATGGCCTGTCATGCAAATTGCGCCTTTCCCCAGCGACAAAGCTTGCTCATAAGGGTTCTGCTCCTGGGGCATGGCAAAACGGATGCGTTGGCGCAACTCGGTTGCAGAAAGCCTGGGCAGCCGCAAATATTCCAGCATCATCGTGCCGAAGTTTTCATAAGAGCGCCGCGCTATTTGTTTCAATTCCGCCGCGGTTTTTTCCGGAAAAGCCTGCGCCAAGTTTTCCAACGCCACACGGCGGCGGATGCGCAAGATCGAAAAAGTGAATTGGCCCAGCATTCTGCCGAGAAAGAGCACCACTGTAAGCGGCAGCGTTTGCGCCAAAAAAAGCAGAAAAAGCACGCCTTGATATTCAAGCCAGTGTTTCAGACGACGCATAATCCAAAGTAGGCAAAAATTCTCTGATTGTCAATGTGAAAGTCGGGCGAGCGGAAGCTTCTGTTGCCGGTGTACCGTCCGGACGCTGCGCTTCGTAAACTCGTCAGAATCGCGTATGACAAAGCGTCCGGACGGTGTTTTTCCACCCCGGACTGAGCATTACAACGAGGCGAAACGCCGTTGCAAGTTTTTGCTTGCTTTTTTCCCTTCATTAAGATATAATTGGGACGGCTGATTTTTATTTTCAAAAATTGTCATTTCAAGCGGATTGCCATGCTCGGAAACTGGAGCCTGCTCGGTGGGATGCTGGTGAAATCCATATTCATTTTGGCGGGCATGGCCGAGGTTTGCCATAGCGCCCTGCTGGAAGAAGCCAGAGCATCGCAAAGCTCGGCGAAGCTTTGCGCCGATTCAGCTCAAACCCACATTGACAGTTCTGCCGCGCGGCGTGCCATCATGGTGTCCGTGCTGCAACGGCTCAAACCCCGGTATAATGCCGGATACCATGCGGCTCCGATCCATCCCTATTTCCGTGACGAGCAGCGCGTGGTCAACGACATGCGCCGGTTGGTGATGTTCGTCGACAGAAATCTCGTGCGCGGCTTCGAATCCGTGTCGGAACTGTTTGAGATTGCGCAAAAGCTGCCCGCCGCAAAACAAACGGCCATTATCCGTCTCGCGGTTGCCGGCAGTATTGCTAATTTAACGGCGGAAACCGCCATGAAACATCTGCGCCGGCACAAGCTCTCTTTCGTGCAACTGGAACCGGATCGGGTTCGCTTGGGCACGTCTTTCAAGAGCATCCATGCGAGCTTATCGCGCAACATTGAAACGCAAGCCTACACCTTGAGCCTGCCGAAGCTGCGCACAACGTATTCGCATGCCGCCCACTCCAAATTTACAAGCCATCACGTTTATTTCTCGCCGCTCGCGCACGTGGGGTTGGCCTACACGCGCTGGGATGAATTGGATATTTTCAACCTCAGCTACGCGATGAGCGGCGGTTACGGCGTCGTCAGCCACGATCATAAGAGCCGAACGACGGTGTACGGCTTGCGCCTGCAAAGAAACAAAAATTGGCTCGGCCTTTTTTTCGTTAAAGACCGGCGTGTTGCGGCGACTGATTGGTTGCGATTGGATTTCTGGATGGTGTGGTAATATATCAGGCTAGGATTAAAATGCGCGGCATTCGCCATAAGCGAAAGGCAGAATGATTATTTGGCAGAATAATTTTAATCATTCTGTCAGGCCATCATTCTGCCTTGCAAAATCTTCTAGGCCAGATCCCGCCAGTGAATCAACCCCAGCTCGTGCTTATGCCTCAATGCCGAATGTTTGGGTAAAACGCGAATGCGCCATCTTTTCGCGCTTTCCGGTTTTTCCGCCAGCCGGAGGTTGTAGTGGCAAACGCCGTCGCCATTGCGCTGAACCGCTTGCAACGGAATGGCGCGGATCACGTCGGGCGTGCCGTTGCGCGACGGCTCGAATGAGCATGCTTCGACCTGCACGAGATCGGGATGCAACTCGCCGAGATATACATCTGCCGAAATTTCAACTTGCGGTGCTGTAAGATGGCCATTGCGACTGCTCCTTCTCGCAGCCGCCGGCGCCGCCATCTCCGCGTGCGTGAAATGCACGAGCGGCCAGTTTTCCCGCAGATGCTCTTTGATTTTCGCCACCTCAGCGGCGTTGGCAAAGCGGGCGCCGTTAAAAAATTCGCCGCGCCGCAACGCCGGCACGTAAAGTTTCTCGGCGTAGTTCTTGACCATCGTCACGGTGTTGAATGGAGGAATCACCGTTGCCATCGAAACCTTCATTTTTTGCAGCCACTCACCCGGCAGCGATCGCTCCCGGCTTTCTTTTTGTTTACCGGAAAGAGAAGCGGTGCGGCGATAGAAGCACGGAATGACCTGCTTCTCTAAAACTTCGTACAGCGCGGCGGCATCGGCGTGATCCTGCTCCGCCTCGCTGAGTCCATCAACGGCTTTGCCAATCGCCCAACCGTTACGGCCGTCGTAACCTTCAGCCCACCAACCGTCGAGAATGCTGCAATTGACGCCGCCGTTCAACGGCACTTTCTGGCCGCTCGTGCCGCTGGCTTCCATTGGGCGCCGCGGATTGTTGAGCCACAAATCAACGCCCTGTACGAGATGCCGTCCCACGTTTATGTCATAATCTTCCAGCAAAATCACCTTGCCCTGCAAACGCCGGCGCTGCGCCATCTGATGGATACGCCGCAAAATCACCTGGCCGTCGCGGTCGTGCGGATGCGCCTTGCCGGCAAAAATGATTTGAATCGGCCGCCTGGCGTCGTTGGCCAATTTCTCCAAACGCCTGACGTCGCTAAAAATCAAATCGGCGCGCTTGTAAGACGCGAACCGCCGCGCAAAGCCGATGGTCAGCGCGTGGGGATTCAAAACATTGGCAGCGGCATTAGTCTCTCGCGGCGAAGCGCCCTGGCGTCGCAGTTGTTCCATCAAACGCGCGCGCACGAAATTGATCAAGCGTATTTTGAGATATTGGCGAATTCCCCAAAGCTCGAGATCGGGAATGGCATTGACGCGCCGCCAAAATTTCGGATCGTCGAGATGGCGCCGCCAATTTTTGCCGAGGTGGCGCTCGAGCAGCGCCGCCATTTCCGGTGCCATCCACGTATCGGCATGCACGCCGTTGGTGATCGAGGTAATCGGCAGCTCCGTCTCCGGAATATCCGGCCAAAGATTTTTCCACAAAGCGCGGGAAACGTGCCCGTGCAATTTGCTCACGCCGTTGCTGGCGTTGGAGAGCCGCAAAGCCAGCACCGTCATGCTAAAAAATTTGTAACCGTGGTCGCCGGTTTGCAAGCCCAAATTCAACAGCCGCGACAGTTCGATGCCGTTCCTCTCGCAGAAACCGCGGAAATATTTGTCCATAAGCGGCAGGCTGAACGCCTCGTTGCCGGCCGCCACCGGCGTATGCGTCGTAAACACCGTGTTGGCCGCGACGGCTTCCGCCGCATCATCGAAATCGAGTTTTTCAGTTTGCATCAGCTCGCGCATGCGCTCGAAGCACACAAACGCGGCGTGGCCCTCGTTCAAATGCCAAGCCGCAGGAGCAATTTCGAGCGCGCGCAGTGCGCGCACGCCGCCTATGCCTAAAATAAGTTCTTGCGCCATGCGCACCTCGCGGTCGCCGCCGTAAAGTTGCGCGGTGATGCGCCGATCGCGATGCCGGTTGCGCGCGACGTTGGTATCGAGCAAAATCACTTTTGCTCTACCGACCTGCACCACCCAGCATTGCGCCCAAACGCGCCGTCCGGGCAATTCCACCGAGATTTGTAATTGCCGGCCATGACGTTGGCGCAGTGGCAGCAGCGGCAAGCTTTCGAGATTGAATGCAGGATACTCGGCCACCTGGTTGCCTTCAGCATCGATGCGCTGCGTAAAATAACCATTTTTATAGAGCAAGCCAACCCCGACAAAAGGCACACCCAAATCGCTGGCCGACTTGGTGTGATCTCCGGCCAAAATGCCGAGGCCGCCGCAGTAAGTGGGCAAACATTCGTGGAAGCCAAATTCCGCGCAAAAATACGCCACTGGCGATTTTCGGTGGAGTGGATATACCTGCATGAACCAGGCATCTGGCGCGTTCATGTATTCGTCAAAGCTCTGCATCACGGCTCCGTAAGCTGCAACGAACGTCACCTCGTTTGCCAGCCTTTTCAGCGCCGCGCCGCGCTCGCGCAGCAATTTGACCGGATTGCGATGTTTGTGCCAGTGATTGGCATCGATTTGCTCGAACAACGCTTGCGCTTCCGGATGCCAGCTCCACCATAAGTTATAAGCCAGCTCAGGCAGGCGTTGAAAAGGTTGGGGACAGCGAAGGGGGTATTTGATTGCAAAAAATAAGCTCATTGGTTCCTCTTTTTGAATCAATTGCAATAAACTTGAATCAGAATCGCCTCATCGTGATTCAATTCTGATTTTAGAAAATAAAGCTATGAACCCAAATTGGTGAACATGGGATCAATTTATAAAAATTTTACCGCCATTTGCGCCAAATGGCGGCCAAATGGCGGCCAAATGGCGGCCAAATGGCGGCCAATTAATTCCGGCCATCGGCCTTAGTCAACTCAAAATAAGTTGCTTTGCTCTTGCCGGCACGGCGAAAGATGCCTTTATCTACCATTGCTGTCAAATCACGACGGGCAGTTCGAGTTGACACATTAAAAAATTCTGCATAGCCTTGCGTGGTAATTCGCCCCTTCTGCTGAACATATTCTATTGCGCGTCTCTGCCTTTCAATTTGTTCCGGCCCCTCATGATATTTCTTCACAGATTTTGCTTTGCGAAAAGTGACAACAACCGCCCCACTCACTTCTGCAAACTCCGGATCGGGTAGGCTGGCGTCTCGGCACAGATTTATCATACGCAATGTCCCTGTGCCCCAATGCTCAATGTAGCGAATAAGAAAGAAAGCCCGCGCTATGCGATGATTCCTTGGCCGCGAATTGTGGGTGCGATAGAGATCACCGATCGTGATACCTTCGGGCAGCAGCCCTGGACTCCAGACTTCAACGCGGTCATCGAAAATGCGCACTTGGACGTTGCCGCTATCACGATAGTCGCGGTGGCAAGTCGCGTTGATGATCGCCTCGCGCAACGCCTCGAGTGGATATTCCCAGCGTTCTTGCCGTTCGATTTGTGTGGGGACGATTTCTGCCGCCATACTGATGTGGCGTTGGATGAATTCCATCGTGGCAGGCACTTGCTCGATAATATTCCCGTCGATTACCTTCATATCGATAAAATGTAGAGGCTCTGTCCCTTTGAAGCGCGCGCAGCGAAGCTCTGATGAGAGCAAAAATTTCTGTGGGCGTTTGCCAAACAATAATACCGCGGCTCGGCTGGGCCGCCCTTCATACAGCAGCTCTAATTTTTCCAAAACCTCGGGAAGTGGGATCTCCACCTCAATCGCCATGTTGCGTTCCTGTCTCGCCCGTTTTAGGAACTGGTGCAACGCTTCGGTATCAATGTCATTAAGCGTCGCCTTCAGGCTGGGGCCAGCATCCCATGAGATTTCCCCGCTGGAGAAGAAGAGCCGCGTCAACTCGCTGCTGGAAAGCACATGATCGCTTTTGCCAACACGTTTATATCCTCGCCCTTGCACCAGCACCGGTTTGATCGGGCTTTCTTCGATGCGCAAGATAACTATGCTTTTGCCTTCAACTTCGGCAACCCGTATCGAGGGAAAAACCTTCGGATCGGTTTGCTGCTGGATACTGTTGGCCAGCGACTCCAGCGTATCCTTGCCAATATCGACACCCAATACCTTGCCGGAGCTGGTGGCGCCAATCACAATCGTGCCGCCCTGGCCGTTGGCGAAAGCGCCAGCGGTCTCAATGTTCTCGCGTATCTCCCCGACCGATTGCTTAAACTCCAGCGTTTCACCCTCATCGGCGCGAAGAAGTTGTTGAATATCGGTTGCCATTTTGTATACGCCGAATTTTCATTGACAAAAGAATTGAATGTAAGCAAATATAAAAAATAAACTTTTCTCCCACAAAAGCAAGCAGAAGATTTCTCTTGAAATAAAAACGGCAACATTTGGCAATTTTCATCGTCTTTATTGCGAAGCGTTATCTCAAGCAACCAGAGTTGCCCTAAAAAAAATGCTCGATGAGAGCGGCTACTCTCACCGAGCCGGCGTAAAAGGACCTAAGGATAGCCCTTTACAGACCATTTTAATATAAAACGCAATTTTATAAAAGGCAAGGGTTTCTTTCCAAACTATCCCGCCGCCGCTTTTATGCCTTTGCAGGGCGACACCCCCGACAAAATTGCTTTGCCAGGCGAGCCGTCTATTTAAAAGTCAGACGAGCGCCAGCACTGGCAAGTCGTTGATTTTTGCCAAGGTTTTTCCGGCTTCCGGTAATTTTTTTGCTTATGCTTTGCCGCAAAATTCCGAATTGTGCCGCCGCACTGATATTGAGCTTCGCATCGCCGTTGCACGCGCAATTCGACCACCTCTCGCTCGAGCACGGCCTTTCGCAAACCACCGTTCTGTGCATTTTGCAAGATAGCAAAGGTTATTTGTGGTTTGGCACGGCGGATGGATTGAACAAGTACGACGGCTACAGTTTTACGGTTTATCGCAACAACCCCCACAAGCCCCATTCGCTTTCGGATGACTGGGTAACGGCCATCTGCGAAGATTCCGCTTCACGGAACTCGTTGTGGATTGGAACCTCGAAAGGGGTCTTAAACCACTTTGACCGAAAAAACGAGCGCTTCACGCGCTACAATTTGTGTGCTCCTTCCACGCTCTTGAGCCTGAAAGCGAAAACGCCGGTGGAACTGCCTTTTATATTTTCTTTTTTTATCGATCAAACGATCACCACGATTTTTGCCGATCCTCGCGGCACCGGCAATACCTTGTGGGTTGGCACCGTAAATTGCGGACTTTACAGGCTTGTTCTCGATTCTGTCGCCGCTTCGAGCACTCCCGGTGGCAACTTGAAGACACAAGAAAATAATAATAACTTAAAAATAGATAAAACTATATTTCAAGTTACCCATTATCAACATGATCCCACCAATCCGCACAGCTTGAGTGACAATCACATCCGCGCCATTCATCGCGACCTGTCTGGCGGGTTGTGGATCGGCACGTTGGAAGGCGGATTGAACCGGTTCGATGAAGCCACCGGCAAATTCATCCATTATAAACACGATCCGGCGGACGCGAATAGCTTGAGCAATAATGGCGTTCTCGCCATCTACGAAGATTCCGCTTCGCGGAACGTATTATGGATCGGAACGCTCGGCGGCGGCCTCAACAAGCTCGTCGCTGCGGCAAACCCGGGGCGCAACGAAACCGCCACTCGGTCGCGTGCTCATTTCGTTCATTACCGGCACGATCCGTCAAATGCGCACAGCTTGAGCGACGATGATGTTTCGGCAATTATCGAAGATGATTACCGCACCCTATGGGTGGGAACATTCGGCGGCGGCCTCGACAAGTTCGATCGCGCGGCCGAACGTTTTACGCATTTTAAACACGACCGCTTCAATCCGTACAGCCTGGGTGACAATGATGTTTTGGCGATCGGCGCCGACCGCACCGGCATTCTCTGGATCGGCTCGCAGCTCGGCGTCGGCGTCAACAAGCTTGACCGGAGAAAAGAGAAGTTTGTGCATTACAAAAGCGATCCCACGAATCCCCACAGTTTAAACGACGACGTCGTATGGTCGATTTATTCGCCAGCCCGTGGTGACGGGAGTATCGTCTGGATTGGAACCTACCGCGGCGGGCTCAACCGTCTCGACCGCAAAACCGGTCGCTTGGCGTATTTCCGGCACGATCCGTCCGATCCCCATGGTTTGCGCCAGAATCATATTCGCGCGATTTGTGAAGATGCTGCGGGCGCGCTCTGGCTTGGCACCTACAGTGAAGGACTCTGCATACTTCTTCCGCAAGCCGCCGACGAGTTCGAAAAACGCAAGGTGAAATTTATTCATTACCGGCATGACCCCAATAATCCGTATAGCTTAAGCGACAATCAGATTCGCTCGATTCATCGAGACAAGCCGGGCACCTTGTGGATTGGAACGTTTGGCGGCGGCCTCAACAAATTCGATGAGCGCACCGGACGATTTATACATTACCGGCACGATCCGGCTAATCCGCGCAGCTTGAGCGACGATCACGTTTACACCATCTATCAAGATCGTTCGGGCGCGTTCTGGATTGGCACTTTCGGCGGCGGACTGAATCGGCTTGTCTTGGATAAAAACTCCGGACGGCACGGCGACGAGGCCGAATTTGTCAGCTATAAACACAATCCGGCGGACTCGAGCAGTTTGAGCGACAATCGGGTCCTATCCATTTGCGAAGACAAACTCGGCACACTGTGGATTGGAACGTCTGGCGGCGGCCTCAATCGCTTTGACCGTGAAAGCGGAAAATTCGCGCATTTTACCACGCAAAACGGCCTTTCCAGCAACGTGATTTACGGCATCTTGGAGGACGAGCGCGGCAATC
>JAKEEU010000363.1 GCA_022616415.1 Candidatus Zhuqueibacterota bacterium | reverse complement strand
TGTCAATCATCTTTCTGTCTTTTGAATACTTTTGACTTAACATAATCAGGTTAAGGTTTCATTTAAATTTCTCAAAAATAATATTTAGCCGATACTCATGTAGTAGCGAATTTACGCCGGACAAACGTCTTCAACTTTCACTTCAAAACCCGCCAACACCTCGGAGCGCACGATTTCGCCGACGCCGTATTTGCCGATCAACGCATACGTGCTGCCGCGTAAGCAAAAAAGCTCGATGGTTCGCGCTTTTGGGTCAATGAGCCCATACTCACGCACGCCGGCCTTGGCGTAAATCTCAAACTTCTTGCGGCGATCCACGAGCCAATTCCAAGGCGATAGTATTTCGACAATAATATCCGGAGCGCCTTCGATTCGTTCTTCTTTGACAATGTTCAACCGCTCTTTAATGATGAAAAGCAAATCAGGCTGGGCGGGCGTGGCCAAACCGTGAAGGATGACGTCAATACGCGCCGAATAGAGCTGGCCGGCTCCGTATTTTTCTTCGAACTTTAGAAACGCAGCTAAAAGCCTCCCTTTGCATCGCTGATGGATTATCTGAGGAGCGCGCGATACATATAACTCCCCTTCAAGTACTTCATAAATGAAAATGTCTTCTGGCAAACGGCAATAGTCTTCGTAAGTCCATTTGCCTTGCGGCGGCCATTCAGAGCCAGTCGGGATTTTCACGCCACTCGACTGCTGGGAAACGGTTGTGAAGCTCACGTTCATTTCAAACTACTTCTCTCATCAGGCCTTATCCAGACGGGCCGTCTGGGTTACATACGGCACACGCAACCGCTCCACCGGTGTGCCGCCGATCAAATGGCTCTCAATAATTTCATTCACATCATCCAGCGTGACACGGCCATACCAGACGCCCTCAGGATAAACGACCACCGAGACGCCAAGCTCGCATTGATCCAGGCAGCCGGCTTTGTTCGCGCGAATCTTGCCTTTCAGGCCGCGCTTATGCAGCTCTTCTTTGAATTTCGACGCAATGGCTTCCGAGCCTTTGGCGGCGCAGCAGCCTTTGGGATTATCCGGCGGTCGCACGTTGGTGCAGATAAAAATGTGGCGCTCGAATCGGGACATGGGCTGGTTGCTGCTGGTCGCTTGTTTCTGGTTAACGGTGACTTGGTGCTTTTTTCCTTTTGCTCTTTGCCGTTTGCCTTAAAAAAGCGGTTTGCCGACCATTTCAAAAACCATGTAAATGACGGCGCCCAGGGTTAAAACGCCGAAAGGCAAAGCCAGGGCGATAAATTTGAAATTCTCGGTCATGACTTTTCCATATTCAATTGCCGGCGCGGTGTTGATCACGACGTCACCTTGAATTTTCACCTGGCAGGCCAACCGCTCTTTCGCTTTGTCGCCCAATTGCAGCTTTTCAAAAAAAGTCATGCTGTTGGCGCAATCTGCCGGCGCCACGGCCACTCTATCCGTACCGCACAAGCCGAAGCCACGACAGTTGGCAATTTTATTGACGCCGCCATAAACGCTGACACCGGCCTTTTTCGCTGCTTTGCGCAATGTCGTCCCAGCAGGAACCTCGACCTTACGATTTTCCGCTTCGAAGAGAACAGTAGGCATAGCTCTTCCTCCTTCGGTTGGGGCGTTGAGTGAATTGTACGATTGGTTAGGTTATTAAGTTGAGACACTGATAGAATCCTTAAAAGTGATTGGACTCTGTGATCTTCAAAAGCTGGTGTTCGTCTCTTTAAAGCGTTTCCCACTCTTCTTTGTCAATCCCTGCTTCTCTGAGAATCCTCATGAGCAAATTCCTGCCGATATCACCTTGATGTGGATTAGGAATTCGAACTCGTAAATTTTCTTTCAACATGAATTCGTGTTTGCCGCCTGAATAGGGGCCGCTGAACCCAACTTGTCGCAAATAGTAAATCAAGTCTTTGCGTTTAATAGGGCCGAATGTTGGCATTTAGGCAGCTTCCTTTTGGACGTTCAATTCAATACCGTCCATAACTGGAATCGGAGTTCCCATTTTCAAGCCTATTATAATCCATTCTTCCAAAACTTCTTGCAGCTCTTTGCGGCATGCTTCTAAAGTGTCAGCGTTTGCCCAAACACCCTGAAGATCGGAAATTCTTCCAAAATACCCTTCGCCCTCGGGTAATATTTCATACTGAGCTTTTTGCATAGCTGCATGTATATATTCGGTCAGCATTATACACTTCTCCTGAATTTAACTCTTCGCCGGTTTGGTTAAATTAGTACCAAGTCGGTACAATACACTCAGCATGTATCGCTTCATTCCAACGCCCGAATGATGGCCCGGCAGAAATCCGGCAAATCCGCCGGGGTGCGCGAGCTGATGAGATTGCCATCGACGACGACGGATTGATCGAGATAAGTCGCGCCGGCATTCTCCAAATCGTCTTTGATTGCCGCAACGCCGGTCACTCTGCGGCCGCGCAAAATCTTCGCCGAGATCGGCACCCAGCCGGCGTGGCAGATAAATGCAATCGGCTTCTTCGCTTCGTGAAACTGGCGGACGATTTCCATGACTCGTGGATAGCGCCGAAGTTTGTCCGGCGCGAATCCACCCGGAATAACCAAGGCGGCGAACTCGTTGACATTGACTTCCGCGATGGTCGTGTCCGGCGTGCAGGGATAGCCATTCTTGCCTTGATACGTCTTTTTCTCCGGCCCGGCGACGATCACTTGCGCGCCTTCTTCGATCAGCCGGATTTTAGGATACCATAATTCGAGGTCTTCGTACACGGCCTCGATGAGGATGAGAATTTTTTTACCGGTGAGCATGGCTGTAAGATCAAACAGTTAAAACTTCATCTGTGATTAAGACAAGATTGTTGCGTTTGTCTACCAGCAGGGCCATTTGATTCAGAAAATCGCGGCCTAAAATACTTGGGATAAGCTTCAGAACTTCAGGGCCGCGTTTGTGAGCCTGCTTAATGACGAAAACGTGATCCATGTTTGCACGATGCAAGCCAAGATCAGATTTGAAGTACAACTCGATTTCTTCCAGCAAATATGTCTTGGCCTGTCCTCCTATTCCACTCACTCCCTTTCTTAATTTTTGCAAACTGGCATAATCAATTCCTAGCGCTTGTGCATCCTTGTCGCTTATAATTGTGCACGAAGCACCAAGATCGACCATAAAATCCACTATTTCATTGATGCCGAATTTTTTGCAGGCAAATTGAGCTTTAACAAAAGGTGCGTCAAATCGCCCCCAATATCCTCGTATCTTCATAGGATTAAAATGACGTCTTCCAGTGAGACAAATTCAACCACAATTGCATCAGAATCCTGTGGATAATTTTCTCGCAACCGCCGCAAAAGAACCTTTTGGTTCCTATGATGATCAACGACTTTTTTGCGGAAAACTGCAACCCATTCATTCTTATATTTCGCCTTTAATTCTTCATAGTGTTCGTTAAACCAAATCGAATCGGCTTCAGAGCTGCGGAGTTTCTCCAGAATAACTTCTTCGTTGATTTTGTCCTCTTGGAAATCACCAAGCTTCCGTAATAATGTTTTTGCTTTCATAATTCACCTCAAAACGTGCAAGAGTTACCTCCCGCCCGCCGCCTGGATGCGCTCGCGCGCTCTTGCCGCGGCCTCGCTGCCGGGGCTGACTTCGAGCACTTTGTGCCACAATTTGATCGCCTCGTCTTTTTTGCCTTCATCCAAATTAACTTCGCCGAGCAAATACAGCGCATAATCATAATTCGGCTGATCTTTGAGCGCGCGCTGCAATTCGTTGCGGGCAAGCTGCGGCTGTGAGCTGTTGTAATAAACGAAAGCCAGGGTCGTGCGTATTTGATAATTGCCCGGCACGACCTCCAGGTAGCGTTCGAAGTAGTCGGCCGTTTGCTCGAACATGCTCGCCATCATGTACATCTGCCCGAGCGCCAACAAGGCGGTGGTATCTTTCGGGTTGGCCTGCAAATCGCTTTTGTATTTGTCGATTTCTTTACGAACTTTTTCCATCGAGGCCATGTCCGCGCCCTCGCCATTGGCTTGCGCCTCGGCGGCTTCGGCGCCGGCGCGCATCGGTTGCGGGTTCTCTTTCGTGTGCAAGAGCAGCCAGAGAATCCCAAAGATCATCGGAATCCCAATGAGCGGCAGCAGAATCGCCGTCCAAGAACGAGGCGATGGTGTTGCGCTTTCGTGAATTTCCAAATCAGCTCCATCGCTGTCATTATCGCTTCCCATTACCGCTTCTGCCGAAGCAGCGGCGGCAGCGCCATCCACGGCTTGGCCGCAGGAATGGCAAAATCTTGCCGCCGATTTCAGCACTGTTCCACAGTGGCGGCAAAAGCTTGCCGGGGCTTCCTCCACCTTTGTCCCACAGCTCGAACAAAACTTTGCATCTGGTGGCAATGGCGTGCCACACTTTGCGCATTGGCTCATGTTTTCCTCTATTCAAGATTCAAGTATTTTCAGAATGCGGTCAAGCGCTTCGACTTTGGCAAAATCGCCGCGATGATGGTAAATCACGATCAAGTTTCTGGCCATGCGCGCGATAATGTCGTGCGTGCGCGCTTCCGCCAGACAATCGTCGTGAAAAGGCACGCCGACGCGGTGCAGTAGCGTCACACAATCCGTGCGCGAGAGCGTCTTGCCGCTGTGAAACGGGTCGAAATAAAACGAATCCGGCGGCGAATGATACTGGCAAATAAAATGAATCGGCAAATTGATGCCGCTAATCGGCAACTGTAGCCGGCGCGCAAGCAGAATATAGATGACGGAAAGCGTAATCGGGATGCCGGTGCGGCGCTCGAGCACGCAGTTGATATATGAATTGTCGGGATCGTAATAATCTTCGACGTTGCCCGAAAAGCCTTCGTCGCTAAACAAAAACCGGTTCATCAAGCGTACGATCCGGCGGCTGTCGCGCCGCGGGTGCAAGCCGCGTATCTGTTGCGCGATCTGAGCGGCGAGCGCATCCAGCTCCCGGCGATAGGGCGCCGTTTCGAGATCGGGATAGCCGAAACGCGCCAGCAAAAATGCCGCCTGCTCGAGGTCGGCCTGCCCCTCGTCGAGCAAGCTGAGCAGATAAAACGAGGCGCTGAGATCATCCTGGCGAATTTGCGCCAGCACGTGCCGGGCTTCGATGCGAATTTTGCCGTCCACGTCTGCGCTTCCGGCTTCGCGCAGAAACTCGGTGGCAGGCTCACCGATCTGCAGCAGCCGTTCCCGAGCGACATCGCGCACGTGAGTATCGTCGTCGCCCAAAAGTGTAATCAACGCCTGAATTTCGCCGGTTGCGATCATTTTGCCCTCCTCTTGATGTTGATCATGATGGCTGCAAGGGTGTAACGCAGACTGCCAGTCTGCAACGAAGCCGCTTGGGTTAAAAAAATTCTTGCGGTCATGCCAGCCTTCTCGAATACAATAACGACAAGCTGTCTGTGTTACGCTGCTTGGACAAAAGAAATTCTTGCGGTCGTGTTAATTTTTTCTGAATACACAGACAAGCTGTCCGTGCTACGCCGCCGGTCTTGGCTTGCCAAAACGGTTTTCAGTGCCTTCGATCAAGCGCCGGATATTTTTGCGGTGCGTGAAAACGATTAAAACGCTGACGAGTATGCTGAACTCAAACAAGGCGTCGGGAATATCTTGTTGCAACCACACTTGCATCAGCGCCAAAACCACAGGCAGGCTGAGCGCGGCGACTATCGAGCCGACGGAGACGTAGCGCGTCAAATAAACCACGCTGACGAAAACCGCCAGACAAATCACCGCGGCAATCGGATAAAGGGCAATGATCATGCCGCCAGCGGTGCCGACACCTTTGCCGCCGCGAAATCCGGCGAACATCGTCCAAATATGGCCGCAGACCGCGGCCAGCCCGGCTAGAATCGGCATCACCGTCACATCGATATAAGCCGTGCCGAAGGGTTGCCATTTCGAAATCCAAAGCGTTGCCGCCATCCCCTTGAATACATCAACCAGTGTGACGAAGAGACCGGGCTGCCATCCCAACACGCGAAACACGTTGGTGCCGCCGGCGTTGCCGCTGCCCTCGCTGCGAATATCGAAATCCCAGCCGCGCAAAACCTTTCCGGCAAGAATCGCGGTCGGGAAGGAACCAACTAAATAGCCGAGAAGAAGCACAGCAATCAACGTCAACATATATCAAAACTCCATGCCGTTTATTGAATGAACAAACTGAATCGAAACAAAATAATTTGCCTCCTCCCCACACCGGCCAAGTCGGAATCAAATACGCAAAATAATTATGGCAAAATAATTTTTGTAACGATTCAAGCTGCTTCAAAAGGCAAAACCATTTAAGGGCAAAACTATTAAAATCTTCTCTGCTCTTCGCCCTCCGCCCCTTTATTCCCCCAGAAAAGCGATGCCCACGGCGCCCGGTCCGGCATGCGCGCCGAGCGCAGGCGAGACGCCGACGATCGCGACTTCAGGCACTTCAAAATACCGGCGTATTTGCGCGGCCGCTTCACGCGCCGCCTCCGGCGCATTGGCGTGCGCCACGAGAAAACGCAGCTTGCGCTTGCCGGTCGCCTCCTTCTTGACAATCTCCATTAATTTTCGCCGCCCATGCTCGCCGCCGAAAGTTTTGGCGACTAATTCAGCTTTGCCGGCGGAATTGACGCGCAGAATCGGCTTCAATTTCAGCAGGCGGGCGATTGCCCCACGGAAGCGCGAGACGCGGCCGCCGCGCACGAGGTATTCCATCGTCTCGAAACTGATGTAAAGGCGAACGTTCTGAATCGCCCATTCCACACGATTTTTCAGCTCGGCGATACCGTTCACGCCGGACTCGATGGCATCCGCCGCCTCGCGGAGAATCAGCCCCAGTCCGATGCAGACATTCTTCGAATCCACGACGTGGACGTCGATCTGATCTTTCACCGTTTGCGCCGCGCGCTGCGCCGCCTGGAGCGTGCCGCTGAGTGCGCCGGTTAAAATGATTGCCAATGCTTGTTTGTGATTCGCCGCCGCCTGCAAAAAAACGTCTTGAAAATCAGCCGGCGCCGGCTGCGAAGTTTTCGGATGGTGCGGCGAATCGGCCAGCATGCGGTAAAAATCCCGTTCCGTCATCGTTACTTTGTCGATATAGCTTTGATTGCCGAAAATGACCACGATCGGCACAACCCGAATGCCGTGGCGGATGAGCTCGTCCGGCGGCAAATCACAGGAAGAATCCGTAATCAGCGCAATCGTTTCCACGTTGGGATCGTGATGCGCCTTTGTGTGCTGCCGGCGCATGTCATCCTTCTTCGTGTGTGCCACTTCGCCGTAATTTCGGGCGATGGCAAAAACCTGCTCCGGCTCGTTCGTATGAATATGCACCTTGACTTTTTCCGGCGAGCCGGCCACGATCATGGAATCTCCCAGCGGTCGAAGCTGCTCCTTCAAGCCGTTGCGGTCGATTTTTTCACCGGCAATCAGCACTTCCGTGCAATATTGAAACGTGATCTCTTCCGGCGCTTCTTCCACTTTGGCTTTGGCATTGCCGAAAGTCAACCCGGCGCGGGCAATGCGATCGATTTTTCCGGATTGGACGAAGTGCAAAACGCCTTCGAGCAGATGGACGAAACCTTGCGCGCCGGCATCGACGACGCCGGCTTTGGCCAGCGCTTTGAGCTTGCGCGGCGTTTCTTGCAATGATTGCGTGGCGGCGTGCAAGGAATCCGCGATCAAAGTCCGGAAATCCGCGGCCTTGTTCCACCTGGCCTGAATCGAATGCGACCAATCGCGAATCACCGTCAAAATCGTGCCTTCCTTCGGCTCGGCGATGGCTTCGGCAGCATTGTTCGCGGCGTGCTGGGCGGCCTGCGCAAAATCTTCGAGCGTCGCCCGCGTCCGGCCATGAAAGCCTTCGGCCAAGCCTTGAAAGAATTGCGCCAAAATCGCGCCGGAATTGCCGCGCGCGCCCATCAGCGCGGAATCCGCCACGGCCCGGCTCATTCTTTGCACCGAGCCTTCTTTGCAAAGCAGCGCCCCCTCGGCGACGCTGCGCATGGTCAGGGCCATATTGGTGCCGGTGTCCGAATCCGGCACCGGAAAAACGTTGATGTTATTCAGTTGCTCCTGCATCTGAATCACGCGCTGCGCGCCGGAGATCACGGCGCGCTTGAGTTGCAACCCGCTCAGATGGGTGATTGGCATGCAGAGCTTTTGCCTTTCTCGGTCTCACTGATTGTTTCAAATCACCGTAAAAATTTTAAATTGAAAATTGGCAATTTTCAATTTAAAATTTTTCCAATTGCTGTCCGCGTTAGTCCATTCCTCCGTGTTTTAATGTACTCGTGAAGCCGGGAAAAGTCAAGCAAAAAATAACGGCGCGCGCACGGAACAGTCCATATCGCAAAAGTGTTTAAGGATTTGACGCCGAGATCCGGTTATGTGTCTATAAATTGCTTTCTGCGATCGTGTACCCGCTCGGAATTTTCATGGCATGATAATAAAAAAAACAGCCTTTTTGTTGTTAATTGGCTCAAACTTTTTGTCTTCCCCCCCTCTGCACGCTCAGCAGAACCCGGACCCGGTTGTGGACGTACCTACTGCAGAGCCTCCGCAGGATACTTTGGACGCAGCGGCAGTTTTGCGCGGCGAAACCCGGTCAGCTCGCGAGCAATGGCTGCGTCGTCAGCGTTTCATAGAAAATATTTTCATCCAAAACCCATCCTTATATGATGACTCCACGCTATTCTTTCGTTTACGGCAAAACTCGGCGCTGAGCCTGAGTCAATCCGAGTTGCGCAGCTTATCCCCGCGCGCCGACAACATCGGGGAGCGCCTTCGTCGCGAGGAAACCGAAGCGCCTTCGTTGTTCAACGTCGGCAATTTGATCGGCGCCGGCATGAAATATCTGGCGCAAAAATTAGGCGGCGCGAAACCGCAGCCGCTCGCCGTGATTCCCTCCGAGCTCGAGATCGACGTCATGAAGGTGCTCTGGCAAAAGCAGGAAGCAACCGGCTCGGCAATTTATGCGCAAATCGATAGCGCCCAACTCACCGCCGTCGATTTAAAGCACGTACTCGACGCCATGACCGAACGCGGCTTGCTCGAGCGCCGGCAGATTTCTCCGCGCCATGAGTTTACGATCTTGGGAACCTTTACGATCGAAGAGAGCCGCCTGAATCGTAAAAATCGTGAGTATCTTTACCGCCCGCAAATTACCCGCCAAACCATGCTCACCTTTCTCGACGCCACGGCATTTGCCCAGCGTCTCGCCGCACCCACCAATCATTCGGCCATCGCCGGCCACTTGCACAAGTTGATGAGCCGGATGGTGACGCCTGAATAGTGAAGCGTAAAAATTTCTCGTCTGCGAAGCCCGCTCTTGGCAAGTAGATTCATAATACGGATTCACGTATTGGAGCGCAATGCCTTGCGGACGCAACCCTCGGCTGTGGAGTTTAACATGATGAATCGGCTATTCGTGTAATTTGCTCCGCGTTAGCAATAATGCTCATTAAACCTTTCAGGCATAGCCTTGTATCTCAAGAGAGGAAAGCCATGGAAAGAAAAACCTCGAAGCGGCAGGCTGCAGTCGAGAGAGAGGCCGCGCCCTCGCCGGAGCTTTTTGCCGGTGAGCGCATTCTTGGCATCATTGAAGCCAGCATGGGAGATCTTGGCTTGCTCGGTTTTTTATTGCGGCGTCAAGAGCGTCTCGTGGTGACCACCCATCGCATATTGCAATACTCGTCGAATTTCGCCTCGGCAAATTTGCGCTGCCTGGAGCTGGCCAAAGTTGAAACCATCGCAGTCGGGAGCAAATTCAATGTCGCGCAGCTTGTTGCCGGATTCGTTCTCCTGGCCGGCGCCGTTTTCTTTTTAAGCAGCGCCGTTTTCCAACGTCAAGAAAATTTGCTTTTCATCATAAGCAGCTTGCTCACGGCGTTGGCGGGATCATTTGCCTTGATGACCGCGGGGAAAAAAGTGCTGCAAGTCTCGGGCAGCAGCCTCCAAAACTCGATTCGGCTGTCATTAGTGCGTCTCGGCATCAGTGACTCAAAAAGCTTCGTTGATCTCGTATCCGGAGCGGTGAGAAATCTGAGCCAGGCAACGCCGGCAACCGCTCATCAGGCCGGCCGCTCGCGGACATCGCGTACAAAGCAGTCGTTTGCGAACCGTTCCCATCAAGTGCCGGAGGGAGCGTGGAATGAACCACGGAACGGCCAGGACACTTCTTATCAAGCGCCGCGAAAAACCGCCAGCCAACCGCGCCAAGAGCCGGCCGAAACGACGCCGAACACGCCGTCGAATGACGATGATTATTATTTGGAATACAGAACCTCGCCGTCTGGGGACGGCTGGTATCGAACTTCATCGCGAGACCGGCGGAGGCATATTGAGTAGGATGAAGTGAATGGGGTTCTCACCGTATCGCCACACACTTTTGCAGCTCTTTCAATTGTCTCTTCTCAGGCTTGGCGATGAGTTTGTCAAGATAAACACAAATCAACACCCATCCTGTCAATAATGATATTCCAAACTTTTTAACCTTTGATTTTTCTTTTGATTGCCACCCAAACCCAAAAGCAAACGCAAAGAGATGGTATTGCCGGACAAATCGCTGCCACCATGGGTGGCATAACGGACAAAATTGTACCTGACCTGCATGCCAATGTATTTTGTCTGAAACTCATGTGAAAAATATCGGTACCCCAATCCCAAATTAAAATTGAAAGAGCTAATTGTCACCGCGTCATGTTGTTGGTTTTTGTCAAGGGCGTCAAAACCATCAAACCCCATTCCAGCGGAAAGATCAAACCCATGATGGCGGGTTCGCAGCAATTCACGTCCTCCCTCCACGCCAATATAGCCTCCAAAAAATTTTTTCGTGCTCTCGAAACCGCCTTCACGCTTGACGACATAGGTTTCTTTGGCGCTCAAGAATCGAAAAAGGATTACCACATCTGCCATGAATTTTTTCTTTTTACCGCCAAGAAAAAAACCAAAGGATGGATGATTCCCCAACAACTTGTTTTTGCCTTGTGGCATCCAATATCCAGCAATCAAACCAAGATTACCGTCGGGCATTGCCAAAGTGCTCGTCACATATTCGTCATAGTACGATTTGATAGCAGTGTGTTCGTAACCAGACGACTTCAGCTTGATGAAAAGGGAATCCAAATTGCCGCTATAAAAATCGATGAGCAAATAACCGACGCTCCTTCTCATCAAGCAATTCGGTTGCCGCGTAAGTAGTAAAAGCGTCAAAGGCATCATCCAATGGATAGCCGTACCAAAGATTGACGTTCCGCCAGTGAATAGCGTCCACTTCTCTCAGCGCAGTCACACGATTTTTGTAGTACAAAAGATAGTCGATGATGGAACGATCATAGATGTCTTCTTTAAAGCGACTTTCCCGAACAGCCAAAAGGATCTTAGTCCGCACAATCGGTTCGAGCGCGCCGCACTTGTCTTCCCAGTATTTCAAAATTATTTTTGCCGAGTCTAATTTACCATCATTTAAATATTGAGGGATTAATATAGAGCTGTTCAGCGTAATGTCCGTACATGATAACAAGCGTTTCCGCATTAGTTTCTCGATTTCAGCCTCATCTTGCGCGTACGCATTGGAAAAAACGAGAATCCCAAAAGCGGCTCTTAACCATTGTAATCGCATAAATACCCCTTCGTTGATTCCTTTTAGTTGAAAATAACTTACACTCGGTGTGATATGATAGCAATTTATCACAACAGCGTCAAGCGAATCTTTAATTAAAAATTTAATGCGCCTAATTCAACAAGTTTTCTTACAAACAAAAACGGGAACGAGTCGGTATGACTGACCCATTCCCGTGGAGGAGGAGGAAAATGGTTTTCAACTTGTTGCCATGGCGACGTCGCTCGCGCGCTTACTCCTACTCTTTCTCTTACGCACGTACGCGCTTTGAAAAATCTCAAAAAGCGAGTATGAGAAAGAGCATGAGTTTTTTACTTCAACAAAGTAATAACTTTCGTCTGGCGATTGAGCGAAGCCGACATGGCTAATCCGACGCTGGCGAATTCATCACGCACTTCCAGCGTGCAGAGATAGTTGCCGCTCGGCAAGGGTTTGCCGCTGTCGTCGCGTCCATCCCAGGTCAGGTTATGATACCCCGCCGGCATCAGCCCGCTGTTCAACTCGCGAACCACCTGGCCGAGCTTGTTGTGAACGGTCAACACCACTTGGTGCTGCTCCTGCAAATAATACCGAATGGTGGTCCGGCTTATTCCCCCGATGCTGCCCGTCGCCGAAAAGGGGTTCGGATAATTTTGAAAGAGCACGAAGCTTTGCGGCGCCGGCGAATTCGTCGTGGGTGGCGCTTGCACGTCCTCCACCAAAACGACGTACATGCTCAAGCTCGTACCCGCCTGCACGCCGCCGGCCATATTGCCGCCGAGAACTACGCTTCCCGGCAGGCTGTGCTGCTTCCAAAGCTTCAGCTTGATATTATTCTCCGACACCGTAATGAACTCGTTGGTCGGCGTAAAATAATTTCTCAGCCAATCCGGCGGCTGTTGAGCACGGCTGTCGTAAGCCACGTAGATATTTGACTCGCGCGTCAGTGTGAACTCGATAAATGGCTCACCGGTACCGTTGCGATCGGCGCTGGCCGTCTTGATCCACAACAAACCGTGCTTGCTATTGGGAATCTGCCGAACCACGTACGGACGATCGATATAATATGCCGAGCCGACTTGTAAACTGTCAACAGTGTAACGCGCCGGTTTCAAGCCGTTCACGCTCAGGCCGGAGCCGTCATCGCCCGCATCGTTGAATAGAAAGTAAGTGATTATGGTTCCGGCTTTAATCGTATTCGCAGCGGGGGAACGGTCTTTGATATTGCGAATGACGATATTGTAGTCTTTGTTGTATTGATGGGCCGAGGCGAGCAGCGTCACTTCCAAACCGTTGCCGGCCAGGCGCGCTTCAAAAACTTGCACGCCGTCCGAAATGCTGTAGTTGCCGGCATTCTCTGCCGACGCGAGCGTGATTGGCTCGTTGAAGACGATCAGCACATGCGTCTGATCGGTGAGCGTCACGGAGTTGACTTCCGGCGGCCGCTGATCTTCAACTTGATAAGTGTAAGTGAAAGTTTTCGCCTGGGACATGACGTTGGCCGGAGTAGCGCGATCCGCCACGTTGCGCACCGTGAGTGAATACGTTTCGCCGGCGGCGTGCGCACTGGTCGTCAGATTGACCGTGCGCGTATCGGCTTGCAGCGTTGCGCTCACGACCACAATACCTTTGTCGATGGTGTAATTGCTCTTGGTTTGCGCGCTTGCGTTCGCAACCGGCTCGCTGAAAAGCAATTCGACCGTGGTGGGGTTGATCAAACGCACATTGGACACGGACGGCGGCGTGCGATCCACTAGCGGAAGCTCCGCTGAAACCTCCTGTGAGTAAGCGCTTTCGTTGCCGGCTGTGTCATACGCGGTGACGACGAAATAATAAATAAGGCCCTCGGCCAGTTGATTAACCGTGTACTGCGTGACGTTTCCTACATTGATGGAGATTGTGTAATTTCCGGAGGACAGGCCGTAATAGATTTTGTATCCGGCCAAATCCAGCTCCGTATTCGCATTCCAGCTCGCTTTTACAGCTCCTGCCGCTAACAACGGCGCGGGATTCAAGCCTCCGACGCTGAAGCCAACACACAGGCTCATCATCAACCGCAGGATTCCCACGACCAATTCACGATGTCGTGCAAGATGTAACATGGTCTGAAATCCTCCACTGATTTTTAGTCTATTTTCTCCAACGCAAAGAATATGCCACATCCGGCGCGATTTTGGCGCGGCGCCTCGAAGGTCTGAATTTTTTGAAAATAGAAATCATTATTGCGGAAACCGCCGGAAGGATGACTTATAAAAAGCCGGGGGCAAACACGAAATTTGCTGTGGAGAATTTCGAAAGCGTAAGGGAATGAAAATGAATTTTGCACTTCTTAAAAAATTTTATTTTTTCTTTCCGGTTTTGGCCTTATCTTTCTTTAAAAGTCAGGCTCTGTGCAAACGTGCTTTGCCAACATTTTTGAAGCCATGCTGATCGATATCACACTCCCCCTCGATGAATCCACGCCGCCGTTTCCCGGCGATCCGCCGTTGCAACGAAAGCGCCTCTTGGATTTTGCGCGCGGCGACGAGATGCAGCTTTCCGCCATTTCACTTTCGGCGCATCTGGGCACACATGTTGATGCGCCTTTGCACTTTTTTGCGCATGGCAAAAGTGTCGCTCAACTCGCTCTCAAAACGCTATGCGGGCCTGTTGTCATTGTGGAAATTTTCACGACTTCGGGAATTTCGGCAGATATGATTCGGCAGCAGACGGATTTCTCACGCATCGAGCGTATGTTTTTTAAAACACGCGCCCGCGGCGCGCTCTATCCTCGACCGTCCGCCTGGTTGGAGCCGGATGCCGCAGCTTTGTTGGTAAAGCATCATGTTCGTTTGGTGGGAATTGACAGCCCTTCAATAGACAATCCCGACAATCCGAATTTGTCAGCGCATCGTCTGCTGCTGCAGAATGAAGTGATCATTGTTGAAAATTTGGTTCTGCACGAGGTGGCGTCGGGACCGGCGGAACTGTTTTGTTTGCCCCTCAAGCTGGTTGGCGGCGACGGTGCTCCCGCGCGAGTGATATTACGGCGCAAATGAAGTGAAGGTTCGTAGTAACGCCAGGCGTTGTTGTTGCTTAGAATCCTGACGCCTAAAGGCGCAACGACAAACGTTTTTTCGTAGGAAGATCAAGCGAGATGAACAGAACAAGGCGAACAATATCCGAGTTCGGGCGTCAAACAACGAGCAACCAGCCCAAAGCGACCAACTACAAGCTTCACTTCGAGTCCGCGCTTTGGAAACAAGGCTTGCAGTTTATCGCCGGTGTTGACGAAGTTGGTCGCGGCCCATTAGCCGGGCCGGTGGTGGCCGCCGCGGTGATTTTTCCGCCGGATTTTTTTCTCTCCAGAGTCGACGACTCAAAACGCCTCTCGCTGGAAATGCGCGAGCAGCTTTATCCACAAATTATTGAAAGTTGTACGACCTACGGCGTGGGGATTGTCTCAGTGGAAGAGATTGATCGCCTCAATATCTATCAAGCCGCGATGCTGGCCATGCGCAAAGCGCTCAGCCAACTCTTCCCCGCAGCGCAACACGTGCTCGTGGATGGCCACCGTCCCATTTCGAAATTGGATTTGCCGCAAACCGCCATTATAAAGGGTGACGGCCTCTCGTTTACTATCGGCGCAGCTTCAATTATTGCCAAAGTGATTCGCGACCGCGTGATGATCGATTACCATCGTCAATTTCCGCACTACGCCTTCGACGAGCACAAAGGCTATCCGACGCCCGCACACATCGCGGCGCTGCGCCAATATGGGCCTTGCGAGATTCATCGGCGGTCATTTCATCCGAAGGCGCTGCAGGATTTGGAGAAAAATTTTAACACTGTTACAAATTAGCGTTCTCTCCCAATAGGGAGTTCGTTCGGCAAGTAACACTTCTATGTCATCCCGAAGGGAGCTTGTTTAATATCGAGCACAGTGCTTGAGATGAACAAGATGCTTTCAGCATGACATGTTACTTGGAAGCCCCAACGGATGAATGAAGACCAACGGATAAAACCATCCGTTGGTGAAATTCTTTAAAAACTTCTCGATTTATTTGAGAGCGCGAAATGCCACAATCCACCAAAACCCTCGGCTCCTGGGGCGAACAACGCGCCGCCGAGTATCTTGAAAAGTTGGGCTACCAAATCATCATCCGCAACTTTCGCCACGGCCACGGCGAAATCGACCTCATTGCCGACGACGAAGGCACCCTGGTCTTTGTTGAAGTGAAAACGCAAAAATCCGAGGCCATGGGTGAAGCGTTTACGTGGGTGACGAGAAAAAAGCAACGCCAAATCGGCCGCGTCGCGCTGGCTTATTTGACCGTCAACAATATCATCGATCGCGATTGCCGGTTCGACGTGATCGCTGTGGCGAAAGGGCTGAATGGCGTGGAGATTAAGCATATCCCCAATGCGTTTTGGCTGTAAAAAGCAAAGACATTCCGGTGATCGCCCTGAATTCCTTGTTAAGTTTGAAGTAAGCGCTTGCTGGCGAACATCCTGAGCAACGGAGACTTCACTATTTCCATAACCATAACCTATTATTTGTCCTTGTAGCACTTCAGTTTTACACCGCACTTCATTCGATCTTGAGGCACGACTTAGGAATAATCACGAAATAACGCGAATGGGAGAAATTAGCGTGCATTAGAGATGATTCGCGGTTTAAAATGTTAGTAGAAAAATCAAAGATTTCACTTTCAAACAAAAGCCAGATGGAACAAAAACAAAAATACCGCTGCTGAAGTTCCGAGTATGAACGTGCCCAGGCCGTGCAGCCGGTAGCCGGTTTTGACATCCATGCCGGAGAGCTGCGTGACGACCCAGAAAAAGCTGTCGTTGGCGTGCGAAAAAACGGATGAGCCGGCGCCAATGGCCAGGACGACCAGGGCTTTTTCGATTTCGCTGACAAATCCCAATGAGCCCATCATCGGCATCATAATGGAGGCGGTAGTGATGAGCGACACGGTGGATGAACCCTGGGCGGTTTTGATCGCCGCGGCCAATAGGAACGGCAGCCAGAGACTCAGGTTGATATCAGCCAAAGCTTCGCCGAGCAGGTCGGCGATGCCGGAGTTTTGCAGCACCTTGCCAAAGATGCCGCCGGCGCCGGTAATCAAAATGATCGAGGCCGCCGAAGCGAGAGATTGTCCGACCCAGCCCGTGGCTGAGAGCATATCGGATTTCAATTTTTTCGGCAGCGCCAGCGCGAGAAACATGCCGATCAGCAGTGCAATCACCGGCTCGCCGATGAATGAGATCAACTTGACCAAATTGCCATTGACGGATTCTTTGAAAGCATTCAGCACCGACTTCAAGACGATCAAAACAATGGGCACCAGAACCGGAAGCACGGATTTGAGGCCGCCTGGGGCTTCCTGCAAACGCGCCTCGATTGCGGCTTCGGTTATTTCCGGATTCGGATCGATATAGGTTTTGGCGGCGTATTTTATCGCAAAGACCAATCCCATTATCAATGCCAGCGCGCTGAAAATCAATCCCAGAAGCAGCACGAGAGCCAAGTCGGCATTCAATATGCCTGCCGCGGCGATGGGGCCGGGCGTCGGCGGTACGAGCGTGTGCGTTGCGGTCAGGCCGAGACTCAGGGCAATCACCGAACCCGCCAGTGAGATGCCGGCCTTTTTCGACAGGCTTTTGTTGAGAGGCGAGATCAGGATAAACCCGCTGTCGGCAAAGACCGGGATGGAGACAAAATAACCGATGATGCCCATTGCCGCCGGCACGCGCTTTTTGCCAATGATCCGCAGCACTTTTTCCGCCAATGTATATCTTTCACGCCTTTGAGAATCAGTTTTTCCGGCAGATCGACATTTCCCACTTCGGGCATGCCGGGATAACCTTTCGGGCCGACGCCTTTGAGTACAATGACGCAGGACTCGTCAATATCCAGGTTGGGATCATCGATTCGTTCGTGATAGTCTTCCATGCTTTCGAACACGACGGCTCGACCGCGATGCTTCATCAACGCCGGCGTTGCGGCGGAAGGCTTGATGACCGCGCCGTTTTCGCAGAGATTTCCTTTGAGCACGGCAATGCCGGCTTCCGGTTTGAACGGCTTGTCAATGGTGGCAATCACCTCACGGTTATAACATGCGGCACGTTCGTTATTCTCCTGCAATGTTTTGCCATTCACCGTGATCACATTTTGATGCAGTCGATCACCGAGTTCTTTGAGCACAACGGACAGGCCGCCGGCATAGAAGAAATCTTCCATCAGAAATTTTCCGGAGGGCATGAGATTGACCAGCAGGGGAATCTTGCTGCCGATTTTGTCAAAATCATCCAGGCGCAACTCAACACCAATTCTTCCCGCGATGGCCGTGAGGTGGATCACCTGGTTGGTCGAGCCACCGACCGCGGCATTGACGACGATGGCGTTTTCGAATGCCTGCCGCGTTAGAATTTTGGATAACCGTAGATCTTCTTTGACCATGGCAACAATGCGACGTCCCGACAATTGCGCCATGACTTTTTTTCTGGAATCGACCGCGGGAATGGCCGAAGCACCCGGCAAAGTCAATCCCAGGGCTTCAACCATCGTCGCCATCGTGGACGCCGTTCCCATGGTGTTGCAATGGCCGCTGCTGCGCGCCGCACAAATTTCCGCCTCCAACAAATCCTCAGCGGAGAACCCTTCGGTCTTTTGCTTGGTTTTGATCATCCAGTTGAATGAACCGGAACCGATGCAATCTCCTCTGAAGCGGCCATTGAGCATCGGGCCGCCGGGCACAACGAGCGTGGGCAAATCAACGCTGCACGCGCCCATCAACGTCGAAGGCGTGGTCTTGTCGCAGCCGGTTAGAAGCACGACGCCATCGAGCGGATTTGCGCGTATCGATTCTTCCACGTCCATGCTGACGAGATTGCGGAACAACATGGTCGTGGGGCGCATGATGGTTTCGCCCATCGAGGTAACGGGAAATTCGAGCGGAAATCCGCCGGCCTCCAACACGCCTTTCTTTACGATCTCGGCAAAATCGCGCAAGTGGCCGTTGCACGGCGTCAGCTCCGACCAGGTGTTGCAGATGCCGATGACCGGACGGCCGCGAAAATGATCGTCCGGATAACCCTGATTGCGCAGCCATGAACGATGGACGAAGCCCATCTTGTCATTGCCGCCAAACCATTCTTGGCTTCTGAGTTTTTTCTTATCCATCATCTTCGCAATTTGACAGAATAATTTCATGGCAGAATGATTCTGCCATTAAATCATCCTGCCTAAATTTGCCCGATGGACTTCGGGTTTCAGCTTGCCGGAAAAATCGAGATAGTCATTTATAAACCTCGTCGTTGCCGGAATATTCAAACCAATCGAAGTGCGCGCTATTTTCGCTCGGCTTTCCCAGTGAAGTCGCATACAAAGCATACATGCAACCCACAAAACTGTCTGGAATTCTGACGCTCAAAAAACGCCCGTCAACATTATCTTGCAGCAGAATCCATTCATCCGGATTGGTTGCGAACGAAAACGCATAGGCGGCGCCGCGCGCCTCGATTTTTAAATAAACTGATTTCGCCTTTTGATCGTCGTTGAGCGTTTGCGAAGCCATAAGCGCCATTTGATCATCGCCCGATTTATAAAGCTGAATCGCTGCGGCATTGCCTTCCAACGATTTGCATAGAAAATAGAAATGTTGCTCGTTTTGAAAGATCAGCAAGCCGGCTTTTTCATTTTCCGCTTTCGGTGAAAAATCAATGGCGACGGTGGCAGAACCTTGCAGATGTTGCTGGCGATGCCCGAGAAAACTCGGATTCATATTTCCCGCGCACGATTCCGGCCGCACTTGCATGGCTAAAAAATCTTTTCGGCTTTTCAGATCGTACCATTTCTCGCGCGGCGTTCGCAAGAATACCCAGTTGTAATTCAGCTTTTCCGCAGTAAATTCATCCCTAAATTGAAAATTTCCGCGATGCGGAATCACCACGGCTTCTGAAGAGGGTTTGAGCGGAAACGGATAATAATATTGCACCTCTTCTGGTTCCCCAAACGGCATTCCCACACTGCCGGCATTCACAACTCGAATCCTTCCGATCGTTCGATCAAATTGCATGTGAGTATGACCGCAGATGACCACAGGTACGTTAACTCCTTCAAAAATTGGCAAGAGGCGGTCTTCAGGCGTCAAACGGGTAAACACCTCAGTGTCGCTTCGCGGTGTCGCATGGCAAAACAGCACCTCGCCTAACCCACGAATCTCGACCCAAAGTGTCTTAGGCCAGCTAGCTAACAACCGCTCGTGCTCAGGATGAAGCTGCTGCGCCGCCCAACGCACGATCCCTCGAAACTGTTCTGGGACGGCGCCGGTTTCCGTGCCTGCCATCTGTGCAAGCCCCTCACGCTCGCCATTACCTTGGATAAACTGTACTGGAATATCGAGGTCCAGCAAACACGCGAGTGTTTCACGCGGCATCGGGCCAGGAACCACATCGCCTCCGACTACGACATGGTCTACTTCTGTTTGACGAATATCTTGGAGCACAGCTTCCAATGCGGGGAGATTTCCATGAATATCATAGATTGCAGCGACGCGCATAACAGAGCTTCCTTTCTATCGAAGGAAATGATTAGCCGCAGATCCAACCCTTCATTCATTTTATTCAGCATGGAAATCAGGCCGACGGAATCAATGCCGAAAACGGGCTTTGCCATCCCTTGCCGGCATACAAAATGGGCTTGCCAAGCGCGTGCGGCGCCAATTGGGGATTGCCGCCGGCGTTGTCCGTAATCGAAACCCAATCGATTTGAGGACAATCCACCAGCTCATTGGCAAAGGCGCGGGCCCTCAATGCACTTTTCTCCGCCATCGAAGCGCGGATGGAAACCAACTCGACCCCAACGACAAAATCCGGCGTTTTATAAAGTTTTTCGCGTAATACTTGCATGTATCTCACTTAAAATTTTCCTCCAATTCGTTTTTCACCGCATCAGCCACTTCTGCTGCGGTTCCCGCCTGTTCCTGCTCCTTGCTCCATCTCCATTGGTCGAGATAGGCATCCGTATCCGTCAATCCGTGGGCTTGAGCGGCCCGATCGATTCGTTCCATGAACCGGGGCGGCAATTGGATTTTGATTTCATCAAAGTCATCCCAAACCTTGATCTGAGATGGAATATCTTGCCACGAGAGTATTTGATAAAACGCCATGATTGAAGCTCGACATAGTCGCTAAAAAACAAAACAATTGACTGCGTCAGTAAATGGCAAAATGATCAAGCATTTTTATTTGGCAGAATGATTGATCGGCATAATAATTAATCTTTTGATTTTAAATGTTTTAAAAAAATCGTTCCGTCGAAAAATTATTCTGCCTTTTCTTGTCGGAGAGACTCGCAGAGCAGCACTATCTCTTGCGGACCAGACGCAAAAACAGGTCGACAGCGCTGGAAGCGTCGGCACCGTAGCCATCGGCGCCAATTTCGTCGGCGTACATTTGGCTAATCGGGGCGCCGCCGATCGCCATTTTGATATGGCCCAGCCCTTTCTCTTCAAAACCATTGATGACGGTTTTCATATAAGTCATGGTCGTGGTCAGCAAGGCGCTCATGCCAATAATGTCCGGTTTGCACTTTTCCGCGGCGGCGAGAAATTTTTCAAGGCTTTGATCCACGCCGATATCGTGCACTTCAAAACCGGCGCCTTCCGCCATCATGCAAACCAAATTCTTGCCGATGTCGTGCAAGTCGCCGCGCACGGTTCCCATCAACAGAACGCCTGCCGGCTGAATATTGGCATCTTTGGCCGAGAGCAGCGGCTTGAGAACCGCCATGCCGGCTTTCATCGCGCGGGCGGCGATTAAGACTTCCGGCACGTAAAGAATGTTATGTTTAAAATCTTCCCCAACAACGCTCATGCCAGCAATTAGGCCTTCATTTAGAACTTCCTGAACGCTGCGCCCTGCTGCCAGAGCGTCTTTCGTCATTTGTTCAACTTCTTTCGCCTTCCCCTCATAGAGACATTGATTCATCAAAGCATAATCAGGCATGTATGTCCTCCTTTGTTTATCTTGTCAGCGCTTGGCATTAAATTCTTCCAAGGCTTGCAGCATGGCCAGGATGTTTTGGCGCGGCATACCCGGACTGGTGCCGCCACCGAGGGAAAGAATGATTCCTTCGCCGCCGCTCTTTTCCAGAACTTCCAACGTGGCTTCACGGACTTCTTCCGGCGTTCCCCGGACGCCGATCTCCAGCGGATTGACATTGCCCATCAGACACATGCGGTCGCCGACGCGCTCCTTGACCTCCGCAATGTCGGTTTGTTTGCCCCAGTTCAAAACATTGAACCCGCAGTCCGGCAGATGATCCAAGCACGCATTTATGTCCGCATCGTTGTGATAAATTTTGACCCAGTCTTGCGGGAACGCGTCGCATATTTTTTTTAAATAGGGGTGAGCAAATTCCTGATAGTGTTCTTCATTGATAAATCCCACGATGTCATCCAGAATGAAAATTCCCTCCACCATATCTCCTATAATTTTTGCCTGCGCTTTCAGCCAGTCGATGATCAGGCCTGTACACCGATCGATTAGCTTGTGCGCCCATTCCGGTTTTTCCACGATATCGATCATAAAGTCCGTCGTGCTGCGAACAAAACCCGCGGTGCAAAGCGGCCCGCGCGACGTGACCAAGGGCAGAAGCTCTCCTTGTTCCAGAATGCGTGGCCTGTGCATTTTGATGCGGTGCAAGGTCATCGCCATGAAGGCATCGTTTTCAACTTCATATTCGGGGAAGCGCTCGAGATCCTCGATATGATAAAGCGTATGATATTCGCTGGGCGTATTATCCTGCCAGAATTTGATTTTGGCGCCCAATGCCGAGGGTTCCGCCGCCATGCCGTATTCCAGCCACCACGAAGGCACGAAGATAATATCGGGAAATTCCTGGTGAATTTTCAGATTGGACCGGAACCACAGCTCCGGATCGAGATAATAATCCATGTGATTCAAGCCCAGATAGCCGGGTATCCATGGACTATCGACAATCAACGCCATGGGGATTTTGTCCAGCTTTTCCAGGCGTGCTGCTTTTTTGAAAATCTCCCATTGCTCGCGTCGCATATTTTGTTTCCTTTCAGGAAATTCCATACTCGTTAAGGGATAAAATTATAGCCATTGCGAGGCGTCCCGCTTTTCAGCGGGACAATCTCTTGTTTTCAAAGGATTGCTTCGCAGAGAAACGCTCGCAATGACGTTACAAAATAACCCGTAATGAGTATATATTGCCAGAGCCATTATACAGCTACAAAAATTTCAGTCTCAGTGATTTTTAATTCCACTTCGGCAGCCTTTGCCGCTTCCTGTAGCGCGGCATTCAACATGATCACCGGGTCCTTGCTGACGTCAAGTCTTCGCATCAAGCCTTCGCCTTTCTTGGCGCCGACTCCCAATATGATTTTCAGCCCCTTGCGTT
Organism: Candidatus Zhuqueibacterota bacterium; assembly: GCA_022616415.1. Taxonomy (GTDB): domain Bacteria; phylum Zhuqueibacterota; class Zhuqueibacteria; order Zhuqueibacterales; family Zhuqueibacteraceae; genus Zhuqueibacter. Next base: position 24,191 of record JAKEEU010000363.1, on the reverse strand, counting down.
TGCATGAAATCCGCGTGCCATCTTCAAGTTTCACGTTCATCGGCTTGATAAACGCATCCATGTAATGAACTCCGATTCCGGATTTATCGTTGATCTCCGGAGAGAGCTTTATTTTTGCCGTTTGATCGATGTCACAAATTTTTATCATGATTGAAGCTCCAAGGTTTTATCCTCCTCTTTTTCGCAATTGGATGTTTGATTCTCATGTTGTACCAAAGCGTAATGAATCACTTCCAGTACCAGGCCCCACTTGTGTTCGCGGCTTGATTTATCGCAATAGCAACCGGCCGGGCTGTATTCACGCTTCCAGCTCAAAACGTCATCGAGCGGTTTGTCTAGTAATGGGTTTTCGTTTTTAATGGCGTTCATCAGCGCTTCTGCATCGTTGATATATTCGCACATATAAGTATGGCCGGTATCGTCAGGGGCCGGACGGCAACTTAGTTCCGCAATTCGATAACCCTCCGTTGCGGAGCTTAGTTTGACATGATAATCAAACTCCAGGCGACGTCCCATATTTGAACAGGTTGTTCCTTCATATCGAAAGTAGGCGTCGAGCGCTCGGTCATCTCTAACTCGCAGTTGCAAACGCTCCTGCGACCACTTGCGAAGCGCTCGAGAGCTGATTGAATATTTGGCATTGTGATCGAGCCTTGAATCATTCAAGGCTTTTCCATTTGCGCTTTCATAACCACGCGCTTGCAGCCAGCGCACATTTTCAATTTGGCTGCGAGAATCCTTGTAAGGGACCCGGCGATATTGGCAGGATTTCATTGAACAGCTTTCGCAAGGGATCAATTCCGCCAGCCTGCGAACTTTGTCCACCTGCGCCGTGATGCCAAAAACAGCCAGCAGCGATTTTTTCGGTCTCAGCATGCCTGTATCCATCACTTGAATTTCTCCCGGAAGACCGCCGCCGCTTTTCCGTCGAAGCAATTCCAAAAGCCGGCTCTGATCCGATACGTTCCATCCCGGATAGCCCGGACTGTAATGCGGCAGAATCGCCATGCCATGCTGTTCCGCCCACGCGCAGAAACGCGCGCCTGTGGTTGTGATCAAATGCTCGACAACGGCAGAGCCATACACTTCGAGGAAAAAATATTCGTCCGGTTTTTCCTCCTGCCAAAGCTGGCGGGCTTTTTCCTCACATTCCTTGCCCGCGCTTACTGCCACCACCATAACAGCGCACGCTTGTGCATCGCTCAGTTGATCGCAAAGCCGTTTTGATGAAAGCTCGGTGCCATCGATTCCGAGCGTTCCATTGGAAATCTCAAGCGCGTCAATCTTTTTGGCATAAACCCAGGGATTGCCGTTTTCCGCATACCATTGCCTGGCCCAATCTGCCAGCTCGCGCGCTCTGCCCTCAAGCTCATGATCATGGGGATAACCCAGCAAACGTTTATATTCCGTTTCCTGCACCGTGGTGTCCGGCTTGGTGTCGATCAATTCAAGCATATTGCAACACGTCCAAAGTTTCTACCGGATTGAACTGGCACCCTTCGACAAAATAATCGAAAAATGCAGGGTCGGTTTCAAGGCGGCAGTGGATGACTCTTTTGACCAGCTTTTCCAGCTCCATTCGTTTTGTCCTCGAAAGCAAGGCAATGCAAGCGCCTTCGATCGCGGCGTTGCCAACTTGCAAAATTTTTGCATCATCGATATTGGGAAGCAAGCCAATCCGTTTTGAAGAGGCGATATCCAGATGCCGGCCAAAACCTCCGGCAAGGTAAAAAACCTCCAAATCGTCAAAGCCAATGCCGTATTCGCTGAATACGATATGCAAACCCGCAACATTGGCGCCCTTGGCTTGCGCCAACTCGTTGACGTCGCTTTCATTAATATAAATCTGCCGGCCATCATTTGAATCCAGGACGATTTGGTGCTCACCATTTTCAAAACGCCCCAGGGTATTCATCCGGCCGTTTTTTAGAAGCTCACTCAGCAAATCGACCAGGCCGGAGCCACAGATCCCTTGCGGCAGGCCGCCATCGATGACTTGATAAGCGATTGCGCCATCGGCAGTGATCTTCACTTTTTCAATAGCGCCCGACAATCCCGGCATGCCGCAGGAGATTTTTCCGCCTTCAAAGGCCGGACCTGCCGGGCAAGACGCGGCCAGGATTTTATGTTTATTGCCGACGATCAATTCCGTGTTGGTGCCAATATCCATAATGGCGACGAGGCGTTCTTCGTTGGCCAAATCAACGGCCAGCATACACGCCGCCGCATCCGCCCCAACATGGCCGCTGATGATCGGCAAACCGTAAACCCGCGCCTTGGGATGAAGCGGCAACAGCAACCGTTTGGCCGATGCGGTCAGACTGGTGGTGGTTCTATGGCCCGCTGCCATTTCCAGCTCGGTGATGGATTGATACGGACTTTGGCCAATCGCATAAACACTGAGCCGAAAGAACAGATCGCGCATGGTGGAATTTCCAGCCACGACCATTTCATAAATGGATTGGGGATCCACCGGGAACTCCTCAATAGCATGGCTTAAATAGCCCGCCAAGGTTCTTTGCAGCAATTTGCCATGGTGCTCGGTGTCATAATGAATCCGCGCCATCACCTCGGAACCACCGAACCGTTGCGGATTCTCAAAGGAAGCGTCCGCAATAACTTCACCGGTCTCCAAATTCAAAAGCCGAATGACGATAGTGGTCGTTCCCAAATCCATCGCCAGGCCGTGAATCGGCCCATTCGTCCGGTCGATTTCTTCGCCATCCAAAAGAATGCGGTCGCCGTCGCGCGTGACCGCGGGATCAAGCCGCAGCTTACGATGATTCTTAGGGAGCTGCAGTCCCGCAAAGCGGGACTCAATTCGCATATTGCCTCGCCGCATGGTGTGACAGCGGACGACGCCGGAATCGGCAATAATATGGCAACGGCAGGATAACCGGAAGTTGTCGCTTAAATGCGCTTCCTGCAGAACCGGCTCCGAAAGGCATGCCATTCCTTCAAAGATTTCAACCAGACATTCCTTGCACTTACCTTGCTTGTGGCAGGAAGTCGGAACGTGTATGCCCAGCGCCTCGGCATAATCGAACAATGAAGAGCCAGGCGTAACGTTGCTTTGTTGATTGTTGAAATGTAATTCGACACTCATTACTATTGTAAAAGATACATGAAAAAACGACCGACCTCACCCGTTCATTTCTTTCCTTGATTATGCTCTCCAACGTGTTCCGCTATATCTATAAAAGGCGCAATCCAAATGTCTTTTTCATTTTGCTCAAGAAAATGTAAAAGCTCATGGTGTTCACTTGTCGATATATTGAGAGAATGTTCACCACCGACGCCGTGGAAAAGAAAAACGATCAAGGCATTACTTTGCATCGCTTGCTTTACCAAATCAATGAGTTCATCGCCTGATTGCCCATTTATAACATAAGCCCCGACATTATACAAATCAAGCTCATTGATCTTTGGCGTCTCTCCTTTTACGCCTCGCGCGGCGGCAAAGTCATCTCTTATTTTGTCCACGTACGATGAATCACCAATCATCGTATCACCACAAGGGTAGGCAAATGATCGTTTCATTTTGCCGTCGAGGGCTTCGAGCAAGGTGTTGGCCATTTTTATTTCATCTACCAATCGTTGTATCGTATAATTTCCCAAGTCATAATCGGGTTTCACCCATTCTCTCCCTGGCAATTTTCCGGTACACGGATGAAAAAGAGTATGATTGCCCAGCTCGTGCCCTTTCTTTGCGACAGCCTTCCATTCAGCCACGCGTTCCCGAAAAGCCGGAAAAAATCCGGATAAAAAAAATGTGCCCTTTAAACCCAAAGAATCTAAAGTCGGGACGACATGATCCAGATGCACATTTAGAGCGTCATCATAAGTGAGGGAAACTGCGCATGCCTTACCGTGCCATAAGCTTTTGTCTTGCGCATTCATTTTAAATCCGAATCCTAACAAAAGGACCAATAATACGGCTCGAAGAAAGATTGGAGTTTTGAGTTCCACTATATGCTGCCTTTTATAACGTTAAGCTGGCTTGAAAAAAAGAGCCGAATTTGATCACAGAAAAGCTGCTCGTGGAAAAACGAGCGCCTAAACATTTTTTGTCAAACATCTTTCTGTCATTTGAGTCATTTCAAAAGATTGTTTTTGTTAAAAAAATCTCTGATAACGGCATAGCAGCTCAAAAGATCTTGCCGGCCGAAACCGCCATGCTTGGCGCCGCGAATGGTAACAAGTTGATTCGGCACACCGGCCTTGTCCAAAGCTGCGTGCAACTGCACCGCTTGACAGTAGGGAACAATATCATCCCCGTCACCGTGAATCGTGATGATCGGTGGCAGTCCGGCGCGAATATAGTTGAGGGGCGAAACTTGTCGCGCCAGCTCCTGCCGATTGCTCATGCTGCCAAACCATTCGATAGCATAATGCTTGGCATTCGGACCATCAATCAGATCAGCCACGTCGGTGATACCGAACCAGTTGATGATGGCGGCGACTTTTGCCTGCGGCTCTGTTCCCTTTGCCCATCGTGTGCTGTCAGCCGTCGGGCACTGCCGGTCAAAAACGGCTTGCGCCGGCAACATTCCGGTTATCAAAGCAAGATGTCCTCCTGCCGAGGTTCCGGTCAAAACGAATTTTGACGCGTCCAAATTATACTGCTTGGCGTTGTATGTTGCCCATCTCAGCGCACAGCGGCAATCCTCCACCGCAGCGGGCGCAAGAGAGTTGCGCGCCACGCGATACTCCACATTGATCGCTGCCCATCCCATCGACAAATACGGCAGCAGCCAAAACACATTACGTTCTTTCTGTCCTGCCACCCAGCCGCCGCCGTGAAAAAGAATGAGCGTAGGCTTCGCGACGCTGCGATCTCTCGGCAGATAGAGATCGAGCTTCAGCTCGGTATTATTCGCGATTGCGTAGGTGATGTTAGGAAGTATATCATACTCACCTGCAACATAATCTGCCCAGTTGTCGAGGCTGGAAGTTTGTGCTTGTCCGAAGCTCGCATTAAAAACTGCAAGCAGCACGACAAACTGTGTAAAAAGATAAAACGTTCGGATCATAGTTCCTCCACGCTTCTTAACGAAGCCTTTTCTAATTCGTCTCGGTCTTTTCAAATGTAATCGGGATCGAGGCGCAGCGCATGCATGAAATGCTGCTTCGCCGTCGCCAGGTCTTGCCGTGCATACACGGAAAATTCTCCCAAAGCATTGTGCGCCGGCGCGTGGCTCGGCTGCGCGGCGCTCGCTTTTTGAAAACAATCCAAGCCCTCCGCCGACTTGCCCAATTGCATATAAAGATTGCCAAGCTCCGTGAGCGCCGCGACGTTTTCCGGAAAGATCCGCAGAGCAGCTCGATATGATTCTACCGCTTCTTCGCGCCGGCCCATTTTATCCAACACCATTGCCAATTGCGTGTTGCCCAGCGCATGTTGCGGAGCGATTTTGATCAACGCGCGAAATTGCTGCATCGCCTCTCCCAAACGGCCAAGTTGAAAATAAGCCAGGCCGAGACGATACAAGCCTTCTTCGTTTGTTGGATCGTTTTGCAACCCCTTGCTCACAAGATAAAGCGCGCGCTCGAAATCAGCCCGATCCACTTTTGCGGCATCATAGAATTGCAAATAAGCCATGCCGAGCCGGAGATCGGCCCCGGCATCTTTTTCTCCGAAGAAATCCTTTAGCCTCGGCGTCGTGACCGCGCGCGCAGTTTGCGACACCGCCGGTTCTTTTTGGATCCAATGCTCGGTAAAATTCACGTGGCCAACGTCCGAAGTTTTGCCTTGCGGCATGTGGCACGCGACGCAATCTCCGTTCGCATCGTGTTGCGCCCGCGGCTTGCCCTGACTGAGAGCCGCAAGACTATGGCAACTCAAGCAGGTTTCGTTGAAAAAACTTCGCGCCACGGTTTTGACGGGTTGATGCGGATTGTGGCACGTAATGCAACCCAGTTTGCCGTTGCTTTTGATATAACATGCGCTCGAGGTCAGCCGCTGGCCGTGACTGGCAACGCGAAGATCGCCAGGAGACGAATTGTCGATCACATAAACCGAGCGCACGATCGCCGTGATCGGCCGCGAGAAGCGATAATTCAAATGCTCAAAACCAGGGTTCAAGTCCCATTTCCTTTTCTGCGTATACCACGTCAGCGGCATTTCATACAGAAAGCCGTTTTCTTCGGTGAGATAAGTTCGCCCGTGATTCCCCGAGCCGACGACATAATTTATCTTGCGCACCAATTCGTGCGTGCGCCGGCCCTTTTCATCCAAGCGGTATTCGATTTGAAAAAGCTCCTCGCCTTTCGCGATCGCTTCATAGTGCAAATTCTTGCGCGCGTCATAAGCGTGGTTGTTGCGCGCAAAATCTTCAATACGGTTCGACACGGAAGGAGGATAAAACGAGCGTCCCATGCCGGTTTGTTTGAAGCTCTTATAAATTTCGGAATGGCAGGGCGCGCACTCTTCGTCGCTGACGTATGCGGTTTTGGGGTCTAAATTCAAGAAATCGAGTTGCTCGGCAGCAGCGACGGTTGCGGACTCGTTGCGTTCGCTTTCTTTTTGACAGCAAGCGAAAAGCGCGCAAGCAAGCAATGAATAAAAAGCGGCTATAGCTGCAAAGCTTTTCGAATTTCGGTTCATTTTAGTAACGGTGTCTCTCTTATCCCAAACCAACCAAACATTCAATCTTGCACACGCCTATATGTCGATATTAAAGCAAATCATTATGTCGTAGTTCTGCCAGTTCCGCGGGCTTTATCTGGCTTTATCATTAATTGCTTTTGACATTCTTCCCAACCCGACGATAACTCTCCGGCGGTCCCAAGTAACCAGGCTTGACCTCGCCGGTTCCTATCACCAGTTTTTGCAAAACCACACCCGGATCAACCATCCAGAATTTCAAAACATGTTTCCCCGATTCATTGAGCACGTGCTTCGAAATCTCAACGGTGGCATTGTTGCGCACGGATTCCTCCCAATCCTGAAAGGTTTTGTTGGCGTGCATGTTGACGATCTGCGGCGGCGCATCGTCGAATGAAATGGCGTAGCGCAGTCCTTGATTGTTATGAAAATTCAGCGTCGGAGACAAATAAGCTTTCACCTTCACTTCGCCTTTGCTGAAGAAATGAATTTGATATTCCAAGCGCGCGCCGTTTCCTTCCGGCGTTCGAGGCGGAGAAGTGACCGGCACGGGCGTCATCGCCGAGAGCATGCGGCCTAAATCCGGAATGCGCTGCCACTCGATGGGTGACGGTTCCACCGCGCGGGTATAGTGCTCGGCTTCAATCGAAACATAGCTGTTGCTCTCAACAAAGCCAACGATCTCATCGCGTTTGGGAGACGAAGGATTATTGATGATCGCCTGCGCCACGACACGAATATCGTTGGGCCCGGCAACAGTAATCGGAACGCGTTTTTTTCCGACTGGTGCATTCTTCCAATCTACGCTAACCCACAAACGTTCTTCGGTTTCGATTTTTCCATTCGTTTTACTAATCTTTACCCACGGCTCACTTGCTTGCACCGAATACTCAAAAGGCGCTTGCCCGCGATTGAAGATTTCGATGAAATACGTTTGTTGGTGATAGAGATCGAACTCCGGCAGCACGGCTTCGCTTTTCTCATGCGGCCACCAATGAGCAGAGCCTTCGATGGTAACACCCATTTCTGCGGCAGCAGGAATTGTAATCTCATTTACTTGAGGCATGGAATTGCTGTCCGGTTGCTGCCAATAGGTGTATCCGATATGCGTTTGATCCATCATGTGACTCCATTTGCCGTTGGCCATTACGTTGTTGTAGTAATGCGTGATCCCGGCGTCTCTCTTGAATAATTCTTTGGCTTTCCCGGCAAGCGCGTTCGTTGCGGCTCTTCCTTGTTGCGCATATAAACGATTTTTTCCAACCGTAACATAAAGCGCATTCAAATTCGAGCAGGCTCGTACGGGATGCAGAACGAGTTGATAAAAAGCGTCTTTGTATTCAGCAGGCAGGGAATCACTAATGCGCTGTGCTCGCGCGGCCAGCTCGTTGTATTCCGCCACAACGGTTTCTGCTTCACGGTAATCAACCAAGCTGTAGGTGTCCGGCGCGAGCAGCTCGGGCTTGCGGCGCGAATTGTATTTTGTGTATTTGGTTAAAATATCAGCAATGTCTTGCGCGTGCGCCGCGTCGAATTGCCGCTCGGCCCAAAGCTCGGTGTACTCCGGCAAACGTTCGGCCGGCCATTGTTCAGGATTCCAGGCGTAATCCAAGAAGAACTCAATGGGAAACTCCATGGGCTTGATGTCGCCGACGTTCACGATCCAAATTCGGCTCGCGCCGTATCTGTAAGCGAGGTGCATCTGCTCCCACACACGAGAAATCTGATTCGTGTTCAGCCATTTGTAGTTTCTCGGCCCGCCGACGTAATCATAGTGGTAGTAAATGCCATAGCCGCCGGAGCGCGGCTTTTCATCGCGTTGGGGAAGCTTGCGAATATTGCCCCAATTATCATCACACAACAACAGCGTCACGTCATCAGGCACACGCATGCCTTTGTCATAATAATCCTGCACTTCTTTGTAAAGCGCCCAAACTTGCGGGATGCTTTCAATATTTTTGCCGGTGACATTGCGGAGAATTTCACGCTGGTCTTTGACGATTCTCTGCAGCAACGCAATATTCGCTTCTTCGGTCATCGGCTCGTCGCCGTCGCCGCGCATGGCAAGTGTCACGATGCTTTCATAATTTTTCATGCGCTTGATGCCATCCGTCCAAAACTCACGCAGATTGGCTTCATTCTTCTCATAATTCCACGGGCCGGAGCCGTAGCGTAGCCATTCAACGTGCGCGCGCATCATCGGCTCGTGGTGCGAAGTGCTGATCACGACGCCATACTCGTCAGCCAGCGGCGCGTTGAGTGAATCATCATCATAAAACGCCTTTCCCCACATCGCCGGCCAGAGAAAATTGCCCTTCATGCGCAAAATCAGCTCGAACACTTTCTCATAAAAATGATGATTGAAGCCACCGAATGTTTTATTGACCCATCCCAGCAGCGCCGGGTTTTCATCATTGATGAAGATGCCGCGATATTTCACTGCCGGTTCGCCGCGCGTGTGCCGTCCCGGAAAAATATACAACTCAGATTTTTTTTTCACCGGCACATCCGCCCACCAATACCACGGCGAAACGCCGATCTGTGCGGAGAGATCATACATGCCGAAGATCGCGCCGCGTTTATCACTGCCGGCAATGATCAAGGCGCGGTCAACGTTGGGCAGCGGCTTTTCTATTACTTGAATGAGAAATGCTTCCCACTTTCCTGAAACGCCGTTTACGTCGAGCTTTTTATCCCGTACAAGTTTATCAATAACCGGATTTCTTCCCAACGTTCCAATCAACACGATCTCTTTCGAGGCGGGAAGTTTACCCATCGAGATCTCGGGCGGCGTGTTCGTTACACGAGCAATGTCAGTTTGAAGATGTTTCAGAACGCGGAGGACGCCGGGGTAATCTTGCGAGCTGACACATAATGGCGCAGTCTTGCCCGAGACGGAAAGCGCGAAATTTCCCTTGCCTTTTTCAGTGGAGACGTAAGATTCGTTGCGGCTTGCGAAAGCAAGCAATGGGTAAACAAATAAGACTGCAAGAGTGAAAAACATACTCCACCGGCATTGCCCGAATGCACGCGGGAGAGGTTCGTTTTGATTGAAATTTTTGTTATTGATATTCATCATATTGTGCACCTATGTTCCGCCTGCGATTGAAATCGCAAGCTCAAAAATGGAAGTCGCCTAAAGGCGACTAATCACCAAGCGGGCTAATTATTTTTGCCAGCGCGGCGAACTCCGCTTTGAGCGCGGGATAGAGGGCGCGATAGCGCGCGTAATAGTCGGCGTACAAATCCGTATCGCGAGCCGGTTGATGAGCGCCTGTGATGCGAATCGCGCGATCAGCCGCAGCTTCGACGCTGGGATAAATGCCGGCGCCGACGCCGGCCAACAACGCGGCGCCATAAGCCGCACCTTCGGTAGAATTCACGGTCACGATTTCGGCGTTGAAAATATCGGCAAGAATTTGCCGCCACATTTCACTCTTCGCGCCGCCGCCGGAGGCGCGCACTTGCTGCGTCGGCACGCCGAGGGCGCGCATCAATTCCAAGGAATCGCGCAAGCCGAAGGTCACACCTTCAATCACCGCGCGCGTGAGGTGTGGCTTGGTGTGCCGAATGCTCAAACCGATGAAAGCGCCGCGTGCATGCGGATCGGGATGCGGCGTGCGCTCGCCGGTGAGGTATGGCAGAAACAACAAGCCTTCACTTCCTGCCGTAACTTCGGCAGCCGCTTGCGTCAATGAATCATAGGACTCGTTGCTGGTGAGCGCGTCACGATACCAGCGGAAACTGCCGCCGGCAGAAAGCATCACGCCCATAAGATGCCATTTGCCGGGCACGGCGTGGCAGAACGCATGCAAGCGGCCTTGCGGCTCGACGCGGTACGAATCTGATTGCGCGAAAACCACGCCGGATGTGCCGATGGTGACGGCAACCGTTCCCTCACGCACGATGCCGGCGCCAACGGCTTGCGCCGCTTGATCGCCGCCGCCGGCGACAATCGGTGTGCCCGCGAGCAATCCGGTAGCTTGAGCGGCGTCAGCATTGATCTTTGTGCTTGCTACTGGCGACTCAGTCACTTCTGGCAACCAGACGCGCGAGATTTGCAGCGCCGTCAACATCTCCTCCGACCACCGACGCTTACCGACATCGAAGAGCGAGGTGCCGGAGGAATCCGCCACGTCGCTGAAAAAATCACCGGTGAGTTTGTAGCGCACATAATCTTTGGGAAGAAGAATGTGCGCGATGCGCGCATAATTTTCCGGCTCGTGCTCGCGCGTCCAAACGATCTTAGGCGCGGTGAAGCCGGTGAGGATCGGATTGCCGGTAAGCTGCAAAACCCGCTCGGCCCCAACCAGCGTAGTGATGAACTCGCATTGCTGCGCCGTACGCTGATCGTTCCACAAGATGCACGGACGAATCACTTCCCCATGCGCGTCGAGCAATGTCATGCCGTGCATCTGCCCAGTGAGACCGACAGCGGCGACGTCTTTGCCGGAAATCTTCGCCTTGGCCAACACAGCGCAAATGCTTTGCACCGTGCCATTCCAAAACAGCGCCGGGTCTTGCTCGGTCCATCCGGGATTTGGAGAGTCAAAAGGATATTCTGCGGCGGCCACGGCGACGACGCTGCCCTCCTCATCAATGAGCAGCGCCTTGGTCGCCGTGGTCGAAGTGTCGATACCGAGTAGGTGGGTCATGGATTTGTGTTCCAATTTCTTGGCAGTGTTTAGTAATTCGTAAAAAGTGATCCGTAAAAATCGTGCCATGCGTTACGGTTTACGCCTTACGAATTACGCACCCCCATCAACAGCTCAAACACCAATTGATCGAGTCGTTCATACTTTAGCCCGCGCTTGCTGATGGCTTCGCGGTCGAAGGTGTGCGCCTTGAGTGCCGCAGCTTTTTGCGCGGTGTATTTGCCGAGTAACGGAGTCATGGCAGGAGCTTCGGCGTTAATTTCTGCGAGCAACGCTTGAATCTCTTTATCGGCGTTGAATTGCGCGGCTTTTTCTTTCAAGATGAGATAAGTGCGCATGCAGCCCGTGGCAAAATCTTTTACGCCGGCGACGTCTTCGCTGCGATACGCATGCGCGTCGAAATGGCGTGGGCCGGCATAGCCGACGTCTTCAAGAAATTTCACCAGAAAAAACGCCTGTTTGAAATTATGCGAGCCGAAACGAAAATCCTGATCGTAGCGGGCGAAATTTTGATCGTTCAAATCAATGTGAAAGAGCTTGCCGGCATCCCACGCTTGCGCGACGTTGTGCAGGAAATTCAATCCCGCCATGTGCTCGTGCGCCATTTCGGGATTCACGCCCACCATCTCGGGATGATCGAGCGTGGCGATAAACGCGAGCATGTGGCCGGTGGTGGCAAGATAGATATCGCCGCGCGGTTCGTTGGGCTTGGCTTCGAGCGCGAATTTGAGCCCGTAGCCTTGCTCGCGCACGTACTCACAGAGAAAGTTCATCGCCTCGCGCATGCGTTTGATTGCATCGAGCGGATTCTTTCCGGCATCCGTCTCCGTGCCTTCGCGGCCGCCCCAAAACACGTAAACGCTCGCGCCAAGATCGACGCCAAGATCGATCGCGTGCATGGTTTTCTGCAACGCATAGGCGCGCACTTTCGGATCATTCGAGGTGAAAGCGCCATCTTTGAAAATCGGATCGCCAAACAAATTCGTCGTGGCCATCGGCACCACCACGCCGGTCGCTTTCAGGGCATTTTTAAAATCGCGCACAATGCGATCACGCTCGACCGGTGTGGCATCGATCGGCACGAGATCATTGTCGTGAAAGTTGACGCCATACGCGCCGACTTCGGCGAGCAGATGAACGATCTCGACAGGTGACAAAGTCGGGCGCACGGGCAGACCGAACGGATCGCGTCCAGGGTTGCCGACGGTCCATAATCCGAAAGTGAATTTATGCTCGGGTTTGGGTTGGTAGTTTGACATTATTCATATCCTCACAATTAAAAGTTCAAAAGACAGAAAAATAGAGGGGCAGAAAAATATTTGCAGTTTTCTCTTTACAGCTTAGTTTACGATATATTTTTCTCCCACGATTTTTAGTTCTTTTATAATGAACTCCGTCGTTGGCGCTTTTGCTCCTGGCAGCAAGCCTCCTACGGCGATCTCGAATATGCCAGGCTCAACAACGAATTTGGCATTTTCATTTATAACCGCCAACTGTTTAGGCTGTAATTTAAATTCCACCACTTGTTTTTCTTCGGGCTTTAAATGGATACGTTTAAAGCCCTGCAAAGAACGAATCGGCACTGGGACCGAAGCTGCAATATCTTTAACATAAAGCTGAACAACTTCATCGCCGGCAAATTTTCCACTGTTCTGAACCTCAACAGAAATTTTTATCTCATCTCCGGCTGTTGCTTCACCTGGCACCAGGAGATTGGCGTATTCAAATTTCGTATAACTCAATCCATAACCAAATGCAAACAACGGCTCTCCGGCAAAATACCGGTAAGTGCGGCCTTTCATATTGTAGTCTTCAAACGGCGGCAGTTGCTCAACTGATTTATAAAACGTGACTGGCAATCTACCGGCGGGATTATAATCTCCGAATAAAACATCGGCTAATGCCGTCCCACCTTCTTCTCCCGGATACCAAAGTTGCACGATTGCCGGAAGGGTTTCCTTTTCCCAGTTAACCGCGAGCGCACTGCCGCTGCTAAGCACCAGCACGAGCGGCGTACCGGTGGTGTGAAGCGCTTTGAGCAAATCATCTTGCACTTTCGGCAGTTTAAGATGGGTTCGGTCGCCGCCTTTAAAGCCATTATAGTCTACCGGCATTTCCTCGCCTTCCAACTGCGCGGTAATTCCGCCGACGAATATGACCACATCGGAGCGCTTGGCGAGATCGACGGCTCTCTGCGTGTGATCGACATTCAGCAACTCCCATTGTACGAAAAATTGCGGCTGGCCGGAGCTTTGGAAATACTCTATTTTGATCGTGTGCGGCTTTCCTTTTTCCAAATGAATGTGATTGCTTTTAGCCGTAAGCTCATCATGCTCTGTCCAATCTTCGACAACAATTTTGCCATCAACGGATAAGCGGTATCCATCATCGCCTTTGACGATAAAATGATATTCCCCGGTTTCCGGCACTTTGATGCTCCCGCTCCAGCGGATCGAGAATTGGGGTTCTTTCCGGAGATTTGGCAACCGCGTTCCATAGATCCAATTGGCATTATCTATCGGATCGATCTTCGTAAAAAAGGGTTCGCCGGCGAGTTTGGTGTTTTTGAAATATTCCGCCTTTAACCCCGGCTTGCCATCCACGGTCAATATCTCTGATGAAAGATTGTTGATAATTGTCCCTTTCGCAATCAAGTCGCAGCCGTTTTCATAAACGACTTCAGTATTTCGACCCACTTTATTTTTGATTCCCTGCAATGGGGTTACATATTTTGAAGGCGTACCGTTGTAATTTCCCAAGAGCATCAAATAAGAATTGGTCGTGGGGCCGATGACGGCAATTCTTTTCAAATCCTTTTTTAATGGCAGGGTATTATTCTCATTCTTGAGGAGCACGATTGATTCCAGGGCTGCTCGCAGCGATAACCGGCGATGTGTTTCCGAATCATTTTCCGTAATCGGTATCTTGGCATATTTTACCATCTCCGGGGGATCAAACATGCCGAGCTTGAATCTGGCGGTGAAAAGCCGTTTTACGGCCAGATTTATCTCGTTTTCGGTTAATGCTCCTTGTTTAACCGCTTCGAGCAAAGCCGGGTTATATAATTGGCCGCATTCCAAATCCGTTCCTGATTTCACCGCCATCGCTGCCGCTGCCGAGGCGGTTTGGACGATCTTGTGAAATTTGAAAATATCGTCAACAGCCCAGCAATCGGAAACAACGTATCCGGCAAAGCCCCAAGTGTCGCGCAAAATTTTTTGCAATAATTTCGGCGATCCGCAACAGGCTTCGCCCATGTAGCGGTTGTACGCGCACATGACGGAATAAGCGCCGGCTTCTTTGATGCACGCTTCAAAAGCGGGCAAATAAGTTTCATACAAATCACGATGATTGGTTATCGCATCGAATGAATGCCGCTCCGGCTCCGGGCCGCTATGGACGGCGTAATGCTTGGGCGTCGCAATCACTTTGAAATACTTGGGATCGTTTCCCTGCAAGCCTTTCACAAATGCAACGCCCATGCGCGCGGTTAAATAAGGATCTTCTCCATAGGTTTCCTGCCCGCGTCCCCAGCGCGGATCACGGAAAATATTTATATTGGGGCTCCAAAATGTGAGTCCCTTATAAATATCACGATCACCGTTTCGAGCCGAATCATGATGTTTGGCTCGTGCTTCCGTGGATATCACGTCGGCAATTTGCAGCAACAAGTCCGTATTCCAAGTCGCGGCCAGCCCAATCGCCTGCGGGAAAACCGTGGCCGTGCCCGCGCGCGCCACGCCGTGCAGGCATTCATTCCACCAGTTGTACTCCGGAATCTGCAATCGCGGAATGGCTTTGGCGCCATGAACCATCTGCGAGACCTTTTCCTCCAAGGTCATGCGGGAAACCAGATCATCCACACGCTCTGCAATTGGGAGAGTATGATTTAAGTAACCAGGCTTACTGTTCATTTCCTGCGCAAAGAGGGAATGATAAACGGATAGTAAGATTGAAACAAATAGGCGCATAGTTTGGTCTTTTAAGGAAATAACTGGGACAGCCGAATTGGCCGTCCCAGGGCGACGCTTAAAAGAATTCCTTCGTTATCAAAACACAAAACGTTTGCGTCTCACGAAGTCAACTGACCAGTCAGCCAACATTTGAGATCAACTATCACTCCACAGTCAACCGGACTTTCTGCAAATCCTGATCGCGCGATGAATTCCCCATCATAATTTCGAATTCACCCGGCTCCACGAGATAATTCATATTGATGTCATAAAACGCCAGATGCTCCGGCGCAATATCCAGCGCCACCGTTTTCGTCTCACCCGGTTGAAGAGTAAGGCGCTGGAATCCTTTAAGCTCCTTCACCGGACGCGTCACCGAACTGACCCGATCTCGAATATACATCTGCACCACCTCATCACCGGATACACGTCCAATATTGGTTATATCCACGAGCACGCGGGTGGATTCATCTGGTCGAATTACAGATTTTTCCAAACGCGGTTGGCCGAATCGGAATTGGGTATAACTCAGGCCGAAACCGAACGCGAAAAGAGGTTCAACAGACTCGAAGAGATAACCCCGGCGTGCCATCGGTTTATAATTGTAGTAGGCAGGAACATGCCCCACCGAACGTGGAATCGTCATCGGCAGCTTGCCGCCTGGATTCGTATCTCCGAACAAAACTTCGGCCACGGCTTGGCCGGTTTCCTGTCCCAAATACCAGCATTCAAAAATCACCGGCACTTTTTCGACGAGATTGCGAACCGAGAGCGGCCTGCCGTTGAAGAGGAAAGCGAAGACCGGTTTGCCCAGCGCCGCGATGGCGTTTACCAGCTCATCCTGCCGGCCGACCATATCGAGATCAGCGCGATCACCCAAGTGGTTCAAGGCCCAAGCCTCGCGAGAGGTTTGTTCGTTGCCGCCGATTGCGAGCACGATCACATCCGCTTTTTCTGCAACTTTGACGGCCTCGGCAATGCTCTTGCGATCTTCCTCCGGATCACTCGGAACGATCTCGTCTTGTTGCCATGACCCGCCAATCGTGATTTTGCATCCTTCGTGATACAAAACCTTTACCGCATTGCCGACTCGCTGGCGAATGCCACTGAGCACCGTCGAAACATGCTTGGGCTTGCCGCTGTATCCACCCAGCAGCTCACGGTCGGCGTTGGGACCGATCACGGCGAGCGTTTTGATCTTTTTAATGTCGAGAGGCGCCGTGCCATTATCGTTCTTGAGAAGAATGATAGTCTCCCGTGCCGCCTGTAGAGCCAGCTTCCGATTGGCCTCACTTCCGACAATGCGCTCCGCCGCCTTCGGATCGACATACGGATCGTCGAATAATCCGAGCTTGAATTTGTATGTCAGCATTGCTGCGACTAACTCATCGAGAACGGATTCTTCCAAAGGGCCTTCTCTCACCAGCTCAACCAGATGTTTGTAGCAATCCGGTTCGGGCAACTCGATGTTCACGCCGGCTTGAGCGGCCAGCAACGCGGCCTCCTTGCCATCTTTGGCGACATGGTTGCCGAAACCAAAATCAGACCGTTCATTCAACTCGCGAATGGCGTAATAATCTGAAACCACGAATCCTTTGAAGCCCCACTCTTCACGGAGGACCTTGCGCAAGAGCCAGCGATTGGCATGAGAGGGCACGCCATCGATTTCATTATATGACGCCATCACGCTCATCGCCCCGCCTTTTTG
Source organism: Candidatus Zhuqueibacterota bacterium (assembly GCA_022616415.1). Taxonomy (GTDB): domain Bacteria; phylum Zhuqueibacterota; class Zhuqueibacteria; order Zhuqueibacterales; family Zhuqueibacteraceae; genus Zhuqueibacter. The sequence continues at coordinate 7,268 of JAKEEU010000363.1, read as the reverse complement.
AATGGCTTCTTTAAAAGGATAAAGAAAAACCTCGCGCAGCACGCGCTCGGAGACATTCACCGGCGCGCAGTTTGTTCCCGATTCCGGTTGGCCATGCGCCGCAAAATGTTTCATCGTAGCGATGATGTGCTTTTTGTCTTTGAACGTGCCGTCGCCTTGAAAGCCTTGCACGGCGGCAATACCCAGGCGCGAAACCAGATACGGGTCTTCACCATAAGTTTCTTCAACGCGGCCCCAGCGCGGCTCGCGGGCAACATCGACAACCGGTGTCAGCGCCTGATGTGTACCGCGACTGCGAGTTTCTTCCGCCGTCATCTCAAAAAGCCGGAGAACCAGATCGGGATTGAACGTAGCGCCCAGCCCGATGGGTTGTGGAAAGCTCGTACCGTCGATAGCCGCCTGCCCGTGCAAACATTCTTCATGAAAGATCACAGGAATGCCGAGACGGCTATTTTCGATAAAGAATTTCTGAATGGCATTGGTCAATTCGGCCTGCTCTCTGGCGTTCCTTCCTGCGCCCGCGTCGCTGGGCCGGCCGACCTGGCCCAAACCATGCCCATCTTGGTAGTGGGTTTTGGCCTTCTCGAAATCAAAGTTGCCTTTCTCATCCACCAGCGTCTGAGTCTTGCCCTGCCAAACGCCAACCATTTGAGCGGCTTTTTCTTCGAGCGTCATGCGTGAAAGCAAATCCGCGACGCGCTCTGCTATCGGCAGATTGGGATCTTTGTAAGGTGCTTTGTTCTGCATATTCTTCTTTGATTGAAGAAAACTCTGAATTTCGCCAAATGGATTTCTACTGCGCTTCCTGTCTTCTCACAATTAAATCTTCCTCTATTTTAACCATCATCATATTCGTGAGAGGATAACGTGTCATCAACAGGCCGCCGGCAATTCCGAAAATTGCAGGGAAGAGGCTCAAAAGCAGCACAATGCCGGTCAGGGCTTCCGCGGTCTGGGCTTGGTTAGCGGCAAATCCATAATAGGCAAGCAGCCAGCCAACAAATGCACCGCCCAGAGTCAGCCCGAGCTTCAGAGCAAATAAAGATGCTGCCATCACCAAGCCGGTGGCGCGCCGACGGTTTTTCCATTCGGAATAATCGGCGGTGTCGGTATACATCGCCCATTGCAGTACCGATACCGGTCCGAAAAAGAACGAGACCAGGAGATTGAGCACATAGATCAGGATAACATCCTGCGGGCGCAAAAGATAAAACACGGCATTCACCGCGGCGCTGGCGATCAGAAATCCCGCATAAGTGTTTTTCTTGTCGAGAATCTTCGAGAACCATTTGGTTAGAATCGCGCCGATGACCGTGACAATGGTTCCTGACAGCAGAAAAGAAGAAGTAAATGCTTCGTAAGAAAGATCAATGGTATTGCCGAAGAGATTGAGCTGCTGGTTGCCAACGTAATATTTGAAATAATAAGCAATGGAAGAGCCTCGCATGACGATATACGTTAACTGAAAAACGGTTGCGCCGGCAATAAGCAGCCAGGGTTTGTTGGTAAATAAATCCTTCAGATCTTTCTTGAATTCGATCTTTTGTTCTTTGGGAGGATGAACCCGCTCGCGGGTCGTGATGAAAGTGATGAACAACAAAACAACCGCCAAGCCGGCGAGAACTCCCATGGCCCATTGCCAGCCCGCTGCATCATTCCCCTGCCCAAAGTATTTCACGAGTGAAATGGTCGAGGCCTGTACGATCAAACTGCCGACAAAAGCCGCAACGAAACGATAGGATGATACTTCGGTGCGTTCCAGGGAGTTTGGCGTAATGACCCCCATAAGTGCAGAATAGGGAACGTTCACGATGGTGTACATGACCATCAGAAAATTATATGTGACGTAGGCGTAGATGAGTTTTCCGGTGGCGTCGAGATCGGGAGTCGTAAACGTCAACACGCCCATAATGCCGAAAGGAACGGCAAAGAGCAGAATGAACGGGCGAAATTTTCCCCAGCGTGTATTGGTCCGATCGGCAATTGTGCCCATGATGGGATCGTTAACCGCATCGAATATCCTGGTGATCAAAAACATCGTTCCCATCGCCGCTGCAGGCAACCCAAAGACGTCGGTGTAGAAGATGGGCAGGAACAAAATGAAGGTTTGAAAAAACAAATTCGAGGCGGTGTCGCCGAGACTGTAGCCAATCTTCTCTTTGATGGGCAACTTTTGTGTTTCAGGCGGCATGAGTCATTCTCTTTCTTTGATGTTCGTTGATGGATTCCGGAATTTGAATCTCACGTTTGCACTCATTGATATTTGTAAAGCTTCACCTTTTGCATGCTGAATGAATCCCCAGGCAAGTGCGTATGCCGGCCTTGATGGCTTTGATCACCGTTCATGCGCCGGCCGGGAGACCATCTGCCGTCAACAAATCTCCCCTCTTCCATCATCCCGATTCCGGCAATAGCGCCGTCGTCCCCGCGCACTGCGAACGTGATGATGATGCCACTACCCGCTACCAAGAACTCGTCAGGCGAAAGCCTGATGATCATTCCTCCCACTCTTGGCAGCTCGCCTTCCACGCGCCGGGCGTAGCTCCAACTGTATTCATGCCGCACGTTGAAAACAAAATCGCCGAGATGCAGTTGCGTCTGGTGATGCGCGCTGTCGAGCAAGGCGCCGGCCATTGTTCCTTTGCCTTGATTGGCAAGGATCAGAGGCGCCAGTTGCTGCAAAACTTCATATCCTTTTGAGATCTGGTTCGTCTCCGGATTTTCAAGTGATTCGATTGAGAACGGGCTGTAACCCATGGCGTTGTGCTTGGCAATGGCATAATAGGCGTTGGCGACGCTCTGATTATTTGCCACTTCGGGAATGAACAAAGGATTTCCGGAGCGATCATACTTTTCACACCACTCGGAAAAACTCTTGAAATAAATATCCGGCGCGAGAAAGTCAATTTGCGGAGCGCCGGCGCGCCACACGTCCATGAGATGCGGCAGAGGCCCCGCGCTCGGATATTGTCCCGGTTTGTAACCGGGGCGTATTAGCGCGGCGTTCACAAACATGGGCAAGGGATGTTCTTCTTTACCGGCTTGCGCAACGGCGTTTACATACCTCGCAAAATGCCATGCCATGAATATTTCATCGGTGTGCACGCTCTTGCCAAATACTTCTTCCCACGTTCCAGAGGATTTGAAGCCGGTTGCACTCCACACGTCATGGAATTCAGGAATCAGTGAGGCTTTATGTTTCTGCAAATAACCGAGCAGCTCGGCCGGCACCTGTTCAGCAAACGCCCGGTTCGCGGCCTCGCTATGATCCCTGGCCTCCGGAATCATGCCGATTTCGTTTTCTACTTGTATCAAGATGACTGTCTGTTCCTTGCCATCGATCGCGCGAAGGTGTTTCATCAACGCGGCAAAGGCGCGGACATCGGCACTTCTGTTTTCCTCGCTGAATGGCGTGAGAATTTCAAGGGCTTTTCCTTCCCGATCGCGCGCACGAGGAAACCGGCGTTGATCGGTCTTGATCGACAGCGGCGCATAGCACGACATGCTGTTCTTCCAGGACCCGAACCACAGCAGAACCAATTTCAAATTGTGCTGCCGGGCGGAATAAATGACGCTGTCAACGAGAGTGAAATCGAATTTGCCCTCCTCCGGTTCGAGCAGCTCCCAATACACCGGCACCAGCACGGTATTCAAATGCATTTGGACCAACTTATGCCAGATGGGTTTTAGGTACGCCAAATCAGAAGCGCTTGAATTGCCCAGTTCGCCGCCGATCATCAGGAATGGTTTGCCGTGAACCATGAGCTGCGTGGCGGCGCCTTGTCTCTGTAAATGAGGAATGTCAATCGGAGCCTTGGTACCTTGGGATCGAACACCGACGGCAAGAAGCATTATAATTGAAAAACATAGCGCTGAAATGGGCTTTGGTGGATGCGGCAACCCGACAAAACCTCGACGCCAATCATCTGATCTGAGATTCTTCATAGACTCAATTCCCTCTTGACAATCGTCGTGTGCACGCGCAGCAAACTACGCCATGCGCTGTGCTTGTTGCGTTCTGCCTATTTTGCCAATATCATCTTCTTCGAGTCCACAAAACCAGCCGCCTTGAATCGATACACATAGACCCCTGACTGCAACTCATTTGCTTCGAATTGAACAGTATGTTTGCCCGCCGGCATTCTTTGGTCAACCAGGGTTTTTATTTCCCGTCCCAACAAATCATAAATCCGCAATTGTACAAAGCTCGCGCGCGTAATGGTGTAGTCAATGATTGTTGTCGGATTGAACGGATTGGGATAATTTTGATGCAACAGAAACTCTGTTGGTATTGCTGAGAATTCTTCGACGGCCGTGATTTGATCTCCGGTTGTGAAAGTTGCCGTAGCCGAGTATTCACTCGTCCCGTGTTCGTTGGCCGCATTCACACGCCAGTAGAATCTTGTGTTCGCCGCAAGTGGGCTCAATTGCAGGAGTGTGTCAGCAACTGTGGTATCCACGATAACAGATGAGAATATTCTAATGGTTGCAACCTGGATATGGTATGATGTTGCGGAAGCCGAAGCGTGCCATTCTAAAAGTGGGTTACGCGGTTTGCCAGTTATTCCTCCAACCGGCGAAATAAGCGCAGGCGTCAGTGGGGTTAAAATATATGTGCGGAGCCATTGGAGAGCGGGACGCTCGGTTCCATTGGCCAGCAATAAGTAAGTATTGGGATGAGCCGTCCAAACGTCATTTTGAATATAACCCCACAATGTTATTCCTTTAACGCCAGGATTGCTCCAAAAAATAGGGAAGTAAATTTTGTATTGTTCAAGCTGATTTGCATCAATCGGCTCATCAATATCAAATTCGGAAATATAAACCGGAAGTCCGGTCGCTGTAAGTCGATTGAGATTGGATTTAAACGTCGCAATATCGTAGATATAAGTATTGGAGCTGGAGATATCGCTTCGAAACTCAAAATAGTGGCCTTGCACTCCAATGCCGTCGATTAAACCTCGGTCCTGCAAGAGTTTGATAAGGGCAAGGTAGTTGGTTGTCACCGTGTTGCTGTGCAAGACATTATATTCGTTTAAGAGTAGCTTTACACCGGGCACGCGGTATTTTTTTGCCAATTGGAATGCGGTGATGACCCAATCCCACCCGGTCGTCCCATCCCCACCCAATGCATTTTTGTAGGAAGGGGGAGCGTGGAAAGGTTCATTCACCACATCAACAAACGCCATTGACGGGTAACGTTCTTCAACAAGACGTATCCAATTTTCCACGGCCGCCCTTTGCCCTGCAGAATCAAGCGAAGTGATCCACAAGGGTTGCTGGTTTCCCCAAACTAATGTATGTTCTTTGAAAGCCATGCCTCTTTGCACCGCATAATCATAAATTTTATCCAGGTTAGCCCAGTTATACTGTCCTTGAACGGCCTCAACCGATTCCCATTTGCCGTCATTGCCCGGGGTTATCTGGTTCCAATATTTATCAAGATTAATAAACATATTGCTGCTTGTGGCGCAACCCAAGAACTTGCCTTTGCCTTTTGCCAACGGTTGCGCAAACGAATGTTGCGGCAATAATCCAAGCAAACAGGCGAGTAAACTTAAAACTGCGCCGTGACACCATTTGCAGATGAGACTCGTGTTCGTCTGCTGTGAATAAGAATAAAATAAATTATTTTCCATAAATCTGCACACCAATTCTCTGATAAAGCGTTCATGACTTTCTTCATGGCATTGGCGGATACGCCCCAACGTATCGGCCATCTTTCTTAGACTGGCCAAGAAACTTACTGATCTCTGCCGGAAGCTGCATTCCTGATTTCGATCCCGGAAACGCAGATAATAATTGGTAGTTGCCCAATTCCATGCCCTTGAATAAGGGACCGTCATAGTTTAAATAACTGCGGCTGTTGGCCGAGAATTCCGGATATAGTTTTCGCAGATTCTCCAATGACGCAAATCCCACTTGACAGTTTTCGTTTGCTGCCGGGCTCCACAGAATCAAGGGGTAAGATGATTTGTCGGCACCGCGCACGTACACATTGTAATCAAGTTGCTTCAGTTGCGGTTTATCGAGCGCCTCACACAATGATGCCGGCTGCCAAACGAACAGAAGGGGTCTGTTAAAACTCTCATCACCGGTAAGCAGATTGTTGACGAAAATATGGCCATCGCGCTGATCAACATCCGGTCCGGTGCTGGGATGCCAGCCAAAATGGTCGCCGGCAGCGCTTCGCGCATTGCGCCCAATGCATGCCACACTATTGATGAAGGTGTTCTGGTAGATTTGAACATTCGAGGCATTGAGCACCATGAGGCCATGATCACAATTGACAAAGACATTTCCGGCACATACGGCGCCTTTTGAGATTTCAAAAAAGAACCCGTTATCGCTCGGCCAGAGCTGGTTAGTGGGAAATGTTTTGCCAATGCGGCCAACGCCTTCAATCCAATTGTTCGTAAACACCCCATCGACGTTCCCGACATCATACCAAATGCCGTTTGAATTGGGATGGTCGATCACGAGATTATCATTGCACGTCACCCGGTAACTTTGGTTGAAAATCTTCACCGCCGCGGGATAGTAGCCAGTGATGTTTTCGATGTTATTGCGGGTGAGAATATTTTTTTCCAGCAGCACGTCGTTCGAGGCGATGATGTAGATGCCTTCCGTGCTGGTGTCGCTCACTTTGCAATGCCGAATCGTCATGTGATCGCCGCGGAGATAACCCGCGACGCGAGAACAGTGGGAAATCGTGCAATGCTCCAGGGTCATGCCCACGACTTCCTTTCCGTGTTTGGATTCATCGGATAATCCCTCGGGTTCTGTTCCTTCAATTTCGAGCGCGCGATAGGCATATTGCGTAAACGTGATTCCCCGAATCGTGTATCCTTTGCGATCCGAGGTTTTGCCATGGCACTCTTTGGTTGTTCTGAGCAGCGCGACGTCATAAGCGGTGATTTCGACCAATTTGTCCGTCGGGTCAACGCCGATATAAACCACACCCGCTTCGTAGTCGATGTAAAAAGTATTCTCATCCACTTCGCCTTCCCAGCCGGCGGACTGCAGGAACCTGCCGTCCACGAACACTATGTCGTTGTTGAAACGATGCAACGGCGTTTTTTTTCCTTCGCGGTTACGTCGCCACCAATCCGCCGGCCTGGAGGGAAATAAACGGGACCATTCGGTGGTCCATAATCCGTTGTCTTGCTTCTTCCACTCGGCAGCCATGAAGGTTCCTTTCAATATGGGTTGTTCATCGGCATACGGCTGTATCGTGATTCCCTGATTCAATAGCAAATTGCCGGTGC
>JAKEEU010000362.1 GCA_022616415.1 Candidatus Zhuqueibacterota bacterium | reverse complement strand
GTTGTAGTTGTTGGTGTATACAGTTCCTTGCTATTGTAAATGTAATGCTTATAAATAGATAAACCAAACTTTCTAGCCGAAAGTAGGAAACTCACGCTAGAGGATGACTGAACTATGGCGAAGCTCGGTAAAATTCTCGTGCCCACGGATTTTTCAGAAGTGGCGAATCGTGCGGTTGGCTACGGCGTAAAGCTGGCTGAAACCAACCACGCCAAGCTCATACTGCTCACCGTTATTGGCGATCTGCCTTTGACCGATGAAGAAATGATGATGCTGCGCGTCAGTGTGAATAGCGTCAAAGAGTACAATAAAAAACAAATCGACGCGGCTACGGCAAAACTGAAAAAACTCATCCGCCCTGCCGTCGCCCAAAAATTGCGCGTGCAGTTCATGGTGCGCGATGGCAAGCCGTATGCAGAAATCATTCGCGCCGCGCAAGATACCGGCGCGGATTTGATCGTCATATCCAGCCACGGCCGCGGCCGGCTCGCCGAGCTTCTGCTCGGCAGCACTACGGATCGTGTCGTGCAAAAAGCCCCATGCTCGGTTTTGGTGGTGCGCGAGAAGCAACGCGGATTCAAAATGCCGTAACGCAGACAGCTTGTCTGCAACAAAAAAAAGCCCAACTGACTTCTCTCGTCCGTTGGGCTACATGCCATGGCAAATGGGCGTTATCAATGTATGGTAAAGTTAAGCATCAAACCCTTGGTGTTTCCCAAGATCGGATCTTCAATGTCCTCAAAATCGTTGTCCTTGCCGATTTGTCGTTTCGTGTAATCAAAATCCTTCCAGAAAAACTCGGCGCCCACCGAGAGAAAACGCGCGAGACGATATTCCGCGCCAAGTCCCCACGTCACGCCGCCACCGTTCAATACCGTTCCCTCGGAGCCGAGAAAGAATGTTCCCAGGCCGAATTTTCCATAAGGCCGCAATTTTTGGTGGGGCCGCAATTTATATTGCACGCCCAGCTCGATGCCGACGAAATCGCTTTCAAGCTTCGAATCAAGCTCGTGCGTATGCTGGCTGACCTCGGCGCCCAGCCATATCGTCACCCGCTGCGAAACGCCGTAGCCGAGGCTCAGCGCCGCCAAATCGCCCTTCTCTAAATTTTGCGAAGCTGGAACGTCCTGCGAGCCGAGGCCGAGATTGAGCTTCAAGCCAATGTTGGAATTTTTGTCATCCGCCGCGGCCGGCATAGCAATGCCCAGAGACAATGTCGCCAGCGTTGCGATCATCAGAATCAATTTGCTTTTCATGGTTGCCTCTCCTTTTGTAATCTTTGCCGTAACGCAGACTGCCAGTCTGCTGGGACGCGCTTACTTTCGACTTCAATTCTCTCATCATGTTATAATACAAAAGGCATTCCATTTTTCCAAACGCGGCTAAGCCCCTGAAATTTCAATGGCGGATTTTGTGAGTGTCAAGGTCAATATGTGAGAAATTGCCACAGTGTGACAAACGAATCACAGCCGGACGACTGACTGTTCATGCTTGAAAAATAAAAACCGTCTGCCTTTGATTTTAGGGAGCCGGCAATTACCCCAACAATTCACTCCAGTATTCGTCTTTGGTCACCAGTTGTTTTTTTTCTTCATCGAGAAAAGCTTTATTTGAAAGCCGTCCATTTCTCGTGTCTTGGCCAAATTCGAGTTTACGGCATCAAGGAACGGTTTTGCGGCGCTTCTGTTGACGTCGCGTAGGCAAAGGTAGGCGAGCGCATTAAGCGCAATTGGAGGTGTTACGTTCGGGCTTTATCTCAAGATGTTTGGAGTCCATACGGAATAAGGGATCACTCGTCGAATAATTCTTTCCAGAACTCGTCTTGACTGATTAGGCGTTTTTGCTTAAGGGAAAATAGTCGTATTTTGAAGCCTTCAATTTTATTTATTTTTGACCATAGGTTTTGCTGAATCTCCTGCTTAAATTGTGCAGCCTCTGCTTGTTTTTTCTCACAGGTACAGAGATAAGCTAAAGCATTCAACAATATGCGGGTGTCTATGACCAGTTTGGTTTTGAGATGATCTGAATTATGAAGATGCTTATAAGCCTAAAACAAGACCCCTTCGATTTTTCTTGCTAATATACACTCGTTTTTATCTATTGCAGATATTAACAATGAGCGGGTATAACCGAATTGAGAAACGGTCTAATCCCAAAACGGAAAACTAATTATTTCAAATTCTACCCGTTCGATGGCAAAGTCTAGCGAGAAATTTTCCCAGGTGAAAATTTTACCGGTTGCTTTTTGGAAAAATTTGTTTATCTTTCAACCCGAATATGGAGCGAATAAGCCACCCAATCACCATCGGCTGCTGCGGCTTTGCGGAAGCACAGGCTTGATGCTGAAGTCGCTGATCTGTCAGGTTGCGCCAATGCTGCAACCGTGCTTAGACTTTGTGTCTCAAAAAACGGGTACTTGACCGAGGGTTAAAAAGTGCAGGAATATACGAAGGCAGGGGGAAAGTTGGCAAAAACGAACTTTGTTTCAACGCGAGGAAAAACGCGTAACAGAAGCGGGCGGTGATACCGCCATAAATAGGCGTATTGAATGTAATAGCCGCCGGGCTGAAGAATTTGTTTAATGTCTTGAAAAAAATCGGTGCGCGCGGTGGACTGATAGTTGTTAATAGGAATTGAGGAACAGATGCAGTCAACTGTTTGTAGGCCCAATTCAGCCAAATAATGGTGCGTGTCGCGAAGATCGGCGTGGATTACGGAGAGCCGTGGATCAGCGATTCTTTTCAAGTCTCGCACGAAGATGTCGAGCAGCTCGAAGGCAACGAGACGTTGATGGGGCTGCATAAGAGAAAGCAAAGCACGAGTGATATGGCCTTGACCAGCGCCCCACTCGGCGATCAGGCGCGGGTTATTGCGCAAAACAGAACGAGCGACAGCGCAGCAAAGGGTACGCGATGAGGGACAGGGATTACCAACGATTCCGGGATTGACCAAGTATTGGTAAAGAAATTGTGAGCTCATGTTGCTCCTTAATCTGAAGCAAAATTTTAACGATTGCCTTGGGAAAAATTTGTTTATCTTCCGAATAATTATTAAACAAATTTGGTTATGGCGAAATCCCCAATCACCATCGGCTGCTGCGGCTTTGCGGAAGCGCAAGACAAATATTTTGCCGAATTTCCGGCCATGGAAATTCAGCAGACGTTTTATCAGCCGCCGGAAGTCGAGACCGCCCGGCGTTGGCGCGAAAAAGCGTCCGGCCAATTTGAGTTTGCATTGAAGGCGTGGCAGCTTATTACTCATCCGGCTACCAGTCCGACTTATCGCCGCTTACGAAAACCGTTGCTTGAAAAAGCCAGACGCCGTGTCGGCTGTTTCCGGCCCACCGATGAAGTTTGGCAGGCTTGGGAAATCATGCGACAAATTGCTGAAGCTCTGCGCGCGCGTTTTATTGTTTTTCAATGTCCCGCCAGTTTCGAGCCTATCACCGAAAATCAGTCGAATCTCCGCCAATTTTTCAAGCGCATCGATCGCGGTGCATTCCAATGTGTTTGGGAGCCACGCGGCAAGTGGTCGCCGGAACAAATTCGCCGCTTGTGCGAGGAATTGAATCTCATCGATGGCGTCGATCCTTTTCAGCGCTTGCCAAGCTGGGGTGAAAGCCAATATTTTCGCCTGCACGGCATTGGCGGTTATCGTTACAAATTTACGGAGGCTGATTTGTGCCAACTGGCAGATTGGTGCCAGGTTGCGCCGACTTGGGTAATGTTCAATAACACGAACATGCGCGAAGATGCCCGGCGTTTTGTGAAACTTATTCATTGAACTCATTTAAAACGGAGACAGAAATGAGACGTGTTGACCGATGGAGTTTTCTTTTTATTTTCTTGTTTATTGCCAACGCCAGGCCTGCGCTGGCGCAGGAAAGTGTCTTGCGCTCCGGCCCGATGGTGGGTTACAGCGAGCAAAGAGAAGTCATGCTATGGGTGCAAACGACCAGGCCGGCGACGGTGCAATTGCGCTATTGGCCCGTTGAGCAACCGGCAAATGCGAGTTTGAGTGCGCTGGTTCACACCACTGCCGCACAAGATCACATCGCACGCTTTCTTTTAACCGGCCTTCCTCCTGGCAAGCGTTTCAACTATGAGCTTTATCTTGATGGGGCATTGACGGCGCGGCCATATCGGCTGGCCTTTCAAACCCAACCGCATTGGCAATGGCGCACCGATCCGCCAGCGTTTACCGTGGCGTTCGGCTCGTGCGCTTATGTCAACGAAGAAATTTTCGACCGTCCCGGAAAACCTTATGGCAGTGATTATGAGATTTTTACGGCCCTTGCGGCGCAACAACCTGATTTAATGCTCTGGCTCGGTGATAACACGTATTATCGTGAGCCGGATTGGTTCTCGGAAGCCGGCATGCGGCACCGCTATGCACATACCCGCGCGCTGCCGGAATTGCAGGCGTTGCTCGGCGCGACGCATCATTACGCCATTTGGGACGATCACGACTACGGCCCCAACGATTCCGACCGTTCGTATCGCATGCGGCAAACCGCGTTGCAAATTTTCAAAGATTACTGGGCCAATCCCCGCCATGGCATCGAAGGCGTCCCCGGCGTGTTCATGCGCTTCGAATGGGGCGACATCGAATTCTTTATGCTGGATGATCGTTATCATCGCTCGCCAAACCGCATGCCGGATGCGCCGGACAAACTCATGTTTGGCGAGGCGCAGATGCAATGGCTCATGGAATCCCTCGTCTCCAGCCGGGCGCCGTTTAAAATCGTCGCCGGCGGCAATCAAATGCTCAATCCGATGAATCCCTACGAAGCTTTTTCGAAGTACCAGCAGGAGCAGCAAAAGCTTTTGCAGTGGATCCAAACGCAAAAAGTTTCCGGCGTGCTGTTTCTTTCCGGCGATGTTCATCATAGCGAATTAATGAAAATCGTGCCGCAGGATTTCTATCCGCTGTACGATTTTACCAGCTCGTCACTCACCGCCGGCTTGTCTCGCGTTGAAAAGGAAGGTTTGAACAACCCGGCTCGCGTGCCGGGCACACTCGTCGATGATTCCCACAGCTTCGGCGTTTTGCGCTTCGACGGCCCGCGCACCGACCGCCGCGTGACGTTGGAGTGCTATGACAAAGATGGGAAGAAACGGTGGCAGCATCAAATTGCGGCGAAAGAACTGCGTGCACCGGAAGGGAAGAAATAAGTTGACATATACAACCAAACTCAGAAAAAAATTCTAAAAGTTTTTACCCCCAACGGATAGATTAAGACCAGCGGATAAAAGCATCAGTTGGTCTTAATCTATCCGTTGGAGATTTTTTTTGGTTGCGGCCTGCGTCCGTAGGCTCGTCCGCGTTTTGTTGAAACGTATGAATCTTGACTTCCAAATCAGCAAATCCTTCGCCGTCGCCATGGATGCCAAAGACGCTTTGGCAAAATACCGCGAGCGCTTTCATATTCCCAAAACCAAAACCGGCGACGACTGCATTTATTTCTGCGGCAATTCACTCGGTTTGCAGCCGAAATCCGTGCGCGCGTATGTCGAGCAGGAATTGCAAGACTGGGAAACGCTCGGCGTGGAAGGCCATCGTCACGCCAGGCATCCGTGGCTGCCGTATCATGAGTTTCTCACCGGGCAAACCGCGCGGCTCGTCGGCGCCAAGCCCATCGAAGTCGTGGTGATGAATTCGCTCACGGCTAATCTGCACCTCATGATGGTCTCGTTTTATCGGCCAACGCTGACGCGGCATAAAATCGTAATCGAGGCCAGTGCTTTTCCTTCGGATCAATACGCCGTCAAATCGCAAATCCACTTTCACGGGTTCAATCCGTCCACCTCGCTGATCGAGCTTTCGCCGCAACCAGGTGAGGATACGATTCGCACACAAGATATCGAAACGCTTTTCGAGAAAGAAGGTGAGACGATTGCATTGATCATGCTCGGCGGCGTCAACTACGCCACCGGCCAGCTTTTTGAATTGGACAGAATCACCAAGGCCGGCCATGCCAAAGGTTGCATCGCCGGCTTCGACCTGGCGCACGCCGCGGGAAATGTCATCTTGAAGCTGCACGAATGGGACGTAGACTTTGCCGTGTGGTGCAGCTACAAATATCTCAATGCCGGCCCGGGAAGCGTCGCCGGCTGTTTCGTTCACGAGCGCCATGCCAACAATCCGGATTTGCCCCGCTTCGCGGGGTGGTGGGGACATGACAAGAACACGCGCTTCTTAATGGGTCCCGATTTTCATTTCATCCCCGGCGCCGAAGGCTGGCAGCTCAGTAATCCGCCGATTCTGCCGCTGGCGGCGTTGCGTGCGTCGATGGATATTTTTGACGAAGCCGGAATGGAAAAAATCCGCGCCAAAAGCGTTTTGCTGACGGGGTATTTGGAATTTCTGCTCGAACAACATCGCCATGAAAATTTCTCCGCGGTCACGCCGCGCGATCCGCTACAACGCGGCGCGCAGCTTTCGATTCGAGTCAGAAGGAACGGGCGCGCGTTGTGCGAGCGTTTGGCGGCCCGAGGCGTCATTTGCGATTGGCGCGAGCCGGATATTATTCGCGCTGCGCCGGCGCCGTTGTACAATTCTTTCATGGATGTTTATCGGTTTGTGGAGATTTTTATAGAAGAAAACCGGCTTTGCACACTTGTCTAAACGAAGCTTTGTTTCTCGATCCGGCTCCACAAAGAATGCAGCGCCTGGCTCAGCGATTTGGTCAGGCCGGAGATGAGCTTTTCGCGGAAGGTCTCCGGGATTTTGTATTCGACTTCATAAATGTCGCTGTTCTCGCTGGCGGCAAAGAGATAATCATCGCTCGAAATCAGCTCGTCGACCAGTTTCAAATCGAGCGCGCGTCTGCCGTGCCAATACTCGCCAGTGGCAACAGTTGCAATTTCCACTTGGGCGCGATTTTCTTTGAGAAACGCTTTGAAGATCGCATGCACGTCTTCGAGTTGCTCGATGAATTTCTTGCGCCCCTTTTCCGTGTTTTCTCCGAACATCGTCAGCGTGCGCTTGTATTCGCCGGCGGTGATCAGCTCATAATCAATGTCATGCCTCTTGAGCAAGCGATTGAAGTTGGGGACTTCCGAGACCACGCCGATCGAGCCGACGACCGCGAAGGGCGCTGCCAGAATACGATCGGCCACACAAGCCATCAAGTAGCCGCCGCTGGCCGCGACTTTATCCACGAGAACGGTCAAGGGAATGTTTTTGCGCTTGAGGCGCAAAAGTTGCGAAGCGGCCAAGCCGTAGGAATTCACCGTGCCGCCGGCGCTTTCCAGGCGCACTACCACTTCGTCGCTCGGCTTGGCGACGGTCAGCACCGCCGTCACTTCCTCTCGCAGCGAGCCGACGGCCGAAGCGAGAATATCGCCTTTGAAGCTCAACACAAAAATCTTTTTCTTCTCAGGCTGCGGCCCGCTTTTGGCTTTTTTCTTTTCGGCCTTCCGCTGCTTGCGCCGCTCTTTGGCCGCCTTTTTCCGCTCGTGCTCGGAAAGCATTTCGTCTTTAATGGCGTCCCTTAAATGCTCGTAATGCCGGTTGAGTTTTTTTACTCTTATTTTTCTTGGGCTGATTCTGCGCTGGTGGCGCCAAATTGTCGCCACGCCTCGCAAGACCAGAAAGATTGCCAGGGCTATGGTCGCAGTCTTGGCAAGAAAAAGCGCGTAATCTTTTATCAGTTCCAGGATCATGGGAAGTTTTCTCCTTATTGATATCCAAGTTTTTTTATCTGGTGTTGGGCGTTTTTATGGGAATTTCGTAAAATGTGCTGGCAATATGATGAAGGGTAATATATATTAATTTTGTCAAAATCACAAGCCCAACATTTTTAGCACCTTGATTTTGCACACAAAAAGTCAAACCCCGATTTTCCATTAGTTGCTGAAATCCATGGGTGGTGGTCTTAGCCTGGCAATACAAAAACGGGTAGCAGGCGCAGATTGGAAGCGCGTAACGCCAAATCTTCCTAAAATGAAACTTTTCATCGCTCCTCTTGTCGTCTCCCTCGTCATCATCGGCGCTGCAGCGGCTTTGAGCCGCATCGATTATTCCTGGTCGAGTTGGAGGCCCGCTTCTTGTATGCCGGCGAATTGTTTTTGTGAAGCCATCAACAGCGGTGCCATCGCGCAACCTGCCAATACTTGGTCGTCATTTGGATTCGTGCTCGTTGGCCTGCTGGTGATTCGGCAATCTCGCGAGGATGTGAATCGCCTGCGTTCGAATGTAATGACGCGCCAACGGACGTATCCCTTGCTGTATGGAATTGCACTCATGCTTATCGGCTTGGGCAGCGCGTTTTATCACGCCTCGTTGACTTTCGCCGGCCAGTTCGTCGATGTGATGGGCATGTATCTGCTGGCCTGCTTCATTTTGTTGTATAATGTGTCCCGGCTGAAGGCGCTTAACGCGAAGGCTTTTGTTTTAGCCTATCTCGCGCTCAATCTCGTCCTCGCGTATGTTCTCCTGGAATTTCCTGTCCTGCGGCGCTATATTTTTGGCGCGATCGTCGTTGCGGCTTTATGGCCGGAATATCGCGTGCGCACGCAAAAGAAGCCTCAAATCAACAGGTTCCTCCTGCAAGCTGCGTGGTGGACTTTGATTGTTGCTTTCATCATTTGGACGTTGGATATTACCAAAATTCTTTGCAACCCGAACAGTTGGCTGCAAGGCCATGCGCTTTGGCATATTCTCGGTGCGCTCGCCACCGGCTTTCTGTATTTGTATTATCGCTCGGAGAACGCCGAAGCATAAAAGCAGAAAGGATAAACTTGACTTTTTGGAAAAGGATGAGTATCTTGGGTTATAAATTTCCAAGTTGAAGTCAGGGGCTTTATTTTGTGCTGATTTTGGGTATGGCAATGACCACGAATAAGCATTACAAAAATTTGCGGATTTTTGTCGCCTCGCCAAGTGACATGGCGACAGAGCGCAAGCGCCTCGCGATAGTCGTTCAAGATTTGAAAGTGCTTGCAGAATATTTGGGCATCAAGCTGGACTTGATGGATTTTCACAATGTGCGGCCTGATCTCCATCAGCCGGAGCAAGCGCTTCTTGAGCAACTGAGGCCAACGGCGTGGGACATATTTATCGGCATCGTTTGGCATCGATTTGAAATGTTACCTCATGATGCCGGCTCGCAAAATGGCAAGCATTATCGCTCCGGCACGGAGGAAGAATTTCGCCTGGCTTATCGTTTGTGGAAGCAACACCAGCGCCCACACTTGATGCTCTATTGGTGCAAACGCAGTATCCCGCCGGACGATCTCGATCCTGATCGGTATAAGCGGGTCAAGGATTTCTTCGCGAGCTTTGTGTCCGACGCCAATCTCTACCAGACTTTCGATACAAGCGAATCGTTTGAACGTCTCGTGCGCCAACATTTGACCGCCTTTCTTGTAGGCACGAAGCAGAAGAAAATCGTTCAAATTTTAAAACAGTTGACAGCGTCTCGGGACAGCATTTTCAATCCCCACAATATTCCTCCCAATGCTAAATCCCTGGCAAGGGAGCTGAGGTGGAATGTGAATAAGGTCGTGGAAGTCGGTGATGCTCTTGCTGCCGCCGGTGTGGTCGAGCGAATCGACGCAGGAGCGGATTATCCTTATTATCGCCTGCCTCAAAAAGCAACTGCGCTGGTGGGGTAAACGATGGCGGAAGAATTTATCTTCATCTGGCATGATTACTTTGGCGAAAATGTCAAAGCAAAATCCAAATACCGCGCTATCGTCAAAGCTGCATTTGAAGAGGTAAACAGCAAGTATTTGCTGCCGTATGGCCGTAATTTTACTCCCGTCTTTGGCGACACCAAACAATCTGAATGCCCCGCCCTTTTCCAGGTTCTGAGCCAACAAGATCTGTTCCAACCGAATCAAGGCTACTGGATCGAGATTATTGGCAAAATCTCGTTGTCAACATTTGCCATTTTTGACTTAACTCACAACAGCTTGCGCTCGCATTTAAATGCTAATGTGATTTTGGAATACGGGGTAGCGCTTGGTCTAAATAAATCGTGCCACGTTCTTACTGCTCAACTGCGGCTGGTAAAACGCCACCTGAGCAATATTGCTGGAACTCTTGTATATCCGTATAATAACACGGCTGCTCTGCGCAACGCCATCATCGAAATTTGTCAACTGCACGCTACAATGTTGAGGAAAGTGTGAGAACTCAACTCTTCTCGATCTTGCTCGCTATTTGCGCGATTAATTTCATCGCCTTTGCCCAAAATTCTATAGTGATAAAAGGTAGCGTCCGGCCGTCCGCGCCCATTTCGGTGGTCGGACAAAAGTCCATGATCACCGGTACTGAAAACGGCATTTTTGAGGCGTGGATTTTTCCCTATCAAATTTGCCACGGCTTTCAGCTTTGGTATCAAAATAGCGAAACACCGGCGCCGATACCGCTGTCGGAACTGGCGCGCGACATCGAGGTGCGGCCGGAAGCGACGACGATCACGTTTTCCCATCCGCTCTTCACCGTGCGCGAGACACTTTTTGCGCCGGTCGATCTGCCGGCATTGGTGGCGCTGCTCGAAGTGGATAGTTATCAAGACATGACGCTCATCGCCAGCTTCTTGCCGGATATGGAGCCGATGTGGCCGGCCGGGCTGGGCGGGCAATATGCGTTTTGGGATGAAAAGAGTAAAGCTTATGTGATTTCCGAAAGTCGCCGTCTGCGCAATGCGTTTATCGGCGCGCCGAATGCGCGAGCGCTCTCATCGCCGCCGGCGCACGAGCTGGCGCAAGCGCCGAGCCAATTTGCCATTGACTTCAAGCGCGCGAATGGCCGTTCGCAAAAATTTCCGATTATCATCACAGCCGATTTTGCCAAGCGTGACTCGGCGCGGGCGCTGTATGAAAAAATGCTCGCCACTTACTCCGAGCAACTTGAAAAAACGCGGCAATATTATCAAAGATTACGCAACGAATTTCTCTCGATTGAAACGCCGGGCGAGAAACTCAATCTCGCTTTTGAATGGGCAAAAGTGGCGCTGACAAAAGGATTCATCAACAACCCTGATCTTGGTGCGGGGATGGTGGCGGGCTTCGGGCCCAGCGGCGCGAGCCAGCGTCCGGGCTTCGGCTGGTTCTTCGGCGGCGATTGTTTCATCAACTCGTTTGCCATTGCCGGTTACGGTGATTTCAGCACTATTCGGGAGAGTTTTCGTTTCCTGCAAAAGCGGCAACGCGACGACGGCAAGATGATGCACGAGCTGACGCAAGCCGCGGCGTTGATCGATTGGTTCAAGGATTTTCCGTATGGCTACATTCACGGCGACACGACGCCGTATTATCTCGTGGCGTTTTGGAATTATTTGCTGGCGAGCGGTGATGTAGATTTTCTACGCGAAAGTTGGCTGTCATTAAAAAGGGCGTATGCCTGGAGCCGCACAACTGATACTGACGGCGACGGCTTGATGGAAAACACCAAAGCCGGCCTCGGCGCTTCGGAGCTTGGCTCTTTGCGCGAGGGGAGCGGCGTGGATATTTTTCTCGCCAGTGTCGGCGTGCAAGCCTGGAAAGCGATGGGCGAGATGGCGAATTGGATGGGTGAGAAGAATATCGCAACTGAAGCCGAGCGTTGGCATCGCACCGGCTTGATTTCGCTCGAAAAGAAGTTTTGGAGCAACGAGAAGCAAATTTATAACTTTTCCATCACCCAGCAAGGAAATCCCAATCCGGAGGTTACGGCGTGGGGCGCGTTTCCGATGACGTTTTGGCAGCTCGATAGCTCGCATGCACAAATCATGTTGGAGCGATTGGTTTCTTCGGAAATCTCCACGGATTGGGGTTGCCGGATGCTCTCGAACAAGAGCAGCGCATACGAGCCATTGGCGTACAACAACGGCGCGGTGTGGCCGTTTCTCACCGGCTACAATTTGTGGGCGTTATTCAATTACGGCCGCGCGACCGCCGGTTTGCAAATGTTGCGCAATATGGCGGAATGGACATTCGTCGATGCGCGCGGCTACATGCCGGAAGTGGTGAGCGGCGAGTATTTTCGCCCCCTCGACACTTCAGTGCCGCATCAGCTCTTTTCGTCGTTCGGATATGCGATTGGCGTGATTCGTGGTTTGCTCGGACTTGAAATGCGTTCGCCGGTTGGCCAGTTGGCCGGTTCGCCGGTTTTGCGTTTTGCTCCGAGTTTTCCGCCAGATTGGAACGAGGTTCGGATCAGAAATATCCGCATAGGTAAAAGCGCTTTCGATCTTCGTTATCAACGCAATCTCGGCGGCATCACGCTAACGGTCGAACGCGCCGAAGGGCCGGCTTGCACAATTGAGTTTGCGCCGCAATTAGAAGCGGGTGCCGAAGTCGAACAGAGAATGCCGCTTTTCATTAAAACCGGAAAAAATGCCAAAGCACAGCTTTCGGTCTTTGAAGGCACCTGGATCGAATTGCCCCGCGAGCCGCTGCAAATCGGCCAGCGCTCGCAGCAGTTGCGAGTTCTCTCTGAGCGGCTTGAAGAAGATCGTTTCGTTTTTGTTTGTGAAGGCGCGGGAGGATATAGCTATGATGTAATTTTACACTCGCCACGAGAAGTTATTTCTGTCAACGGTGGTGAATTATTACCATCGGATAAAGCGGATGTCATTCGTTTGAAATTTGCTGGTTTGGCTGGAGAATATGAACGGCGGGAAGTGGTGGTGAATTTGGAGAGATAGCCCGTTCAAAACCCGAAAAAGTGATTGGATTTAACTGGCAAAGTTTTTATATTTTTTATACGGATTTTCCTTCCCAGCAATTAGCGAAACCGGATTTGCGGAATATTGTAGGCAACAAAAATAAAGCCATGCGCGAATTTAACGTCGAAGGCCCATGCTATCCTGACTTGCACTACATGGTCAGGCGCGAAGCCCTGATTCAGCGGGGCATCGAGAAGGTCAAAAAGGGCAAATACTTTACGATTTTTGCGCCGCGACAAGCGGGCAAGACAACGTATTTTCTCGAGCTGCTGCGGGAGATCGAGCGCACCGAGGGATCGAGCTTTCTGCCGGTGTGGATAACCATCGAAGGCTTGCACAATTCCGGCGCTGATTTTATGAAGTTCTTCAAAATCAAATTGCTGGATAGAACGAAGAATGCTGAGGTCAAAAAAATTATCGAAAACTGTAAGCTGGTCGAGATGAGAGATTTCGTCTTGCTGATGCGGGAAATTTATAAGCAAACACAAAAGCGAATGGCGTTGGTGATTGACGAGTTTGACGCCCTTCCTGACGACCGCATCAGCGAAACCATGCATCTTTTTCGCAGCATGTATCATGAACGTGACGTTCATAGTTTGCACTCTCTTATGCTCGTCGGCGTACGCAATCTATCCGGTGTGGTGTTGGATCATGCTTCTCCTTTCAACGTCGCCGACGAATTGGAAGTGCCCTATTTTACCAAGGCAGAAGTCGAGGATTTGATCAGCCAATACGAGCAAGAGAGCGAACAAAAATTTCAGAAAAAAGTAGTCGCCAAAATTTACGATAACACGCTTGGGCAACCGGGTTTGGTCAACGCTTTGTGCCGGGAATTGGTTGAGAAATATTGCACCGATCGCAACAAACCCGTGGACATGGCCAGCTTTCGCAAGCTGCTGGATTATTTTTTGACCGAGCGAATCGATCGCAACATTTCCAATATCGTGAGCAAGGCTCGCGAGCACAAAGATTTCATGATCAAGGTGTTATTCGGGGACAGTCCGATGCCTTTTTCGGTTTACGACGAGCAGATGAAATTTCTTAACAGCCATGGTGTGATTGCCAAAGATGAAGAGGGCAATGTGGATGTTCCGATACCCCTTTACAAAAATGTGCTCATTGCAGCCTTTCGCCCAAAGAGCAATGGCGAGGCCGTGTATTATACCGATCCGAATGAAAGGTTTGAAGATTTCTATACCACCGACGGCCTGAATATCGATCAAATCGTTCGCCATTATATTGCCTATATTCAGAGGCGCGGCTTCCGCGCTTTCGACACCAAAAACCTCAAAGAGTCCGCCTGCCACTACTCCTTTGACACGTATATCAACTTTTTTGTCGAGCAGTTGGGCGGCAAGACTTTTATGGAAGTACCCACCAGACGAGGTCGACTCGACACCATTATTGTCTACAAAGATAAGGCTTATGTGATCGAGATCAAACGCTGGATAGACGCCTTCTCGTACCAAAAAGGCAAGCGCCAGCTTGCCGAATACGCGAAAAGCGAGGGGCTGGCTGATGGTTATTATGTGGTTTTCAGCAGCCGACACAAAGAAAGTGATACGCTCTTCGAGCAGGAAGAGATTGATGGAACGAAGATTCACACTTATGTCGTGCGAACGAATTTTGAGAGACCAAGCAAGCTGCCGGCAAAACGTCGCAGCAAAAATAAAAAACAAAAGTCATAATTTAATCCTTATCGCGCGAAAAGGAGGAAGCCATGCCCACTAAAAGACTCGTGACCATCGAGCGTCACATCATCGAGCAACAGAAAAGTTTTCCCCAAGCCACCGGTGAGTTTTCCGCGTTGCTGTATGACATCGCGTTTGCAGCGAAAGTCATCTCGCGGGAAGTGCGCCGCGCCGGTTTGGGGGATATTCTCGGCTACACCGGTTCCGAGAACGTGCAGGGCGAGCAGGTGCGCAAGCTCGACGAGTTTGCCGACGACGTGATTTACCGCGCCATGGATCACACCGGCCGGCTGTGTGTTCTGGCTTGCGAAGAGCGGGAGGACATTATTCCCATCCCCGAAGAGTTCAAGTGCGGGCATTACGTGTTGCTCTACGATCCGCTTGACGGCTCTTCCAACATCGACGCCAACGTGAGCATCGGCACGATCTTTTCGATCCAACGCAAGATCAGCGCCGGCGAGCGCGGCACTTTGGATGACTGCCTGCAGCCGGGCCATAAACAAATCGGCGCCGGCTATGTCATTTATGGCTCATCAACGCTCTTGGTTTACACGGCCGGACTCGGCGTACATGGCTTTACGCTCGATCCGACTGTCGGCGAGTTTCTGCTGTCGCACGAAAATATCCAAATTCCCAAGCGCGGGGCGATTTACAGCGTGAATGAAGGCAACACACAAAACTGGGACGAGAGCATGCGACGTTACATCGAATACATTAAAATGCCGGACAAGGCAACCGGACGGCCTTATTCATCGCGCTACATCGGCTCGCTCGTGGCGGACTTTCACCGCAACTTGCTCTATGGCGGCATCTTTCTTTATCCGGCCGATAAAAAGAGCCCCAAAGGCAAGCTGCGTGTTTTGTACGAAGTCAATCCCCTGGCTTTTCTCGTTGAGCAAGCCGGCGGCGCCGCCAGCACCGGCCATCAGCGCATTTTGGATATTCAGCCGACGGATTTGCATCAGCGCACGCCGCTGATAATCGGCAGCCTGGAAAATGTCAAGGAGGCGGAAACGTTCCTGCAAGGCAAGCGTTGAAGCGGCAGGCATCGCCTCGCGCTCAAGAAAATTTTTAATTTTGCAACAAAACACTTGACAAGTAAAGAAAAATTTGTTACTCTTACCTACAATTCACGCTTCGGCGCTTTTATGCTTGTCGAAGGCCAGCCCCGAGTGGAACGCCAATGAAGCTTCAGATTTAGCGCGAAGATGCCGAAGTTACGTTTAACCCTATTTCAAGGAAAGGGGGCAGCTTATGGCCCGTCTTAATAAAGTCATGCTCATCGGTCACCTCGGCAAGGATCCGGAGTTAAAATACACGCCGGGTGGCGCTGCCGTTGCAACTTTTAGTCTTGCAACCAACGAAGCATACAAAGACAAAGATGGCAATTGGCAGGAACGCCCGGAGTGGCACCGCTTGGTAGTCTGGAACAAACAGGCGGAAACGGCTGCGGAGTACCTTAAAAAAGGTCAGCAAGTTTATATCGAAGGCCGCCTGCAAACTCGAACTTGGGAAAAGGATGGCCAAAAACATTACACGACGGAGATTGTCGTGCAAAACTTCCAAATGTTAGGGCGCAAATCCGAGGGCGGGACTGGAGGCGCACCAGAGATTCCACCGCCTTCCGACGATCTGGCGCCGCCGGCGCAATCAGACCGCGAGGATCTGCCTTTCTAAGCGGAGAGTAAGGGCTTTGAAAGCGATGACTATGGCGGCAACCTTAGTCCAAAAGAATCGGTCCGAGCTCGATTTTCGAGCTCGGATTTTTTTTCTCTATCAACGTCATTTTGAAATTTTGAGAAAAATTTTTATATTGTCAGAGGTGAATGGATAAACTCATTACTGCCGCCCAACAGGCCAAAGTGCAGGCGTTGGCGACATATTCCAACTTCCGGGTTGGCGCGGCACTCGAGACCGCCACGGGAAAAATTTATACCGGCTGCAACATCGAATCCAGCTCTTACGGGCTGACGTGTTGCGCCGAGCGCGTGGCGATTTTCAAGGCGCTTTCCGAAGGCGAGCGCGATTTTATTCGAATCTCGGTGGCCGCCGATACCGAGGAATTTTGCACGCCGTGCGGAGCGTGCCGGCAGGTGTTGTGGGATTACGCCAAAAATCTGGAAATTTTGTGCATTAACAAGCATGGCGCCCTACACACCATCCAATTGCGCGATTTGCTGCCGGAGGCGTTTGACGATCACCTGTTAAAGCAAGGATAAAATGGCGCGAGGCATTCTCATCGGCGTTGCCGGCGGCTCAGGCTCCGGCAAAACCCTCGTCGTGCAGCACATGATTGAACAGCTCGGCTCGGCTCGGCTCGTGGTTTTGCAGCAGGATTCTTATTACAAAGATTCAAGCCATCTGCCATTTGAAGAACGCGCGAAGCAGAATTTCGACCATCCGGATGCGATCGACTCGGATTTACTCGTTCAACACGTCGAAGAGCTGCTCAGCGGCTGGACGGTCGATATTCCGATTTACGATTTTACCACGCACACGCGCCGCGCGGAAACGCGCCGCGCCGGGCCGCACGATATCATCGTCTTGGAAGGCATTCTGATTCTCGACAATCCCCGGCTGCGCGAGCTGATGGACATCAAGGTTTATGTCGATACCGATCCGGACATCCGTTTCATTCGCCGGCTGAAGCGCGACACCGCCGAGCGCGGCCGCACCATGCAATCCGTCGTCGAGCAATACGAAAAAAGTGTGCGGCCCATGCACTTGCAATTCGTCGAGCCGACCAAGCGCTATGCGGACATCATCGTGCCGGAGGGCGGCTATAACTGGGTGGCGATCGATTTGTTGAAAACCAAAGTGGAAGCCCTGTTGCGGGAACGGCGGTGAAGCAATCAGAAAGGGGGAAAGGGTGAGTGGGAGATGGGGAGAAGAAGTATCTTGTAGTTTAATCCGGAGCCAAGTAGTTTCGAGCGAAAACAATTTTCCCAACAGATAGATTAACCCAACTGAAACAGTTTTTACAGTTGGGTTAATCTATCCGTTGGGGCAACCTCAAGCATTGCAAGTAAAAAATGCCATCATCACACACCGGTTCCATCGAAGTCATTTGTGGCAGCATGTTCAGCGGCAAAACCGAAGAGCTTATCCGCAGGCTGCGCCGCGCCGAAATCGCCAAACAAAAAGTGGCGATCTTTAAGCCGGCTATAGATACGCGCTTTGGCAATGATCATATCGTTTCGCATAACGAACAGAAGCTCCGATCGTTTCCAGTGCGCAGCGCCAAAGAGATTCTCAGCAATAGCCACGAGGCGCAAGTCATTGGCATCGATGAAGGCCAGTTTTTTGACGCTGATCTCATCGATATTTGCAACGCGCTGGCGGATCAAGGCAAGCGCGTGATTGTCGCCGGCCTCGATATGGACTTTCGCGGCAAGCCGTTCGAGCCGATGCCGCAATTGATGGCCATCGCTGAGCAGGTGACAAAGACGCAGGCGGTGTGCATGCAGTGCGGCGAGCCGGCGAGTTACACGCAACGCCTCACCGAGGCCAAAGAACGCGTCGTGGTTGGCGCCAAAGAGATGTACGAAGCGCGCTGCCGCCGGTGTTATGAACCGCCGGAGGAATGACCGGCGCATTAACGTTTGAAAGAAGCTTTGATTTTAAAAAGAGTTTTCAGTATATTGGGTTTGGTAAATCACCGTGCAGCATCAAACACAAACAATCTCGGGAGGTGATCATGTCACGCTATATCGATCCCACGACTGATTTTGGCTTCAAAAAGCTGTTTGGCGAAGAAGCCAATATAGATCTCACGTTGAGCTTGATCAACGACGTGTTAGCTCTGAAAACGCCTTTGCTCGCTCTCAGCCTCTCGTATCAAGAGCGGCTTCCCGAGACTCTTGGGGAGCGCAAAGGGTTTTACGACGTCGTTTGCCGGGACGCCGAAGGCAACCATTTTCTCGTGGAAATGCAAAAGGATCGTCTCACCTTCATTCGAGACCGGATGCTCTTCTATGCAACCTTTCCGATCGTCGAGCAGGCGAAAAAGGGCAAGCACAAGCGCTATGCTTATCCCTCGCCCTCGCCGGCTCCACCTGGAGTGCTGGTCATCCGCGATGCTCCCAGTCTACTGGAGAGCGAAGTGTTGATGGAGACGACTTGGGACTATGAGCTGAAAGCAATCTACTGTATCGCCATATTGGGTTACACTTTCAACGGCAGCACCAAAGTCGTCAATTTCAACAGCCTGCGCAATGACGACCCGCCCCACTCGCTTTTTTATGACAAGCTGAAAATTGTAACGGTTGAATTGCCGTTATTTGATGAGCGCAAGCCGGAATATAATTTGGATCGCCATTTGAACAAGTGGCTTTATTTTCTGAAATATCTGCCCTTGCTGGATGAGATGCCGGAGCCGTTCAAGAACGACCCGATTTTTCGCAAGGCGTTTCGGGTTGCCGAGCTGGCGAATCTGACGGCGAAAGAACGGCGCGAGCATGAAATGAATCTCAAATATATACGTGATAAATTCGCGGCGCTTAAAACGAGCCACGACGAAGGCTGGGCCAAAGGGAGAAATGAGGGGAAAATCGAAGGAAAAATCGAGGGAAAAATGGAGGGAAAAATCGAAGGGAAAATAGAGGGGAAGATTGAAAAAGGGCGTGACATGCTGCGGTTGCTTTTTTCCCAAAAACTCGGTCCGATTCCCCAAGAGATAGCCGGCGCGATCAGCGCTTTAACCGACGAAACGAAATTCGACGCCATTGTGGCGCAGTTTATCAAGATCAACGATTGGGAAACTTTGCGGAAATATCTCGAGTGATTGACGATGGTTCATTCAGCCGATAAGCCGGATTATATTATCGACGAGCCAATACTGCAACAAGCCGCGGCTTTTTTGAAAGAGAAAATCAGCGTGATGCCGCAATTGGCCGCGATTCTCGGCTCCGGCCTCGGCCGGTTTGCCGAGACGGCGACGAACACCACGATCATTCCCACCAACGCCATTCCGGGCTATCCGGTTTCCACGGTTTCGGGCCACGCCGGGCGTTGGGTTTGCGGCGAAATTGCCGGCAAAAAAATTTTGCTCGTGCAGGGCCGCGTGCATTTTTACGAGGGCTATCCCATTTCTCGCGTCGCTTATCCCGTTCATCTTCTAGCCGAGCTTGGCGTCAAAAAGTTGATCGTCACCAACGCCGCCGGCGGCGTAAATCCGCAGTTTCAACCCGGGGATTTGATGCTTATCGACGATCACCTCAACCTGATGTTTGCCAGCCCGCTGCGGGGGCAGCAGCAAAGAAAGTGGGGGCCGCGCTGGCCGGATATGAGCGATCCGTACAGCCGCGAGCTGCAGGCCGTTGCGCTCAAAGTCGCGACGGAACTGCAAATTCCACTGCGCCGCGGCGTGTTGTTGGTTTCCAAAGGGCCGAGCTACGAGAGCGCGGCGGAAGTGCAAATGGCCCGGCGGATCGGCGCCGACGCTTTGACGATGTCCACCGTGCCGGAAGTGATCGCCGCGGTCTATCGCCGGTTGCAAGTGCTGGGCATTTCTTGCATCACCAATTTGGCGACCGGCCTTTCCTTGCAGAAGCTCGATCACGCCGAAGTGACGGAAACGGCGAATCGCATCAGTGCGACATTTGCGGAATTGATGCAGGGAATTGTAAAGGAAAGCGGCTGACAACCGCGAACAAACACGGACTGAATGGGCGAACGCGGATGAAGGACACGGTTTATCGTATTATTCCGAAGAAACTGTCACGAACGCGAAGATTTTTACACCACAAAGACACAAAGCTCACAAAGAAAAGATCAAAACTTTCTTTGTGTCCTTTGTGGTTAAGCCTGCCCTGCTGCAGGCCAGGGTTGGGTTGCGGCCGGAGCCGCGTTACGTTAGCGTCGAAGAAATGAAAAAGCGAAAATCCAAACTTGTTAAGGCAAGAATTACCTCATCGTGCCGGAGGCGGCCATTCTCGTGCTGGTGCGTGAGAATGACGATGACGAAGTTGATGGCGATATGGATTTTGATGAGCGGTAACTGGTCGCCGGCTTCTGGTTGCTTATAGCTGAAAAGCAAAAATCCCCCCAAATGATCAGAATAACAAAACGTAATGGCAAGAGGAAGAAATGAATCACCAGCAACCAGCAACAAGTTACATCAGCTTGATCTTCTTCATAATCTTCTTCAATCCCCTCCCGAATTTTTTCGGCTGAATCTCGATATGGCGCTCGGCGCCTTCGCCGACGGAAACGGCTTCGACGCCTTCCACCTCTTTCAGCGCGTTGTGAACGATGAAACGCTCGTAGCTGCTCATGGGCGGGAACGCCATCTCGCTGTCGGCGGCGAGCGCTTCATTGGCTTTCTCCTGGGCGAATTTTTTTAGATTGGCCACCGGAAAAATCCAGAGTACGTGCTCATCGCCCTCGCCGCGATAGGTTTTGGTCTCAAACTCCGGCTTGTTGCGCTCGATATACTGGTGAATCTGTTTGCGCTCGAAGGAGTTGAGATTTCCCAATTGCACCGGCTGGATCGCGTCCGCCAGCTTCTGCTCGATCTCTTGAATCATCTCTTTGGTCCGGCCGTCGTCTTCCGCGCGCTCGAACCCGCCTTCGGCCTTGGGACGATATCGGCCTGGTCGCCGGTCGTGCCGCCCACGGCTCTCCGGCCGCCCTTTGCCATAACGACGGTCGCGATCATAGTGTCTTCTCTCCGGCCGCTTGTCGCCATGTTGAGGCGCCGGCTTTGGCGTCTCCGCGGCGGGCTCGCTTGTCGGCTGATCGGAATAATCGTAATCGTCTGCCGGCTGTGGTGAGCCGTTTTCAACTCGTTCTTCAGTCATTGTCCTGCCTCTCGTAAATTGGGTTTCCTTGATAGCAGCACCCGCGCTCAGCTTTTCAGCAAGCAACGACGGCATGCCCGCAAAATCGCCGTTGCTCATGAACACAACGACGTCACCGCGCGCGAGATGCTGAATGATAAAATTGGCCATGTCTTCCCCAATCGGCACGACGTTCGCAGATTTGCGGCGACGGCGCACCCCCTCGACGACGGCTTCGAGCGAGAGCCGCTCGGCCTCCGGAACTTTGTCGGGCCGGTGCATCGGCGCAAAGACAACGTTATCGGCCGCATCAAAAGCGCGAATGTAATCTTGCTCGAACACTTTGCGTTTGGTGCTGGCGGTGCGCGGCTCGAATATCGCCCACAGCCGCCGGTCCGGATAGCGCTGCCTCATGCCGCGCAGCGTCTCGCGAACTTCCGTGGGGTGATGCGCGAAATCATCCAGCACCAAAACGCTGTTTTGATCGTAAATAATTTGCAAGCGTCGGCGTACACCGCGAAACGCAGCGAACGCCTCTTTGACTTTTTCCGCCGGCACCCCGAGGCAAGTCGCAGCCGCAAAAACCGCGGTCGCATTTTTTACATTGTGCTCGCCAGCCAACGGAACGAACAAAGGCCCGATTTTCTCCCCGCTGTGCGCGATGAAAAATTCGTTGCCCTCCGGATGCGCATGAATTTCCACCGGGCGCCACTCCGCTTCGGCACCAACTCCAAACGTCATCACTTTGCAGAACGCGCGTGACAGCATTTCCCGCACGGGGGCATCGTCGCTGCAAGCGATGAGATAACCGTTGCCGGGAATGATATTGATCAACCGGCGGAAGGCGGTTTTAATGTCCTCCAAATTTTTAAAAATGTCGGCGTGGTCGTACTCGACGTTGTTCAGGATCACCAAATTCGGCAGATAATGAAAAAATTTCGAGCCTTTGTCAAAAAACGCCGAGTCGTATTCATCGCCTTCCAAAACGAAGTGGCGGCCGCCGCCGAGCTTGAAGCCCTGCCCGAAATTTTCCGGAATACCGCCGATAAAGAAGCTCGGCTCCATCCCCGCGCTTTCGAACGTCCACGCCAGCAGGCTGCTCATGGTGGTTTTGCCGTGAGTGCCGGCGACGACGCAAGAGTATTTGCCGCGAATGAAAAACTCTTTCAGCGCTTCCGGCAACGAGAAATAACGCCACCCTTCGTTCAGCACATACTCCACTTCCGGATTGCCGCGCGAGATGGCGTTGCCGACGATGACCAAATCCGGAGGCGGCTGCAAGTGCGCTGGATCGAACCCTTGATAAACGGGGATCTGTTGCTGCTCGAGAAACGTGCTCATCGGCGGATAAACATTGAGATCGGAACCGGTGATGCGATAACCCCGCTGCTTGAGCATGCCGGCCAGCGCCGCCATGCCCGTTCCACAGATGCCGATGAGGTGTATGTGCTGTGACACGGTCGTCCTTGCGCTACTGATTCTTAATTGTCCATTTCAAACAATCTGGCGTAATTACTACGCTCCCAAACGACGTGATAAACCAAAACTTTTTTGTAAAAATCTTGGCCTCATTCTTTGAGATGCCGAAATGTTCCATCCGATACTTGGCGATAGCGGCGAAGTCATGCAGCGTTGCCGAGGCGAAGACGACTTTGAATCTGGTCATGAGCAATTTCTATGGCTTGATCGATCAGCGCCTCGGCAGTTGGGTTGGCGTTTTCGATTAACTCCGCATTGGCTTGGGCAACATCACGCAATAACTGCAACTTGGTGAGCATTTTGTTGTAGGCCTCGATCCCCATAACGACCAGATCCCCGTGCCCTTGTCGGGTTAAAATAATCGGATCATCGCCATGCCGGCAAAGATCGGAAAGTTCCTCGATTTGCTTGATGAAATCAGAAGTAGGAATTGCACGCAACATAAATACCTCCTCTAATGGATTGCAAACAGTGTGATTGAAACCAGCCACAAATAAAGCCGGCGCTCCCATTCCATCTTCCGCGCCCACGCCTCATTGTGCTTGAGAATATCGGCCCAATCCTGCTCGATACTGATCGCCGGCGTTTCGGTAATTCGTCCCAATTCATTTTGGGTTTGTTCAGCAAAAGCGTGGCCGTTGCTGGAAAAAGCGCGATCACCGCTCAGAAAAATAAACGTCGGCACGCGCGTGATGCCGAACGCCTCGGCGAAACCGGCCGCGTCCTTTTTGCTGCGGTCGAGACCGAAGAGCCTGGTCGAAAAATTCTTGTTCGCAACGCGATCGAGCGCGGCATAAAATCTCGGCACTTCCCGCTTGCTATCGCCGCACCAACTTCCGAAAAAGATCAACACCGTTGCCGGCTCGTCATAACAGCGCAGAAGCTGCAACGCCCTTTCCGCGGGTTGATAAGCGCCGGGGATTGGCTGAAATTCCGGGCAGGCGCGGCACAACGAATCGGGCGTTACCCAGCCGAGCAAATACTCTTTCGATGATGAACCTTCTTGCGCGAAGCCAAAACGCAGCGGCAGGATTGTCAGGAGCAATGTCGATACAATACGCATATTCTATCCTCAATTTTGCCGCCGCGGCCCTGAATCATTCAACGGTCGTACTCCGGCCGAGTCGCGCGGCGCCGGCGCGGCCGTTCGTGGCCGCGGGGTCACGGCAAATTTATTGGTAACACCTTCACGGGTGATCGTGAGATATTCAATCTGGCCGGCTTGGCCGAATTTGCCCAAATTTTTTCCGTCAAGCGTCAGGGTGACGGCGCCGGCCACGCTGAGCCGGAGATTGAATTTCTCTTTTGCGCGCCAGGTTTGTGTTTCACCGGCGCGATAAACCGCAATGCTCGTATCGGCGCCGTCACGAATGAGGCGCATTCGCGTTTGCCTTTCGAATTGCGCCTGCAAAGTCAGCTCCGGAGTGGTCGCCAGCGATTGCTCTTGCGCTTGCGTTCTTGCCGCCACTTCTTTTGAAACTTGCGAGAAAGGGATTTCTTGCACGCGTGAAGGCTCGTTGCTTTGAACGCTACTCGGCTGGTTGTCCCGGCCATTTTGCGCTTGCTCATCGCCCGGCTGCGACATGACGTAAATCAACCCCGCCATCACCACAACTATTCCGAGGCCGATGGCAATTTCCTTCAGATACGGAATTTGGATCGACTGCGCGGCAGCCGGCTCCCTCGGTCGCAGCGGAACGCCTGCCGTTTTGCGCTCTTCTTTTGAGTATGCAAGCTGTTGGCGTTGCTGCTCCTCGAGCTGTGAAATCTCGGCTTGCTCGCGTTCACGCCAACGTTTGACCAGCGTCTCGCCGTTCAGCCCGACGAGTTGAGCAAAAGCTTTGATGAACGCGACGACGTAAGGCCGCGGCAAGAAATCGAATTGGCCG
The DNA here is from genome assembly GCA_022616415.1 of Candidatus Zhuqueibacterota bacterium. GTDB lineage: Bacteria > Zhuqueibacterota > Zhuqueibacteria > Zhuqueibacterales > Zhuqueibacteraceae > Zhuqueibacter. Next base: position 70,176 of record JAKEEU010000362.1, on the reverse strand, counting down.
TTCTCGATCTTTTGGAGGTGCGCCAGTTGAATGTGCGTGTGGCCGGCGATTTCCTCCAGAGTGACGCCTTTGGCAAGGCGCGCCTGCTGAATTTCCTGACCGATATCTTTCATAAACCACCCTTCCCTCGTGGCGTAACGCAGACTGCCAGTCTGCATACGAAGCTTTGCGATCGTTATCGTTTTTTAGAGGATGCTATAAAAAGACCGCAACGTCACATAGAAACGCGTGAGCGGGAAACCAACGACGTTGTAAAAACAGCCGTTGATGCGCTCGGCAAAAACCGCGCTGGCATCCTGAATGCCATACGCGCCGGCCTTGTCCATGGCCTCGCCGCTGCGGACATACGCGGCAATCTCCGCCTCCTCCAGCGCGCGAAAAGTCACTTCCGTCATTTCGAGTCCGGTCGCTTCTCGATTCGAAGGCCGATCATACAGCGCAAAGCCGGTAAAAACGCGGTGAGTTTTTCCGGATAGGCGCCGCAACATTTCGCCGGCTTCCGTTTCAGAAGCCGGCTTGCCTAAAATTTCATTTCCCAGCACGACGATGGTATCGGCGCCGATCACCAGGCCGTTCGCAACCGACGCCGCCACGGCCCGGGCTTTGCGCTTGGCGAGATCAACCGCGTACCCCGCCGGCGGCAGAGTTGCGGCATTATTTTCATTTACGTCGCTGGGGCGAACGACAAAATTCAGCCCGATCTTTTTTAAAATCTCAGCACGGCGCGGCGAAGCAGAAGCGAGAATGACGGGCTTTTCAGGCAAGTCAATCGGCAAAATCATAGTGTAAGTGGCAAGTATGCAAGTGTGCAAGTAGTTATACTGTTTGCTACTTGCATACTTGCAACATGCATACTTGCTATTTGCTCTCCAACATCAAAGTTACCGGTCCGTCGTTATGAATCTCAACCAGCATCATGGCGCCAAAAACGCCTTCGGCAACGCGAATGGGAAACCGCCGCAGCTCCTGCACGAAGCATTTGTACAACGGCTCGGCAATTTCCGGACGCGCGGCTTCCTCGAACCCTGGACGCCGGCCTTTGCGCGTATCGCCATAAAGCGTGAATTGTGAGATCACCAGCGCGCCGCCGCCCACGTCGAGCAGCGAACGATTGAATTTGCTATCCGCATCGGCAAAGATCCGCAGGTTGGCGCATTTTTCCGCCAGGTAGCGGGCATCCGCTTCTGTATCGCCCGTGCGAATGCCGAGTAGAATCACTAACCCCTGCTCGATGGCGCCGACGATTTTGCCGCCGACTGAAACGGAGCCTTTTGTGATACGCTGGACGAGAGCACGCATACTGGTTGTCCCGAAAAATCGGGATCTCCGTTACACTTCGACTGGTTGTTTGATGCTCGTTGCTTACTTACTGCTCGCTACTAACTGATTACCGATCACTGTTCAGCGGCCAAAGTAGATCGCCGCCAATCCAATTAACATATCCGCTTTAAGCACGGCGCTGATCTGTCGCAAGCGATATTGAACCGGATTTTTCCACAAAAGATAAATCGCCGCAACGAGCACGAGATCGACGCCGCAGATGACGAGCCATAGATAGGTGGTATTGTAGATGCCGAGATAAAACGGCACCAGCGTCGCCAGGATTAATATTATGAACGCCACGGTGGCTGCGGCTTGCGCCGCGCCGAGGCCATAAACCAGCGGCAAGGTGCGCGCTCGCATCGTCCGGTCACCGGCCTGATCTTCGATATCTTTAATCACTTCCCGGCCGAAATGAAAAAGGAAGGAAAACACCGCCGGAAAAATGCCGGCCCGCCAGTCCCGGTGCCATGCGCGTGCAAGTGTTGCAACGTCGTTCATAGAACTCATTCCTAAAATTCCATCGGAGGCCTCTGCTCGTGAAAGACCGGCCTGCGCGGCAACCGCGCCATAAATGAAAGCCAACGCCGTTGCGGCACTGACGGCGAGATTGCCGATGAGCGGTTGGCGTTTGAGGCGGAGGCTGTAAAAGACCAAAAGCATCGAGCTTCCAACTGCGATCGTCAGCGCGGCTTTATTAATAAATATACTAAAAAAAATGCCACATGCCAATAAAAATATCGTGAAGGCGAGCGCCGCTGCCGGTGTGAGGCGTCCGGAGGGCAAAATGCGCTGGGGGCGATTGATGCGGTCAATGTCGATATCGCACAGATCGTTGATCACGTTGGCGCCGGCAGCGATGAGCATGCCGGAAATCATCGCGCCTGCTATAGCTAAAGTAAAATTGAAAGGCTCGACCAAAGCCGCAGCCACAAAGATCGACACCCCCGTGATGGCCACGTTCAAAGGACGCACGATAATGAAAAGCGCCCAGATGGTTTGGCTGACAAATGCTGTTTGCTTTTTGCCTTTTTCCTTAATAGCGCACATATAAAATTCAAACCCCGATTTTCCTTCAAAGGTTGTAATCAATTGGGTGGCAGCTTTGGCCTTGCGATGCAAAATCGGGGTTTTTCTTTTTGCCGTTTCATTTAATTTTCGCCGGTGCTTTCTGGCCCGCGGGAATGAGCGAGATGAAATCATATCCGGCTTTGCGTTGCTCGAAATCCGCTTTGGCTTTTTTCAGCCACTCCGGCGTCGTCAATAGATCGAGCGCCGAATAAGCCAGCGCCCGCGCCGCGACGAGCATGCCCTTTTCGCCGATCGTCGTGCCGGTACACGCGACGATTTGCCAACTGTGGCCCGGCGCGCCAAAAGTGTAGCTCGCCGCCGTCAGCCCGCCGGTCGGCACCATCCAACTCACGTCGCCGACGTCGGTTGAGGCCTTGCCTTTTTCCGGCTCGTTGGGAAGCGGCTCGATAATTTCAGCGAGCGCGTATTTGAACGGCCCCTTCAGCGGCTCCTGGGTTTTGCGCGCAAAACTTTTCTCTTCTTCGGTGAATTTCGGCGGGCCGATCAGCTCGAGATTTTTGTGAATAAGCTGTGACAGCGGCAGATTGGGCAAAATCTCGTGCGTGTCAGAATCAACGTGCCAATCAACCGTCGTGGCGGTCATCAACGCCGCGCCTTTGGCGATGTCGGTCAGCCGTTGAAACATGTACTCAACGTCGCTGTGCTTGTCGGCGCGCAAATAATACCACACTTGCGCCGCCGGCGGCACCACGTTGGGCTGGCCGCCGCCGTCGGTGATGACGTAGTGCATGCGGCTGTCTTCCGGCAAATGCTCGCGCAGAAAATTCGCGCCGACGTTCATCAGCTCCACGGCATCGAGAGCGCTTTTCCCTTCATGCGGCGAGCGGGAGGCGTGCGCCGCCAGGCCGCGAAACGTGTATTTCAACGAGACCAATGCTTTCGTGGTTCCATACGACGAGCGCGTCCGGTCGCCGGCGTGCCAGTGCAGAACCGCATCGCAATCATTAAACACGCCGGCTTTGGCCATATAGATTTTGCCGATGCCGGTCTCTTCCGCCGGCGTGCCGTAGAGACGAACGGTGCCCTTCAAACCGTGGCTGGCCAGTGCCTGGCGAGCGGCGATAGCCGCCGTCGTGCTCGCGGTGCCGAAAATGCTATGGCCACATGCGTGACCGTTAGCGCTGCCCTCGCGCTCCTCCCGCACTGGCGAAGCTTTCTGCGAAAGGCCGGGCAACGCATCGTATTCCGCTAAAATGCCGATGATCGGATGGCCGCTGCCGAAGCTGGCGATAAATGCCGTCGGCATATCAGCCACGCCGCGCTCGATGGCGAAGCCGTTCGCCTCCAGCCAATCCATCAACGCCTGGCTCGATTGATGCTCGGCGAGGCCCAGCTCGGCAAGATTCCAGATGCGCTGGTTGACTTCCTTGGCTTTGGCCTCATTTTGTTTGATCCACTCGTTGGCCGCGGTTTTTTGCGGCGTCATTTGAGCGTGCGCCATTACGACGCCGCAAAAAAGAATGAGCCAATGCAACAGACAGAAACGTTTTGTGCCGATCATGCCAGCTTCCTCCTCGCGTAGTTTTTTTGAATGCCAAAGTCACTGCGAATGCGATGCCACCCTCAGTGATTCTTCAGGTTACATCGTCCACGTATGTCCATACTGTCCGTGTTAAATCAATCCCGCTTGAACTTGCTGTAATCCGGATGGCGGTATTCGCTCATGCCGCTGCCCTCGATGTCGATCAACGCCTTGACTTTGAGCGGCAAGCCGAAGAGATTGATAAATCCCTCAGCGTCGTGCTGGTTGTAAACGTCGTCCTCGCCGAACGTCGCGTAATCTTCGCGATAAAGCGAGTAGGGCGATTTGCGGCCTTCGACGATAATGTTGCCCTTGTAGAGCTTGAGCCGCACCGTGCCGGTGACTCTCTCCTGTGTTTTTTGAATGAACGCATCGAGCGCTTGCCGCACCGGGGTGAACCACTGGCCGTTATAAATCAGCTCCGCGTAGCGCGGCGCCAGCATTTCCTTCATGCGCAACACCTGACCGGAGAGCACCACGCTCTCCAATTCTCGATGCGCGGCGTAGAGAATCGCGCCGCCGGGCGTCTCATAAACGCCGCGCGATTTGATGCCGACGAGGCGGTTCTCCACCATGTCCACACGTCCGATGCCGTTTTCACCACCGAGGCGATTGAGCGCCACGAGTAGCTTCACCGGCGGCAGCCTTTCCCCGTTCAATGCCACCGGCTCACCTTGCTGAAAATCAACGGTGATGACGGTAGGGCGATCCGGTGCAGCTTCGGGACTGACTGTAAGGCCATAAACACTCGCGGATGCAGCTTGCCAGGGGTCTTCCAATTCGCCGCCTTCGCTTGAGCGATGCCAAAGATTTTGGTCATGGCTGTGGATTTTCGTCAGCGTCGCCGTGATCGGCACGCTTTTCTCTTTGGCGTATCGGATGGCGTCTTCACGCGAGCGAATTTTCCATTCCCGCCACGGCGCGATGACGCGCAGCTTGGGATTGAGCGCTTTGTAGGTCAACTCAAAGCGCACCTGGTCGTTGCCCTTGCCGGTGCAGCCGTGCGCAACGGCATCGGCGCCTTCCTTTTCGGCGACCAGAATTTGATGCTTGGCAATGATCGGCCTGGCGAAAGAAGTGCCGAGCAAATATTGGCCTTCGTAAACCGCGCCGGCTTGCAGCGTTGGATAAATATACTCGCGGATGAATTCCTCGCGCAGGTCGTCGATATAAAATTTATTGGCCCCGGTTTTCAGCGCCTTGACTTCAAGCCCCTCCAGCTCGTCGCCCTGGCCGATGTCGGCCGTATAAGCGATCACTTCGCATCTGTAGTTTTCCTTGAGCCACGGAATGATGATCGAAGTATCCAGTCCGCCCGAGTAGGCGAGCACGACTTTGCGAACTTGCTTTTCCATCGGCTGCTTTCCTTTCCTAAAAGTAAGTGAACGTGGCATCGTTTGAGTTATTGCAAATTGCACCAATAAAATAAAAATTCACGAAAAGAACAAATGTTTTCTTTTTTGAAAAGCGTTGTAAAACCGGGTGATCAGCACAACTAAAACAAAGCCCTCAATTATCTATATGAGGGCTTTGTTTTTGAAATGCTCAAGCAATGCCATACAAAAAGGCATTTGAACGGGACAACTTTCTTTGTCTCGTTAGTTTTCAGCAGGGACAAGTTGATGTGGTTTTCGCTTTTTCTCTTCAGCCACAGTAATCTCGCCATCTTTGAGTGCTTGGTACATCCTAAAGCACTCAGAACATTCCTGAAGATGCGGATCTTGTTTATCTAAGAATACTAAAACGACAATATCCTCAGGGGTGAGACAACGATCGGTTTGCCCGAGTGGTTTTTGAAAATAGGACTCTGCTCCGAGCAAGCTTTCGAATTCATCCAACTTGAAAATGGCGCTACTTATTTCAGCCGCGTCCTTTTCAGTTTGATGGAATAGCAGGCCTTTTAACATCTTTAAGAATAACATGAGACTTATCTCCTTCTTTCTTCTTTAAAAGCTTAAAATCAGGGAACCCTTCTGACCGCATGATCGTCGTGTACCAATCAGGCTGAACAAAGAAATATCTACACTTTGCAAGAGAAGCCATCCCGCTACGCTCGTCCTGCAGCGGGATAGCCTGCCCTCAAGGGAAGAGTCCCCCCACCAACCGGGATTATCGTACACCCCCAACCCCCGTTAACGGGGTTATCGGGAACGACATTTGGCGCCGAGATGTGTGACTTGTATTTCAGCCAGTAAGAGAGTGAACCATCTGTGTCATATACGTGTCCCGATTTACTTATAAAGGGCATCACTAAGAATACCCAAGAAGATCCTCTGAAATGTTCTTTTGGCGCGATGCGCAGTTGCTTTGAAGCTTTTCGGCGAATACTCCGGCTGGCCGAGTTGTCGGCAGATTTCTTCATACGGCAAGCCCCAATAAAGTGAGTTAATAATTTTTCTGGTGGGTTCAGGCGATTGGGCAAGCGTCTGTTGCCAATATGGTTCTACGATTTGAAACTTCTCTGAGAGTGAAAATTGGGAAGAAGTCTCGCTGGGTGAAATGATGAGCACTTCATTATTCGTTTCTTCCTCGATTCGCAAGAACTGTCGATTCTTCTTGCGAATAAAATCTATGCATTTTGTCCGGAAAGTCCGCAAGAGATATGCTTTGGCTTCGCGATATTTGACGATATTGTGTTTCTGAAGCGCCTCAAAAAACTTTATGATTATTTCTTGTCTAAGATCCTGTTCTTCTGCAGGGGAAAAAACATTTCCCCAAGTCCTTTGATAATCTCTGAAGAAAAACTTTATCCATAGATTGAAAAGGCGAAACAAAAAGTTGGTGGCGTCACGATCCTGTGGATTGCGCAAAAATTTCTCAACATTCTCTTGAAATTGCTGATATTCGAGTTCCTTAGAGATTGCCATATTTAGTCGTCCTTTTCCTGACAAGCATTGTCATCTTCGCCCTCAATTCTGCAACGGTGTTGAGTTTCACGCTGGTTTTTCGTTTCGCCCGAACGTTTTGTTTGATTATTTCTCGGATGCTGTTATTTCTAATGCGTATATAAAGCGCTTCGTTTCCGATGCCAGGTGGAAGCTTTCCAACTACTCCGCTTTTGGGAAGCGGAGCGATATGAGCGTTTATAAAAGAAGCTTTGTCTATCAATGAATCCAAGAGAAATTCAGCATGCCAATCGGTTGCTGAATGAGTCCTGGAAATGGCTTTCTTTTCGAAAAGAAAAATGTTGGGCTTGGCAAATAACAAGTCGCCGTACATGCTGATTTTGAATCCCGTTTCTGGAATTGTCAGAGAATCAACAAACTCAACCGCGAAGGAAAGCTCTTGTCCATAAACAAATGCTAATGATTTGGCAATTTCAAAGTAGAGTGTGCTTTTGTCGACGACCAGGCAAGAATCGGGGATAGTGAATTGCGAAGAGCTTGATCTTACTTTGCCTTGTCGAATCGTTTTACCAAAATCAATTGAGAAGCCGAATTTATCAAATTTGGCTTGTTTACACCGCAATGTAAACTCCAACGATTTTGCCATTTTCAGAGATTCTTCGACAATCACCACATCATCCTCTTGCAAGACTTTCGTGATGTAAAAGCTCAAGATGGCAACGATGACAGCGATTATGATTTGCTTGGCAGAATCTCGGAGCATTTTCGTGTTCTCTCCTCCATTTCACTCCTTCAACAGGTCTGCTGCATTGTTTTTTAAGAGCAAGTATATTTCCAGGAATGATGCTGAATTACAAAAATTAGGAAGATAATCAGTCGATCGTCACTCCAGAGCCATATTCCTTCTTGCGAAACTGCGTGGCGGCCATGTTGGGCTGAACGATGCAATTACTGCCGATCTGCCGCTCGCTCGGTATGGCCGAGCCGCGACCGATGAGCGTGATGCCGGATTGCAAGAGCTGCGGGTAATCTTCGTTGGGAATGGCGGCATCGCCAAAGCCGATCCGGCACTCCGGGCCGACGATCACGTCCACGTCCGAAATGACTTTGTGCAAATGACTGCCGGCTTCCACGCGCGTGTCGAACATTAAAATGGAATCTTTGACGACGGCGCCAGCCTGCACTTCAACGCCCGAGAACAAAATGCTGTTTTCCACCTTGCCATGAATTTGGCAGCCGCTGTAAACGAGGGCGTTGCAGATTTCAGCGCTATCGCCGATAATGGCGGGAATGCGGTCGCGAATCTGGTTGTGCTCGATATTGGTGCGCACCCGCCAGCGCTCCGGATCGATCAACGGGTTGTCGCCCAAAAGATCCATGCTGGTTTGCCAATACTCATCAATGGTGCGCGTGTATCCCCAATAGCTCTGAAATTTGTAGCCATAAACGCGATATTTCCCGAGCATCGATGGAATAATATCCTTCCCGAACTCGTGCGACTTGGGCGCGAGGCGGGCGTGGCTCTCCAACACCTCGTGCAAAATATTCGGCGAGAAAAGATAAATCGTCAGCGAGGCCGCGACATTGTCGCCGGGCCATGCCGGCGGCGCAGACGGCTTCTCGAGATATTCCACCAGCGGACCGCCTGGACTTGCGGCGCTTTCTTCAAGACGGCCGATACCGAAGCGCGGCGCTTGATCTTTGGGCACGTCGAGAAAGCCCACGGTGAGATCGGCCTTGTTTTCTTGATGAAATTCGATGAATGGCGAAAAATCCATCGAGTAAATATGATCGCCGGAGAGCACGAGCACGAGCCGCGGGTCGTTCATGCGGATAAAGTCAAGATTTTGATACACCGCATCGGAAGGACCGCGATACCATTGCGACACGGTGTGCGCGGTGTAAGGCGGCAAGATCGAGACGCTGCGGTTGCGGCCGACCATTTCCCAGGCGGCGCCGTTGCCGATGTGATTGTTCAAGGAGTAGGAGCGATACTGCGAGAGCATCCCGACGTTTTCGATGCCGGAGTGCATAAGACTGCTCATCGGGAAATCGATGACGCGGTAAAGGCCGCCGAAGGGGACTGCCGATTTCGGGCGGTATTGGGTGAGCACCGAAAGCTCGTCCACCCGCCCGCCGGCGAGAATCATGGCGAGAATTTTTTGCATGTCACTTCATGCTGGTATTGGTGTGGCACAAGTGAAATGTTTCAATTGCTTGATGGTGCTTTCAGAAGTTGCATCTTTTGATGATTAACCGATTGTTGTAAGTCTGACTTTCCCTGCCATGGCCTCTAAAGATGTTGCGATGATAATAGCGCTTGCTACCGCCCTCCCAGCTTCTTCTCAATCAGCCAACCGATCCCAAAGATCAACAGACCGATGCCGGCGTAGCGAAATTCCAGGCCGAGGTTGCCGTCTTTCAGGCCGATGATCAGGCCGTACATCACCTCGAAAAGACCGATGGCCTGAATGATTTTGGCGACGAACCAGAGTGTGCGATTCACGCGTAATTCAAGAACGCGTTGGGATTGCTCCACTGGCCGGTCTCTTCGCGAAAACGGATGCTCGTGTCGATAAGAAGCTGGCCGTCTTCCGCAAGAGTGATTTGCACTCGTTCCAGCGGTCGCGGAGCCGGGCCTTCAAAGTTGATCGCTTCCATCGTGAAGCCGCTGCCGTGGCACGGGCATTTGAATTTGCCCTCGGCGTCCAGCCAGCGCGGCGTGCAGCCAAGGTGCGTGCATTGCGCAAAGATGGCGTAAAAGCCTTGCTCGTTGCGCACGATCCAAGTACGATAATCTTTGATCCAGCGGGTGCTGACCGCGCCGATCGGATAATCGCCCGGAAAACCGGCTTTGAAAACCGTCGAAGGCTCGAAGAGCACGCGCGGAAACATGAAGCGCAGCGAGCCGAGCAACATGGTGCCGACAAAGCTGAAGAACGCTGCCCACCCCGCGCGCGAGAGAAAATTGCGGCGGGTCATCCAAATGTTGCCGCTCTCCTTTTCTTGTAACGGTTGCGTCAAAGTTTGTTTGCTGCCCGCCTTCGCCACCGTTGGCTTGGCTGGCGCCGCTTCCGCAGGTTTTGCCGGCGCGGCTGCTGCGGCAGGTTTGTGCGCCTTTTCAGCAGGCGCTGGCACACCTTCGACTGGTGCGGTTGAGGGTTTGGTTTCTTCGGCCATGGTGAATCTCCTAAAATCTAACTATTTTCAAAAAGCAATTTTATTTTCTGAACGTTCGTAGTAACGCCTTTAGGCGTCGAACGTGTGCTGATCAAAAAGTTTTCATGGTACGGACATTTAGCGCCTGAAGGCGCTACTACGAACTTAATCCGTTCCATTCGTCGCCACGGCGCCTCGCCCCAAACTGATCAGATAATTCCGAATCGCCACGAGCTGCTTGTCGTCATCGCCGTCAAGAATATCCGGCGGGCCATCCTGCTCGGGCGTCGGATAGAACGACGGCATCTTGGTGCCTGGCTGCATGGGTTGCGCATCTTTTACCCATTTCACGATCCAATCCGGATTCAGGCGCGCACGGGCCATCACTAGATCTGGAGCCCATTCCGCCGGTGTGCCCTCCGGCTTTTTGGCGCCTTGTTGATGACAGGAAAAGCAGCTAAAATAATCTTTCGAGACCAGCTTGAGCGCGGCGCTCCGTTGCGCCGCGGTTAATTGATATTCCGGCAAATACGAGAACCCGGAAACCTCGCCGGAAAGCGCCTTGAAATAGGCCACCAAATCGTTGGCCTCCTGATCGGAAAACTCGAAAGTGGGCATGCGCGCTTGCAGCCACGGGCGAATCTGGCCGGTTTGCGGTAGCTTGAGAAAATTGAACAGCCATTCGCTTTGTACTTTTTCGCCCTCGCCGATTAAATTCGGCGGCGCATAAGCCAGCGCGGTTTCCTCGTCATCGCCGGCTTTCAGCCGCGCCGCAACGATGTGCGGGCGAATGTCGCCGCCGCGGTTTTCAATGACGTGACAGCCGTCGCAATTATAGTTGTAAACCAACATGCGGCCCTGGTGAATGTTTTCGTCGCGGCCGTGCCAGGGCTTCTGGTAAATTTCGTTGATCACCCGGCCATCCCAGGAATGCAGCAAAGTCGCCAGCGTGTGCGCATCGTCCTCGGAAAGCTGATAATTCGGCATGCGCTGAATCACGGCTTCGGTGGCGTACGCGCGCGAGTTTTTCAATTTGCCGGTCGTCCAGCCATGCCAGGTTTTTTCCTTGACTTCACCGTTAGCCAGTGCATCGCCATAGAAAAGCTCTTCCGGCAATTTGGCGCCAAATTCATTGAGAGAAACGGAGACGCGGCTTTCGTTTTCCATGCCCTTGATCAAATGGCAGCCGTGGCAGCCGAAATTGCGCACAACGGCACGGCCTTCGGTTATAAGCTGTGAATCATTCAAATCCGGCAAAGCCTTGGCATAATTCTCCGGCCGGGTTTTGCCTTGCTCAAAGGTCATTAAATAGGCGACGACGTCGGCAGCTTCCTGATCGCTCAAGCGCAGATTCGGCATGCGCGTTTGCGGAGAATAATGCTTGGGATTTTTGATCCAATCGTACAGCCAATCTTCCGAAACTTTCATCGCTACAGTCGAAAGATCCGGCCCGATGTCGTAAGGCAAGCCGTCGGTGCGCCGGGCGCGATCTTCTTCGGTGACGACGTGGCAGGCTTTGCAGCCGACGTTGTCGACGAGCTGCTCGCCGCGTCTGGCATTGCCCGCAAGCCTGTTGCTGAGAGGCTGCCAATCACTCTCATCCGACAGCGAGTATAAAAACGCCGTGGCCGCCAGCGCTTCTCGATCGGTATACATCGGATTCGGCATGCGCGTGTGCGGGCGAAATTCCTTGTTGTTGCGCAGCCAGCCGTAAACCCAGCTCGGCTGCAGCTTTTTTGCGACGCGATAGAGGCTCGGCCCGACTTTGTCGAGCGTCTCGAAGCCGCGAATTTCGTGGCAGCCGTAGCAGCCGAGATCGAACACCATGCGCTTGCCTTTGTTCAATTCTTCCGCGTGGTCGGTGAGTAATTCGCGGCCGTGGCATTTGTTGCAGCCGGCTTGAATGGATTTGCCCTCGAGCAGCGGATGCTCCCAATGCTTCACTTGGCCGTGCGCATATTTTACGCTTTGCAAAGCCGATCCCTGGCCTTCGTGGCACGGTGAGCAGCCGAATTTTTCAACCGGATGAACTTTGAGCAGCGTGTCCATGGACGGGTGGGTTCGGAAATACTTCGGCTCGAACTGCTCGAAGCCTTTGCGCGTCACCGCCGGATGGCAGCTTTCACAGCGATCGACGTTGTTGAGAAAGGCGTTGAAGTTGCCTTTGACAAAATCCCGCATCACCACTTGCTTGATCTTGATGGGCCGGTCTTCGACGCGCGTGATCAGCTCTTGGAGATTGTCGATCTCGGCGCGCATCGCTTTCATTTCAGTTTCAGCGTCGGTAACGGACTTGCGCATTTCGGCTAGGCGTTTGATTGCCGCCGCTTTTTGCGCCTCAGCCTCGTCCCATTTGACCTTCCATTCCGCGGCTTTGGCATTCAGCTCATCCACCTTCTTGGCGCGCTCTTTATACTCGCCGCTCTCCTTACCTTTGTGATACTCGGCTTCTTTAAAAAGATAGTATTCGGCATCGGCCTCACTTTTGGCAAAACGATATTGTTGGCGCGCCTTGTACGCTTCAAGATCGGCTTTCGCGGAATCTTGCGATGCTTGACGATACTCGCCGCCGGTTAACTGCGCCTTGGCTTGCGCGAGCTGCTCCTTGAGTTGTTCGTAGGCCGTCGAATCTTCGGCGTTGAACTTTGTTACAGCAGCAGTCAGTTTTGCCTGCAGCGAGTCAACTTCGAGTCGGTTGAAATTTCGCTGCTCTTCCTGCCAGGGCGCGCGCAGCCTGATCATATCGAGCACCGCCCAAAAGGTCGTCAACGCCAGCAGCGCGCTGAGGAAAAAGTAAATGTGGCTATAGTTGCGCTCTTCGAGAGGAGTTTCAGATCGTTTTGGCATATCCGTTTTCTCTTCACGGTTTATGTAGTCCCCGCCCCTTGTGGGCGGCAGTTGGAAGCACCGATTTATAGTTTTACAAGAACGACCCACAAGCCCCGATTTTCATATTTTATATTCAAAGATAGTCGGGGCAAGGGGTCGGGACTACTTTACACGTTGAACCACGGCGTGACCCAGATGTATTTGATATTGAACGCAATCCGCAAAATCATTTTGATGGGCAGGCCCATCATCGTCAAAAACAGAAAGGCAAAAACACCGTACCGCGCCGCGCCCAGTTGTTTGATCAACGGGCTTTGGTCTTTTTTCCAAAAATAGTAAATGATTCCCAGGCTGTAATAGGCGCCGACGATGATGGCGCCAAAGATATTGGCGCCCAATTTGGAGCGGATTCCGATCATTTCGTGGAGATCGACGTTCACCATCGCCACCACCTTGTGAACGTCCCACAATTCCCACGGCGCGAAGAAGTTCCAACCCGGCCCGCGCATGAACGTGCCGAGAAAAATCAGCGTCAGCCACAGGATCAAAAAACCGAAGAGAAAAAGACCGACGGCCAGCTTGCGCTCCGTCCAGGTATAATAACCGTTGCCTTTGGGATTTTTGTCGATATAGGGAATCGCCATCAACCCGACGATGATCACCGTCGGCAAAACCACCCCGGCGATCCACGGATCGAAATAGACCAGCATTTCCTGCAAGCCGAGAAAATACCACGGCGCTTTCGAGGGGTTCGGCGTACGCGTGGGGTTGGCCGGATCTTCCAGCGGCGCATCCAAAACGATCGACCACACCGTCAGTACGACCATGACGGCGATGGAACAAAGAAATTCGTTGCGGGCGAGATAAGGCCAAACGTGAATTTTGTCCTGGCCCTCGGCGCGGATTTTTTCCCATTCGCCGTTGGCAATACGCCCGTCGTTACGATTGGCTTCGCGCCACCACAGCCACACGAAGAATGCCATCAATAAAAATAGGCCGACGACGGGAATGTTGTCGGAGTTGCTCAGGATGTTTTTAATGTTTTCCATTCAACGTTTCCTTTACGAAAAAGTGGCAGTTGCACGCAAATTTTTATTGCTGCTGCCGCTGTTTGCTGCTACTGCTCTTATAGCGGTCCAGAAATACCGCCGTCTTTGCGCACGCGCCAAAAATGCACGGCGATGAAAACTGCCAAAAACAACGGCAGGAAAATGCAGTGCAAAACGTAAAAGCGCAGCAGCGTCGGCGGGCCGACTTGCGTGCCGCCGAGCAGCATGAAGCGAACGTCGTTGTCCGGCCGCATGCCCAGCTCGGGGCCGAATGGACCTTCGTGGCCGAGCAGAGGAGTGGCGCGCGCCATGTTGGTGCCGACCGTCACCGCCCAAATCGAAAGCTGATCCCATGGCAACAGATAGCCGGTGAATGAGAGCAGCAGCGTCGTCGTGAGCAAAATGACGCCGACCACCCAATTAAATTCGCGCGGCGGTTTGTAAGAGCCGGTGAGAAAAACGCGGAACATGTGCAGCCAGACGGCGATCACCATGCCGTGCGCGGCCCAGCGGTGCATGTTGCGCAGGAACATGCCGAAGGGCACGTCGAATTGCAGGTATTTCATGTCGGCAAACGCGTACTCGGCGGTGGGGCGATAGTAGAACATCAGCAGCACGCCGGTAACCGCCGTGACCAAAAAGAGCAGGAAGGTGATGCCGCCCATGCACCAGGTGAAACGCAGATAAGCGCCGTGCCGCGGCAGCTTGGTCGGGTGCAAGTGCAGCCAAACGTTGTCCAGAACTTGGAGGAGCCGGTTGCGCTGCGAATCCTCGTAGTCGTGCCGGAACATCGACTTCCAAATCTGCGACTTCAACATGCTTTCTTTGAGCTTCTCAATGACAGCCTGCATCGTTGCTCCATGATGTTGGTTAAGAGATTTTGGTTGTGAAAGATCATTGTGCAGGACGGGCCAGGGGCCGCCGGCCCTCGCGTCGAGCCTGCAACCCCAGTCCGGTTGAAATGGTATGAATATAATTTAAAATTTATTAAATGTCAAGCGAAACGTCTGTTGAAAACGCTTATTTTGGCTAAAGAATCCCGGTCCCGGCGCATTACTATAATTCACTTTCCTCTTCGCGTTAAATAAAATTATACACCCCGTCTGTTTTTTTATAACTTTTATAATTTTGATCAACTCGCCAACTGCAAAAGCTTTTCCACAATAAGTCCTTTGTATCTTCGCCACTTAGAAAGCTTAAAAATCTTCCCACTCTTACTGGCATAAAGATTGACGGATCTCACAACAGAACGCGATCTGCTGAGTCGTGCGCACCTCATGCAATCCGTTCGTTCTGAAACAAATGGTCTCATCATCAACCATAACGAAAAGGAGAATAACCATGTTTGCTAACATTAAAACTTATATGTCCAGAATTCTGAGCCCGCTTGCCGGCGTGTTTTTCTTGACGAGCAGTTGGGTTGGGGGCGATCAAGCCGCGGCGCAGAATTCTACAAGGACTTGGAGCGACTTTAACGGTGATGGCTTTGCAGATTTGGCGGTGGGCGTGCCGCATGAGGACCTCAATTCAAACGGAGAAGCCATTGTAGATGCCGGCGCAGTGGTCATTATTTATGGCTCGAGCGACCGCCTTTCTTCCGAAGGTTGCCAGCTATGGCGTCAAAATAGCGATGGTATTAAAGGGGTAGCCAATTCCGGAGATGAGTTCGGCTATGCTCTGGCGGCGGGTGACTTCAATGGGGATGGTTTCGGTGATTTGGCGGTGAGCGCCGGCGGCGCTGATGAAGTAAATGTTTTGTACGGCTCAGGCCAGGGGCTTACTGAAGCGAACAATCAGCTTTGGCAAGCCGGAAGTCCGGGCATACCACAAAACGTGAAAGATTTGGGCGCGGCTTTAACCGCCGGCGATTTTAATGGCGACGGCTTTGCGGATCTCGCCTTTGGCAATCCACAGGATAACATTGCAGGCGCTCCCGATGTCGGCTCAGTTATCATTTTATATGGCAGGAACAGCGGTCTCTCAGAAGTAGGGAGCCAATTATGGCATCTGGATAGTCCTGGAATAATAGGCCAACCTGATTCCGACTGGTTTGGATCGGCATTGGCTGCCGGAGATTTTGATCATAATGGTTTCGACGATCTCGCGGTGGGAATCCCTTTAAAGGATGTGGGTGGCAGCGAAAATGCCGGGGCGGTAAGCATTCTCTACGGCACAAGCAATGGGCTTGCAGCCACGGCAAATCAACTTTGGCATCAGAACAGCGAGGGAATCGAAGGTGTAGCAGAGCGAATTGACAACTTTGGACAAACTTTGGCCACGGGTGATTTTGATGGCGATACCTTTGACGATCTCGCCATCGGCGTCCCCTATGAAAATAATTTCAAAGGCGCAGTCCAAGTTCTTTACGGGTCGTCAAATGGCCTCTCGGCTTCGGGCAGCCAAAAATGGGATCAAGACAGCCCAAATGTTCAGAACGAGACAGACGCATACGATATGTTTGGAAGAAGCTTAACCGTCGGCAACTTTAATGGTGATCGCTATGATGATCTTGCGATTGGCGTTCCTTTGGAAAACTTGGTGAATGATCGGGACGACTATGTCGAGGATGCCGGCGCCGTCCATGTTTTATACGGCTCATCCAACAAGCTTTCCGCTGTCGGAGCTCAATTTTGGCATTTAGGCACTCCAGGTATTTTTGACTTCTCTGAAACTAATGATTATTTCGGTGATGCCTTAACCGCCGGCGATTTTAACGGTGATAGCCGCGATGATCTGGTGATCGGCATATTCGGTCAAGATGTTTGGGGTTCGGAGGCATTCATCACTGACGCCGGTGAAATTTATACATTGTATGGAGCAAATAGCGGCGTCTCACTTCTGGGTTACCAATTGTGGAATCAAAGCAGCCCGGGCATTAAGGGGGTGCTTGAAGAATATGATCGTTTTGGCCTGGTTTTGGGCGCTTCAACGACAAGCGGTGGTTCTGCTTCCGCAAGCAGTAAAGTCATGGCAGACGCTTCCGCGCAGCAAGCTACGGCGGCTGACGCGACGCCGCTTGGGTATGCGCTTGAAGCCAATTATCCCAATCCTTTCAATCCGTCCACCACCATTCAGTTTGCGTTGCCAACAGAATCGTTTGTTACCCTGAAAGTTTATAATCTGTTGGGCGCCGAGGTTGCATCGCTGGTTCAGCAAAAACTTCCGGCCGGCGTGCACCATGTGATATTCGACGCCAAAAACTTGCCGAGCGGAACTTACCTGTACCGCCTGCAAGCCGGTGAATTCAAACAAATCAGCCGGATGACGTTGGTCAAATAAAATTTGCCGCAGGGCATGGCGCCGCGCCATGCCCTGTGGCAAATCAAATGTGCGAAAGAAATTCGACCATGAAGCAATGATGCTTCACACGAGCATCATTTTAATATGCCGGAAGAAAAAAAATTTGCAGAACGCATCGAACAAGTTTAAGCCGGGAAAGCTTCTCGACCAATCAACCACTGTTCTTGCAGCCAGCTTCTCGAATGTCCGAGTTTTTTCCAACCATTGCCTTTTAGAGTATTGCCGAGTTGTTCTTCCGTATAAAAATGCAGTTTCTCGCCCCACACCACGCGCAAACGATTCGCCCAATTCGGCGGCGACGAGGTGAAAAGAAAATAACCCTCCGGTTGCAAAACCCGCCTCACTTCTCGGAAGAAAATTTCAAATTCATTCAAATACTCGAGCAGACCGATGGCCGAGATAAAAGAAAAACTCCCGGCTGCAAACGGCAATTTTTCCGCATGAGCAATCACTTGGAGTGAATTGGGATTACGTTTTAACATCGACAATTCGATATCAACGGCAATTCGTTGGGTTGTGAAAGGAAGAACGGACAAATTATCCCCAGTGCCGCTGCCAAGATCGAGATGGAGCCCCGGTGACGGTGGAAACTGCTGCAGGAGCAGGGAAATGTTTTTCTGTTCTGCGGCGAGAATTTGCCGCGAAGGAGGCAGGCGGCGGAGCAATGAATACGCCGGCGCCTTCCAGCGCCAAAACGTCATGAGGGGTGAAAAAGTTTTTTGTGATAAAATGGTGCAAGCGCCCCGATCAGCGCCAGCTCCAACCCTTGCTGGCGGGAAAGCAGGCCGAGACTGAAAACGCCAAAAGCGCCGTCTTGATTGCGGACGTCCTGGCGGCCGGCAAAATGATCGATAATCTCGCCCAGCTCCCTTTTGTTTTCGAGCACCTCGCGCGCCACCGCCGCCGGCACCGGCATGCTCATCGAACTGCCATAATAACCCTTATCCTCGTGGTGAACGTAGGCCCAGGTTTGCAAGTGGATGTGTTCCTTGTCTTCGGCGCTCAAAATAAAAAAGCCGCCCTCCAAGCCAATGGCAAAATTGACCGGACCGGTTTCCGCTTCGACCAACCGCTTGGCCTCCATCGCTCGATTGCAAGCGCCCCGGCGAATCTCTTGCACCGAGAGCGGCATGGAAGAAACTCCACTCTCCACCTCGCGCGCAATGTAACTGATGGCCTCCGGCCGGTAGCCCAGAAAGCCCACCACTTTGGCCATCACCGACCGTACTGCGTCGACCTTCGGCGGACGCAAAGAGCCGATTGCGACTTTCAGAATATTCTCATTCATAGATTCGCCCTAAGAAGTTGCCCGTTGTTGCAATTTTTCCCATTCCATATTGGCTTGCGCGATGGTTGCGTCGACGTCCATTTCCATCACCTGGCCGTTTTCAAAGCAGATGCGGCCATCGATCACGGTCAAACGTACGTCGCTGCTGCGGGCGGCGTAAACGATCTGCGCATAAATATTCTCGACGTTGAGGGGATGCGTATGCGGTGTGTCAAGATCGATCGCGACCAGATCCGCTTTCTTGCCGATCTCCAAGCTGCCAATCTCTTTTTCCCAATTCAAGCAGCGCGCGCCGTCGATGGTCGCCATTTCGACGAGGGCTCGCGCCGGCAAAGCGACGGCGCCATGTCGTAGTTTCTGCAGCAGCGCGGCCAGCCGCATTTCCGCGAAAATATCCAGGCGGTTGTTGCACGGCGCGCCGTCTGCGCCTAATCCCACCAACACGCCGGCGCGCCGCATCTGCACGACCGGCGCGATGCCGCTTCCCAGCTTCGCATTCGAACCCGGGCAATGCGTCACCGCGGTTTTGTTTCTCGCCAATGAGGCAATTTCATCTTCGCTTGCTTGTACGCCATGGGCAAAACAACAGTGCGCGCCGGAGATGCCCATGTCGCATAGAAATGGAATGCTACGCCGCTTTTTTTCCTTTAAAAGAATTTCTTCCTCGGCGGCGGTCTCTCCGGCATGGGTGTGAATCATGCAGCCCCAATCGGCTGCCATGGCGCTGATTTCACGCAGCAAAGGCTCGGTGCAGGAAAGCGCAAAGCGTGGTGCAAAAGCATAACGCAAACGCCCATTCGCGGCGCCATGCCAGGCGTCAAAAAGACGCCGGCTCTCATTTAAAGAATCGCGCGCCGTTTCAAGTAATCCTGCGGGAACGCCGTCACCGACGTCCATCATGCATTTACCGCCCACCGCGCGCATGCCCCATTTTTGCAGCTCGTCGAACACTTCGTCGTAATGATGCACGCTGCCCATGTCGAGTATGGTCGTCGTGCCGCCAGCGAGCAGCTCGGCAATGCTGAGCCGTGCGGAGATTCGCATAGACGCGGCGCTGTGTGCCGCTTCATACGGCCAGATCTTTTTTCGGAGCCAATCGAGCAGCGGTAAATCCTCGGCTTGGTTCCGAAACAGCGTCTGGCAGAGATGAATATGCGTTTGGATGAATCCCGGCAAAATCGCCCAGCGCCCGGCGTCGATGATGTGGTCGATACACTGAGCATTGTTCGCCTCGCCGTCAACGCGGCCGTCATCCGTTTTTTTGATGCCGGCGATGCGATCATCCCGAACGAACAGGTCACCGCGAAAAACTTCGCGAGCGGGGTTCATTGTGACCAGCAAGGTATTTTTGAGGAGAATCAGGGTCATTAGTGATCAAATGATTTTCTTTGCTGTTCTCTTTGTGGCAGAATAAAATTCTTCTCGAGTAAGCCCGGATTGGGAAATCATGCGTTTGATCAAACTCTGATCAAAGATTTTGTAATGAGCATCAACAGTTACTACGCGCGGCTGGTCTTTGATTATGGCCCGCCATTGTTCATGCGCACCATGCGTGCGGTCTAAAATGAAGCCCTTTGCTCTGAGGATATCACGCACTTCGTCAGGCGTGAGCGGGGGAAAGCGGCGGCCTGACATAAAATATTTTTTGCTTTTGGGTAGGTATTGAAAAAATACGAGTTGACAACGCCTTGCGGGACGGCGCAAAAAACGATTTGAGCAAAAGCCACCGATAGTAGAGTTGATCGGCAAGCGGCGCCGGTCGAGGAATCAATTTATCTGCTTCGTTATGCTCATGAGCCACTTCAAGATAGCTTTCAATGTTTTCAAGCATTGCCGCAATCGCTTCCTCGGCTGATTCACGGCGGTCAACGAGATTCAGATCGATACATACGGCGTCGAAGGCTTTTTCTTTGCGATTTTCCCGCACAAAGCAGCGAAAAGTTTGCATGATAATATTCTCCACAAGCTCCTTAAAACAGTTGCCTCTATGTCTTAAAAATAAGCTTGCTCAACCAAATAGTCAAGGCAAAAATCCACAACTTAATTCATTTCAGTAAACTGTTCCAATTCCGTGCGCGATTATTTTTTTGGTTAAGCTTGTCTGCACTGTCGTTTTTAAGCTCGCCGGTACTTCGAGTCCTTGTCCAAATTCCACTTTGCTTGATTCAGCGCCTCACGAATTTCGTAATTATCGCGGCTCTCGCCGATGCGATGCAGCCCGAATTTGAGAATCGTCATACCGCGATTCATCTCGTCGCGCTGGACCCATTCGCGAATCTCCTTTTCTCTTTGCAATTGTTCGTTGTAGTTTTCCCGGTGGATTTTTTGGTTGAAATGGTCGCCATACACCATCCAGGCAAGGGCCGGACGTTTGTATCGTTGCAGCCAGTTCTGCTGCAGCGCCGCCAATTTTTTCAAATCCTGTCCCCAATCGCCGAATTTGATGTCGATCAACCCGAAGATGTAAGCCTCTTTTTCGGCGTCGAAACGTGCCGGCGAAAACCCCTGCGGCGAATAATAACAAACAATGTCCGTCGCCTCCTCGAAGATCTGGTGTTGCGTGCCGATGCACCACCAGCCGGCCACCGGTTTCAACAACTGCCGCAAATAGCCTGCGGTTTGGGAAGCGATGTCCCCGGCGGAATGAATTTGGCCAGAAAGGTATTTATCATCCAAATAATTCTCCAGGCCGGCTAAAGCGTGCTTGAGTTGGTGCATGGGTTGGTTTTGACGATAAAATTTTTTATATTATCCGAAATCTGTCACAAGCACGAGTGCCCCCAATTAACCCGACTTAATTTAAAAGTCAAGACAAAATTCCGTAAAATTTCAGTCGAGGCTCCGCAAATGAAAAAACTCGTCGAGTGTGTGCCAAATTTTTCCGAAGGCCGCGATGTCGCCGTCATCAAGCAAATCACCGACCAGATTGAAGCCGTCAAAGGCGTGACGCTTTTGGACGTCGATCCCGGCGCCGACACCAACCGCGTGGTGGTGACCTTCATCGGCAGTCCCGAGGCGGTGAAAGAAGCCGCGTTTCGTGCCGCCAGGCGCGCCAGCGAGCTGATCGACATGTCCAAACATCGCGGCAGCCATCCTCGCATGGGCGCATTAGATGTGTGCCCTTTCGTTCCCGTCGTCGGAGTGACGATGGACGATTGCGTGGCCATTGCCAAAGCGGTCGGCCAACGCCTTGGCGAAGAATTGCAGATTCCGGTTTATCTTTATGAATCTGCCGCCACGCGGCCGGAGCGAAAAAATCTGGCCAGTATTCGCGCCGGTGAATATGAAGGCCTGCCCCAAAAACTTGCCGATCCCACTTGGACGCCGGACTTCGGACCTCGGACTTTCAATACAAAAAGCGGTGCGACCGCCGTCGGCGCGCGAGAATTTCTCATTGCCTACAACATCAACCTCAATACCACGGATAAACGCTACGCCGATGACATTGCGTATGCTCTCCGCGAGCGCGGGCGCCACAAGCGCCATGGCAATATTTCGCCTTTCTATTATAAAGGAAAAATCATCAAATTCGAGCCGAATAAATTTCCCTGCGGGCCGTGCGATTTTGTCGCGAGCAATTTCGATGAGCTTGCCACTCACTATCGCGACGTGCATGGAAACGATTTGGTCGCGCGTTATAAAGAACTGGGCTATCGCGAAGGCGAATTTGTGGGCAAAGAAGTTTATGATGACGGTAAATTCACCCACGTCAAAGCCGTCGGCTGGGTGGTGGAAAAATACCGCCGCGCACAAATCTCCATCAACTTAACCAAATACAAAATTTCACCGGCGCATTTGGTACTCGAAGAAGCCCGCGAGCAAGCGCGTGAGCGCGGCATCGTCGTCACCGGCTCGGAGATCGTCGGCGTCGTGCCGTATGAAGCCATGTTGGAATCCGGCAAATTCTATTTGCGCCGTATGCAAAAATCCGCCGGTATTCCCTATCGCGACGTCATCGAAACTGCCGTGCAGTCCATGGGCTTGCGCGATGTGGCGGAATTTGACCTTGACAAAAAAGTGATTGGCCTGCCGGTTTTCGACGGCCCGCTGGTCAATAAAAAAGTAACGGATTTTGTCGATGAAGTTTCTCGCGACACCCCAGCGCCAGGCGGCGGCTCGATTGCCGCGCTTGCCGGCTCTCTCGGAGCCGCACTCGCTGCGATGGTGGCCAATCTTTCAATCGGCAAGCCTGAATTTGATGCAAAGTACGACGAACTGAATGCACTTGCGGAAAAAGCGCAAGCGCTTAAAGACCAACTGCTCACCGCCATCGATGAAGATACCCAAGCCTTCAACGCCGTGCTCGAAGCCATGCGCATGCCCAAAGATTCTCCGGAGCAACAAGCCGCACGCCGCGAGGCAATGGAAGCGGGATACAAGCACGCCACGCAAGTTCCTTTGCGCACTGCCCAGCTTTGCCGCGAAGCGCTCAATCTCTGTCTCGCTGCCGCCAAAGCCGGCAACACCGCAATGATGAGTGATGCCGGCGTCGGCGCGCTGGTGGCATACGCCGGTGTGAAAGGCGCGGTTTATAATGTGCGGATTAACTTGCCGCAGATTAAGGACAAAGATTTCGCGAAGGAGATCAATATGCAACTTGCGACTTTGCTGCGCGAGGCGCGAGAAGTGAGTGAGGCGGTAGAACGAGAAGTGGAGAGGGTTTTGGCGGGGTAATTTGAAAAACTCGATTTTGCAACGGCAGTCAGCGCGATTGTTGTTGCGACAGCCGTTTTTGTTTCCGGAATTTGCTTAATTCCACCTGCAATGAGTTTGCTGAAACACCGTTCGCTTGCGCCAGCGTTGACATTGTTACGCCTTTCTTTTTGAATGCTTCCCATTCACCCTTTTTCTGCTTGTCAAATACCCACCGCACAAGATCAGTAGTTCTCATATCAGTCGGAACAGGCGCGTTCTGTTTCCGCAACCGGTTTAACTGCGTATACAATGAATCTACTGAAACGCCGTTCGTCTGTGCCAGCGTTGACATTGTTACGCCTTTCTGTTTAAGGGCTTCCCATTTCCCGCTTTTCTGCTTCGCCAAAATCCACCGTGCAAGATCGATCGTCCGCATGCCGGTAGGAATAATCGCGTCAAGCTCGGCGTCGCTGGCATGCTGCGATATTCCTTGCGCGCGTTGAATTGCCGCTGCTGTGTATTGATTTCTTCGCAACTCTCGATTCAAGTCATTCAAAACGCTTTTGGAAACAAAGGCCTCGCGGGGTTTGAACTCTTGCACGGGATTTGTCGGATGTTGGCGCCATTCGTTAATCAATTTTAGGCTTTCGACAATCTGTTGCTTCAAAAGCTTCAGGCCGCTTTCGGACAAATCATAAGATATGCAGCGATAACTACTAATGTCAAACGGCAGTTTTTGCCTTTTCCGAATAATCATAATAGTTTTATTATCGATGGCATGCGCGACCCCCATTTCGTAAAAGACATTCGGATTTCGGTCGGTTAAATCCGCAACAACAGCATGACTTAGAAAAATATGTTTGATGATATCGCGGTGAATATTGTAAGGCCCGATCAGCTTGTCGGCTCTGATCGCTTTAAAGCCTGCTTTGTTGCATGCGGGTTTGATGGCTTTGGTGTAAACGGCTTCCAAATTCTTTTTGAAAGGCATTAACACGAAACAGACCTTTTCATTCCTGTTTGACATGGTTTACGTCCTCTGATCAAATTCCCTTAAATTCCAAAACAAACTTCGCAAACTTTATTCCCGAAACTGTGAAAGATACAAGACCTGATTGCGAAGCTCATCACGTGTGTAGGTGTTCAAGAGTTTAAGAACACGGCGCAATAATTCTCCAAATTGATCTCGTCGAAATTGCTCAGTCAGGATTATCCCGGTATGTTCACGTTGTGTCGCCGCCCATTGGCGAGCCAATATCAAGAAGTCGCGTGCATTGGCAGTCAGAATTGCCATGTTGTGAAGGGTGGCATATTCTAATTGGGTATCGTCCGGTTGCGCCAGCCTTCCCGCTTCAATCGTGCTTTGCGCTTCAAAGCCGCGTTCGCGCAAAACCGGAGCCAACGCATCGGTCACGTCTTCATCGACATACAGCGCAATGAACAGTTCAGGCAATTGGTTAGCCATGTTGCGCTTGGATTTTGACAAATCCGCGATTGTCTACTGTCAAATCAAAGTCATTTTTTAACCGCTCTATGCGATTCGCTTCAATTTCGGCTTCGATTTCAGCTTCGTGGTCGAAGTAATAGCTCAGCGCTGCGTGGATTTGAGCCAGTGTTAGCGTGGGATGATCGGCTCGATAATTTTCGATAGATTCGCCCAGATGTAGAATGGCATTGGCAATTTGCCAAACTGGAATGCGGGTTCCACGAATAATTGGGCGGCCCCCGAGAACACCAGGAATTCGGGCAATATAGGGATGGCTAGGTGATGGCGGTCCGGCAAAGCCCCATTCGAAAATTGCGCGCAAACGGGCTTCGTCCGCATTCTTTAATTCTTGCGCCAATGGTTCGGGAAGTTCTAAAGTTACGGTTTGCATAAGTTTTGCTTTCCCATACAATAAGAATTTTTTGTTGGCAGTAGAACTGAGTAAAAATAATCAATAATTTATTAAAGTGCAATGGTAATTTTTATCTTTCGACCTCAACCAAAATCGGATTCGTCAACCCTTGGCACGGCAATTTTTGCTCCGGCAAAAATTCGCTTCCCGCGCTGTGAACTCTGCCGCACAAATAAAATTGGCCGGTGGGAAGACTGAGTGATTGCGTATGCTCGAACGAAAAAGGCTCGGCAAAATTGTTTGTTTCAAACAAAACCTGTTCACGCCGTTCCCGCAGATCGCCAAGCCAAACGACAACGCGCTGCAATTTGCCAAATTCCGGCGAGCTTTTCGCTTGCACAACAAAGTTTCGTATTGGCTCTGTAACCGCCTCACCCAAACGTGCGTAGCGGCCACTTTCACAAACAACCTGCAAATCCATCATCGGTCCGGTGGTAATGCAAGCGCGTCCATTTCTCAGCGCCGCCATGAGAGAAGACAAGCTGATTTGGCCGTCAATCAATACAGCGCTTCGGGTCCTGCCAAATAAATGCCAATGATGCTCGCGCATGCGCAAATGCGGGATGCCGACTTGCCGGAAGCGGTTGAAATTGCCGTGGGCGTCATCGCCGGCAATGATGAACAGTTTCTTTCCCGCTAAAAGTAATTCACGCCAACGCGATAAACCTTCCTCCATTCCTTCTAAAGAGCCGTTCCAGATTTGCAGGCCATTCAAACGCGGATGCTGATAATCCGGCCACTGCCATTTGCCGCGATGGAGGAGCAGCCATTCGAGAAACGGCGTAGGCACTTCCGGGTGCGCGGCAAACGCCAGCGCTTCGTCGCCGAGCTGATCGAAAATCTCGTTGATCGACATTTCCGGTTCGGTGCGAAACCAGCGCTCGGCGCTATCGCCGGTGCCGGGGAAAAATTTTGGAGAATTGAAGATGAGAAAATGCACGTTACGCCGCCGTGAATTTCCCGCCGAGACTTCTTCGCCAGGAATGATCACAAAATCCTGATTCTGCTCATTGCACCGTATAATGCGCTCGTGCAAATCATGCCATTTGCGCAGCGCCGGATCGTTTTTCAAATAATTGTCCGGCAAGTCGTCCAGATCGTAGGAGTGATCGGTTGCGGCAAAGAAATTTAATCCCTGCGCTTTGGCCAATTTCACGATCGCTTCCACCGGCGCACCAAATTCGACTTGATCGCTGGTGGCGTCGGTGTGGCAATGCAGCTCGCCGTGCCAAAAGTTCGGCAAGGTCGGCAATGAGTCGTTGGCAAAATAAATTCGCTGCGGCGCGTGGCTGGTGCCAACGTGGTTGTCATTAACGCAACGAAGCTGGCGGCCACCGCAACGATAGATGATTTCAATATTCACTCGCGCCAATTGGCCTCGCCATTCGGTGGGAATGTCAATTGGAAAGATGCGCCACCATAGCGGGGAGTTGATGAATTCGGGGGATTCGTGAAGTGTAAAGCGTGAAGCGTGAAGCGTGATATTGGTGGGTTTCGCGTCACATTGAACGGATGCCGTTACGCATTGCAATTCGATAGGAAACCGATTTGCATCTTTCACCAAAAGCAAAATCGGCAGCGGCTTGCCTGGCTCGATCCGATGCGGCGCATCGGCGATGATCTCCGGCTGGCGATAAAACAACCGGCTGGGGATGAATTTGAAACGGTAATGAATTTCGGCGTAGAGCCAGAGGGGAATAAAGGAGAATGGTAAAAACGCAATGCCCCAATTTACAAATTCATGTTGTACCATCTTTCACCTGTTTAATTTTTCCCCTTAAATTCCACCGATAATGTATGCCCTTCCAGCGCACGGTGGCAGGCAGCAGCACAGTCGGCGCGAAAAGGAAGCTGTAGAGAAAATAATAAATTTCAAACAGCGGAAAAATCGCCAGAAGATCGCGGCGGCCGAGCTTTCGTGTACTTTGCCAGATGAGTAAAAAATCAACTCCCGCTAAAACGGCAAAACAAATAATCACCAGTTTCACTGCGATAAAAAATGCAAATAGACAAGCGAGATGTCCGAAAAAGGCGGTCATCATAAGCCATTTCGCCAGCAGCCCAACTTCTTTGCCGCCGACGGCCCAGCGTTGGCGTTGCTCGTAAAATTCACGCCAATTTGTTGCCGGTTCACTCGTAATGGCAATTTGCGGATCGAGCGGAAAGATAGCCTGCAATGGTGTTCGCTCATCGATGGCGCGCATCAATGCAAAATCTTCGATGATGCTGAAGCCCAGTTTTTCATATCCGCCGACGGCATCGTAAGCGGCGCGGCGAAACGCAAAATTGTTGCCGATAATCGAAACCGGTTTGCCGAGCCCGGCAGCTCCTGCCCCGACGGTGAGCAAGTACATCCAATCAAGCGTTTGGATTTTGGCAAAGGTTGTGCTTGTTTTTTCTCGTTGTGAGAGTAGAGTGAAGCCGCCAACCAGGCCGACATTCGGCGCAAAATAACTGACCATTTGAGGAATCCAGCCTGGCGGCACTTGACAATCCGCATCAGTCATCAAAATGATTTCGCCGCGAGCATGAATAATGCCTTGGCACAAGGCGCTGGCTTTGCCGGACATGTTTTCGAGGCGACGGCTGATGGAGATGAAGCGAACCTGCGGGTGTTGACGTGAGAAACCCTCTGCGATGTTTCGGGTTTGATCGGTCGAATGGTCGTCGATCATCAGAATTTCAAATTTATCGGCAGGATATTGCGAGTGTAAAAGAGATTCCAAGCATTGCGGGATTCTTTTCTCTTCATTGCGTGCGGCAATCAAAACGCTGACAAAAGGTTGTTGGGAAACCCGTGCCGGGCGCCGGCGAAAAATACCACAAAAAAGGACGAGAGAAGAAATGACGTAAAGCAGAATGATGAGCAAAATAGTTGCTGTCAGAATATTCATTCGTCTTAACTCCCCCACGGATTGAAGAACCGCACTGATAAACCCCGCGAAGTTTTTATCGGCGGGATTCTTCAGTCCGTGGGAAGACAACGGGTGAATTTTCTTTCGCCGCTAACCGCTCTCCGCGCCAACTGAATCTGGCAAATTGCCCCAGCGTTGCAAAGAGCACGACGTAGAATGGATGCAGCAATGCAGCGAGCGGAAAAACCGGCAAAAGCTGTTCTTCGTCAAATAGCTTGGCTGCGCGCCGCAAATAAAGGTATTCGCCGGCGGCTTTCACTATAGCAATTGTCAAGGCCGGTACAAAGAGCTTCCACCACCCGACGATGGCGAACAGCAATTCGGCGCAGATAAACAAATTGAGCAAATAAACCAATGCCAGCGACAGGGTCAAAGCTGGCTCGTAATGCAAGCTCTTCGAGGCATAGCGTGTCCTTTGCGATTTAAACTCACTCCATGTGCGCGGCGGCCGCACCGGTGCGTGTGCGGCAGGATGAGCCACGTAGGAAATTTCGCCGATTCCGGCTCGATGCATTTTGTGGAGCAACAAATCGTCGTCGCCGGAAATCCACTGCGCGATGCCGGCAAATCCGCCGATGCGCAAGTACGCCTCGCGGCGGTAGGCCATGTTGCTGCCGGTGCACGTTAATGGCCGGGCCGCGCCGACGCCGCCGGCAGCAACTGCGGCGTGCGAAAAGTATTCGAGCGCGAGGATTTTTTGCCAAAGTGAATCGCGCGGAACGTAAGGCGAATAGCCGCACACCATCACGACGTTGGGCGTGAATGCAGCGGCCATTTCTTGAACCCATTGTGGCCCGGGAGTTGAATCGGCGTCAGTCAACAAAATAATTTCGCTGGTGGTGTGGCGAATCGCCGTGTCGATGGCGCGCTTCTTCGGTGCAAAATCCGGAATCGTGTCGTCGATGCGAAGATGAACGACGTTGGAACGTGACGCGGCAAATTCTTCAATGATCCTACCAGTGCGATCCGATGAGCGGTCGTCGACCAAGCAGATTTCAAGTTTGTCCGCAGGATATTTCTGCCGGGCTAATGCCGATAAGAGTTGTGGCAAGCGGTGCCCTTCATTTTTGGCGCAGACGATGACGGACAGTTTCGGCAAAATCCCGGATTGAGATGAATGCTTTTCGTTTTCAAGACGGCGAAGCCCTCGGCCAAGCCAAAAGATGATGCAGTGATAGAAAAGCGTGATGCTGCCGAAAATGCCAATTAGCAGAATAGTCATGAGGCAAAAAATACCCCAACGGATAGATTAAGACCAACTGATGTTTTTATCCTTTGGTCTTAATCGATCCGTTGGAGGATTTATGAGAAGACATGAATTTAAAAATCCGCCCGGACGGAAAACGCAGCACGGCGCTGCATTTGGGTTGCGCCTGAAATGAAATCCGCATTGTGCCGCCGTTCCCACGCCAGTTCCAATTTTAAATAAACATCGCGGCGCAGTTGATCTTCTGCTGCAAATTGCCAAAAGGCCGAGTTGATCGTCGTGCCGGCGAGAAAGCCTTTGGCGTTGCCGTCCTCCGGACGATGCGCTTGAAAAATATCACCACGCCCTTTGCACTGGAAAGAGAATTGCGAAACGAAACGAAGATCGCGATGGGGTTGAAAGGCGGCCTGTGCCGTGAAACGATCAGCGTTGGGACCGAAACGGCTGCCAAGCCCCTCGCTGTCTTGCTCATAGATATTGACCGATTTGTCGTGGGTGTAAACGAACGGATCGATGCGGGCATATTCAAAACGCAGTTCGCCGCTGCGCCAGCCGAGCGGCTGAACCCAATATAAGCCGCCAAGATACGCGAGCTTGTTTCCCCAATATGTGCCAATAGGAAATTCCAAACTCAAATCGTCGATGAATATTTCTCCGTAGAATTTGACACCGCGAAAGGGAAAAGCCGTGAAATCGAAGGTCAGCGTATTGTTGTCCTTGTCGCCGAGCAGATGTTCGGCGGCGTGATAGAGCATGAGCGGGTTGAGATACTCGAACTCGGCGCTGCGGTTGCCATAAATCACCGATTCGCCGACGCCGATGAACAGCCGCGGGTGCGCCATGATTTCGAGCCGGTGGCTGGCCAAAAATTTCCGTTGTTGCGAGCGCAAATTGGCGTGCACAAAAGTAAAGCGAAACCGGCGCCATTGGCGGTCGATTTTGATCAAATCAAGCGGCTGGTTGTCTCGCGCCAGCGTGAGCTGCGTCAATGGGCTGATATTCCAAGCGAGTTGGTTGCGGCCGGCTTCGATTTCGAACCACGGCAGGCGCAACCGAAAATAGGCGATGACAGCTTCTCGAAAAGCCGAGGAGCCGGAGAGAACCACGGGCGTGCCGGCGCCGGGCGTGAGCACTTCGGCGGTATCGTTGGCGCCGCGTTCGAGAATGTTGCTCATGTCAACGGCGGCAAGCAGGCGGGGCGAGAGGGCGGCACGCATGCGAATGCCAGCACGAGTTTGCGAGACGTCGGCTTCGCCAGCCTCCCAGTTGCCACGACGAAATTCAAAGCGTTGGTTGGCTAAGAGATCGATGAAAATTTGCGTGTCCAACTCCTCATAGCGGATGAAATGCCGCTCGGCACCGCGATGAGCAGGAACTCCCATTTGGGGATCGGTAAATTCGGCGAGATATTGTTGCAGTAAATCTTGATCGGCGCGTGAAAGTGAAAGGTCGCTTGTTTTCGCGGCAGATAAAATTTTTTTAACCTGGTTGCGATCAACTGGCAGCACGTGCAGGTCGAGCGCATGTGATGGCAACAGTGCGACTAATTTTTCGAGAAACGGATAAACCGGATGTTCGAGCGGAACCGCAGCAGAGGCGGTTGGGGAAATTTCAGGCGCTTGCGATTGGGCAAAAAGGGAGAGATTGAAGTAAAGCAGAATAACAAAAACGGACAGCAAAATTCGGTGCGTCATTGCTTTGAAGGAGGATCATTAAGTTTATTTTGGGGTATGCGTTAAATGAACAACCCGATTCCCTGATTGCAATTTTTGCACATTTCAATAGATTGACGATCGTTCAGCAGAGTTCGGCGAAAATCCGAATATTTTGTTGATTTCCAAATTGACATAAAGCTTGCCGTGCGGGTGTCGCCGGTGGTATGATGGCCGTTTTTGTCGAAGCAGCACGGGACGACGCTGCCATCCCAATTCACCAGCGTGGTCAGCCACGGCCGTGGGCAGGCGCCTTTTCCGCCATTTTTTACGATAAAATTTTCTTCGGTTAAATTGTAACGCCGGAATCGTTCGGCGGAGGGCAGCCATTCTTGCGCTTCTGCAAAGGTTTCGACTTGCACGGTTTTTTTCAAGAGACGGTCGACGCCGAGCTCCGCGGCCAGCTTTTCCATCGCCGCCAGTTCGTGCTCGTTGTGCTTCATGACGATGAATTGCATATAAACATACGGCGTTTTGCTGCGCAGGCGTTTTTTGGCGGCAACTAAATTGCGCGTTCCTTCCAATACTTTTTGCAAAGAGCCGCCGACGCGGTAATGGCTGTAACTCTCTTGCGTGGCGCCGTCCACCGAAATGATAATGGTGTCGAGACCACTGGCTACCGTGGCTTCGGCGGTTTTAGGATCGAAATAATGCGCGTTGCTGCTGGTGGTGACGTACAAGCCACGTTGTTTGGCGTACGCGACAAATTCGTTGAACTGGCGGTTGATATACGGCTCGCCTTGATGGAAGAGCACGATATAAATGGCGCGATCCGCCAAATCGTCGATGAGACGTTTATAGGTTGGAAAATCCATACGGCCATTTTCCCGCGCCATCGAGCCGTTGCCGGTAACGCACAACGGGCAGCGTAGGTTGCAAAGGTTAGTCGGCTCGATGGTGAGAATCGGTGGCACGCCCCAAACGAGGATCTTCTTGGTGATGGCCGAAAGCAGAAACGAAGCGAGAATTTTTAGCGCGTTCCACAAACGGCGCAGAGTCAGGCTCTTCAAGAGTTGTGGAATGGAGACTTCCTTGCCGATGCCCAAATCGATCTGGCGGGATCGCGATTGATTGTCCTGAACCGCAACTGGTGCAGGGGCGGGGGAATTAATGATTGGAAGAAAAATCGAGTTGGCACTCATCGCATCGCTGTCATTACGTTCCGCAATCAAATTGTCGGCGAATTGCAAATGAAAGATATGGAAACGAGAGGGAAGAAGCAAGGGGTTTTTCAAAGTGTATCCGAATGAAACAGCCAGTTTAACGATAGGGCTAAGTGGGGGTTGTTTCACGCCGATACATTCTTGCAGACTGGCAGTCCGCGCTACGAAAAAAAAGGGACACAGCGCGCGAAACCGTGTCCCTTTCTTTGGGGTAGGTGTCCCGACCTCCTTAAAGAATTAAGGAAATCGGGATGGAAGTATATTGGATGATGGGGTAGCCGAAAAACAAAAAGATAAAAGAGATAAAAATAAAAAAGAGTTGGGCTTACAACTCAATGTAGTAACTCCCATCGCCATTTTTTCCAATGTTGCCGGTCACCATGATGAATTCTGGCGAGGTTTTCTCCAACATTTTTAGCGCCTTAGTGGCGCTGCTGGTGTGTCGAAACTTGTAGCCCTGAGCATGCTCCATGAGGTTGCAAATCAAGTCCTCGTTTTCGACTCGGCCAAATAGCAAAATTTCTTTCAAGTTTGTCTCCTTTCAGGCGTAGCCTGCTCGCAGCGCATGATGTTGATCAATTAAGGAGCATCCCTGAAGTGTTTCAAAGAGCACTTTCTTGTGCGTGACATTAGTTTAGCTAAATCCGTGCCAGCTTTAACCAAAGAAAACGTTCGTGCGTTAATTCTTTGTTTTTTAAAAGAACGAAATATCGCAACCCACCTCGCACCAATCTCGAAAAAAATCGCTCCAATGTTTCATCGTAAAACACTGTCTTATGAAAGGACAATTATCGTGATTTTATTATTTGGGGCTCATCAAAATTCTGAAAAAAGTTGACATTTTGCTGAAATTCTAATACCTTCAAAAGGTCAATTTATTATTGCTTGGTCTTTGGAAGAACTTGATTTGCTATGGAATTGCGGCTTAAATTTGGCAACAGCATCTTAACTACAGCGGTCCCCGACCTTCCTCTGGAAAAAACCAAAGGAAAACCGGGGTCCCAATTTGTCGAACTGTACGCTCGGCATATCGCAACGCTGCAAAAACCGGTCGATATTTTGGCGCAAGCGCTCGATCGCCCGTTGGGCTGCCATCCGTTCGATCAGGTTTTTCGTGGCAGCCGCAATGTTTTAATTGTCGCGCCCGATCCGGCGGAGGCGCCTTCAGGCGCAGAATATTATTTGCCAGTGTTGCGCGAGCGCTTGCGGCGTTTGCACGTGCCGAACGAAGAAATCAGAATTTTGATTGCCAAAAGTGCCGCAACGCCATTGCCGACGGCTGCGGCGGCGAATGACTACGCTGCACTGGTGGGAGAAAAAGCGTGTCTTTATCGGCATGATCCGGACGATGCCAAAGCGCTCGAATATGTCGGTATCACCCGCCGGGGCACGCCGGTTTTTATCAACCGGCTGATTTTGGATGCGGATGAGGTGGTATTTTGCGGCAGCGTGGCACATCATCCTTTTACTGGATATGGCGGTGGCCCGCGCCTGCTCGTTCCCGGTTGCGCCGGTCATGAAACGATCGCCCGTCACCATGCGCTCGCCATCGACCCGGAAGCCCTGCGCTTGCATCCGCGCTGCCGCGATGGTGTCGTAGAAGGCAACCCGCTGCAAGAAGATGCGCGTGAAGCGTTTCGCTTTATCAGCGCGAGCTTTCTGCTGCACACGGTGTTCAACGATCAGGGGCAAATGATCGGTGCTGTTGCCGGAGAGCCTTTGCAGGCCTTTGCTGCCGCTTGCCGGACGCTCGATGATATGATGTTGGCCCCGGTGGCCCAGCCGGCGTCGCTCGTCATCGTCAGCGGTGGCGGTTACCCATTCGACAGTGATTTTCGGTCGGCCCACGCCGCGTTGTATCGCGCCAGCCAGGTGGTGCGCCCCGGTGGCGTTATCATTTTTGTGGCCGAATGTGGCAACGGCCTCGGCTCGCCGGCACTGTCCCGTTGGTTTGAGGAAGCCGCCAACGGCGTTGAAACCGAAACACAATTCTTGCCCAATCATCAAGGGCAGGATTGGCGCAGCCTTCATCACCGGGTGTTTCATCACGTCGATACGGACGCGCTCATCGCGCTTTCGACTCTGCAAAAAGCACGTGAGGTCCGAATCATCGCCGTAACGGCATTGGAAGAGGCGACGGCAAGAAGATGGGGATTTACTCCGGCGTCGTCGTTATCTGAGGCATTGGTGCTGGCGGCCTCGTGGCTCGAAATGCCTCAAGGCGCCTTGAATGGCCCTTTCGGGTTGCCGGCGCCAAAGCTCTTACAGGATAATTTTTCTGCACTGGTGATTCCCAACGGTACTTTGGTAGTACCGTATTTGCACTGAACGCTCGGCCAAGGCCTTGGCGGGTACGTACAAAAGCTTAAATTCAATTTGCGCTTGAAAGTTTTTCGCCGTAAATTATAGCCGTGCATGTTGGTGTGGTAATTGGAGTCGTTGTCATTGATGACCTAATTATAGTGGAGAGGAGGAATACATGTCGCAACCCGGTTTCAACGGTTTTTTGCTGAATCTTGCCGAAGTGCAAAGTGCGCTTGCCGCTGCGCAGCTCGATGGCTGGCTGATTTATGATTTTCACAGCATCAATGCGGTGGCGCGCGAGCTTTTTGTTTTCAGCGGCCACATGGTGACGCGCCGCTGGTTTTACCTCATTCCCGCCAAAGGCGAGGCGATTTTGCTCGGGCATAAAATCGAGCAGGCCAATTTTCCCCCGCTGCCGGGCCGGGCGGTTTATTATGCCGGCTGGCAGGAATTGCACCAACGGCTGCGCGATTTATTGAAAAGCACCGGCAAGGCCAATCCGCGTTTGGCCATGGAATACTCGCCGATGAGTGACGTGCCCACCGTTTCGTACGTCGACGCCGGAATGCTGGAATTGATTCGCTCGCTCGGCGCCGACGTCGTTTCCTCAGCCAATCTCATTCAACTCTTCCAAGCGCGGTGGGATGCGGATCAACTGCAAGGCCACATCGCGGCGGCGAAAATTCTGCACGCCACGCAACAGAAAGCCTTCAAAAAAATCGAAGCGGCATTGCAAGCGCAACAGCCGATTAACGAATACGACGTCCAGCAGTTCATCGTCAAAGAGATTCAAGCGGCCGGCGCCATGATCGAAGACATGCCGATCGTGGCGGTAAATGCGAACGCCAGCAACCCGCATTATGCACCGACGGCGCAGGCGTTCAGCCCGATTCGCCGCGGCGACGTCATTCTCATCGACCTGTGGGCAAAAATTTTGAAGCCGCGCGCCGTTTATGCCGACATCACGTGGATGGGTTACGCCGGCCAGAATGTGCCGGATAAAGTTCAAAAAGTTTTTCAAACTGTGGTGACCGCGCGCGACCGCGCCGTCGATTTTATCCGCCAGCAAACTGCGGCTGGAAATGTGGTGCCGGGATATCGCGTTGACGAAGTCGTGCGCCAGCATATAACCAACGCTGGTTACGGCCAATACTTCTTCCATCGTACCGGGCACAGCATCGGCACGAGCGTGCACGGCAACGGCGTGAATATGGACGGCTACGAAACGCGCGACTCCCGTTTCATCATTCCCGGCTCGGCGTTTTCCATCGAACCGGGGATTTACCTGCCGGAATTTGGCGTGCGCAGCGAGATCGACGTTTATTTCGACGACCAGGGGCCGGAAGTTCACACACCGGCACAGACGGAGCTGGTGAAGTTACACACTGGCTAAATGGACAAACGCAGACGACTGCAGTAAACCATGCTTGACTTAAAAAAAGGCCTCGAGTTGGAGCTCAACGTCGAATCGCTGGCTTACGGCACTAAAGGCGTGGCGCGGTTGAATGGGTACGTGATTTTCGTCGAAGAGGCGTTGCCGGGGCAGCGCGTACGCGCGCAGATTGTGAAAAAGAAAAAAGGCTACGCCGAGGCCCGGTCGCTCGAAGTGCTGCAGCAGTCGCCCAACTTTGTCGAGCCGCGCTGCCGGCATTTCGATGATTGCGGCGGTTGCCTGCTGCAAAATCTCGATTATCCGATCCAACTCGCTTCCAAGCAGCGGCAGGTTGCAGAGCTGCTCGAACATATCGGTGACATTTCCGAGCCGCCGGTGCTCCCGGTTATCGGCTCGCCGCAAATTTTTTTCTATCGCAACAAGATGGAGTTCTCGTTCTCGCGCCAGCGCTGGCTGACGCGCGCGGAGATCGCCGGCAACGACGTCAAGCTCCCCAAAGATTTTGCGCTCGGCTTGCACGCCCGCAATCGCTACGACAAAACACTGGTGATTGAGGATTGCCACCTGCAATCGGCGATGAGCAACGAGATTCTCGGTGTCGTGCGTGCTTTCACCGAACGCCATCCGTTGCTGCCGTACACGACTTTCGGTCACACCGGCTTTTGGCGCTTTCTGGTGATTCGTGAGGGAAAAAAGACCGGCGAGGTGATGGTCAATGTCGTCACCGCCGACGTTCCGGAGGGACGAGAAGCCGTGCAACAACTTGCCGAAGCGTTGCTCGCGAAATTTCCACAGATCACCACCATCGTACACAACCTCAACCGCTCCAAAGCACAGGTGGCTATCGGCGAAGAGGAAATTGTTTTGCACGGAACAGGCCACATTCACGAGCGCATTGGCGCTTTTCTGTTTCGCATTTCCGCCAACTCGTTTTTTCAAACTAACACCGAGGGCGCGGAGAAGCTCTATGCAGTGGCGCGTGATTTTGCCGGGCTCACCGGCGAGGAGACGGTGTACGATCTTTATTGCGGCGCCGGGACGATTTCGATTTTTGTTTCGTCGCAGGCCAAACAGGTTGTCGGCTTCGAGATCGTGCCGCAGGCGATTCACGATGCCGGCGTGAATTGCCGCTTGAACGAGGTGATGAACTGCCACTTCGTGCTCGGCGATTTGAAAGACGAGCTGGCGCAGGTGCCGATTCTCACGCGGCGCTGGGGCAGGCCGGACGTTGTCATCATCGATCCGCCGCGCGCCGGCATGCATCCCAAAGTCGTGCAAAAGCTCATCGAGCTGGGGCCGCAGCGCATCGTGTACGTTTCCTGCAATCCGAGCACGTTTTCGCGCGACGTGAAAGAATTGTCCATGATGGGCTATGGCTTGAAAAAAGCGCAGCCTGTCGATATGTTTCCGCACACAAGCCACATCGAAGTGGTGGGAGTTTTGGAAAAATGAAAATTTTTCGCTCGCAAGGTTTTTGGGGCCGCCTCGCCGTCCTGTTGTTAGTTTTCATCGCCTGGGGAATGGCCAGTTTCTGCTCGCTGGCAAAAGATTCCAAAGCGGTGCGCATGCGCATCCATTCACTGCAAGCGAGCATGGGGCAGGAAGAAATCGCCGTGGTGCTCACCGATGAAGCCGGGGAGAAATTTTTGCCTATTGCCGTCGGCGGCGACCAGGCGCTGTCCATCCAATTGGGTCGCAACGGCCAAACTGCCAAGCGCCCGCTGACCCACGATCTGCTCGCCAGCATTTTCAAAGCTCTGGAAATCCGCGTTGAAAAGGTGACGATTACGGATCTGCGCGACGGTGTCTATTACGCTGAAATTGCCTTGAAGCAAAATGGCCGCACGCATCAGATCGACGCCCGGCCAAGCGATGCGATTGCGCTGTCGCTGCGCGTCGAGGCGCCGATTTATGCCATGCCGCATTTGCTGCAATCGATGTCGGATTTAAAGACGAAAGAAAGAGAAGAAACCTCCGGTCAAACCGAGATTACGAGCTGGGGCATCAAGCTGCAGGAATTGACCGAGAGCTTGGCGGATTTTTTCGGCCGTCGTGAGGGTGTGCTGGTCGCGGACGTGATGGAGAACGGCCCGGCCAGTAAAAGCGGCCTGCGCGCCGGAGATATTTTGCTGCGCCTTGACAAAGATGAGTTGCGCGATTTCGACGATTTTATGAAAGCCTTTGCCGCGAAAAAAGAAGCCCAAAGTGTAGAGATCGGGGTGCTGCGGGGAGATCAGAATTTGACGGTGACGATAAAAATGGCGAATGAGTGACGAGCAAATATTTTTTAGATCACTCTGTGTCAGCATACTGTTTAATGTTCCCAAATGATTGATGAACACAGCAGGCAGCAGTTTTGTCAGTTATGTTCATCAAATCTTGGCGATATTTGTAGGAATTCCTTGACATTGCATGGAGCAGTTTATATATTATTTTCACAATTTGCGTGGAGAATATCCTCGGATCAAGTACTCAAATTTCGATTGATGAAAGCACCGACAAGATTCATTGGAGGATAAAATGTTGACCTCTGAGAAGTTGAGAGAAATACGAAAAAAGGCCCAAGATGCCGTCTCTGATATGTCAGAGACTGAATTGCGAACAAAAGCCTTCGAGGTTTTTTTACAGCATTTGTTGGCTTCAGAATCGCCCGGCCGACTAATTGTAAACGAGCCTTTGAGCAGAATAACTCATGAAAAATCAAGACTATCGAAGACGGCAGGTTCAACAAAAACTCGCATTCTTTTGTTGAGGGATGAGGGATTCTTTGCTGTGCCACGATCAATGTCAGAAATAAAATCTGAGCTACAAGCACACGGTTGGATTCATCCGTTGACTGCTTTGAGCGGGCCGTTACAGGCTTTAGTTCGCGAAAGAGAGCTCCGGCGCATAAAGGATCACGGTGCAAAGCAAAAAGTTTGGAAATATGTTAACCCATAGCGATAATAAGGATAAAAGGCTATGGGACCTCGTGAATTGGCCGAGATGGATGAATTGCTTGACGACCTTGGAGAAATTCTTTCTTCTGTCGGCCCGAGTTTTGTTGCTTTGCAATACGAAGATCCTAAGACCAAAGATTTCAGAGGACGTCTTGCCGAGCTTAGGACACGCTCTGCAGAATTGGTGAAGAATTTCCCTCGCGATTCTTTTCCTCTCGTTGCTCGCGCTATAAAAAAGTTTTCAAATCGAGTCAATCTTCTTGTTGCGGATTTTCCGGGCAATATTGATGATCATAAACAAGCTATTGAGGAATTGAAGACGCTCTGGTTCTTGCAGGCTAGGCCGGAGATATATCGAGTTGAAATGGCTTTGGCTGTTACGGCAGGGGTGATCCTTCCTGAAGATCATATAATGTTCAAAGGAAAAGATAAATATGTGAGAGAAATTACTTTTGAGATTAATCGTTGCTTTCGGAACGGGGCATACAACGGCTGTAGTGTTCTTATGCGGCGTCTGCTTGAAACTCTGATTATTCAGGTTCACGAGAAAAAAGGCAGTACCGCAACAGCCCGAAATTCTGCAACCGGACACTATTATAAATTAGAACGACTTATTGACGACCTCCTGGCCACCAATCCTTTTGGGCTTTCAAGAAATGCGTTGGGGGCTCTACCCAAACTTAAACGTATCGGAGATTGGGGAGCGCACAACCGCAACATTTTGATTCGGGAATCCGACATTGAGGACCTCAAGACTGAAGCGCGACTTTGTTTCGAAGAGCTTATCAAGCTTGCATAGCACTATTTCCTACTATTGGAAATCACTACGCCGCTTCCACCGCTTTCTTCATCCCGAACGACTTCAAATCGATAAACGCGCCTTTTCGCACCAGTGCTAAAAATATCAGCGTCGCCAAACCCACCGGCAGAGTGAACGTCAACACCCGCCAGGCGCCTACCAACAATCCCAACAGATTTTCCGGCAGGAAAGATTGATAGAGCGCGAGGAACGCCAGCTCGGCGCCGCCGGTTCCGCCCGGCGAGGGGAAGAGCTTCATCAGCATGAAAACCAGCCATTGCGAGGCGAAGAAATTGAACGGATCGACGTAGTGGTGCAAGCCGACGAGCAGCACGGTTAACATGCTGAAGCGGCAGGCCCAATGTAAGCCGGAAAGGCTGACGGTGACGAAAAAGCGCCAACCGCCGCGGACTATCATTTGTCGTAGCGTCTGTTTTGCCAAAACGATCTGCTGCTTGATTTTGTCGTTTAATTTAATTAAGCGCGCTTTGAAACGCTCTGGCACCAGTTTCCACAAAATCCATCCCATTGAGCCAAGCGCAATTATTCCCATAGTAAGAAAACCGATTCCTCGCATGCCGGTGAGTTCGTGCGTTTGCAGCATATCCCACAGTTTATCCGGTGAAATGCCCACCTGCGCTTCCGAAGAGAGCAATAGCGCTGCGGGCACGGCGAGCGCGAAAAAGAGCATGTCTTCCAGCGCTGACAACAGCATAATCGAGCTGGCGGCTCCCGGCGCGATGCCGTGGGTGATCAGCCAGCCCAATCTCGCGCCGTTGCCGCCAATGGCTGCCGGCACCAAAGCCGAGGCCATTTCCGAAGCGAGCGTCATGCGAAACACTTCGGTGAACCGCTCGCGCTTGCCGAGAAAGCGCAGCCAAATTTGCAAACGAATCGTATCGGCCAGCCAAGGCAAAATCAACATGCCGGCCAGAACCAAAATACATGTTGCCGAGAATTGGCTGAACGCGCTCAAAGCGGCGCTATCAACCGTGAAGGCGGAATACGCTATACTAATTAATAAGCCGAGACTGAGAATAATAAGAAAACGCATGATTAGAGAACGAGCCAAGTTGTGACGCGCACGATATGTTTGTCTTGTAAGTATACCAAAGAGGTTATGAACTGCGGAGGCCTCTTTGGCAAAAATTTTGTCAAGCTGGCAAACGAGCAAGTTGATAAACCTACGCGCAACTTGCAAAATTCGCTCCAGCTTTGATCTGCTTGCTTTGAGCTTGGCGTAAACGTTTGTATTCATTGCGCCAGTGTCACCAAGGGAAGACGGCGGCGAAACGATGATCCCCTGCAAAAAAATGTCTCGTTTGGATTCAGTTGGCGCATCCAAGGTGAGACAATATTGCCAATCTCTGTCTCAGAGAGTGTTTGAAAAGTAAAAAATGAGACTGACTGGCCACTTAAAGTGGTTGAAATGTAGAGCTTTTTGTACGTAAAAGTGACCGGTCAGTAATTTTCCAAACACGCTCTCATTGGTTCGTGCGGGCTTTCGATCCGTTTGGACTATTCTGATGGCGGGTACCGGTTAGTCGGCCCTCACATTCTTTTCGGTACAAAGCTACTTCTTTAAGAAACGCTTCGCCACGGCTACGATCATCTTTTGACAAATCGAGCGCACCGATATGCTGCAATTCCCGGCAGGCGTCTTCCATTTTTTTTGCCGCTTGATAGGCTCTGGCCAGGCGCGTGCGGCACACCAACTCGATATATGGCGAAAGAACATTTTCGTCTTGCAGCGACCGCAGAATTTGGCCATAGCAAGCTGCGGCTTGGTCATAACGCTTGACTCGATACGCCGCCGCCGCCGCGGCCCAGAGAAAGAACCGGCTGCCCGGATAAATCGTCAGCGCCGAATCCACCAAAGCCAGCGCCTCTTTGGAGCGGTTTTCATCCATGAGAATCCAGCTCAAGCCGTTGATCGCGGCTGACCGGCTGTAGCGCCCGTTTGCGATCGCTTGCCGCACCATGCGAATCCCCAGCGCCCGCTCGTCGTCGACGAACGGCAGCCAGGTGAAGCTTTTGCTCATCTTGCTGCGATAATATTTGTAAGTGCCAATGCCGAGATAGGCATCGTAAAGCTCGGGATCGTGTTTGAGCGCCGCCTCCAAATGTTGAATGCATTGCCAGCCGGTGCGAAACGCCTCGAAATAGCGCTTTTTTTTGCCGAGAAAAAAAGCCTCATAGCCTAAAGCGCTGCCAAGAAAAAAATGCGCCCAGGCGTCTTTAACGTTCTGCCGCAGCTTTTTTTGCGCCAGCTTGCGGCACGTACCGGTGGCGCTAAAAAAAGCCTTCTCGTCTTCCAAGCTTCCGTAATCCAGTATGCGCGCTTGCAAAACCGCGGCGCGAAAAAAATGGCCGACTGGCTCTTCCGGCGCGAATTTAACGACGCAATCGGCCAGAGCTAAAGCCTCTCCGTACTTCTGGGCAATGGTGCGGTTGATCACCTGTCGCACTAACGAATCAATTTTCCCGGCCTGGCCGGAGGCGCTGATATGAAATTTAGGTAACTTGGCGGCTGGAGTTTCCGCAGCCGGGCTTTTCGGTGAGTAAGTAATAAGGACGTAAACTATCAGCGGCCAATATACTCGTTTTGGGTTAAAATTACAGTCATGGCGAGGTGCTTTTTGTCCCGCTTTTCGGGGCTCCGCAAGG
Source organism: Candidatus Zhuqueibacterota bacterium (assembly GCA_022616415.1). Classification (GTDB taxonomy): domain Bacteria; phylum Zhuqueibacterota; class Zhuqueibacteria; order Zhuqueibacterales; family Zhuqueibacteraceae; genus Zhuqueibacter. The sequence continues at coordinate 28,139 of JAKEEU010000362.1, read as the reverse complement.
CGTAGCCGAAGCAACCTCTTGGTTTCTAAAGGATTGCTTCGCTGAGAAATGACATGACAAATCAACCTGCAATGAGTATAAATAAATGCGCCGGGACAAAAAAGTTTTTTCATGGCTTCAATGTTACAAGGCTTCGAGCTTGAGATCAAAAAAACGGGCGTCTTTGAAAATTAGCAAGAAAAGCCGGATTTCCAAGTTTAATTTTGGTTACAAATTCGGCGGCGGTGCGAACGGACGAAAGCAGGCAAGATTGCAACGAAAATATTGACAATAATTGCAAAAATTTGTATATTGCCTTGCTGTATATGTCTGAAATATAAGTAACGGAAGAGATCACCAGAAAGGAGGGAGTGTGGCAAAGCTCACTGGTGGTAGCCGTTCGCGAACCGACCAGACGCTCGAGAAGTATCTCCAAGAAATCGGCGAAGTGCCGCTACTATCGGCCGAGGACGAAATTGAATTAGCCAAGCGGATCAAAAAGGGGGACCAAGACGCCCTGGAAAAGCTCACCAAGGCAAATTTGCGCTTTGTGGTGAGCGTGGCCAAGCAGTATCAGAATCAAGGGCCGTCTTTAGGGGATTTGATCAATGAAGGCAATTTGGGGCTCATCAAAGCCGCCAATCGTTTCGACGAGACCCGGGGGTTCAAATTCATTTCCTATGCGGTGTGGTGGATTCGCCAGTCCATTCTACAAGCGCTCGCGGAACAGTCCCGCGTCGTGCGCCTGCCGCTGAATCGCGTCGGCGCCATCAACAAGGTGGCAAAAGCCTTCAGCGCATTGGAGCAGGAATTTGAGCGCGAGCCCCTGCCGCACGAGATTGCCGACCAGTTGGAGATGACCCTTCACGATGTCGCCGACACGCTGAAAATCTCCGGCAAACACCTCTCACTCGATGCCCCGTTCAATCAAGATGAAGAGAGCCGGCTGCTGGACGTTATCGAAAATCAAGAGATGCCCGCGCCCGACAGCTCATTGATGACCGAATCGCTCAAAATCGAAGTCGAAAGAGCGCTCTCCACCTTGACGAGAAGGGAAGCCGAGGTGGTCAAGCTTTATTTTGGCTTGGGACGGGAGCACCCGCTGACTTTGGAAGAAATCGGCGAACGCTTCAAGCTGACGCGCGAGCGCGTCCGGCAAATTAAAGAGAAGGCCATCAAGCGCCTGCGCCATGCTTCGCGCAGCAAACCCTTGCGAAGTTATCTGGGCTGAATCGAATTTCGCTTCGGCGGGCGTGAAAGAAACCCCGCCAGAACGAGGCGTTTGAGTTTTGCGTTGAACCCTCGCGGATTCGAGCCGAATTTTTTTTGTTACAAGATTGTCACAGCCCCAAATTTTTTACTTGACTTCAAAATAGCTTTTGGTTATATTGAATGCAATTCGATGAATCATTTTTAAGTTGGGTGATTTTTTGTTCAGCCGTCGTTTTTTGCGCTGAATCATCCTGCTCCTCGATATATAAATTCGACTCTTTGGTATCTGGGTGTTGGGTTGGCAGTTACGTAAACACAGCGCGCAAGGTGTCGTTAACGTCGTCGGTTTTTTCGTTTATGTCGTCTTCGCCTGCAAAGACACCGAAGGAATTTTGTTTTTTAAGCAAACGCCTAAACAACGACCAGGTCTCTGCACAATTTACGGAGGAAGGGAAAAATGCGCGATAAAAAGATCAAGCTGATCTATTTTTCGATGCAGGGGTCGGAAGTTAAATCCCTTAATTTAACGTGGAAGAGGATTCTTTCAATTATGTTCTCCTCATTCGTGGTCATGCTCCTATTGGTAGGATCCTCCATCGCCCTGTTTACCGACGCTTATCACAACGTCCGTATTTCCTCATTGAGCAAAACCAACCAAACTCTCACCAACCAACTGCAGCAACTCAACAACAAAGTGACGCGCATAGAGGCGCAAATGCAAATCGTCGAACGCGATGGCGATGATCTGCGCAAACGCGTCGGTTTTGCTCCCATCGACGAGGATTGGCGCAAGGTAGGCATTGGGGGAGCGAGCGAAGAGAATCCCGAGCTCAATGCGCTGCCAGCAGACTTGAAAAATCAAACCAAACAGGTCAATTTGGCCGTGGACGCCCTCGAACGCCGCATCAAGCTGCATTTCGACAATGCCAAAGAAGTGCGCGAGAAACTGCGGGAAGATTCGACGCGCATCAAGCACACACCATCGATTCGCCCAGTGCTGGAAGGCTACGGGCGCTTCACGGACAAATTCGGCATTCGCCTAGATCCGTTTATCGATCGGCCCAAGCACCATGACGGCGTCGATGTTTCGGCAGAACCCGGCACGGAGGTCTATGCCACCGCCGCCGGACGCGTGGAAAAAGCTGAAAACAGCTACAGGCCCGGACAAGGGTTTGGCAAGATGGTCGTTATCGATCACGGCAACGGCCTGAGAACGCTTTATGGCCATCTTTCCAAAGTGCTGGTCAAAGTCGGCCAGGTTGTCGACCGCTGGGACGTCATCGGTTTGGTGGGCGAAACCGGCCGTGCCACCGGCCCCCATTTGCACTACGAAGTGTGGGTCGACGGCAAAGCAATCAATCCCGAAACCCATATTTTGAATTGAGTTTGTCAAAGGCATCGAGCCGAAGCGCTTTCCCATCGGGAAGCGCTTTTTTTATTTGCTCATTTATTGACTTTGCGAACGCGCTCAACACCACAACTCAGCTTGCCCATTTGGGTTGATGCGGACCCAACTCAGGAAAGCTCATCAAGCACTTCTCAGCTCGAAGCCATCGTCACGCCTGAGAATTTCTCCAGCGACCGCATTGGGGCCGGGCTGAATGACGAGCAACGCGAGGCCGTGCAGCATCCCGCCGGACCATTGGCGATCATCGCCGGCGCCGGCACCGGCAAAACGCGCGTTATTACCTACCGAATTGCCTATCTTATCGCCGCCAAACTGGCAAAGCCCAAGGAAATTCTCGCCCTCACTTTTACCGACAAAGCAGCCGCCGAAATGGAAGAGCGCGTCGACGTGCTGGTGCCGTATAGCTTCACCGACATGACGATCTCGACTTTCCATTCGTTTGGCGACAAGCTCGTGCGCGAGTTTGCGGCCGATCTCGGGCTGAATCCGGATTTTCGCTTGTTGACTCAGGCCGAGCAAGCCCTGTTTTTGCGCGAGCATCTCTTCAAGCTGCCGCTCAAGCATTATCGCCCGCTGAGCAACCCCACCAAATTTCTCGACGATTTGCTGCGCCATTTCAGCCGCGCCAAAGACGAAGACATTGCGCCGGCCGAGTACGTCGAATCTGCCGAAAAACAGCTCGCGGCGGCTCGCCAACAGCGCGACGATCCCGCCTTGCAGTTGGAAGCGGAAAAGCAGCTTGAATTGGCCCAATGTTACGAGGCTTACCAAAAACTTTTGGCGGAGTCCGGCGTGGCCGATTTTGGCGATCAAATTACCCTCGCCTTGCGCTTGCTGCGCGAGTTGCCGGATATTCGCCGGCGCCTGCAAGAGCGTTATCGCTATGTTCTCGTCGACGAATTTCAAGACACCAATTACGCCCAGTTTCAGCTCGTCAAAGGACTGGCTGCCGGCCACCGCAATATCACCGTTGTCGCCGACGACGACCAATCCATCTACAAATTTCGCGGCGCGGCCATCAGCAACATCTTGAATTTCAGTGACACCTATCGCGATGCCAAATATGTGGTGCTCACCCGAAATTATCGTTCGACGCAGGCCATTCTCGATGCCGCGTATCGCCTCGTTCGGCACAACGATCCGGATCGCCTCGAAGTCAAGCAGAAAATCAACAAGAAATTGATTGGCCGCGAGCCGGGCGGCAAGCCGGTCGAGCATTTGCACTTCGACACGTTGTCTGCCGAAGCCGAAGCCGTGGCGGAGACGATCGCGCAAAAAGGCGAGGCGGATAAATGGCGCTACGGCGATTTTTGCATTCTCGTGCGCTCCAACAGCGCCGCCGATCCGTATTTGCAAGCGCTTGCTGAAAAGAAAATTCCCTATCGTTTTTCCGGCAATCGCGGGCTGTACCAGCGCGAGGAAATCCGGCTGCTCGTCGCCTTTCTCAAAACCCTCGCCGATCCGTATGATTCGCAGAGCCTGTATCATCTCGCGCTCTCGGAAATTTACCGCATGCCGATGGCGGATTTGCAGCTTTGCCTCGGCGAGCACGACCGCACGCATCGCCCGCTCCTCGGCATTTTTCGTAAACCGGAGGAGTTCGAATGGAGGGAGCCGCTTTCTCCCGAAGGCCGTGTCACCATGGCGAAAATCGTTGCCGATCACGACCGTTATCTCGAGAAATCCCGGCAACTGCCGGCGTATGCGCTGCTTTATCAGTTTCTCAAAGAAACCGGCTATTTGAGCCGGCTGGCCGCCGGCGAATCCGCCGAGAGCGATTACAAGCTGCGCAACCTGGCAAAATTTTTCACCACGGTGCAGAGCTACTCGCACTTCACCGCCGCCGGTGACGCGACGTTTTTCGCGCAGCATCTCGACCTCATGCGCGATTTCGGCGACGATCCTGGACTCGCCGACGCCGATCTCGACGAAGACGCCGTGCAAGTGCTCACCATTCACAAAGCCAAAGGGTTGGAGTTTCCCATCGTCTTCATGGTTGGCTTGGTCGCGCGCAAGTTTCCGACGGATGCACGCCAATCGACGATAGAGCTGCCGGAAGCACTCATTAAAGACAAGCTGCCGGAAGGCGACTTTCATTTGCAGGAAGAGCGCCGGCTGTTTTACGTCGGCATGACCCGAGCCAAGAACGAGCTTTATCTCACCAGCAGCCGCGATCACGGCGGCGCCAAGCCGAGAAAAGTGAGTTTGTTCGTTCACGAAGCCATCGACCACGCGCACGCGGATGAGGATTATCTCAAACGCTCGCCGCTGGAAACGCTCGCCCGTTTCGGGGTTTCCCCCGGCGAGGTGTTTAAGGAAGACGGCGCGATCCCGGCGGATCAGGTGCTCACGCTCGATCCGCACAAGATCGACGACTATCTGACCTGTCCGCTGAAATACAAATACACCCGCATCCTGCGCGTGCCGCTCGAAGTGCATCACACCATCATTTACGGCAAGGCGATCCACGAAGCGGTGCGCGAATACAACCAGCACAAGCTGCAAGGCCGGCCGGTCAGTGAAGACGATTTGCTGCGCGTTTTCAAAGCGAATTGGCGCAGCGAAGGCTTTATCAGCCGCGAGCACGAAGATCAGCGTTTTGCTTATGGGCAGGAAGTGCTCAAAAAATTTTTCGCGCAGCAAGAAGCCGGCGGCGTGGCACCGACTTACGTCGAGGAGCAATTCAAATTCCGCCTCGGCAACAATCTTATCACCGGCCGCTGGGATCGCGTCGACGAGCTTCCAGACGGCAGCGTTTATATAACCGACTACAAATCATCGGAAGTACACGAGCCGCAAAAAGCGCGAGAGCAAGCCGTAAGGAGCCGGCAACTGCGCCTTTACGCTCGCGCCTACGAAGAGCGCTTCAGCCGTCCGGTGACGGGCTGGCGCATGCACTTTCTCGACACCGGCCTCATCGGCGAATCCCGCCGCAAAGAGCGCCTTTTGAAAAAAACGGAAGAAGATGTCTTGAAAGCTGCCGAGGGCATCCGTCAACGCGACTACACGCCTAATCCCGGGCCGGGAAATTGCCCGTATTGTGCTTATCAGGATATTTGCCCGGCGGCGGAACGATGACACGATTGTTTACGGTTCCCGGGTCTCAAATATGGTTTTCACTACTGCATGAAAATCGAGATTCCTTCTAAAAAAAATTTTCTTGACTTCGGTGTATTTTTTGTTATCATTGACGTAGTAATTTCTTGAAAGAAAGGTCATGGCAAGTTAAATTTGTCGTCGGGATAAACGATGGTGTCAAGGTTTTACCAGAATGCGATGTCGATCGTTAGGATCGATACGAAATTCAGGAGAGGGTGTTGATATGGCTGTATCCCAACCCGCACAATTGCTCCAAAACCATCGAAGGAAAGACATGAGGGAAGAAACACAGAAGCCCTTTCGCGCTGTTCATAAAGGCGACGCACGCCACATGCCATTCTTACCCGATAATCACGTCGATTTGATTGTCACCTCACCGCCTTACTGGCGAAAGCGTGATTATGGGTTCGAGAGACAGATCGGGCAGGAGAAAACCTCCGAGGAGTATGTCGCAGCTATTATTGACGCCATGACAGAGTGGCGCCGAGTGCTGCGCCCATCCGGATCCATATTCCTAAACATAGGCGATACGTACTGGCGAAAGAGCCTGCAAGGCGTTCCCAGTCTTGTGGAAGCAAGTGCTCGCAGAGCTGGATGGATCCTTCGCAACCGGATCATTTGGGTAAAGAAGGGGGGCATGCCCGACCCCGTCCGAGATCGTCTCGCTGGCAGGCACGAATACATCTTACACTTTGCAGTTAACGGTTACTACTATGATCTGTTTGGATATGCGGAACTCTATAGTCTCGGCCAGAAGGGGGCCAATCCCGGGGACGTTTGGGTAATCGCGCCTCAGCGGAGTTTGGGAAAGCATCTTGCACCTTTTCCCAGTGAAATCGTCGAACGAGCCATTACACTGGCGTGTCCACAGTTTGTATGCAGCAAATGCCGCAAACCGCGCCGCCGCATCGTGGAACGCACGACGGAACTGGATACTTCCCGTCCTCAGGCGAGACGGGCCTTGGCGATTGCGCGGGAAAAGAAGCTAACTCCGGAACATATCGCCGCAATCCAAGCGACAGGCATTTCTGATGCGGGCAAAGCAAGACTTGTGCAAAACGGCACTGACAGAAACGCCAAGAGAGTTCGAAAACTCGCTTTGGAGGCAAAAGCGATGCTCGGCGGCTACTTCCGCGAATTCACGTTCGCCAAACGAAAGTCGTGTGGCTGGACGGACTGCGGATGTGGAGTTCCGTTTATGCCAGGGGTCGTCCTCGACCCATTCATGGGCACCGGCACAACATTGGACGTTGCCAATCGCATGGGTCGCTCCGCCATCGGAGTCGATCTCGATTGATCTCAGTTCAAGGAGATATTATAGTGGTTTACGTCGTTCGCAAGCGGATTGTTGCCAAGTCCTTATCTCACCTTCGCGAGCAGAAGATCCATCCACTTTTTGCTGGCTATCTTTATCTGCAACAGCGGGCGTCCCGACTGGGTCGACTTGAAGATTTGCAACCAGAGTTCCTACCGTTTTTTAAACAATTTTTTGAGGTTGATAACCATCCACTCGGTGCTCCCTATATCAAACCTTTCACCGCAGAAAAAGCAAGCACTAAAAATCTTTGGTTGAATGAGAATGTTGCTGGTTCTTACGCACCAAGCTCGCTCCGGCCTGAGCAACCCTTTCGCCAAGCCGTTAAAATTGAAGGAAAGAAATACTCTCTTCCTAAAGACCACGCAAAACGAGCATTTCAGCACCTTCTCTATTCCAAGCGGGTTCAGGTCGCAGATTTGGCAGTTGTTCTCTATCGTGATTTCGGGCTACGCGGCGATTCTCCAGCCATCGAAGATCTCATTGACATCTTTACATATGAATTCGGTTATGCGCACGCGCCGGGCGCCAAACCGGATGAAAACTTCCGGACATTGTATAGCCTTGGAACCGCAAAAACTTGGGAACAGGATTGGCTCGAAAGGCATGAATGAATTGAAAGAACAAGAAAACCGTATAAGCCCCAAGCGTACCGAAATTAAGATTCGCCAGTTGACGGCGGAGGATCTATTATCTCTTGAGGTGGCGCCGAGCAGCAGCGAACGGCAATCGCCCTTCCAAGAACTCCTGATTGAGGGCTTACTCTCATTCGGTGAGAAGACTCATTTCGAGTTCGGCCAGCTTAACATCTTGGTAGGTCCAAATGGATCAGGGAAGTCGAATTTGATTGACTGCATGCGCATACTCCGCTATGCCCCCTTTGACATCCAAGAGACTTTTAAGGATTCCAGCTTTGAGGAATGGCTTTATCAGGGTGTCGACAAGCAATCCGGTAGCGCGTTTCTCCAAGTCACGGTTAAGTTATCTGAACTGCCAGGCAGCATTCGCCACCAAATCAAATTAGGCCCGCGTCTCAACTTGCGCGCGCCACTTGAAGAGGTAGTATCCAGCGCAGAGGAGGAAATCGAACAAGCTGTCTTATATTTCGTCGGCTCGTATCGCGGCGGAGCCACTCTGAGTTTTCCTGGCGCGGGTAAGCGGCGCCGGGAAAGGAAGTTGGGAGAGAGCGAATACGATCCCTTCCGATCCATCCTAAGCCAGATACGGGACATCGGTCAGTACCCAGAAATCACACGTTTATCGGACCTCTACGCGAACTTCCGAATCTACTCCGAGTGGACGTTCGGTCGTAGTTCGAACCTCCGTGAAGCGACACCGACAGGCCGCTCCGACACTATGCTTTCCGAATCAATGAATGATCTCGCCTTAGCCTTGAATGGTCTTGAAAAGACCGCTGCGCATGAGAAGATTCGAGCCCTCTTACAGGAATTAAAGGAGACCTATTTGGACTACGTAACCCGCATTCTGTTCGGGCGGGTCGGCTTAGAACTGGTGGAGGCACCGTTTGATCTTCCTTTGCCGGCGAAGCGGCTGTCTGACGGTACGCTGCGGTTTCTCGCGTTGGCGGTCATCTTGCTTCAATCAGACCCGCCGCCTCTCATCTGCCTTGAGGAACCCGAACTTGGAATGCACCCTGACATGATCCGCATGGTGGCTGGAATGATTGTCGATGCCTCTACCAAGACGCAGTTGATTATTACTACCCACTCCGAGCAATTGCTCACGGCGCTGCAAGACGACTTTGATGCGCTATTCGCCTTCGACGCAGGATTGTCGGGTTCCATAGTCAGACGTTTCAGTCGAGAGGAATATAAAGATTGGCGACAGGAGCATACGCTGGGTGAACTCTGGACATCAGGTGAACTTGGAGGTAATCGTTGGTGAAGCGCCATGTTCGTGTCTATATTGAGGGTGGAGCGGAGGGAAGAACCGCTGATCGTGATTTTCGACGCGGATGGAAGAAATTTCTGAATGAATTGCACGAACTCGCAAGGGCTAATGACTATCAGTCGCTTGAGATTGTCCGTGGCAAGAGTAGAGGAAATGCGTTCCGTCGCTTTACAAAGCACAAAACTGATTACCCGAATGATTTGTGTGTGCTCTTGGCTGATGCCGAAACGGAAGTTCCGGATGGCGCTCATGTATGGGATATTGTTGCGCATCAAGAGGGAGATAAATGGCAGCGCCCCTCTTGGGTGACGGAGAGACACTTATATTTGATGGTGCATTTTGTTGAGACCTGGCTACTCACCGATCAAGATGCCCTGAAAAAGTTCTTTAAACAGGGGTTCAATCAAAAACCGCTTCCCACAACGAATTTGGAAACACGATCTAAAGACAACATCCTACAAGCATTGAAGAAGGCGACACAGAGTTCAAAGAAAGGGCCTTATCAGCATGGTCAAGCACACGAAATCATAGAAATCGTTCGTCCAGATAAAGTGCGAACTCTATGGCACGGCCGACGCCTCTTCGACACTTTAGGCAGCTTGATAAGAGGTGAGCCTGAAACATGAGCAGTCCCACATCGGGTGTCGACATCACACTTACTCTAACAATAATGAATAAAAATCGCGCTTGACTTTGCGTCGGGATTTGTTTATTTTGTGACATATTTAAAAAATTGGAATTTGACCGCGATACGCACTGAAGGGTTGAACACGTTGAAAGGGGAGTCTATGGAAACTAAATTTCTTGGGTGTAAAACATTCCTGAACATTTTTGATTGGTAAAATAGTGAGAAGGCGCGCCACGTCCGCCCGGCTTCATATCGATACGTTTTGCTCCCTTTGCTCTGGGAATAACCAAGAAGGAGGACAGCGATATGTCATCTAAAACTGTGGCTTTAATCGTGACCATTGTGGGTTTGCTAGTCGCCTTATTCTTCGCTCTTGCAGATATGATGGGCATAGGCAACCCAGCCCGATTCGGGTCTAGGCAGATCGGCGGCACAGTGGTCGGTGCGGTGGTTTTCATCGTCGGGCTTGTCATTTACCTACGGCAACGCCGACCGTGAAAGGCCTCCCTCCTGAATATTAGCGCATATTGACAAAGGATGCTCGAATTTTGGAGAGCGGCCATCACAAGCTTTTTGCAACCCCTCCTGGTTAGCACAATACGCAAGCTTTTGGCGGCATGGGTAGCCTTGGGTTTGATCAGCAATCTTATGATCGAAGCTGGCCTGAACCCCGGCACGCCGCGTTATTTTCCCATTTCAGAGTTTTACGGTCCAACCATTCATGTTTCCGGTCTGCCGTATGCGGGCTTGTTTCTCCTCGTTTTTTTTCTGGCCATCAAGCATGTTTCACGCTTCACTATCTTGCAGGTTTGGCTGATCGGCCTCGCCTTAATCGTGCTCGGCAATTTGGCGCAAGGCAGCGTCGAAGCGGCTTTTTACATGCCATTTTATGGACATGGCGGACAATACTATCACGACGCGATTCAGATCACCGACTGGCGGCAATGGCTCCGAGATTTCAACGCCAACCAAACGCTATTACAGAACCACTCCCAAACTCACCCCCCGTTTGCCGTTCTGGTGCAGTATCTCCTGCTTGAAATCGGAAATCGCCATCTCCTCATTTTGGCCGGCGGATTTATCTTGCTGTCAAGCCTGTCGATCATTCTGGTTTGGCAAATCTTGCGCGCGCTAGACGTGCCGGCGCCTCGAGCATCCGAATTGACCCTGCTTTTTGTGGTTATTCCCGCCTTCAACATCTACAGCGCCGTGTCTCTCGAAGGCGTCGTTGCCACGCTGAGCACGCTTTCTTTGCTTGGGGTGATAAAAATTGTCAGACAAGGAATGAACCGATTTGGAATGTTTCTTTTCGTGACCGGTTTATTGCTCGCCAATTTGCTGACCTTTATTGCTACTTTTCTGCCGGCAACGGCATGCTTGATTGGTTTGAGAGAAATACTCGTAAAGAAAAAGGCAGGAGTTTTGATCGCTTTGACCCTCATGTTGCTGCTGGGAATGCTCGTTTACGTCATCATGTTGCGCGTCTTTGAATACGACCACCTCGAGGCTTTTCTCGCCGCGGCGAGATACGATAATCCGGAAGGTTTCCGCGCGCTGCACGCGCCGCTCGATTACGTCATGACTCGCATCGAGGGCGTGGCGGAGATCGCTTTGTTCCTCTCTTTTGGCGCTCTCGCCGTCTTGTTTCATCGCGATCATTTGCAGCTACGGATAGATGATTTTCACGATGAGATCACCTCGATCTTTCTGGCCGGGGCAATCTCTCTGCTGCTCATGTTTTTAGCCGGCGCATTTGGAACCGGCGAGACCGCGCGAATATGTTTGTTCATCTATCCCTATTTTATGCTCGTCCTGAGAAAACTCGAAGATTCCACACTGCGCGCTGTTACCATTTTTGCCGGTTTGCAAACGATCATCATGCAAACGTTTGGGGGATATTTTTGGTGATGGATAGCACACTTGCGTTTACACTGGGAGGAAACCATGACGACAAAAGCCGGAAAGAAGACATTCATTTGCCCAGAACTTTGTAGATGGTTCGAGGCTCCTTCTGAAGCAGGTTTAACAGAATCAATGCCGGGCCACGGGGATGCTTTTCCCCCTTTTCCCAACGCCGCAACGTGCCAAGACTCACGCCAAAAGCAGCAGCAAATTCGCTTTGGGTCATACCGGTTTTGAGGCGTAAATTTTTTACATCAATTGTGGGAACCTTATGAATTTTGGCGCCATTTCTAGCCCCTTGCGCGAAAACAACAGCTTCTTGGAGTCCCCTTTTTATGCTTTCATAAACTTCGCTCATTTCTTTCCTTTGCCTTGCCGCGCCCAGCGTAGCTTTCGAACTCCTCCTGTACCTTCCATAACAACGCCTGCTTGTGGATGAATGGCGAGAAATTCAATCAGATCGTCAATCTCATCTTCAGTCAGCAGTTGCTTCGCCTTGCGTGAAAATTCAGGCATTTCGGCGACGGTAAGGTACATGAGGAAAGATAATTGAATCGTATTTGAAAGTCAAGTTCTTTGACAAATTCAATTCACTGCCGTCTTACTTTCCCCGTCGTATATAAATATCCCCATTGAACGTCGCAAACTGCATCTCCGGCCCGCCGCCGTTGATGATGCCGTACATCGCCTTTTCCACTTTCAACCGATATCTCCCCCCCTCTTTGCGCGTGTCTTCTTCCATGCGGTTGGTCGCCGCCTCGAGCTTGATGTCGAAATCGCTGTAGACATCGCCGTTGTCCGTCTTCATTTTCACCTTGGCCTTAAAATCCGGCGGGAATGTCACGTCGATATCGCCGTTCAACGAGCTGAACGACATCGACTTGTCCGGCGTAATTTTGGCAAAGGTGACGATGACGTCATCATTGAGCGCGTGCGCTACCACCGAGCCGGAAATGTTGGTGAGCGTCACTGCACCGTTGGTGTTGTTCACTTCGATCTCGCCGTTTACCCCCTCCACTTTGATGTCGCCGTCATTCAGGCAGCTCAATTTCAGCGAGGTGTTCTTCGGAATTTGAATGGTGAGATCGACGGTCCGATTCATCGACTCCGTGCCCACGCTCATGACGTTGTCCTCTTCTTCAACGCTCAAGCCGGTCGAGGTGATCTCGAGCCGGCGCAAACCGAGCGCCTTTTTGCCCGATTTCTCATTTTTGCGCGGCTTTTCGGCACGCACGCGCGCCTCAATGATCACCTCCTTGCCCTCGTAGCCTTTGATGGTCATGCCGCCGTTCATCAGGCCCGCTTTGAACAAACCTGGACGCGCCGGATCGCTGAACGGAACCGTCACGCGGTCTGCTATGGGCTCCTGGCTGTAAGCCAGAGCCGCCAAGATGAGCGAAAAAATAGCGCACGACAGATATTGATCGAATCTTTTCATCTTCTCAAACCTCACGAAATTAGTTTCCATATAACAATTCAGGTAACCGTCCGGACGCTGCTTGATTTGAGCGAGTCGTTGCACCCAACACCGATATTTTTGCACGAAAGCGTCCAGACGGTGAATAGTTACGTTTGCCCTAAAATTATTGAGATCTTTTGATGACGCGAATATCGCCGTTGAAAGCGTCAAACTCCAGCTCCGGGCCGCCGTTACTAACCCGTACTTTGAACGAGCGATCCTGTTTGTAAACGAATTTCCCTTTGCGGCGCTCACGTGACGGTGTGGCATTGGCCAGATAAGTAACGGGAAAATCCGTAAAAACCTCGCCATTAAAAGTTTTGAAGCGCAGATCCGCCGATAAGTCGGGGCGGAACGAGACCTCCACCTCGCCATTGAGCGAGCCATAATAAGAATCGCCGGACGGATTTTTCGCGAAGAGAATTTTGACGTCGTCGTTCAGCGCATAAACCCGGCCCGCGCCTGAGACTTCGAGCATCGCGATGCCGCCGTTGATATTCTCAACCTCATAGTCGCCGGCGATATTCTCGACTTTGATGTCGCCGTCGTTGATGGTTTTGAGATAAACACCGGCCTCGCGCGGCACCTTCAGCTCGAAGTCGAAATAGACCGAGTAGCCATAGTAGCGATCCCCGCGATAGTTGACTGACCCATCGCGGCATCGAAATGGGGCGTCCACGTAGAGCTTGATGGCGTTGCCCTCCTCGGTAATCTCAAGCCGCACCTTCTCCTGCGCTTCTTGAATTTTTTCCTGCGACCGCGCCTGAATGGTTTTGTTGGCGACGAGCTGCACTTCTTGGCCTTCGTAGCCAGTGACTGTGATCGAGCCGTTGACGTTATCCACTTCCACCTCTTTCGATCCGGTGGGATGGGAAAATTTCAGCGCCCGGCGAATCTCTTCCTTCTTTTCGACGTCCCAACTCTGGGCGTTCAAAGTGAACGCCAAAACACAGGACAAAGTGACCGCGCGAAAATGTTTCATGTTCTTCTTTTCTCATTAGTTGGAGTGCATTGCGTGGTTTTTAAGAAAAAGCATTTTTCCGCCGAAGATCACCGAAGTCACCGAGTATCGCCGAAAAGATAAAAATATCTCGGCGACTCTCGGTGTTTTCGGTGGGAGGCTTTTTGTTGCGGCTTCTGTAAAAATCATGTAATGCTCTCTCTTGGTTGTTAACCGGGCGACTGCGTCCGTCGGATTCGGCAAATCCGGATACCTTCCAGACCGGCGGTCTGGGTTACAATAACTGCTGGATGCCCCACTCGGCGCGTTGCTTGACTTCTTGATTGATCTTTTCCTTCGCAACGAGCTTTTCGAGCGCCTCGGCAGCCCGCTTCTCGCGGAGCTCCACGATCAGATCGATCAGCGCAATCTGCACCAACGGCGAAGTTTGCCGCGACAGCGACTGAATGAGGCCTTGCCGCACGGATGATTGATTGACAAAGAAATACAAGGCGTCCACCGCGGCGAGGCGAACATTGACGTTCGGATCGTAATTCAGCGTGTGCAAAAGCGCCGACAGCAATTCTTCATTTGGCCGGTCGATGCGCTGCACCCAGCTCACGCCTTGCAAGCGCTCGCTCGGTGATTGTTGCCGCAGCAGCGTCAGCGTCACCATTTCGCGCATGTTAAGCACCTCGTTGCGCAGCGCGGTGATTTCGGTGCTTTCGTGAGCCACCGGCGCATTGAGGCGATATCCGGCAAACACCCCAACGACCAAAAGCAGCAGCGCAAATACAAATTGGAAAGCCGGTTGTCGCGGCCACCAACGCTCGAGCCAGCCATTGACCACATCGCGCAGGCGCAGTTTAGCGGGTGCATGTTGCAACCCCTGCTGATATGTCGCGAGCATCGCGTAGAAATGCGGCCGTAAGGCTTCACTCGGCTGCTCCACCGGCAGCGTTCCCAGCTTCGTCCAGATCGCGCGCAGGCTTTCAACTTCTTCCTTGCACGACGCACAGGAGATGAGATGCGCCTCTATCTCCGACTTGGCGGCTTCGTCCACGCTTCCCAGCAAATAATCTGGGAACATCTCTGTCACTTGTTTGCAAGTCATATTGCTTTTTCCTTAACCTACATAGATAAAAGCCAAACCCCGATACTCCTAAAGTAGTTGAACAGGAAATAACTTTTTTAACGTGTAAAATCGGGGTTCTCTTGCGAAAGTTCAAGGTACATGTCTTTCAAATCTTTAATGGCGCGATGCACGCGCGCTTTCACCGTGCCGACGGCGCAACCGAGCAGCTCGGCGATTTCTTCGTACTTCATTTCTTGATAACGGCTGAGCACCAGCACCTCTCTTTTTTCCGGCGACAGCTTGGCGAGCGCGGTGCGCAATTGGTTGATCTCTTGCTTTTCTTCCAAATCGTCGCTGGGATTCGGATCATCACTGACCGGCTCCTCGTCATCCTCATTGAAAAGCACTTCACGCTTTGCCTTTTTGAAATGATCGACCCAGGCATTGCGCGCGATACGGTACATCCACACGGTGAACTGGCTCTCACCGCGATAGCCCTGCCGGTACTTCAGCATGCGCAGGAAAACCTCCTGCACCAAATCCTCGCTCGCGTCGCGCCTACCAGTCAACTTGACGAAATAGTTGAACAGCGGCACGTGATGCCGCTCGAACAAAATCCCGAGCTTGCCCACTTCGCCGTCCCGAACCTTTAGCATAATCAGATTGTCTGCCTGCTCGTTCACCCGCGCTGCGCCTCGTTGGTTATTTGTCCGTTCATTTATACAGACTGCGATCGGGGGAAAAGGTTACACGTAACCCAGTCGGCTCGACTGGGAATTTGGCCTTGCTGTAAAATAAAAAAGCCGGCGAATAATTTTATCACCGGCTTTATGTTGAGATAAATTTCTGCCAAATCCTTTTCGGCCACAGACGTGATGCGGACTTTATAGTTTGTACGTCTTGGCGAATTCATCGAAGAATTCATCAATATCCCGCCCTTTCCCTTCGGCTACTTCTTTCTCGGCCTGCTTAAGCAAGAGCGCCAATTCTTTAGAAGCAAGCTTTGCGGCAAATTCTTTCACGTCCACAAGAACGGCGGTGGGCTTGCCTTTTTTAGTTAGGAGAATGGGACGACGCGTCGTTTGTACATGCCGCAAAAGTTGGTTGCTCTTGTTTTTCAAGTCGGCGACCGGCCGAATATCTTCTGCATAGATTTGCATAACTTGCACCTTAGAGCCTTTTAAGAAAAAAAGTCTACATCAATTTTATCAACGGCTGGTGTTCGTATTTTAGAGTATCCAACGGACAAAGTCAAGGGTATTTTTGCAAGCAGATTAAAAAAATATTGCTTCTTGATTTTGGAATGAGCATATTTTAATAAAGTGCATTTACATTTGCAATACGATAATCATCAGGAGGTTTCCGATGTTGACACGGTTGAAAGTTACCGGTTTTAAAAACCTCGTCGACGTCGACGTTCGCTTCGGGCCATTCACTTGTGTGGCCGGAGCAAACGGCGTGGGGAAATCAAATTTGTTTGACGCCATCAATTTTTTGAGCGTACTTGCTGATCGCCCGTTAATAGATGCGGCTCGCTCTGTTCGTGATGAAGGTGGCCGAACGACTGATGTGCGAAGTCTGTTTCATCGTGTTGGTGATAAATATGCAGATCAGATGTCTTTCGAAGTGGAAATGATTGTGCCAAAGGAAGGAGTGGACGATCTGGGACAAAAGGCCGAAGCGAGTATCACCTTCCTTCGTTACAATTTAACGCTCGCCTATCGAGCCGACGATAGCCCTCAAGCACTAGGATCTCTTGAGATTTTAAAAGAAGAACTGGTTCACATCAATTTGGGAGAAGCCAAAGAACACTTACTATTTCCTCATACATCGACTTGGCGAAAATCCGTATTGTTGGGACGGCGATCGTCGCCTTTTATTTCAACAGAGGAGGAAGAAGGAAAGCGGCTCATTAAATTGCATCAAGACGGCATCAAAGGCAGACCTCTTTCCCGTTTAGCGAGCAATCTGCCGAGAACTGTGCTTTCGGCGGCTAATGCCGCAGAAAGTCCAACCGCACTGTTTGCACGAAGAGAAATGCAATCCTGGCGTATTCTCCAGCTTGAGCCATCATCATTGCGCAAACCAGATTCATTTACAGCTCCCACCAGATTGGGAATTGACGGCTCTCATCTCGCTGCAACACTTTATAGCTTGGCCCATTCCATCCCAAATCATGGATCAAATGGCGAGTACAGCGCACGGATTTATAGTCAAGTTGCCAATCGATTAGCAGAGCTGATTGATGGTGTGTATGATGTTTCGATAGATCGCGACGAACGACGCGAGCTTCTAACTTTATTGTTGACTGACTACACTGGCACTTCTCATCCGGCACGGGCACTCTCGGATGGCACTTTGCGCTTTCTGGCCTTGACAGTGCTTGAACTGGATTCGGAAGCGCGATGGCTGTTGTGTCTTGAAGAGCCCGAAAACGGCATTCATCCCGAACGTATTCCGGCGATGCTCAACCTGCTTCAGGACATTGCAACCGATGTTACCGAACCCATAGGACCGGACAATCCTCTTCGCCAGGTTATCGGCAATACACATTCTCCGGCCGTTGTCAGCCAGGCGCCCGATGACAGCCTGTTGGTTGCTGAATTAAAAGAAACCGTACACGAGAGGCAACGATTCAAGCGAGTGTGTTTCAGTTGCTTGCCCGATACTTGGCGAACCCTAGCTCCGGAAGGCGTTAATGTCGTTTCCAGAGGCAAACTCATGGCCTACCTGAATCCGGTTGCCCCTGTCGAATCAGAACTTGATTTAAATGAAGAACAAAGAAAACTCCCACAATTAAAGCGGTTACTTTCGACGACACGCCGAGTTGTAGATAGACCCGACCTGCAACTCCTGCTCCCTTTCGCAAGTGAATAAGATACTACCTTCCAATAGAATTGAATGCTTTTCTTCTTGTAAATCGTGACGAGTCTATGGCTTGGTTCCCCATCCTTGCATACTGATAGTCTGC
Source organism: Candidatus Zhuqueibacterota bacterium (assembly GCA_022616415.1). GTDB lineage: Bacteria > Zhuqueibacterota > Zhuqueibacteria > Zhuqueibacterales > Zhuqueibacteraceae > Zhuqueibacter. The sequence goes on along the minus strand of JAKEEU010000362.1, from coordinate 10,240 downwards.
TGAATGTCGGCCTCCAGTGCTGTAAAAGCAGGCAATTCACGCAGCGGGCTGAAATCTTGAATCAGTTCTGCCACTCGACGAACATTCTTGTGGACGTGAAAGCGTTTTCGCCGCCGCCCTTTGAGCCCACTGGCTTCTCTGATAAGCCCATGAAGATCATCCTTAGGATCACGCAATTTTTCAAGCTCGGCAATACGCGGAAGCTGCAGTTGGTGTTTTCCGTTGGGATTGCCTGCTGCTCTACGTAGAGCCTTTGCGTCGAATAATAACCAAGTTTCCTGCATACGAACAGGCACAACACAAATTGTGGGCGGAACCATCATTTCAGAAGCTGCTTTCTCTATTGCCTCATTGATTTCGAATATCCGTTGTTCGCGAGGCTCACTTTCAGCATCACGGTGCACAAATAAAAGATCGCAAGGGTACAACTCCAGGCTTCTTTTGATTTTTTCTGAAAGTATTTTGGGTGGTCTACGTCGTAACTGGCGAAGTTCTGCCCATATCGGTTGGATGGCAGATTGGACCCCATTTTCACGTAATAGCCAAGTTAGAATAGGAAGAAGCGCATCGTCTGAGCTGCCATCAGACAACAAAGTGTAGCGAAGCTCTTTCATTAAAGTGCAGTAACCCTTCTGGTACCGATAAAGAAATAAATATCAAAAGTATTGTCTCCAGCCTGGTTTAGCACAGCAGGCCATATCCAGTCATATCATAATGATGGATAGATAACACGCGAACCATGAACAAGCCATTGTATCATGACGATTCGAACGGCAGCTCTAAAACAGCAAACGAATCGTCACTGTGTCCATCTGATGCATCACTTTAGGCAAAGGTTATAAATGGCTTGTTACGTGTTACCACAATACTTTTTTTCTTATCGGCCCTGTATTAAAGGGCAAACTGCAGCAGATTACCTTTGCCTATCGTTCATGGCGGTAAACCGGCTCATTCGAATTCTCGTATGAGCAAGTTGGATAAAAATAAAAATTCTTTTAGTAACAGTCAAGAGAAAAATCGAAAAAGATGTAATACCTCAGATATTGGTGGATGATCGCCAAGATGGTGAACTCAATTATTTCACCTCTAATCTGAGGCAATACAAAAAAATCAAGATTTGCATTTTTCCCGACGCTTGCCTATATTGTCCTTTGTTAATCGTTGTTCACATTTAATCCTGACCCAGGGAGGAAAAACCATGCGCGCCAAAAATCTTTTAAAGCTCGCCAAAGACCCTCGCTTCATCCCAGGCATTTATAACTATTGCGACCGCTGGTGTGAACGTTGTCCGTTTACCTCGCGGTGCCTAGTGTATGCCCAGGAGCAGCAAGACAAAAATGACCCCGCCGCCAACGACATTACCAACGAAGCGTTTTGGAAAAAATTGGGAGCCATTTTTGAGCAAACCAAAGAAATGCTCTACGAGGCGGCCAAGGAAAGAGGCATTGATCTCGACGCCATCGATTATGCTGAAGCCGAAAAACAGGAGCGACAATTGGATGAGGAAATTGAGAATCACGAGCTGGCGCGCGCCGCGAGTGCATACGCCGATATGGTGGATGAGTGGTTCGAGACCGAGAAGCATATTTTCTCGGAAAAACAGGAAGAACTGAACACCATGCTCCAGCTTGAAATCGGCGGACGGCAGCCGCAAAAAGTGGCAGCAAGCATCGGTGACGCCTTTGAAGTGATTCAGTGGTATCAGCATCAAATTTACGTCAAGCTGAAGCGGGCGCTGCTGCCGGATGAGTTTGAGCTGTTGGATGATGACGGCAAACCTTTCCCAAAAGATTCCGACGGCTCCGCCAAAGTCGCGTTGATCGCCATGGATCGCTCGATTGCCGCATGGGGAACGCTGCGCGAGCATTTTCCGGAGAAAACCGACGGCATTCTCGACCTGCTCGTGCATTTGGATCGCTTACGGCGAAAAACCGAGCAGTATTTTCCCGATGCCAGGAGCTTTGTACGGCCAGGCTTTGATACAATTCAACAACAAAAAGCCAAGGCAAAATAATTTTGGCAAAATGATTGAGAACTGGCAATTATTCGGAGACATATTGAAAGGCAAAACCATTTCGAGCAAAACAATTTATAAAAGCTTTTTAATAGTTTTGCCCTAAATCATTTTGCCTTTATGCTTTTGAACTTACTTTCAAAAGGAGGCAACGATGGCACTCTGGGATAAAATTCGCGGCGAGTTCATCGATATCATCGAATGGACGGCGCCATCGGACAGCGACGCGATGGCGTATCGCTTTCCGCGCTATAATAATGAAATCAAAATGGGGGCGAAGCTTACCGTGCGCGAAGGCCAGGCCGCGGTCTTCGTCAACGAAGGCAAAATCGCCGACCTCTTCCAGCCCGGCTTGTACGAATTGAGCACGCAAAATCTGCCGATCATAACCACGCTGCGCGGCTGGAAATACGGCTTCAACTCGCCCTTCAAAGCGGAAGTTTATTTCGTGCAAACCAAGCAGTTCACCGATTTGAAGTGGGGCACGAGCAACCCCATCATGATGCGTGACACGGAATTTGGCATGGTGCGCATTCGCGCATTTGGAACCTACGTCATCAAAGTCGTCGATCCGAAAACGTTCATCCAGCAGCTCGTTTCCACCGATCCCGAATTTGAGGTTTACGAAATCTCCTCGCAGCTTCGCAACGTCATCGTCTCGCGTTTTGCCGACGTGCTGGCCGAGTCGAAAATTCCGGTGCTCGATCTCGCCGGCAATTACGACAAGCTTGGCAAGTTCATTTGCGACCGCATCAACGATGAGTTTACGGCGTTCGGCATCGACCTGCTCAATTTTTACATCGAAAATATTTCGTTGCCCGCGAATGTGGAAGAGGCGATGGATCGGCGCACGGCAATGGGCGTGGTCGGCAATCTCGACACCTATCTGAAATATCAGACCGCTGAAGCGGTCCGCGACGCGGCGCAAAGTCCCAGCGGCGGCGCCGCGGGTATCGGCGCCGGACTCGGCGCCGGCATGGGCATCGCGCAGCGGATGATGGAAAGCATGGGCACGCACACCGGCGCTCCTGCCGCGACAACGCCACCGCCGCTTCCCGGCAGCGTGGTTTATTACGCCGGCATCGGCGGCGCACAGCAAGGGCCGTTTGATCAAGCCGCATTGCAAGCGAAAATCGCTTCCGGCGAGATCACGCGCGAGACGTTGGTTTGGCGGCAAGGCATGGCGAATTGGACAGCAGCGGGACAAATGGCTGATCTCGCGGCTTTGTTCGCAGCAACGCCGCCACCGCTGCCGCCGCAAAAGTAAACAATAATTCTGCTTGCCTTTTAAGCAAGAAATCAGTAAACTTTTTAAACAAACAGCCAAAACTTTTTGGCCAAGCGATCACATTTTGTAGAAGAATGATGATGATTACTGTATCAGGTACCGTTCAAGGCGGATTAGTAAAACTGCCGGATGCGATGCGCGTTTCAGATGGCTCTCGAGTTATAATAACCATTCTCGAGCCGATGGCGCAGCGCATCGACCGCTTTCTGCCTGACCATATTGAGTCCGAGGATGTAGAATTCGTTCGTGCCTGCCGTGGCCGTCTCGCGAAACAGCTTCAAGAGGCGGAACAATGACGGCGGATTATCCCAAACAGGGAGAAATTTGGTGGGCCTCTTTTCATGAAGGTTGGGAACGTCCGGCGCTGGTTGTTTCTCGAAATGAACTCAATCGAGGCCGGCTGGTTTTGGTCGTTCCCTGTACTTCCTCACAAGTAGAAGAACGCGCGGCCTATTCAAATCATGTGCTCCTCCCATCCGGTTCTGGTGGGTTAACGAAAGATACAATTGCTCAGACGCATCTTATTCAGCCGATTGAAGTGAGTTGTTTGGAGCGGAAGCTCGGAACATTGAGTGATGAGCAATTGGCTGAGGTCTTGTTGGCTATTGCATGGTCGATAGATCTTTTTGATACGGCGCGTTCTTCATAAATTTTTACCTCCATCCTACTCACTACACGTATTTTTAGTCCAAGTTCATGTCTACGACAACGCCTCCGCCACAACCACCGGAGGAATTGGCCATTTCCGGCATTGCGCGGGAAGTAAGCAGCGGCGAGATTGCTGAAACTTCAAAAATCGCAGCCAAGCCGGCGCCAAGCGCGGGCAAGAAATTTCCATGCAGCGCTTGCGGTGCGAGCTTGGTGTTTGATCCGGCGGCGCAGACGCTCAAATGCCCGTACTGCGGCCATCAGGAAAAAATTCCCCACAGCACTGAAGAAATCGTTGAAAATTCCTACGAAACCTATTTGCAGCAGAGCCGCGCCGGCTTGAAGGTTACGGCCGGCGCCGAGTTGGAAACCAAGTGCCAGGCGTGCGGCGCGGTCATTATGATGAATGCCAAAACCGTCACGCAAGAATGTCCGTTTTGCGGCGCGCACTTGGAATCGCAGCCGAAATCCGCTGAGCCGATTATCGAGCCGACCGCGGTGCTCCCCTTTAAAGTCGATCACCGCGGCGCTCGCCAGGTTTTCAAGCAATGGGTCAATTCGCGCTGGTTTGCGCCGAACACGTTCAAGCAGATCGCCGATGTCGGCAGGCTCATTGGGCTTTATGCGCCGTACTGGACGTTCGACGCGATGACGTTCACTTTTTATACCGGCCAGCGCGGGACGTATTATTACGTCACTGAATCTTTCACCGCCATGGTCAACGGCAAACCGACGCCAAGAACCCGGCAGGTGCGTAAAACTCGTTGGACGCCAGCCGAAGGCCAGGTGCGGCATTGGTTCGACGATGTGCTCGTGGTGGCCTCGAAAGGGCTGCCGGCAAAATATGCGCAAGAATTGGCGCCGTGGGATCTCAATCATTTGGCGGACTTCAAGTCCGATTATTTGAGTGGCTTTCGCACCGAACGCTATCAGGTCGGACTTGAAGAGGGTTTTGCGAATGCGAAACAGCAGATGGAGCCGGTCATCGACAGCTTGATCCGGCAGAACATCGGTGGGGACGAGCAAAAGATCTCTTCGCGGTCGACGCAATATTCCGGCATCACGTTCAAGCACATTTTGCTGCCGGTTTGGGTTTCGGCGTATCGCTACGCTGACACGCTGCACCGCATTCTCATCAACGCGCGCACCGGCGAAGTGCAAGGCAGCCGGCCATATTCGCCGTGGAAGATCGCGGGGCTGGTGATTTTGATCCTGGCGATTATTGGTTTGATTGCGCTGTTGCAATCGGGTTCGTAGTAAGATGAAGTCATTGCGAGCGTTTCTCAGCGAAGCAAGCTTTTTAAAACGAAGGGATTGCTTCGGCAAAAAGCGCCTCGCAATGACATAACAAACAATTCCGTACGAATATAGAAAAGGAGACGATGCTGCAAAGACGCAAGGCCATCATCTTTCTCATCATCGCTTCCGTTCTTTGGAGCCTCGGCGGGCTGCTCATTAAATTGGTCAATTGGAATGCGCTGGCGATTGCTGGCATGCGCAGCGCCGTTGCGGCGCTCGTTCTGCTGGTTTATGTGGGGCGGCCCAATTTTCATTGGTCCTTTGACCAGATCGGCGGCGCTGTTGCATGTGCGCTGACGATGATTCTGTTCGTCCTCGCCAACAAGCTGACGACAGCCGCCAATGCCATTTTGCTGCAATATTCAGCGCCGATTTACGTCGCGCTGTTCGGCGCCTGGTTTCTCGGTGAGAAGACGAATCGGCTGGATTGGATCACGATTATTTTCGTTATTGGCGGCATGACACTGTTCTTTCTCGACGATCTCACCGGCGGCGGCTGGCGGGGAAATATCTGCGCGATCATGAGCGCCATTTCATTCGCGTGGCTGGTGCTTTTCTTGCGCAAACAAAAAGACGGCTCACCGTTCGAATCCGTCTTGCTCGGCAACCTTGTTGCCGCGTTGGCCGGTTTACCGTTTATGTTTGAATCGATGCCCGATGCCAAAAGTTGGTTGGGTTTGCTCTTGTTGGGCGTCTTCCAACTCGGTTTGTCGTACATTTTTTACACCGCCGCCATCAGACACGTTTCCGCGCTGGAGGCCATTTTGATTCCAGTGCTCGAGCCGCTGCTCAATCCGATTTGGGTTCTCTTGCTCATCGGCGAAACGCCAGGCTGGTGGGCGGTTGGTGGTGGCGTGATGGTGTTGGGCGCGGTGACGGCGCGGGGGATTTTTATAACAAGAGTAAAACCTGTTTCGGCTTTACAATAAAGGAGAATTTCTATGGCTAAAGTTTATGTCTCGTCAACCTATCTCGACTTGCAGGATTGCCGCGAGCAAGTGATGCGCGTATTGCGCGCTATGGGCCATGAAGACATGGCGATGGAATATTACGTCGCAGAAGACCAGCGTCCGGTTGACAAATGCCTTGCCGACGTGGCGGCTTGTGATCTGTACGCCGGCATCTTTGCCTGGCGCTACGGCTGGGTTCCAAAAGAGAATAATCCCGACCGGTTTTCCATTACAGAACTGGAATATCGCCAGGCAGTGAAAACGGGCAAGCCATGCTTGATATTTTTTCTCGAGGGCAGAGCGCCGTGGCCGCCGGATTTCATTGACGATGATAAAACGCAAATTAAAAAACTCCGCAACGAGCTGAACGAAAAGCACGTCATCGCGTATTTCAAATCTGCCGAAAACATCGACTCCGTCGTTGCGACCGCCATCCATACATGGGAAAAGCAGCATAGCCAAATTTCGCCAACCACACTCATTCCTCAATTCGATCTCAGCGCTTATTGCGACGCCTTGAAAAAGCGCTACCAGCGTCTCGATCTTGACGCGCTAACCCCGCCGCAAAAAGAAGAATACTTGCAACTGCAACTTCGCTCCGTTTTTGTCGAGCAGAATGTCCGTGAAAATCCGCCACCGGTCGAATTGCCAAAAGAAATGTGGGAAAAACTCCAAAGCGAACAGGAAATTCATCTGGAAGATTTGCCTGCCGGAATGACGTTGGATGATGTTCGCCGCACACGCGAGACTTATTATGAAAAACCCTTGCGGCCGGTGCTGGAGATCCTGGCCGACACGCGCCATCAATATGTCATTATTCTCGGTGATCCTGGCGCAGGCAAATCCACCTTGGCGCGTTATGTTCTGCTGTCGTTGATTGATCCCACCGGTGACGAAAAGCTTCGTCGAGCTTATGACAGCTATTTGCCGCTCCTAATCGAGCTGCGAAGTTATGCCGGTTTATGTGCAGAAAACAAATGCGATACCTTCCTTGAATTTCTCGAATATCTTGGCAAGACCGAAGGTTGGCATCTCACCCAAGATGCGCTGCAGCATTATTTGAAAACCGACGGGCGCGCTGTTGTTATCTTTGATGGATTGGACGAAATCTTTGATCCCGAAGAACGCGAGCGGATCACGCGCCGAATCGTCGGCCTTGCCTTCGATTATCCGAAGGCGCGCATTATTGTCACCAGCCGCGTCATTGGCTATCGTCGCAAGATTTTGGAGGACGCTGGCTTTGTGCATTTCACCCTGCAAGACTTGGATGAGAAACAGGTGGCGACGTTCGTGGAACGCTGGTACGCGCTGGCGCTGAGCGATCGACCTGATGAAGCAAAAGGGCGCCGTGAGCGGATCATGCGCTCTTTTAAGGAATCCGTCTCTATTCGTCAACTGGCTGGCAACCCGATGTTGCTGACGATTATGGCGATCATCGGCAAGCACCAAGAACTGCCGCGCGAGCGCTGGAAACTCTACGACCATGCCGCCAGCGTGCTGATTCAGCATTGGGACGTGAATAAGCATCTGAAAGATCAGCGCGTGGAAGCGAATTTTATCGGCGAAGATGACAAGAAAGAACTGTTGCGCCGGCTGGCATACAAAATGCAATCCGGTGCCGGCGGACTGGCAGGCAACTACATCTATCGCGAGCAATTGCAAGCCGAGTTTGAAGTGTATTTGAAAGAACGCTACGGTCAGCCCCCCGACCGTGCTGTAAAAATTGCACGCGTGATGATCGACCAATTTCGCGAACGCAACTTTATTCTCTCCCTCTACGGTGCAAACGTTTATGGTTTTGTGCATCGCGCCTTTCTGGAATATTTCTGCGCTACTGCACTTGTGTATAAATTTGAAAAGACGCAGGAGATGACGCTGGCGCAACTGAAACAGGAGGTTTATGGCAGGCACTGGGAAGACCAAAGCTGGCATGAGGTATTGCGTCTGATCTGCGGGATGATAGACGAGAAGTTTGCGGGGGAGATTATTGATTACCTGGCGAATGAGGTATATCGTCACTGGCCACGAGAGTTCGGTAACCGTCCTCCATGGCATATCATGTTGGCAATTACTTGTATTGGCGAAGTAAGAAATTTTGGACTGATTGAGCCAATTAGTCAAAAAGTTATTGAGAGAACTTTCGAACTCATCGAACACGGAATATTTTCAGACCTTCGGCTACAAGATTTTATTAACGAACATATACTCCCTGCTATCCTGAGCATCGAAGGATTATTTGCAAATTGTCCAAATTTGGCTAAATGGATGCCTCGAATACGTAAGTTTAAATTTGAATGGTGGTATTGGAAGAGTTTATCAAACTTGGGAATAATCATCGGAACTCTTGGTGCAGGCCTTAACAATGTCAGGAGCGCCTTACTTGATTTTCTTGACGAAGAAAAAAAGTGGCCTCCTCTTTATCTTGTCGGGCTTTGGGGTATTGCTCAAGGATGGCGTAACGATCCTTTAACCGTATCATTACTGCGCGACCGTGCAGTCAACGATGCACGCGAAAGAGTTCGTGATGCCGCCATCTCGGCGTTAACTGAACATTTCGGCGATGCCCCGCAAACCTTGCCGCTGCTTAACAATTGGGCAGTCAATGCACCTCACGGCAATGTTCGCTCCATCGCCATTGACGCGCTGGCCGAATACTTCCGCGACGATCCGCAAACCTTGCTACGGCTGCGTGATTGGGCGGTCAATGCGTCGCATAGCGAGGTTCGTGCTGCCGCCGTCACCGCGCTGGCGCGATATTTCCGAGAAGACTCGCAAACCCTGTCACTTCTGCGCGATTGGGTAATCAGTTCACCCTACAACGAGGTTCGTTCTGTCGCAGTTTATGCACTGGCTCGATACTTTCGCGCTGACCCGCAGACTTTGCCATTGGTACGCGACCGTGTTGTCAATGATACACATGAGCAAGTTCGTGCTGCCGCCGTCTCTACATTGGCTCGACACTTCCGCGCTGACCCGCAGGCCTTGGCGCTGGTGCGTGACCGTGCTATCAATGATGCACACGAGAAGGTTCGTTCCGCCGCTGTTTCTGCACTTGCCGAACACTTCCGTGGTGATACACTAACCCTGCCACTTGTGCACGACCGGGCTATCAAAGATGCGCATGAAGAGGTTCGCTTTGCCGCCGTTTCTGCAATGGCCAAAAACTTCCGCAACGATCCGCAAACCTTACCACGGCTGCGTGATTGGGCGGCCAATGCGTCACATAGCGAGGTTCGCTCTGCCGCCATCTGCAATTGCTGGAGAGTTCCGTTTCCACCCACAGAACTTATCGCTTATTCGTGACCGTGTTAGCCATGATCCGAGCGAAGAAGTTCGCTCTGTCGCTGTCACCACAATGGTAGAACACTTTCGTAGCGACCCGCAGACCTCACCGCTGGTTTATGACCTTGCCGTCAACGACGGGCATGAGAGGGTTCGCTTGGCCGCAGTCTCTGCGCTGGTTCGGTACTTCTGCGCCGATCTGCAAACTGTGTCGTTGCTGTGCAACCGCGCCATCAATGATGAATCCCCAAAGCCAGATGACAAAAAGAAAACCGATGAATATTACGTCCGCGAGACCGCCATCAACGCCCTCGCCCGTTATTGGCCCAATCATCCGAATACTTTGCCGTTATTGCGCGAGCGGGCGGAGAACGATCACACTCCTTGGCTGCGGGAGAGGGCGAAGGAGTTGGTGGAGCAGTTGTCAAACAAATAGTGAACAAAGAAACGGCAGGTTAGGCTGGTCAAAAGAGAGTTTTGGTGCGGGACTGCGATGGAACTTGCTGTCAGGGAAATAGTTGGAGCTCAATCCATTGTGCACGAGCGGCCATTTGCAAATTTGAATTCATCCGTAACTGCTCAATCGTCGTCCTACCAATTGGCGTTAGCCCTTGAAGTTTGAAGGGCAAACCCCGTTCAACCGCAAAGTGGCCGGTCCAGTTATACTCGTTAAGGGATAAAATTACAGTCATTGCGAGGCGCTTTTTGCCGAAGCAATCTCTTGATTTTCAAAGGATTGCTTCGCTGAAAAACGCTCGC
>JAKEEU010000361.1 GCA_022616415.1 Candidatus Zhuqueibacterota bacterium | reverse complement strand
AGTGGCTGCGCAAAATTAAATTGGTATTAATTATCGTAATGGTAACAAAATAACATTGAAAACGCAATGAGAAATTAGACAGCGCCACACAAATTACCTTGAATTTACAGTATACTCTGGGCAATTAATTTTTCTTGCATTTTCCAAAAAACAATGTTATCATTAGGCTAAAGCGGAAGATAAAAGCTTAATGGTAACTTTATGCGAACGACACAGTATCATGCCCAAACGCTCGAAGCGTTGTTTAACCAAAAAAAAGTGTTGACCCTTGATGCCATGAAAAAGGCGCTGGGGACAACGGTCAAAATGACGGTCTTTCGCAAGCTCAAATCCCTTTCTTATCGCGCCAGCTATTCTCATGCGGGCAAGTATTATACGCTGGACGAGATTGCGGAGTATAATCAACATGGGCTTTGGAATTATCGTCAAATTTATTTTTCACAATATGGTTCTTTGCTCAACACCGTCGAGGCTTTAGTGCAAGCTTCACAAGCTGGATATTTTGCACATGAACTTCAGGAACTTGTTCAGGTTCGGGTTCATGCGCCGCTGCTGAAACTGACGACTTCTAATCATCTCCGGCGTGAAAACCTCGCGCCGGGTTATCTTTATTTCTCCCCGCAAGCTTGGAAGTCGCAGCTTAAGACGCGGAAACAGATGCTCGAAGCGACCGCCTCTGGTGACGCGGCGGCAGCCGATATCCAACAGGCGTTGCACACGTTCATGGCAACGTTGAATGAGAAGCAACGACGGCTTTATGCCGGTTTCGAGTCGATGAAATCAGGACACGGTGGTGACGTCCTCATCTCACGACAAACAGGTCTGAACGTGAAAACCATTGCCCGTGGCCGCCGCGAACTCGCGTCTCAGCAGATCACGGTTGATCGCGTCCGCCAAGTGGGTGGCGGGGCGAAAGCCCTCGAAAAAAAAGCACCGTGCTCAACGTCTTAGAATCCTTGATGGCCGATGAGACGGCTGGTGATCCCATGAAAGCGCTCAAATGGACACGAAAGAGCACGCGTAAAACCAGTCGTGAACTCAAGCGTCGGAAAATTTCGGCGAGTCCACGAACCGTCGCGCGACTCCTGAAGAAACAATTGCACTTTTCTTTGAAAGGCAATCGCAAGGTCATTGCGGAAACGCAGCATCCGGATCGCGATCGGCAATTCAAATATGTCGCCAAGATGAGAAAACGTTTTGCCGCAGCCGGTGAGCCGGAGATCAGCGTTGATGCGAAGAAGAAAGAACTCATCGGCAATTTCTATAACCCGGGCCAGGCTTGGCGTCGACTCGTTGACAAGGTCGGCGATCATGATTTTCGTTCAACCGCTATCGCCATCGCCACCCCGTATGGTATCTATGAGAAGCGTGCGAATCGTGGCTTCGTCGTCGTTGGCACTTCACATGATACTGCAGAATTTGCCGTCGACAATATCGTCAGTTGGTTAAAAAATTCGGGTACGAGGTGCTATCGAAAAATCAAAGAACTGTTAATACTTTGTGATACGGGCGGCAGCAATGGCTACCGCTGCCGGGCTTGGAAGCATGCCATTCAGCAACGCTTGTGCGACGCCTTCGGTATTTCCGTTACCGTTTGTCATTATCCGACGGGCGCGTCAAAATGGAATCCGATTGAACATCACCTGTTTAGTCAGATTAGTATCAATTGGGCTGGTAAACCACTGCGCTCTTTGGAGATTATGCTCAAATACATTCGCACGACGAAAACCCAAACCGGCCTCACGGTTCGAGCGCGGCTGAACAAGAAAAGGTATTCCACGTGCATCAAAATCGACGATGATCAAATGGCAGAAATTAATATCAGAAAACATAAAGTCTTGCCGAATTGGAACTATACGATTTATCCAACAGGTTATGTGTGGAATACAAAATCAACTTCATCAAAAAAATAGGCTGCGCAAAATTCCAAGTTATTTTTGCGCAGAGACT
>JAKEEU010000039.1 GCA_022616415.1 Candidatus Zhuqueibacterota bacterium | reverse complement strand
GGCGTCATTTTTTCAAACTCCAATCAACTGGAAAACCCATTATGAAACCGTCCCATAAATTTATATTCGCAATAAATTCAAAGCTGCTGGCGTTGGTTCTGTGCATTACAATTTGTAATGGCCAACAGACGAGAGGCTCACTACAGGGAAAAATCGCCGATCAGAATGGAGGCGTGATTGTTGGAGCGACCGTGACCGCCACTGATGAAAAAGGAGTCGATAAGATTACGACTACAAATGGCCAAGGGCTATACAGCTTTACCGATCTGGTTCCCGGGGTCTATAAGCTGCGAGCCTCATCATCCGGCTTTGCGCCATTCGAACGCGACGATATAAAAATCGCCGCCGGCCGTAGCGAAACGCTTGATATCACCTTTGCAATAAAATTGATGCAGCAAAACGTGACTGTAGAGTCAGCAAATCGAGCTGGCGTTGCGCCGGACAATAACCTTAGCGCTGTAGTGCTGGGACGCAAGGAGCTCGAAAATTTACCGGAAGACCCGGAAAGTCTTTCGGCTTATTTGCAAATGCTCGTTGGGCCGACTGCTGGGCTTAACGGTCCCCAGATTTTTATTGATGGATTTTCCGGAGGACAAGTCCCGTCGAGAGACTCCATCCGAGAGGTGCGCATAAACGCAAATCCGTTTACGTCAGAGAGCGAGCGATTAGGAATGGCCGGATCGAGATTTTCACCCGGCCCGGCACGCCAATATGGCATGGGCAGGCAGGGGGGCAATTTAACGACGAAAGTTTGAACAGCCGCAATCCTTTCGTTTTGGACCGAGCGCCTTTTCAGCTCCGATCCTATTCAGGAAATGTGAGCGGCCCAGTGATTCCCAAACGAACAAATTTCTTTCTCAATTTCGGCCGCAGTGAAGTGGACGAGAATGCCGTAATCTCCGCTGTTACTCTCGATGACGGATTTGCTCCAACGCCATTTCGGCGGGCGGTGGTGACTCCCTCGCGCCGCGGCGGTTTCGGCTTACGAATCGATTCCCAATTGAATGCCAATCATTCAGCT
>JAKEEU010000360.1 GCA_022616415.1 Candidatus Zhuqueibacterota bacterium | reverse complement strand
TGGCGAGGCGTGTAAGCAGCGCCGCGTAATGTCGATCAACGCCAATCACCTTCAACGTATCGCCGCCGTGCAAGAGGCGGCAAAGGAGGCTAAGTGAAAATATTCGCTGCTATTTTCGCCGCATTGGCCGGGGCCGCGATGTTGATGTTCGGTATCGCGCTTCTACTTTCTATTCCAGTCTGGCTGTTGTGGAATTGGCTTATTCCGGTTCTGTTCGGGCTGAAAGGAATCACGCTGATTCAGGCATGGGGCCTGCTCGTATTATGCGGGTTCTTATTCAAATCGCCGTCGTCCTCGCCCTCTCAAAAGGAATGATTGCCGAGATTGCAGCCAAAAAGCGTTACGTCCTCGGATTTGCTTTTTACTATGACGCGGAATTTAAGCCGCGTGTCGTGTTGATTCGCAAAAACAAACCAGCGTTTCAAGCTGGCAAGTTAAATGGCGTGGGCGGGGCGATCGAGCCCGGAGAAACAGCAGCCGATGCTATGGCTCGGGAATACCTCGAAGAAGCCGGTATTTTTACAGATAAAGACGAATGGAATGCTTTCGCTGTGATGAACTTTCCGGGGGCCGAAGTGATTTGCTTTCGCGCCTTTGATCAGGCGTTTGAAGTATCTTCCACTTATACTGACGAAGTGATCGAACATCATGTTGTCAAAGAATTACCACATGAGGGTATTATGACGAATTGCCGTTGGTTGATCCCAATGGCGTTTGACACAGAACATCGTGAAGTGCGCATATTATGAAAACTGAAATTCTTGACGACGTGCTGGCCCGATTGCCAGCGGACGCCCTACGCGGGCTTGTGCATAAACTGATCGCCCGGCTAGAGAACCGAGGGGAGGTTTCCGGGCTGATAAATGAGCGGGATTCATTACGTGAGAAATTGGAACTGGTTATTCAGGAACGCGACGCTCTGAAAAAACGACACACCGCCGTTTGCCGCGCGAATCACAAGTTACAAACAGAATATGCCAAAGAAGTCATTTAGCAATTCGGGCCGGGATGCATGGGGGGCCGCTCACGGTTGCGGAAAAGGGGACGCCCCGCGATACAAATTCGACGAAAACTATCGCCGGAATTTCGACGACATTAAATGGGGGCCGAGGGTCAAAGGCCGTTTTCGGAAAGTGTATGGCGAACAGAAAAAGTTCGTGGAACTCGCGGCAGACAATGCAATTTTCTCCGGCAGACGAGATCGCTAAGACACAACCAATCGGCATTACACAAAAACTGTCAACGATAATATGGGATACTACACGCGATACACCTTAGAAGTTTTCCCGGCGTGGGAAGAGCCGATCAGCCATTTGCGAACCTTTTCCAGCGAAG
>JAKEEU010000359.1 GCA_022616415.1 Candidatus Zhuqueibacterota bacterium | reverse complement strand
GGCCGATTGGAAACGAAGCCCGTTTATATCAATCAATCCCTCCCGTGTTCAAGCAGCGTCGCGAGGCATTTAGTTTTCATTTTTATTTTTGGCCTCCGGCAGCGCCATCCAAAACAGCGTGCTGCACTCCAAGCCACTGCCGCGATCCGAAGCAAATATAATTCGTCGATTGGCTTCATCCCACGTCGGCGCGGTGTCAATCGCCGGATCGCGCGTTAGTCGCTGCAACTGCCTCGTTGCAAAATCCATCGCCCACAAATCGCGGTTGCCGTTGCGATTCCATGAGAAAACGATTGTGCCGGCGTCGCTTGACCACGTGGGACGCTCAAAGGGTTCTTCGCTCTCCAAAAGAATTTTTTTTTCGCCCGTCATCACTTCTATCACAACGAGCATATACGACGAACTCTTTTCCTCTTCGCAAAATAGCAAGCGGTTGTCGATTGGCGAAAAAGCGAGGTCATAACCATATTCGATATTGGGCAACCACACCGGCTCGGAGACGCCATTCATCGCGAGGCTTGCCAATCCAATTTTTCCATCTTGAATAAACGCAAAACGCTCGCCATCCGCATGCCAGCTCGGATTTTCGCCTTCCAGAAGAAATTCCGGTGTTTGATTTTTGCTGCAGCTCAACCAGATTTCCGAACGGCCATTTTGAATGCTCTCCATCAACACGCGCTGGTCATCGGCAGCCAGGTCGGGATCGTAAAATTTCTGCGGCGTATCCGGCGTCCATTGGCCTTCGATCTTGCCGTCGCGAGTCATTGAGAAGATCGCATAATCTTCGTCAAGCAATTCGCCGTAGCAGAAGACGATGCGCTCGCGGCCGAGATCCGGCGTTTTGACCAGCAAACCGAGATGGCGGTCAAATTCCTTTTCGTGCAGCGGCAGCCATTCAGCGGCATCGCGCTCTTTCGCGGCGGTGCGATGAAAATTTGCGGCGATCGTGATTGCTGCGATTAAAATAGCCGCGAGCGAATGCCTGCCTATTGTTTTCGCATGCCAGCGCCAATTAGCGGCGCGATGAAAGAAATAACCGATCACCACAAAAAAGAAAATGAGTAGCCATAGCCGCGCGTAGCCAATCGGCGTAAGCCAGCCGGCCGCGAATTTGATCAATTTGAGATAGTGCGGCAAATTGATCAGCAAGTACAATGAACCCAGAATGACGGCGTCGCGTTGCCGCTGCAAATCCAACAGAATTTTTACAAAGCAAGCAACCGAGAAACTCAGCAGCAAAAAATGATACGTCGCGCTGCCGGGTGAAATCAGCAAAATCGCCAATGGCACGAGGGCGATTTCAAACAGACGCTGATGCGAGCGCTCTGAAAAAGCCGTTTGGCGATAAATCCAAACGAAGCCGGTCAGCCAGAGCCAGGGAATCAAATTTTTAAAAATAACAAAAAGAGCCGGCGAAGACAGCGGCGACTGTGGATTGCGCGAGGGGTCAAGGATGAACATGCGGCGCAACAGGCTGTTCCACGACTGAAATTGGATCGCAAACGGGTCTTGAATTTCGCCTTGCAGATGCCGCGGCAGAACCTCGAAGATGAAAGCGCGCCACACTTCCGCGCCTTGCAGCCACCATGAGATGGCAATGACGGCCAAACTTGTGAACACCGCGGCGATCACCAACCGCCATTCTTTTTTCCACGCGAAATAAATGAGAAAGAACGCGCCGACATATTTCATCGGCGTCATGCTGCCGAGTGCGATACCGGCGAGCAGCGGGTAGCCGCGCTGTTGCAAATAAAGGCCGCCAACAATCGTTGCCAGCAGCAGAAGATACATTTGGCCGAAAAGAAAATTGTTGATCAGCCCGAAGCCGGTGCTCAGAAAAATAATCGCCACCGGCAACCAGTGTAGCGTTGTTATTTTTGCCATTAGAAGAACGACAGCGATCGCCAACACCAGATTGAGGCCGATCCACAATCTCTTGGCTACGAGCGGTTCAAACGGCGCCAGCGGCAGCATCACCAGCGCGGTCGGCGGCGGATGCGGGATGAAGCCGCCGAGCTGATGTGAAATGCCGTAGCGGTCGATTTGCTTTTGGAACCAAACAAAATCGCGATAGGCGCGCTCAAGCGGTTGGCCGTTTGCGACCAAGCGTGACGCGGTGTAGTAATTGGCAAAATCTCCGCGGGCGTTTTGCAAAGAGGGCAGCACACCTTTCCATAAAATGATGGCGGTGAAGCTTGCGAAAATGAGCAGGCCGCTTACGCGCACGGCTGCATGGCGGAAATTTGTCGCTTCGATAAAAGCACGACCCAGACGGGCCGTCTGGGTTACGTTAAAAACGCTCATGCAAAATCAAATCTTTTTTCAATCGCTGCAAGCCCCAATAGCTGTAAATCTCAACCGGGAAATTGAATTGGTGCTTTTTGAGGCGATATTGCGCGCTTGGCTTCAGCGCGTTGAGCAACAGGCGGTGCCGCCACGAATGCTGCTGCTCGCCGACTTTGACTTGATGGTAGCCGAAGCGGAGATATTGCCGAATCGCTTGCAGGCGCCGATGCTTGCCGCCTTGCAGCCATGGCAGAACCGTCAGACGCGGATAGAAGTCGGCCCACTCTTCAAAAGTTTTTGGCGGCTCCAGGCCTTTGTCAATCGACTCCTGCCACGCGGGCGAGCCGGGATACGGCGTGAAAATGTTGGTGTAGCAATCGGCGCGGTCGTAGCGCTCGTAAATTTGGCGGATGAGATCGACAGTTTTGATCAGGTCTTCTTCTTGTTCTGCCGGCAAGCCGAAGATGAATCCGAAGCTGGCGCGGATGTCCGCTTCCTTGCAACGATTGATCGCAGCGAGTGTCGATTCCGTATCGGATTTTTTCTCAATGGCTTTGAGCACTTCGTCGGAGCCGGACTCGGCGCCGAAATGGATACGCACCAATCCGGCGCGCCGAAAAATTTTGGCTTGCTCGGGCGTCATGCGCTCCCACGAATCAGCGCGGTCTTGAATGTACCATTCGAATTTCAATCCGCTGCGAATGAAGCCCTCGGCGATTTGCAACGAGCGGGGCCGAAATGCAAAAAAGATATCGTCGATGATGCCGACCAAATTGATGTGATATTTCTTGACGAGATATGTGACTTCGTCAACCACCTGTTCGGCCGGAAGCACGTCGAGGTTGCGGCCATAGACCGCAGCGTTGGAGCAATAGGAACAGTTGTAAGGACAGCCGTGGCTCGTCGTGTACATCAACCAACGCAATTTGGTAATGCGATAGTAGCGTTCGTAGTCGATGAGATCGTAGCCGGGCATGCGGCCCGGCAGTTGCGCCACCGGTGTGTGCGGCCGCGTTGGATTCAACGTAATGGCGCCCTTTTCTTTGGTGAGCGTGCCCGCAACGCCATTGAGCGGCTCGCCGGCTTCGAGGCGCTCAACCATTTCGACGAGAGCCTGCTCGCCTTGACGGACAACGACGGCATCGACATATCGGCATTCCAAGGTCTGCTGCGGCAAGATCGACGGATGCCAGCCGCCCAAGATGATCGGCAAGCCGGGATATTTTGCTTTCGCGGCGCGGCTGACGGCAATGGCGCCTTTGATCATCGGGCCGGTGACGAGCGACATGCCGAGGCAAAGCGCGCCATCAAGCTCGCGCATCACGGCGCCGACAAAATCCGGCTCCAATGCCGTGTCGATGATTTTGACCTCGTATCCGGCGGTAATCAAAGGTCCGGCGATGGCGATCAACGCCAGCGGCGGGCACGCTTCGTTGCTCGCATACGAAGGGAAGAAGAGCACGACCTTTTTCTTTTTCATTAAACGCTTTTTACACTTTGGTATTCGGATTTTACGAATCCTACGGACGCAGTCGTCCGGATATGTGAATCAAGAAATTTGTGGATGCGGATACACAAGCTCGGTCAGCCATTTCTCAATCGGAAAATGATAAAAATCCTTGGCGCAACGCCAATTCGCCAAGTGTTGCAGCGGCCGGCGCAGCCAGCCTTTTTGCGTATCCCAGGCGTGGCGCGAATAAAATTTGAAGCGTTGCACCAATTGCCATTTTGCGCGGCTGACCCACGGGCCATACGAGCCGACGAAATCGAAGTCGGCCCATTCATCAAGTGTTTGGGGAAGCGGATAGCCTTTCGCTTTGACCATGCCGGAGATGGGCGAGCCGGGGTAAGGTTGATAAAAGAAAATTTGAGTTTTGAATTTAGGACTCATGGCGCGGAGCTGTTTGGCGATGCGCAAAGTCGCCAACACACTTTCTTCCGGCTCGTCGGGAAAGCCGACAATCATCGGAAAATCCACGGCGATGTCGTGGCGCGCGCAGCGTTCCGCAGCGAGGAGAATTTGCTCGATGGTGATGTCCTTCTTCATCCAGTTCAGCATGTCTTGCGAGCCGGATTCGACGCCGATGAGCACGCGACGCAAGCCGGAGCGTTTGCAGAGCGCAAAATCTTCCTCGGCAAGGCGCACGCCTTGATCGGCGCGCAGCGTCGCCGTCCAGGTGAACTTCAAACTGCGGCACAAAAATTCTTCGGCGACGGCGACGACACGATCGCGGTAGGTGAAATAGGTTTCATCCTGCAAGTGCAAATCATCGAAACGGTGACGGCGCCAGAGATGTTCCAATTCTTCGCCCATGCGCTCGGGCGTTAACGCGGTCCATTTGCGTTTGTAGACGAACGGATCGGCGCAGAAGGTGCAGCGAAAATAGCAGCCGGTGGAGGAGATGTAATCCAATTGGCGCTGCTTTTTGAGCGCATAATATTTTTGTACGGGAATCAAATCGTAATTCATTGGCGCGAAGGCATTCATGTCCTGCATCACTCGGGGTGGATTTTGCACGGCGACGCCGTTCCGGCGAAACGTGCATCCGGCTACGCCTTCCAGATTTTGTTTTTCCGTGAGGCGCTCGACGATCTCGCAAAATGTCGCTTCGCCTTGTGCTTGCACGGCAATGTCGATGCTCGGCTCCTCCAAACAAGCCTTGGGGAAGAGCGAAGGGTGCCAGCCGCCCCAGATGATCGGCAAGTCGGGCCGCGCTGCTTTCACGGCGCGCGCAACTTGCAGTGCGTCGTGAATCGGCCGGCCAGTGAGCACGGACATGCCGAGGCAAAGCGCTTCGGACAGATGCGGCTTCAGCGCGCGCAGCGGATCCGGTTCGAGACGGCCGTCGACGATGATCGTTTCAAAGCGTTCGGAATCGAGATGGGAGCCCACGGCGAGCAAGCCGAGGGGCATGGTGTAAAACACCGCTTGGGGGTTATAAAGAAGGATTTTTGCTTTTTGCATGTTCTTCCTAAACAAGCTCAAGCCGATTTCAGACTTGTATTATTGCAAGAATTTGCTTAAATATTGAAGAATTAAAGTGGCGAGCTAATCAGTTGGCGCGTTTCCGCATAACGATAACCACGTGATCTCCCCAATTCCGTAACAACGGCCAGCCTGCCATTACCTTTTCGAAATTTAAAAGAACGCTGAAAAATTTCTGATAACGTGTTATGCCTTGCAAATACGGCGGCGGCGCCAACACGCCGAGCGCGAACTGCTTTTCGATTTCAAAGGATTGCAAAAAGGCTGCCACGACCGCCGCGCGGGTGTGATAGTAGGTTTGAATTTTTTTATGGCCGACATTCACAGAAATGCCCCGCGTACCGGAGCGGCCCCGCCAACGCCGAAACGCCTCTGCCGGTTGTCTTTTGAAAAGATAATAGCCAATTTCCCACGGACAAATTGGTGGCATGATGTTGAGCAACATCATGCCACCAGGACGCAATAAATGCGCCGCGCTACGCGCAAACGGCCGGAGATCAGCAACACAATTCAACGCGCCGAAATTCGAGAAGATGCCGTCGAAGCTCGCCGCGCCGTAAAGCTTCGCCAATTCTTCGATGCGCTTCGCGTCACCCTGACGAAATTCGACAGCATCGGAAAATCCCGCCAGGAGAATTTTTTCGCTCGCCACCGCCACCATCTCGGAGGACGGATCGAGCGCGACAATACGGCAGCCGTGCTCGGCGAAAAACAACGCGTCGGTGCCGGTGCCACAGCCGATTTCGAGAATGCGGCCGCCGTGTGCGAACGTCGATAGCGCGGCGCATTGCACGCGGCGGCGCATCCATTGGAAAATGGGGTTGCCGGCCTCGGCAGCGTCGTAAGCTGCGGCTATGTCATCAAAGGCGATTTCCAGCATAAAATTAATCGCGCTCGTACTCTTGCTCATATTCTTGCTCGCTTGGGGAATTTTTTAAAGGCGAGCAAGAATACGAGAATAAGTAAGAATTTTCCAGACGGGCCGTCTGGGCTACTTCAAGGCTAGCAGATAATCCGCCATCGCTTCCAGCTCTTCTTTCGGCAACTGCTCGAATTTCGGCATCATGGAGTCTTTGACGAAAGCTTGGGGACTGACGAAGTGATCGATGAGCCATTTTTTGTCGTGCTTGCCGCCGACGCCGGCCAGGTTTGGGCCGACTTCCTTGCCGATGCCGTTAATCGTGTGGCAATTGCGGCAGCCCTCGCGAGTCATGGCGTAGCCGGCGGTGACGAAGTTCTTCGCGGCGGCGTCGGCTTTCTCGCGGTTTTGCAAGTACGCCACCAGCGCGACGATTTCCTCGCCGAAGGTTTTTTTCTGCCGGCGCGGGCTTGAGTCTTTGCGCAAGACATTTTCGAGTTTCAGCGCTTCGACGTGCGCGGCCAATTTGGTCGAATCCCACGCGGCTTTGATCGGGGTGAATTTCGCCGCGCCCTGGTTGTGGCAGTCGCCGCATTTTTTCAAAACATAAAGCTGGCGGCCGGCTAAGGCACCAATATCGACGGTCGCCGCATTTTGGGCAAGCAAGTTGACCGAACCGATCATCGTGATCGAAGTCAATACAATCGCGAATTGCTTGAAGTTTTTCATCATGGCTCCAATCCTCAACGGTTTTGTACTGCAAAGCTGAAAACTAGGGATTATTTTAGAAACTCACTTATGTCTCGCAAGAATTCTTCAGATGAACGTGAGTTGGGTTTTAGTCTCGCTGCCCATGAACGGCCTGGGTGAACGACATCCCATGGAGAACGTTGCTGATTATACCGTCCGGCGCCGGGATCATGATTTCCAAAACCGTCGAGCACCCTGTTCCAAAGCGGAGAAAACATGGAAATCAACAACGACTCGCCGAGCGGAATCCAGATGTCATCCACGATGAGACAACGACACTTGAAGTCTTCGAGCGCAAGGTTTTCGGCTTGTTGAATGGTTTCAGCATGTTCCCGCAACCGGCGATAAAGCACTTCGCTGGGCGTTTCATCCAATCCATAACCTCCTTTGCGCGCTCCCGGAGGCACCGCCTTGCCCACGTAAATCGGCACATTCCATCGGCCGTTTTTGTTCTTTTCCGCAATCTTTTTGTATGCCGGAAAACTGCCGGTGTAATACAAAGCATAAATACCCGCTCCAACAAAAGGCGCCGTTGGCAATGAAATAACCGGGCGCTTGAGCAAAGCCGTTGCAACACTTTCACCCAAGCGGCGTTTGTCCAGAGGGTTGTAAGGCTCGTCCGCCATATAGCTTTCAATGCTTTCGCAAGATCACGGCAAACTCGGAAAGTATCGCTTTGCTCTTTTTTCCCTGTCGTACAGATGACTGGGTGATGCTCGCTCCTACTCGTTTATCACGAATACAATGTACGCCATCGAGAGCCAAGCCTTGCATGACAGCGATTTCGCCGAGGATTTGCTCTGTACGAATATCTATGCCTTGAATAATCGAGTTGCCAATGACCACTACGCCCACGCCGCCACGAGACAAAACCCGCTTCAACGCAGACATGAAGCGAAAGCAGTCATTGAAATAAGCCGTCACGTAATTAGCCCAGCCCGGTCCTCCGTAAGCGCCTTGTTCGGTGCGCGTTTTGCGCAGTTGTTGAAGCATTTTTTCCAGATCGTGATGCTCAAACGCCAGCGCTACCGGCTCGAGGTCACGCACGGTTTGCCAATATTGGCCAAAGTTATTCGTCTCCAAATGTTTTTGTTCGTCGGGCGATGAAACAAAATTCAACCAATACAACTGTGGACGCGTGTTGCGAACATAATGATAATTGTTCATATAGGGCGGCGAAGTGACCATCAAATCGACCGACCCCGTTTCCAACTCTCTATTCGCGCTGAAAAAATCAGCGTTAATCACACGTCCGGTACCAAGGCTATTAATCCGCTTTTCTTCCTGCAACCAGACGATATCGGAACGCATGGCACGCAACTTGGCCAATAGCACGTGTGCGACCTCGGCATCATCGATCAACGGCTTTCCAGCGGCGGGACGAGAGCCGAGGCTGGGTTCATAAGAATAGTTTGAAAAGCTGACCATCACCGCGCCGAACGCGACGCGGAACAGATTCGCAACCGTCTCAGATGCAAGGCCATTGATAAATGCCAACGCGTGCAACACTTGCCGCTCAACTTTGGGACTGAAGAAGGGCAGACGCGACTTCAGCGGTGGCGGGCTGATGGCAACCGGGGTTGAAGCCGTCCGCCAACAATTTGACGCAACCTGCATGGACGCAAGTGCGGCATCCAATTCCTCAATCTCAAGAGTTGGCGCATTAAGTTTGACGCGCGCAGCAAGAGATGGATAAGGATTGATCTCAAAACCCACCGCTTTATGTCCGCGCAAAACGGCTTGCAGCAGAGTTGTCCCTACTCCGCAAAATGGATCCAGCACCAACGCGGTTTTGCGATGTGGCAAATATGCCGAAATCGCATCATCAACGAACGCCGCGGAATATCCGGCGATCCAGGGAACCCAACGATGAATCGGCAGGCTCTTGTTGTCGGTGAAAGCCGGGTCACGAAAAGCAGCGTGTCCGTTCCCATTCAGTGCGTTCTCGAAAAAAGACATTTGTTGTCCATGCAGCGCATTAGCTGCGCCGCTTTTTGTGACTTTTTGTTGGGAAGAACGAGCTGCTTTTTTCGTGCCAGCTTTGGGCTGCATTATAGACATTTTCTCCCTCACTTTCATGCAACTGCATTGAGAGCTAATTGTTCTGCGCGCCGCGATTGATCCACGCGGCGATCGAGTCGGTCTCGGCCTGGCTCAAAGGATTGCCAAGCACTGGCATGCGGCCGCCGACGGTATTGTTGCCGATGACCTTCAAATACAAAACGCTGTTGTTGGCGTTGCCGGGAGCGACGCGCGGCCGGCCATAAGCCGAATTGACACCAACCAGAGTGCCAAAGGAATCGCCCGACCGCAGCGACATCGGGCCGCCGCCGGTGCCGGGGTGGCATCCGGCATTTACGCACTTTGGCGTAAAAATGGTGGCTTGAATACTGGACAATGTGGCCTGCAAATTTGCCGGCGGCGCTTGCTGCATAAGCGGCATCGCATGCTCGCAGGCCAGAAATACGCCGACGACACATAACAACCATACGCTTCTCATCACAGCTTTCATGAAAAAGCTTACATTCATACTTTAACTCCTTCAGCAAAATAGCGTGGTTAAAAGATCTCCCATTAAAATGGATAATTTAAAATACGATAGATGTTGAAACCGAGGCGAAGGTTGCCAAGGTCATCCGCCACATCAAAATCGCCGCCGCTCATGTATTGATTGGTGGTATTGCCGGCGGAATTGGATACGAAAAGATGAAAGATGTGGCCGCCGATTTTAATTTCAAGCCCGGCAGCGAAGGTATCAAAGAAAGTTATTTGCCCATTCTTAATGGGCGGGCTGCCAATCGTGGCGGCCGTTTGATCGCCGGAGAGCACGGGCACGATCTCAGCGAAGAACGCATATTTCTGGCTCATGGCAATTCTCCCTCCCACGCCCAAAGTGACGAGCGGATCTTCGCCGTCGAGCCGGACATTGCCATTGAGCAAAATGCCCGGGGTCACGAGGAAAGACACGCGTTTGGCGATTTGTTTGCTCACCGGCAATTGCGCGAAAAAGGCAAAACGCTCACCGGCGGTACGGCTGAGGGTCTGGCTCGTATTGGCCGGATCGGGGAGGCCTTTTATCGTTGCCCAATCCACGCCGGTATACAGCGCGGCGGAAATCGGCATCGAGCCGTCGGTTTTCTCGCGCAGGAGACGCCATTTGGCGCCAATTTCAAAAGTCGCGTTCACCTTCGAGCGCTCGACGGTGACGGACAAAGCATTCGAGAGCGGAAAGGCGAGTTGCGTCAACATCGAAGAGCCGCCGTCCAAACCGAAGAGCTGGTCGAAGCCGGCTCGGACCGGGGCATTGAATTTGTGCGTGATCCGATAAAGAAAAGCGCCTTTTTCGAGCGTTTCCGCGGTTTGCAGATTTGCCAGGGTCCAGCCCGGAAACGCGGTTGCATAAGTCAACTTGGGCTCTTCCGGCTTCATGCCGGCCGGCAACGATTTGATCCACGCTTCGATGACGGCGATCTCCGCGGGAGCAAGCGGTTTGGCGCCGCGCGGCATGCGCTCGCCTTTGATGCCCGGCGCGCCGCGCAGTTTTCTCATCAAATAGCTGTTGGCGGGATCGCCGGGCTTCACGCGCAGCCACGGGCCCTCCGCGCTCTTTACGCCGACGAGATTGGCGAGCAACATTTCTTCAGACAGGTCGAGATTTTGAGGCGCGTTGGCGCCAGTATGGCAGCCAGCAAACGCGCATTGCTCGTCGACGATGTCCTGCACTTTTTCCTGCAAGTTATCTTGGGCAGCCACAATCGAAGGTTTGGCCGCAACCAGCTCGTCTCCGGCACGTGCGTTAACGGTGAAGGCCAACGAGAAAGATAGCGCTGCGAAAATCAGGCAGAACTTTCGTAAAGTTAATCCGTACATTTTCCCTCTCCTTTACATGAGATGTGTGTGATTTGTAAAAAGCTGCAAAATTAAACCGTGACGCAACAAAACTCAGAAAAATCTTGAGATCTTCTTGCCATTTCGCAATTCCATATTATATTATTTGTATTCACTGCACAACGATCCTTCCCCCGGCATGGCTGCTGCCGTGGGTCAGGCAAAAATAATTAAACGTGCCGCGTTGGCTGAAAGCCGCCGGATGCGTGTCGTTGGGTTTCAAATTCGGCGACGGGTCGAAAGCATTTTCGACGTTTCCCGGCCGGCCGCTGGTCACGTCGTGCGTGACGTTGTCTTTGTTGGTCCATGTCACCGTGGTGCCGGCAGACACGGTCAACGTGGCGGGATCGAAACCGCTGGAGAAAATCCAAACCTCATTGGGGCCGCGCATATTGGGCTGCAGCGGATTTTCGCCGCAACGCCATTGCGCCAGCGCGAGCGCCCCGAGCAGAACCAGCAACAGCCGCCGGCGCCGGCGGATCAATTCAGAAAACCGCTTGGCTCGTTTCATTCTCCACCTCCAAAAGCTCAGTCTTTAAAATTTGTTGCAACCGTTGGTGCAGCGCATTTTTAATGCGATGACGATGATTGTTGGTAAAGAGCTTGATTTGGCCGGGTTCGACGACGACGGCCCCGGCGCTCGCGTGTTTAGTCAAGCGCCGAATGCGCCGGCGGTAGAAACCGAAAACCAAACGCTCAAGATAATCAAACAATCGCCACGACCAAATTGTTTCAGCCAGTTCCTTGAACCAAAAGCCTTTTGGCTGCCCATTATTCGCGAGCAATGCCGGCGTTTTTGCAGACAGGCTGTCGGCGCTACGAAGGTGACATTGGGGCAAATGCGCGCTGGTCCAGGCATTCGCGGTGTGGAATTCTATTAAGTGTTCGATCCCGCTCAACGGCCGCAGAAACGCAATTTGATGCGCGACAAAAAAATCACTTTCGTCGATGCTCAAATGATCGAGATCGACGAGGCAGTTCAGGCAGAGCAGCCGCCTTTTTCCCATCAGCTTCAGCAGCAGCGCCAGGGCGGTGTAGACGGACCACAAGCGCTTGCCGGCCGTGATCACGAACAGGTCGATGTCATCACGGTGATGCGAATTTTCAAAAGCGGCGGCGCCTGAAAGCGAGACACTGCGCACGAAAGGAAATTTGATGACGAATTTGATGAGCCGCGCGTGCTTTTGCAAGAGGCCCCGCGTCTGCTGCCGGCGCTGCTCGCGCACCGCGACGATCTTGCCGCGGCCGCGAATGAAAAACAGCGGGCCGGTTCGCGCGATCACGCCGCGGTTTTCCCACGCTTCAAGCGCTTCCTGCACTTCCTCGAATGAAGCGTCGCAAGCGAGCAGGCCCTCGTGAACCTCTTCGGCGCGCAAAGGATAATCAAACAAGTCCGCATACGCCAGTGTTTTTAAAACCGCTCCGCAGATTTTTTCAAAGCCATTGCCATAGCCGTTTGACGAAGATATTTTCATAACAGGAACGATGCCATTGCGCGTCGCTGCAGATGACGCCAATGATTTGAGGTCGAAAGCGCGCACGACGCGCACCGGCACGGCATGCCGCGACGGCGGCTGCAAAGATTCGTAAACGGCCAACGTCGCTTGCGCGGTTTGTTGCCATGAAAACGTTCTGGCGTGTTGCCGGCCACGCACAATCAGCTCCTGCCGCAGCCCGTGGTCAACGAGCAAGCGCTCGATTTTTTTCGCCCACATTTCGGCGTCGCCAGAGCAAAGCATCTCCGGATCCACCGCAAGCTCGCGCATGGCGGAATTATCGGCAGCCAATACCGGCACGCCGCCGGCCATCGCTTCGAGCAGCGGAAAGCCGAAGCCCTCGTGGACCGAAGGCAGCACCAGCAGCTTGGCGCCGTGGTAGAGCGGCATGATGTCGACATCCGGAACGTAGCCGAGACAGCGCACGGCGTCTTGCAAATTTTCTTGTGCGATTGTGCGCTCAACCTCCGCTCGTCCATTGTCGGGTTGGCCGGCCAAGACTAACAACAAATCCTGATGGCCGCGCCGGCGCAAACGGCTGAACGCTTCGATGAGCAACGGCAAATTTTTCCTCTTCTCGAAGGTGCCGATGAACAGCAGATATGGCGAATTTAAGCCGCGCCGTATTTTTACCCGCTCGACGTGCTCGGCAGAAACGCGCGAGAAAAACTTAGCCTCGACACCGGAATGCACCACGCGCAGCTTGCGTTCGGCGAAACCGGAACGGCCGTTGAACAAGCGGCGCACGTCATCAGCAGTCGATTGCGATACGGTTACGATGGCATCAGCCGTGGCGAGCGCGCGGCGAATCGTCTGCTGAAAATAGAGCCGCTTGATCGGCGGGTATAGGTACGGATGTAGAAAGAACGCCATGTCGTGAAAAGTGGAAACCGTGCGCGCCGGGCCGGTGAAATAGGGCAGGCTGTAATGCAGGCCATGCCAAACGTCGATGCGGTTGTGATGGCCGTGGAGCCCGGCGCCGCAATGCTGCCACAGCAAACGCGCCGGCCGGGAAAAGTTCGGCAGCGGCGCGAAATGAAAATTTTCCGCCGGCCAATCGCCCAAAAGATTTTGGGTGCCGGCTTTGGCAAAAATCAAGTATTCGTTGTCGTGGTCAATTTGGGCCAAGGCCCGAATCAAACTGCAAATA
Source organism: Candidatus Zhuqueibacterota bacterium (assembly GCA_022616415.1). GTDB lineage: Bacteria > Zhuqueibacterota > Zhuqueibacteria > Zhuqueibacterales > Zhuqueibacteraceae > Zhuqueibacter. The sequence continues at coordinate 67,540 of JAKEEU010000359.1, read as the reverse complement.
TATCTCCCCGCTCCCGCCACCGTCGGTGGCAGGCTGCTCGCGTCGATACCTATACGCACGTCAAAGATTCCTCTTCTAGGTCAAGAAAATGATTCAGGCCGTGGCCGTGGCGGCATGCGGCTGAGGCCGCAGCTTGCCGAAACGTTTGTGGGCCCAAAAGCCGAGCAGGTAAACCGGCAGCATGCCGGCAAAGCGCGGCTCGATCGCCGTGGCGAAAACCAAACCCGCGAGGAGAATAAAGTACGTCATGATTTTTCCCCAATAGACGATACTTTTGCCGTCGCCGGGCCGCACTTGCCAATGGCAATACAAGATCATCAAGCCCTGCAGCAACAACACCGTGTAGATCGCATGATGCTGCATGGCAAGATAGAGCATCATCAGCGCGCCCACACCGGCGCAGAGGCAGGCGTAAATTCGGCTGCCCTCGAGGCCAAGGAAGACAACGGTGGTGCGTTTGGGAGGATTGGCAAAGCGGTCGGTTTTATAATCTATATAATGAAAAAAAACCATGATCGCAGCATACATGAAGCCCAAGCTCAACGCCAGGATGACAGCAGTCGCCGGCAGCGCTCCGCTTTGCGCATAATAACCGCCGGACACCAGCAGTACGATGCCGGCAAAGCCGCCGAAAAATTCTCCGAGAAACGGGCGGTAAGCAAAACGCAACGGCGGCATGGAGTAAAAAAGGCAAAGCAGAAAACCGGGGACAAAAAACAGCAGCAACCTCCACGAACCCAAGATGGCGACGAACACGGCCAAAGTAGCGACAATGCCGGTCGTGAGATAAAACAATCGCCAGAGATCTTCAATCGTGAGCAATCCGGCGGCGATGACCTTGCTGCCTCCGGCAACCGTTTTTTGTTTGGAAGCGGTGGAGGCGGCAACGCCGGGGCGATCGGCGCCGCTTTGCCAATCATAAATTTCGTTAACGATGTGCGCAGGATAGCCTTGCACCACCGCCGCAATCAGCAAAACGAAAACGAGCACCACGAAATTCACTGCGAAGCCGTCCGCCGCCGCCGCCGCATTGCTGATGATGCCAGCGTTGAAGGCCCAAACCAAAACCGCCAAAACGCGAAAGAGCATGAAGGCGCCCTTCAGTTTGGCTTGCCAGGGTTTTAAAACGAAAGCGGGTTGAATACGAGCTTCGTGCATGGCGTCGAAGTTAAACGAGTAACGTTTGTCAGTAGCGTAAAATATGATCACTGAAAAACAAAAAAGCAAGCGGTTTTCCGGTGGAGTTTACAGAGGCGAATTCCGTGCCGTGGCAACTTGGGGCATAAAAAAAGTGAGGTTAAATATTTAAATCTCATTCACCTGCCAGCCGGACATAGGCTTTAAACGCGAGCGCACAAGCCATTTCGTTGCATTTCAAGAGAGGATTATGAAGCACGAGATTGTATTTTTTGCGGCACGTTGTTCGTGGGGCGCGGCTGATCGTGCTCGTCCTCGATCTCGCCGACGATCTCTTCGAGCACGTCTTCGAGCGTCACAATGCCTAAAACCAGGCCGGTGTCGTTGTCTTTAACCACGGCCATTTGTTTTTTTTGACGGCGAAATTCCCGCAAGGCGACGGCTACCGACATGTTGGGCGGAAAGAACAAGGGCGGATACAGGGCATCGACCAACGTCACCACGCCGCGCAAACTGAAGAGATAAAACAAATCTTTCGTATTGACAATTCCAATTACATTATTGATATCCCGATCGTAAACCGGCATGCGGGTGTGCGCGCCTTCGCGCACTGCTTCGAGAACTTTTTCTTCCGGCGCGTGCGCTTCCAGCATGGCGACGCGGTTGACGGGCACGACGATGTCACAGACGCATTTGGAGGAGAGACGGAAAACATTGCGCAGATATTCGGCTTGATCCGCCGGCAACCCCCCGGCCTGGCGCGTTTCTTCCACCAGCAAGCTAAGCTCTTCAACCGAATGCACCATTTGGTGTCCCGAAACGGGCTTGAAGCCGAGCGAGCGCACGACCCAGTTGCCAACGCCGTTCATGACCACGATCGCCGGCTGCGTGACTTTCGCGAAGATCAACAGCGGTGTGGCCACAAACAGCGAGATTTCATCGGGGCGTTGCAGGGCGAGCGCTTTGGGGGCCAACTCGCCGGCAACGACGTGCAGAAACGTGATGGTGGTGAAAGCGATGATCGCGGAAAGAGAATGGCTGGCCGTGTCCACCCATTGCCCCGGCAGCAAACTCAAAAGCGGTTCGAGCAAGTGCGCGATCGCCGGCTCGCCGACCCACCCGAGCGCCAGGCTCGCGAGCGTGATGCCGAGCTGGGTGGCGGCGATGGCGCCGTCGAGGTGCGAAATTGCTTTTTTCACGGCCACCGCCCCGGCGCGATTTTTTTTGACCATTTCTTCGACTTGCGTTCGCCGCACGGCGACCAAAGCAAATTCCGCCGCCACAAAAAAGCTGTTCAATAAAACCAAAAGCGGAACGGAAAGCACACCCAAAATTTCGCGCACAAGGGATAGCGCCTCGTCCATGAACAACTTTCTCCTGAAAATGTATTTCTTTTTTTCAAGTAGTGGAATTATGAAATTCGATTTCTGTTTGGCGAGCGGCAAAATCAAGGTGGACGATGGGCGCAAGCTTGTGGAATAATCCGCGACCAAGCAAGGCAGTTCGGTTAGGGTTAATAGCGACGAATGGGCTGGTGCGCCATTCTTTGATGCAACAAGCAAAGAATTCGACCTCTTTCAATTTGCCGCTTTGATCCTGCACCGAAAACCAAAGTGGTTTCGCGAAAAAACTAAAACTCTGGCTGAGATGTTCGGACCTTCGTGCGTAATCCTCGGTTTCAATTGTTAGCAAGCCGCGCTGTAAGAGAAAATTTAGATCGATGTAAGCATGCGCAGCGCCTGTGTCAAAATCAGCCACCAGCGTTGCTTCACTACGCTCGCCACGAAGCTTCACGACAACGGTTGGGTAGGCGTCGTCCGGCTCTTTAGTCGCATGCCATGCCGTAGTTTCTTCAATCATGAAAAGCTTGGGATGGAAAAAAACAAAAGGATATTTGCCATTATATTTTTGGCACAGGGCTTTAAACTCGTGCACTTTAAGCAAATTTTGGAAGTCCGCATCGTGAGCCACAACTTGTCCATCGATCACCATCAGCCAGGCAGCATTCAATTTTTGAAGCTGCTGCTCAACCCAGCGCGCATTGGCTTTTTCGGCGTTGTCAAGATATTGAAAGCGCTCTTCAGGCGACCACGCGACGTATTGGGCCACACTGACGTTGGCGCTCACAAATTCATCCTCTTGTTGTGGAAGCGTCTGGCGGGATTCATTGAGAATCGCAATCACTTCCGCAACGGCTTGCTCGGCTTTGGTATCCAACGAGCCAAGGCGTTGGCGCACTTTCTCGAGCACGACTTCCTGGGTTACAGTTTCTTGTTCCATGTTTTTGCCCCGAAGTTAGTGGCAGTTGGTATAATAACTTACTTTTAAAGTTACGACAACTTTCCCCAAAGCGCAACCGAAATTATTTTCGTTGCGGTTCCCCTGCGGGCGTAGCCTTTTCGTTGCAAGTAATCAAGCTCTCTTGCTTCTTTGCAAGCCATTTCCAGACAAGCTGTCTGGGTTACGATTCGTTCGTTGCGTCCGCCGCCAAGCCCTCCAGCCGGTTCTGCAGCGTGCGGAAATTGATGTCGAGAATGCGGCAGGCTTCTTTTTTGTTGCCGGCGGCCACGTCGAGAATAATGCGCGCGTAAAGCTGCGTAAGCTGGCGTTCAGTCAGGTGCCGACTGCGCGCCTGGCTCAAAAGATCGGCTTCCGGACGATCCTGCAGCATCAGCAAATGCTCGACGTCGATGACTTCGCCGGTGCACAAAACGATGGCGCGCTCGATGAGGTTCTCTAATTCGCGCACGTTGCCCGGCCACTTGTGCTGCAAGAGCAGGTTCAGAGCGGCCTCAGAAATTTTGGCGACCGGCTTGTTCAGCGCTTGCACGTACTTTTGCAGGAAATGCCGTGCCAACAACGGAATATCCTCCGGTCGCTCGCGCAACGCCGGCAGCCGAATCGGCACGACGTTGAGGCGGTAATAAAGATCTTCACGAAATTTTTTCTCCTGAATGGCCTGCTCGAGATTGTGATTGGTGGCGGAGATGAGCCGGATATCGCAGCGAATCGTTTCATTGCCGCCGACGCGCTCAAATTCGCGCTCCTGTAAAACCCGCAGCAATTTGATCTGCGTCGCCATCGGGATGTCGCCGATTTCATCGAGAAAGAGCGTGCCTTTTTCCGCCATCTCGAAACGCCCCGGCTTTTGGCGAATCGCGCCGGTGAACGCCCCTCTTTCGTGGCCGAACAGCTCGCTTTCCAAAAGCGTCTCCGCAATGGCGGCGCAGTTGACGGCGACAAACGGCCCGTGGCGCCGCGGGCTGTTGAAATGAATGGCGCGCGCCAGCAGCTCCTTGCCCGTGCCGGTTTCACCGAGCAGCAGAACCGTAGCGTCGGTGCCCGCCACTTGCTGCGCGAGGCGGAAAACCTGTTGCATGCGCGGGCTTTTGCCGATGAGATTGCCGAAGCTGTGGCTTTGCGTCACCACGTCGCGCAGTCGGGCCAACTCTTCATCCTTCTGGCGTTGAACCAAAGCCCGCTCCACTTTCAGCAATAGCTCAGCGTTGCCGCACGGCTTGGTGAGATAATCTTCGGCGCCGCGCTTGATCGCCTCCACCGCGGATTCGACGGAGGCAAAGCCGGTGACCATAATCACGATAGTACGCGGGCTGAGCGTTTTGGCGGTTTCCAAAACCTGCAAGCCGCTGACCTCGGTCATGACAAGGTCGGAGAGCACGAGATCAAAATGGCGCTCGCGCAAGAGCGCGATGGCCTCGTTGCCATCGGCCGCGCAGGTGACGCCGTACCCTTCGTCTTCCAACAGCGCGGAGGTCACGGCGCGAAAGGCGGCGTCGTCATCGACGACGAGGATGGTGGGTTTCATGATGATTGAAGATTGATTCATGGTTCAAACTTGTGCTTGCTTTTTAAAAGGTTTTTGCTTATTTTGGCTGCAGCAATTCTTTTATCCGGTTAGGACATACTCGAGAGTTTTTATATGGCAAATTCGTTGCCTCTTCTGTATTTGGATTCATCTGTTCCCAGCGCTTATTATAATGATCACGATCGTGAAAGACAAATTGTTACGCAACAAGTCTGGCATCAAAAGTTGCCGAATTATCATCTGATAATTTCCAATATAACGCTTAAAGAACTCGGCGCAACTAAAAACCGCAAGAGAAGGAAAAAGCTCGTTGCTCTTGTAGATCGTCTCGATAAGCGCATGCTGACACCAACGTGTATAGCTTTAGCGTATGAATATTTGAAGGATCTAAAAATCCCAAAGAATGATGCTTTCCACATCGCCATTGCGACAATAAATTATTGTGAAGTTTTGCTTAGTTGGAATTTTACGCATCTGGTGAATGACAGCAATAAGAAAAGAATTAACGACATCAACCTGAACAAGGGCTACAAAACGATAACCATCATCAGTCCAAATCAACTTTGAGGCCCGTTATGGCTCGCTACAAAGATAACAACGAATCGCCAACCATGCAGGAAATACATCGCATCCAGGAGGAGATGGAGCAGCAATACGAAAAAAGCGGCCTCTCTTCCTATGAGGAATGGCTGCAAGCAACCGAAAAGGATCTCCGGCAATCTCTATCCGAAATCGGCTATCGCATGGTTATCCGCGGTGACCGCTTCTATTTGTATGAAATCAAGCCAAGTTCAAAGAAAAACGATAACACTTTTGAAACATTGCCTAAAGGCGGGGAGCAAGATTCTGTCGTCGTCTCACCATCTCCTAAGACTAAAATGATCAAGCATAAGAATTATGACGAATATTTCGAAGATTCGACCATGCAGGAAATCCATCAAATCCGCGAAGAGATAGTCAAATATAAAACAGCTTCGAAACGCAACAAGACGGCTGCCCGCAAAAAGCAAGCATCGTAAAAGGCAGCACCAATTTTGTTATGCAGAAAATTAGGTTGATCGTAACGTGCGTGCATTCGAAGGCCTTTACATGGCAAACTCATTACCCCGGTTATATCTCGACACCTCCATTCCCAGTGCCTACTATAATGACCGGTAACAATTATAAAGAAGACTCGACCATGCGGGAGATACATCGCATTCAGGAAGAGATGGAGCGCCAACAACAAGAAAGCGGATTATCCATTTTGGAATGGCTGGAAGCGACGGAAAAAGATTTTCGCAAATCTCTTGCTGAAGATGGCTTCCGCATGGTTAAACGTGGCGATCGAATTTTTATGTATGAAATCAAGCCGCATTCTAAAAAGAAGCACGTCAAGTACAAAACCGCTGCAAAACGCCGCAGAACAATTCCCCGCAAATAACCAAAGCTTAAATTCTTGTAAAGCGAATTGACTCCATTTTATTGGGAATTATTCCTTCTCCGCCAGCGGCAGCTTCACCGTAAACGTGCTCCCCTTTCCCACCTCGCTTTCCACCGCGATCGTGCCGCCGTGCTGGTGCACGATATTGTAGCACACCGACAAGCCGAGGCCGACGCCGTGCACCGCACGTTTGGTCGTAAAAAAGGTATCGAAAATTTTCGGCAAATTCTCCGGCGGAATGCCGCAGCCGGTGTCGCCAATGGCAATCTGCACGAAGCCGTTCTCTTTCAAGGTTTGCACTTTTAATTTGCCGCCGCATGGCATCGCTTCGACGGCGTTGAGAATGAGGTTGAGAAACACCTGCTTCATCTGATCGCGCGAGGCGCGCACCGCCGGCAGCCCGGCAGTGAGCCGGCGCTCGACGGCAATTTTGTGCTCTTCGAATCGGCGCTGCGAGCTGTCGAGCACTTCGACGATTGCCTGGTTGAGGTCAATCGCCTGCAGCTCGGTTTTCCCGAAGCGGTAAAAATCCAGCATTTGCCGCACCAGCTTGCCGATGCGGAGAATCTCGTCGTGCGCCAGTTGCACGAATTGCCGCCCTGCAAGCTGCTCCGGCATTTTCTTCAGCGCCGTCTCCAGGCAACTGCGGATGTTGTGAATGGGATTGTTGATCTCGTGCGAGAGCTGCGCGGTCAGTTTGCCGGCGGCGGCCAGTTTTTCGGATTTCACCAGCTCCTCCTGGGCGCGGCGCAATTGGTCGAGCGCGCTCTCGAGCTCGAGATTGCGCTCGCTGAGATCGGCGTTAAGCTCGGTCAGCTTTTCCATTTGCAGCTTGAGCGATTGGCGCATCGCCTCGAAGCGGCGCGCCAGATAGCCGATTTCATCGGCCGAAGAGATTTGAATGGGTTGATCGAGCTGCCCGGCGCTGGCCGCGTGCGCGGCATCGACAAGCTTGGCGATGGGCTGGGTGATGGTTCGAGAGACCAAAAGGCTGATCACCAACGCCGCGAGAAAAGCGCCGAGGCCGACGATGGAAAGCGTGCCTTGCACCGGGCGCAGCAGCGGCTGAATGGAGCTGTCAATCGAGCGAAACAAAATCACGTCGTCGTCGGATTCCTCTTCAAACCACGGCAAGCTGGTTGCCAAAAATCTTTCATCGTTAATAGCGAACTCTTTCAGGCGGTCGGATGAGAAGTCGTGCGTCTTGGCCGCCGCCAATTGTCCGCGCTCGAGATCGGAGCGCGAAACGGCGACCACCTCGCCGGCTAATACAACAGCGACTTCGCTCCCCACCAACGCTTTCATGCGCAGCGCATAAGCATCATCCAGGCGCATGCCCAAAGCCAGCGCGCCAAGCAGCGAGGGGCCAAGCGGCGATCCCCCAGCCCAGATTGGCACCAGCACGCCCCACCAAGCGCCATGTTGATTCTGCCAGATCGCCACGCGTTCGCGCCCTTGCAAGGCCGGGAGCAACAACGAATCGGGCAGGATAAATCGGGACGAGGCTTCGCTGCTGATCCGGCTGCTCGGTGAAAAGCGCACCATGGCCGTCACCATCTTCCCCTCGCGGTTGTAGATCACACAAAGATCGCTGAATCGTTCCGGCGTGTTTTCCGAAAGCGCCCGCGAGTTGTTATCCGCGATTTGAAGGTCGGGCCGCGGCGCCGGCCCGCCGTTGACCTGATTGTCGTGTGAGAAAAAGAAATTGTTTTCTTCCGTGGCAATGAAGACGCTCTGAAAAAGTGGTTCCAGCACATCCTGCACGGTCAGGGGATGGCCTGTATCGAGCGCCGCTTTGAGCTGCGGCGCGCTCGTCAACAGCCGGCTTCTTTCCAGCATCTGATGCACGCTCTCGCGCTGCTGCAGCAAAACGAACAAGCGCGCCGCCCGCCGCACTTCGTCGTGGAGCGTCTCGAAAATCTGCCGGCGCAAAAAATAATTGAGCACCAAAAAGATCGAGATGATGGCAAGCAAAACCGTCGCCGCCAGCGCCAAAAATATTTTTCCCTTCAGGCTGCGCGACGTCCTGAGCGCTTTCGGCAAAAAAAGTTGTGGCCACCTGCGTGTGCTCATCGAAAGACTTCTTTTGAATGATGCAACTTTTGTTCATCCCGCCCGTCGTTAGTCCGCTGTCGTCCATCCCATCCGTGTTCCGTCCGTGTGTTAATAGAACACGGTCATTTGAACTGCAACGAGGTCGTCGGCCGGATCGTCGCTGCCGGGGTTCAGCTCCTGGGTGCGGTTGATTTGCCAAACCGCTTTTAAAAGCGCGTGGCGCGAGAGATAATAACCGGCGCCCGATTCCAAGCGCCAAACCGGAAATTCCCACGGCTCCGTCAGCTTCCCGTCGGCATCCACGTCTTGCGCATCGGCAATTTCGGAAAAATCAAGGCGGCCGTAACGCGCGGCCACAAACAGGCGCGGCAAAATTTTATAGCGCACCTCCACGGAGAAAGCCAGCGCGTCCAGATCGCCGCTGATAAACGGGCTTTGCCAACGGCTGAAGACGCCCTCGCCGAAAAACACCAAATAGCCCCGGCTGTATTCGACATCGAGGCCGGCAACGTGTTGAGCATATTTTTCCGGCTGCAAATCCGAATGCTGGCTTTTGACGAGCTGGTGATTCAAATAACCGCCGCTCGCCGCCGAGACGCCGATCTTGAGGCCGATCGCCGGCTGCACGTGCAGGCGACCGAATATCATCGGCCTTTTGCTGACGTTCAAATCGGCCGGATTGGAAAGCGCGCCGTTCGCCAGCCCTACACTATAACCGAACCCGCTAAAGCTGCCAAAAAATTGCACGCCGGTGATATAACTTTCCTTGGCAATCACTTTGACGCCGTCGTTGCCACTAACGATGTGTCCGGTCAGCAGTTGTGCCGGCGCAGCCGCTTGTCCGTTCGCCACGGTAAGAAAAGGTTTGCTCATCGTTCGCTCGGATGCTGAAAAATCGATATGAGCGTTTGCGCTCGGTTGGTTGTAATCTCCTCGTCCGGCGCCCCGCGCCTTGAGCAGGTCTTGATTATTGTCGGGAACGTCGTTGGTGACGAGGCCGGTGCGATACTCGTAGTGCAGAGGAAAGCCGTACAAAAAATTTTGCGGCGCAAAACGCCGGGGAAGAAAGTTTCCAAACGGCGCAACGAATTTTCCGGCTTCAATTTTCAGGCGGTCTCGGGAAATTTTATAAGTAAGCGAGCCGCTGTACAACTGCACGTTCCAGCCGCGCACGGTTTCCAGCTCGACAAAAGCCGAGGCCTCTTCGCTCACGCGCACATTCATGAATAAATCGCCCACCAGCTCGAAGCCGGGCAGCCCGTCGTTGTGGACAAGCGGGCTTTTGCCGTCACCGCCATCAAGGTAATTAACCGTGATAATGCCGCCCAAATCGATGGTGGGTTGGCTCGCGGCGCTTGCAGCAAAAAACAAAAAGAAAAAAGAAAAAGGCAAACGGCAAACACTAACGCGGACGGCATGGACAAACGCGGAAACCATGGCTTTCCCTTGATCCCGCAACGCGGGACAACCAAACAGGAAAAATATTTGCCGAAAAAGCAAAAGTTTAACTTTAAAAAGACCAAGTTTTTCGTTCGTTGCGGTTCTCATGCAGTAATCAGACTTTTTCAGCGTTATCAATTCAGCGGGATTTTTAATTCTGCAAGCGAAGACTTTGTGCTTTGTTGGGCTACACTCGCAGGGTTGCGCCCCGCCAATGCAAGACCCATCGCCCGCGTTCGTTCACACCGTCCGCGTTAGGGAAATTCAAAATTCAACGTTGCGGTCTCGCCGCCGCGAATCGTAACACCGGCGGTTTTTTCCGGCAAGCGCGCAAACCATGCCTTCACTTGATAGGTTCCGGCCGGGACCTCACGAATCCAATAATTGCCCTGCTCGTCGGTGAGCGTAAAATACGGGTTTGCCAGCACCAAAATGAACGCGTTCATTTGTGAGTGCATGTCGCAATACACTTTGACCAGCCCGGGTTCGTTGAACGTCACGGCTTTGGTGCGGCCGGTGGGGTATCGGCCCAAATCGAAAATTTTGGTTTTGCTGAACGAAAAAACGTTGTGATAAACCGGGTCGCTGTTGGGAAACTCCACCGTCGAGCCGGCCAGGATCGGCAGCACGTGGGGCGCAAAGGTCAGATCGCGTTGATCCATAACGAAGCGGGGACGCGCCAAAACTCCTTTTTTGGCAGAGCTGTCCTGGCTGATTTTAGCCGATCTTTCGGAGGGCTGGCCACGACGAGTGAACGGCGCATTCTCAATATAGACGACGAAGCTCGGCGGCTCGTAAGCCGAAGGCGCCAACGTCGCCGTTTTTTGATAAACGCCGCTAATGTCTTTACTGATGATGCGGCTGTCACCCATCACCGGCTGCTTCAGTTCCACGCGGCCGCGCAAATGGCCCGTCCGCTCTTGCGCCATCAAAAAATTTAGATTGCAGAGCAGGCCGGCGATGATGACGGCCATCATCGTGCTCGACGAAGGCGGTGGCGGCACGATCACGTGCGTCCTCCGCGTCTGGTCACCATTCCACCGTGATAGATTCATGCAAAAATAGGATAAGCAAAACCGTCATAAGATGCAAGCAGATTGTGACAGCACCGTATGGGAATGATTTGCCCGGCGCAAACGTTAATCGAAAGAATTAGCGAATTTTTAATGACACGTGTCGAAACCTTTGCATGAAAAAAAGCCAATCCCTCTTATCCGTGTCTGCGTCAAACCGGGCAGAGGAGAAGAAACAAACGGCAACGATTAACTTTCCCGCCATTCTTTGCATCGCCGGAGGTCTATTCACCTTGTGGCTGTGCTTCGTGCTCGCGCAGCTTGGCGGCCCGGCTGCGAGCGCCGTGCAGCCAACCGGCGCCCTCGCCGCGAGCAAGCGCCTCACCCTCTTGCCGTTAACGCAGCTCGATCTCGTCTTGACAAGCTTCCGCCAGCAACTGGTGACTTTTTTTCTTGGCATTACAGTGCAATTCTTGATTTTCGCCGTGGTCATCCGGAGATTGGCGGATCATCGAACTCAAATTGAGATTTCCCAAACCACATACAATCGCCCGCTCGTATGGGCGATCTTCGCTTTTTTTTCGTATTTGCCTTTCGCCGGCGGCAATCTCATTTCCGGACTGGCGGTGTATGCAGCGAAATGGCGTTTCAATGACTCGGTCTTCGCGCTGTTTTACGAGCCGATTCACGCGCTGCTGCCGGAGGGCTTGGTCAAAATGCTCATGATTCCAGCGGATTGGGAAATTACCAACGAAGTGCTCACCACCCGCCGCGTCGATCTCGCGTTACTCATCACCAAACTGCTGATGGCCGGCATGTTTTTGAGCTTTGTCGTCATACAATGGCGAAACTATTGGCAAGCCATAAAAGCATTGCCCTCCGCCCCCTGCCCTCAGCCCTCGGCTCTTTGCCCTCCGCCCTTTGTCCTCGCCTGGCCCGCCCTCGCTCTCAACGTGCTCGGCGTGTTTTTTTTGCTCTCGCCGACCGTGCAGCCGTGGTATCTGTTGTGGATTTTGCCGCTTTTGTGCCTCGCGCGCCAACCCGGTTGGATTACCTGGAGTGCCACAATATTTCTGGCTTATTGGATTTTGGACGGCTACGCGCGCACCGGCCTATGGCAAGAATCGGCTTGGGTGAAATGGGTGGAATATGGCATGGCGGGCTTGGCAGCAATCGCTGCACGAGCTTGGAAGCGGCGGACATAATTTTCCGCCGGGCTGCACCGAGTTTCGCCGAATCTTTAAAGAGGCTACTAAATGATTGTTTCACAAATTTTATGCCCGCAATAAAACTGCTGCAGGTATTTAGTTTACTTCACAGAGGGATAAAAGGTTGACTTTCATTTTCTTATTCCGTAAATTTAAGGCTAATATCCACGGATTAGGGGGGCGGATGAGCGTGGACTGGATGAACGGACACGGAAATCAAGGGATGTTTAACTCCAAACCCGATGAGAAATTCTGATTGACAACTGTGGAGCCATTATGCAAAGATTTTTGGTAACCGGCGGGGCCGGTTTCATTGGCAGCAATTATATTCGCCATCTCCTGCAAAAATATCATGACATCTCCATCATTAATTTCGACAAGCTGACGTATGCCGGCAACCTCGACAACTTGCGCGACGTGGAGAATAATCCGCGCCATCGCTTCGTGCAAGGCGATATTTGCGACGCCATGCTGGTGGATCAGTATATGGCCGGAATCGACGCCGTGGTGAATTTTGCCGCGGAGAGCCACGTGGATCGATCGATCGGCGCACCGGATGCTTTCATCCGCACCGACGTTTTTGGCGCGTTCTTGCTGCTCGAGGCGGCGCGCTGGCACCGCGTCAAAAAATTCATCCAAATTTCGACCGACGAAGTTTACGGCAGCATCGAGCAAGGCGCGTTCAGGGAAACCGCTGCACTGATGCCGTCCAGCCCGTACTCGGCCTCGAAAGCAGGAGCGGATCGATTGGCCTATTCGTATTTTGTGACTTATGGCCTGCCGGTCATCATCACGCGCGGCTCGAACAATTTCGGGCCGTACCAATATCCGGAAAAACTGATTCCGCTTTTTGTCACCAATGCGCTCGAGGACAAGCCGCTGCCCATTTACGGCGACGGCAAAAATGTCCGCGATTGGATTTACGTTGAAGATCATTGCGACGCCATCGATTTTCTTTTAGCGCACGGCAAGGACGGTGAAGTTTATAACATCGGCGGCGGCAACGAGCACAATAATCTCGAAATCACCGAGATGATTCTCGCGGCTTTGAACAAACCCAAGAACCTAATGACTTTTGTGAATGACCGCCTGGGCCACGACCGGCGTTATTCACTGGACACGAGCAAGCTGGCGGCGCTCGGCTGGAAACCGAAACACGATTTTAAAACCGCGCTCGAATTTACCATTGGCTGGTATGCCCAAAACCGTTGGTGGTGGGAAAAATTGAAAAGCGGCGAGTATCTCGAGTTTTACAAAAAAAACTACAAGATGGCTCTATAAAAAGCCCAACGTTGATTCCGCAAGGCGGGATAATTAAAAGGAAAAAATCGCTCACGGAAGTGGAACGGCTCACGGAAATGAATTATAAAAAAATCTTTTACTTCCGTGTGAGTTCTATTCCGTGAGCTAAAGTTTTATTTTTCCGTAAAGATTTCAATTTAAAGAGATCAACCATCTGCTTCTTGCACTAGGACTAAGTTTCAAGGAGACCTCCTGTGAGTCTTGAAATTAAAATCGAAGACAAAACCGCAAAGGTCGGTGTGATCGGCTTGGGCTACGTCGGCCTGCCTCTGTCCGTGGAATATGCCGCGGCCGGCTACGAAGTGCTCGGCATTGACGTGAGCCAAGAAAAAATCGTCAAGCTCAATCACGGCGAAAACTACATCGCCGACGTTGACGGCAACAATTTGCGCGAGCTGGTGAGGGCCGGCAAGCTTTCCGGCGCCACCAACTACGATCGCATCGGCGCCTGCGACGTCGTCTACATTTGCGTGCCGACGCCGTTCACCGACAACAAAGAGCCGGACGTCTCTTACATCGTCGATTCCGCCAAAGGCATCGCCGGCGGGTTGCGCCGGGAGCAGCTCGTCATTCTGAAATCCACCACCTACCCGGAGACCACCGAAAAAGTGTTGCAGCCGATTTTGGAAGAGACGGGCTTGAAGGTGGGCAAGGATTTCTATCTGGCCTTCTCGCCGGAGCGCATCGACCCGGGCAACAGAAAATTTACCACGGCCAACACCCCGATCGTCGTCGGCGGCGTGACGAAAAAATGCACCAGACTCGCCTCGGCGATTTCCCGCCAAGTCATCGTCGAAGTCAAGGAGCTCTCCTCGCCCAAAGCCGCCGAGATGACCAAGCTGCTCGAAAACATTTTCCGCTCGGTAAACATCGCGTTGGTGAACGAGCTGGCGCAGCTTTGCGATCGCATGGAAGGCATCGACATTTGGGAAGTGGTCGAAGCCGCCGCCACCAAGCCGTTCGGCTTCATGCCGTTTTTCCCCGGTCCCGGCATCGGCGGCCATTGCATTCTCGTCGATCCGTACTACTTGTCGTGGAAAGCCAAAGAGTACGATTTCCACACCAACTTCATCGAGCTGGCGGCAATGACCAATGAGAACATGCCGTATTATGTTTTGGATCTCATCATCCGCTCCTTGAGCCTGCACGGCGCCGCCATCACCAATTCCAAGATTCTCATGCTCGGCGTCGCCTTCAAGAAAAACGTCGATGACACGCGCAACTCGCCGGCGATCAAAGTCATGGAACTGCTGTACAACCGCGGCGGCCGGTATTTGATGTACAACGATCCTTACGTGCCGTCGCTGCGCGTGTGCGGCAAGGCTTATCACTCCAAAAAGCTCGATGTCAAGCTGCTCGAGTCGGCGGATTGCGTGATCATCGCCACCAACCACGATGATTACGATTACGAGATGATCGTGAAGCACTCCAAGCTGGTGGTCGACACGCGCAACGCCACGAAAGATGTGAAAAACGGCCGCAAGAAAATCGTCCGGCTCGGCTGCGGCACCAACACCATTCCGGCGGAGCTGCGCACCCCGCACGAGTAAATGATAGTTCGTAGTGGTGCCTTTAGGCGCGGATGTTAGCAATGTAGAAAAAGCTTGACGCTTCAGAACTTTTTATTCATTTTGAGCATTTGACGCCTGAAAGCGTTACTACGAACAATTTCATGGACGATAAGCAGCGCAATCACGTTTTGGAAATCCCACCCAACGGCCGCCGTGGCACGACTGCCGCACCAAAGCCGCCGGAAGTGTCCATTGCAATCATTGCCTGGAACTCGCGCCAGCTTCTCGAAAGCTGCCTGGAATCCATTTATGCCGGCGCGAGCCAAGTTGAGTTCGAAGTTATCGTGGTTGACAACGGCTCGACCGACGGAACCGGAGAAATGCTGCGCCGCCAATTTCCCCAGGTGCGGCGCCTCACCAATGCCAAAAATCAGGGCGTGGCCCCGGCGCGCAATCAAGCGATAAAAGCGGCCGCCGGTGATTTTGTGCTGCTGCTCGATGCCAATGCGCGCCTATCATCCGGCGCCATCGACGAGCTGGTGGCGTTCGCGAAAAATACGCCGGAGGCCGGCGTCGTTGGCGCGAAAATCGTCGACCCGACCGGCAAGCTTCTGCTCTCTTGCCGGCGCTTTCCCACGATTTTTACGCCCTTCCTGCGCCGGTTGCAATTCATTCCCTTTTTTCGCAATAACCGCACGCTCCGCGACCAGGCGATGGCGGATTGGGATCACAACTCGGTTCGCGAGGTGGATTACGTCGTTGGCACGTGCCAGCTCATCCGCCGCGAGGTGATCCAGGAAGTCGGACTGTTGGACGAAAATTTTTTTTACGGGCCGGAGGACGCGGATTATTGTCTGCGCGCGCAAGCGCACGGTTGGAAGATTTTTTATTATCCGCACGCGACCGCCATCCACGACAAGCGGCGCCGCACCGGCGATTTTTTTCGGCTGCTCAATTGGACACAATTATGGGCGGTTTTTTATTTTTTCCAAAAGCACGGCTATCTTTTCAACGCCAAAAGCCGCGATTACGCCATCATCATGCCGCGCGCCATCGAGCGGACGCTGCTCTTCGTCAGCGATTTTGTGGCGGTCGTCGGATCGTATTTTATCTGGATCTGGCTGCGCGGCAAACTGGCGCTCTATGCCCCCTCGGAACCGTTGGAGGTGCTCACCACCGCCGTCGTTATTTTTGCTTACTGGTTTCTTTTATTTCTTTTTTTCGGCCTTTATCGCACCTGGTACGCCTATTCGCGTTTTGACGAATTGGTTACTCTGATTAAAACCGTTTTCTTCGGCGCGATTTTGATCTTTTTGTTCACCGCCGAACCGCAAGACCTGACCACCCCGCCCAAGTTCAGCCGTTTGCTGTTTGTCAGCTACTGGGTTTTAATGACCTTCATGGTCGCCAACGGGCGCATGATTTTGCGCACCATCCAGCGGCGCTTGCTCGAAGCCGGCATTGGCATGCGCCAAACCGTGATCGTCGGCTGGAATGGCAAAGCGCGCGCGCTGCTCGACAAAGTCAACCGCTTCCCCGCGCTCGGTTACCGTGTCGTCGGTTTTGTCGATGTGCGCACGCTCAAAGCCCGGAGGGCTTATGGCGACGTGCCGGTGCTCGGCTCCATTCACGATTTGAGCTGGATTATCCGCAGCGAGCAGGTGGAAAACGTGCTGATCGCGCTCGATATTTTTCAGCGGCGCGAGATGACCGAGGCAGTCAATCAATGCACCGGTTTTCCCGTCACCATCAAAATCATTCCGGATCTCTACAGCATCGTGATGGGGCAGGCGCGCACGAATCAGATTTATGGGTTTCCGCTCATCGAGATTTTCCCGCAAATCATGCCGCTGTGGGAGCGGCGTTTCAAGCGCCTGCTCGATAGTGCGGCGGCATTAACCATCATCGTTCTTGGCTTGCCGTTTTGGCTGATTTTGGCGTTGATCATCAAGCTGGATTCGCCGGGGCCGGTTTTTTATCGGCAGGAAAGAGTCGGCCGGGACGGCCGCGTTTTTACGATCATCAAATTCCGCACGATGGTGCAAAACGCCGAGCAAATCACCGGACCAAAGTGGGCGGAAAAAGACGATCCCCGCATCACCAGAGTGGGGCGTTTTATGCGCAAATGGCACTTGGACGAATTTCCCCAATTTATCAACGTACTGCGTGGCGAGATGAGCTTGGTGGGTCCACGCCCGGAGCGGCCGTATTTCGTCGAAAAGCTGAAGAAAGAAGTCCCGTTTTATATGCGCCGGCTCAAAGTGCAGCCCGGCATCACCGGTTGGGCGCAAGTGAAAGGCTCGTACGATAACACCATCGAAGACGTGAAACAGAAACTCCAATACGACTTTTTCTATGTCGAGAACATGTCGCTGGCGATGGATTTCAAGATTCTGCTCAATACGGTTTATGTGATGCTGGCGGGGAGAGGGCAGTGAGACAAAAAATGAAAAAAAAGCCGTAACTAAAAAGCTAAAACAAAAATGGTCACTTTTTTTCAGTGCTATGCTCGTTTTCATGTTCGACTTGATCCGTCACATTAAAAAACTCGTATAAATGGTCTTCGTCTACAAAGGCATAACTCTCATCCGGCAGCAACTCAAAATTGGCATTAAAGTAAAGGTTAAAAATGAGCCGAAAAGAATTCACCGGTGTGATGGATGGATACAAAAATTTTTTATCGACTTTGGGCAGATAATAGGCGTTCAATATCCTCAGTTTTTCTTTCAGCTCCTGCTGGCTCGCCTGTTTCCAGTTGAAATGGCGAAGATCGAGCTCGCTTCTTGCCGGGTACGGGCCTTCATCCGCTTGCACAATGATAATTGGGTGAGCTTCCGAGCTTGACAATAATTTGTCAATAAGCGCCTGAAGCTTTTTATTGGCAAAGATCACTTGATTGACGTAATTCTCCTTTGCGCTTCTCCTGCCAACTTCTGCTTCGGTCAGAAACTCGCCATTCTTGTCGAATACAAACGGATCGTGGGGAATGAGCATGTGGGCAAAAACAAAAGTGGGTTCTTTGACGGCAGGCATCTCAGCCAGCTTGTCGAACTTGTACAGAATTCTTTGCCAATGCTCCCGGCGGTAATCATAAATGCCTAACTCGAGGCCGATAATGCAAAACATCGTGGTTTTAAACAATGCGGCGGAAAATTGCGGCAGCCAATACTGATTGACATTCACCTCGGCGTTTCTATTGTAAGCCGTCGGGGTCCACAGGTCGCCGAAATGGAAATATTTATAGCCTTTCGCTTTCAGCACGCGGCACACTTGATGATCTTGCAACAATGGATTGAGCAAGGTCCAATCATTCGATTCTTTGCCGGCCTTGTCGCTTAAGTGGTCCAGAAACTGCATATTCAAAGACGAGGCCAGCGAGTGGGCAGTGGTCAGATAATTCGACCGGCTTTCGGACGCCACGTAAAATCCTCGCTTCGACAAGTAATCGGTGAATTCGCTGTTGTCGAAATGATAAATTTCCTTGAGCGTGCTCGCGGCGGCATAGCGATCCAGGATAATGTAGTAAATATCCGGCAAATTGTCTTTGGCGCCATATTCCGTTAGCTGAGTTTTCATCTCTTCGGCGCGTTTCACCTCCCGCCCCGCCAGCCTGGCTTCAAGCTCGTAAGCAGCAAGATGAAATAGAGACATGGCAACCAACGAGGCAGCCGCGACATTTAAAATATTCGTAAATTGATGCAAAGATTTGCGTGTTTTGATGATAAAATAAGCGCTCACAACAAAAAGCAGCCCCCAAGCCAGCATGAGGTGTCTATGCCGGATTTGCCAGCCCATGAGCAGGCCAAAAACGTGGCCATACGAAAACATCAAAACCAAAAAAATGGATACGATGATCCCGGCTTTTATATTATCCCGAAGCATCAATCCCGATAACAGCAGCGGCAGCGCGGCAATGCCCAGCGCCACCGCTGCCGGGGCCAAAATTTCAATAAACGCAGTCCTTCCCGCATTGTGAGCAAAAAGAAAAAGAATGGGGAATAGCGCAAATAGAAAGGGATGAATGATTCGCGGTTTCTTCATGTGCCGTGCGATCGCAACTGTTCACCAAACCATTTTAAAAAAATATTCCCAACGGATAAAAGCGGCCAACGGATAAATGTTCAGTAAACCACTTTGTCATTCCGGAGGAATCTTTTTTAATATCGAGCACAGTGCTCGTGCGAAAAAAGATTCTTTCAGAATGACAGCCTAATGAAGGGTTTACTGAACTTTTACTTTTTTTCGCATCAGATACAAAGTTCTTGCGGAATCCTTGATTCTCGCCGCGCATTGTATCGTGAAATTTTTCCCGAATTCCTGCTCGAAAATCTCCCGGGTATAATCCGGAAAAATATCCTCCCGCGTGGATAGGAGTTTCCGGACCTGCAGATCACTTTTAGGAACGAATTCAATGATGAGTGCAAGACAAATTTTGCCGAAGAAGCCGGCGATTTTGTGCAGCGGCAGATTGTTGGCGATGGCCAGATGATGAATCAAAGCCAGAGCCAGCACGGCATCGGCGGGGCCGCGCTCCGGCAACGAGTTTCTTTCTTCATTCTCCCAGCCGAGGCCCGGACTGGGGTTGGTCAAATCGAGCCATAAAGGGAGAATATTGGTTTGGCCCGTTCTGACACATTCAAGATAATTCTTTTCGACACAGGCGGGATCGCTGTCAAAAGCAATTGTTTGAATCCCCCGCTCGCCGGCAATGCGGCTGAATAAACCGAGGTTGGCGCCGAGGTCCCAAACGATCTTCGGATGAATTCGCTCCAGAAATTCCGCCGCAAGCTGTTTTTTGTGAGCGAGCGCCTCCGGCGAGTAATGAATCGTTTCATAGTAATCGGCCCACGCCGTGCTTTTCGGTTGCCACTGCAATTTTTCAATGGCAGATTCCAAATTGTCAATCAGGCCCATAAACGCCTGGCGCCCCATTTTATGAGAGCTTTTGTTGACAATCTTGTCGGCAAAGTACGCCTGGCTTTTGGCATGCAGATGAATGTGAGTCAGCAAGGAGAATCTGAAACGTGTGCGCAACGGGAGAAGCGAGCCGGCCAAATCCAAAGGGAGGCCGTCCACATAAGCGCGAAGCAATTGACTGAGCCGGATATCCCTGTAGCATATAACTGCCAAAGGCGCAAGGAAATGTTGGCAGCACTGTCTATAGGCAACCCAAGGTTCGCCCTCGCGATACTTCTCGAACGACAGGGAATCAATGAGCGTAGGCTTGTTTTTTCTGAATTGAATATTGTACGCGCTGCAATCTTTCAGGGACATGCCGAAGTCCAGCGCTTTTTTCTGAATGTGAAGCGTGGCCAGGGCCGCAGCTTTTAATTGGCTGAAACACCATTCATACGGATACGATACAAAGGGCACGATTTCAGGCTTGATGACTTTATAGGCCTGATCGGATCTGGCGTGTGCCATATCAACTTCTTCGTGGGGAATCAACAATTCGGAATCTACAAGTGCCCGATATAAGCCGGAGTCGAGGAGATGCTCGTAGTTTTCTCGATAAGCCTTGTTTACCTGGCGATAAATTGAGCCGTCTTGCCAAAAGAGGAACCCGCTTGGATCTCGAAACGAGCCTGGAATATTTCCGTCAATCTTCATCTTTTTTCTTTTTTGTTTTTTCCGGAAAGAAGGCTTTTGAAAATGTCTTGATTTTTTGCCAATATTGCTTGACAGTGAACAAGGCTCCAATTAAAGCGGCTACGATCAACTGAAAAATGTAGCTACCGGTTCCCGGATCAAGATAGGCATAAGCGTTTGACGGGATGATCAAACCGAGCAAAATAAGAAAAACGAGACAAACAGCCAGGCGAGTGCAATGATTCATGGTCCACCTTTTTCTGTCATATCAGCCGGGTTCCAGCTCACTTATGAAAACCAAAACCAGCGAAAGCGTCAAGCAAAAACTCCGGGGCAACTTTTTCTACGTCGAGAACATGTCGCTGGCGAAGGATTTCATGATTCCGCTGCACACGGCTTATGTGATGCTGGCAGGCAAAGGCCAGTAAGTCAAAAACGAAAACAAAACCACAACAGAAAAAAGAGTTTCATCGTTTGTCCCCATTAAGCCTTTGACACTCAGACTTTAGAATAAAAGGTTCTAAACTTTTTTGCCGCCAACGGATAGATGAACCCAACTGATAAAAGATTCATCCGTTGGGTTCATCTATCCGTTGGGAAAATTTTTTAAAATCAATGCCGCCCGAAGGGCTCCAGTTTTGAGCTTGTCCCAAAATATGGCGTAGGCCATTGCGCAGCAAAACTCAGAAAAAAGTTCTGAAATTTTTCGCTCACGGAAATGAACTCTCGCGGAAATAGAATGAATGAAAAATTTCTGCGATCCCGCAAGGCGGGACATTCCGTGAGCAATAATCTTTTGGGTTACGGGCTCGCGTTTGGTTTTAGGTTGTTGGCCTGGCCAAGCCGTTCATTCAACTGAGGTCCGATACTTCGCATGTCGCGCTAAACTGCGCTCCTCAATCATTTCCTGATAGACATTTTCCAGCGCTTGGACGATCGCATCCCAATTATATAGACGCCGAACGATCGCCATGCCTTCCTGGCCGAGGCTGTCACGATAGGCCGGTTCTTTCATGACGCGCACGACGTGGCGCGCAAACGTGTGGGGGCCATCGGCAATCAAAATTTCCTTGCCGTTGGTCAAATCAAAGCCTTCGGTTCCCATCGAAGTTGCCACCACCGGCACACCCAGCGCCAGCGGCTCGAGAATTTTGTTGAGCGTTCCGGCGCCGAAGCGGATCGGCGAGACGGCAACGGCGCTGTTCAAGTAATACTGTTTAATGTCTTCGACGAAGCCGGTGACGATCACGTCGTTGGACGCCAACGCCCGCACTTTTGCCGGCGGCGACTGGCCGACGATGTAGAATTTCGCTGCCGGCGCTTCTTTTTTGACGAGCGGGAAAATCTCGTTGACAAAATAAAAGATGCCGTCAATGTTGGGATGGTACGTCAGGTTGCCGGTGAAAACGATCTTCTCCGGGTCATATTGGGTGGTTCCGTTGCTGGAAAAATACGCCAAGTCAACGCCGTTGGGAATGATCCGGATATTCGCTTCCGGCGCGGCTTGCAGCAACTGTTCCTTGTCCGGCTCGGAGCAAACGAAACAAGCATGAAATTGTTCGAGAATATTTTCATAACGCTTGATACGCTCCAATTCGATTTTCAGGATCAGCTTCTTGATCAAGTTCTTTTCCCGCGACAAAAAGCGGTTGAGATACAGCGAGACGGCGTCCGTCAAATCAAGCGCCCTTAATTGATGGCCGTAGTGAGCGGTATACTGCGCCATACGGATGAGATGCGTGTGGATGACATCAAAATGGTTGCGGCTGCAGATTTCATCGATCCGCCGGCGCATTTTTTCAGACTTAAAATAATGCACCTGCAGCGGCAACGCGGAAAAGAGGCCGAACAGGCATTGCAAATAAGAACGCCAGCGCGGCAGCGGCACCGTCTCAATCGCTGCGCAGTAGGGTTGCAAAAATTGAATATATTCCAGCTCGCGCTGGCCCTCGACAAAAGATATCAAGTGTATCGCATGGCGCTTCGCGAGCCTTTTGAGCAGGTTAAATATTTTTAATTTGTCTCCCCGGTACGGCGGATACGGCAGGCGGGGGGTGATCAAAAGTATTCGCATATTGAAAGTTTCTGTTGCTCGTTCATCATTCACTCGTCAACATCATGGTTGCGCATATTTTAAATAAAGCAATTTTTTTGTCAAGTCCAATGGCAAAAAATTTGGCGCCAACGCTTTATTGTCCAATCATATTTTTTTGCCCACCACGGTGATGCTGACAAAAAAGTTGAGCAAGATTGGATTTCGTTGCAGTTTTTCGCGCACCGTGCGCACAAAAGCACTTTCCGCTTTATCGCGCCATCCCAATTTCTTGCGCAATTTTCGCAGAATCTTCAAAACCAAGAAATCCCAGCCTACACAGTCAAGAATGCGGAACCCATTTTGCTCCAACAAGGATTTTAACTCTCGTGGCGAATATTGAGTTTCCCATCCCGGCAGCCATTTATTCGCCGCCATGAGTATTTTTTTATAAATGGTGTAAAGCGTCCACTTGTTGGGGAGCTCGACGACGATAATCGCCCCCTCACGCAAGACTCGGCATTGCTCTTGCAAAACCTCGCCGGGTTGCGTAAAATGCTCGAGAACGCCTTGCGAATACACCAGATCGAACGTGCCGGCCTGAAATGGGAGGCGGCGGGCATCGCCGCGCGCCAACGGCATGGTCAGGCTTTCTTTTGCCAAACGCTGCTGCATCAATTCCATGGCGGATTCGGAGAAATCCAAGCCGACACACGCTGCGCCTCTTTTCGCAAGCTGGACAATTTCATTCCCCTTGCCACATCCCACCTCGAGAATGTGTTTGCCGCGCAAATCGGCAAATTGCTGGCCAATGATTTCCACCAACTGCTGCTGATACAAATATAAATTTTGGTAACGCGAAAGATCGGCATACACCTCCCGCCAGTTTTCTTTAGTGGATGATTTCATGGTAAACCTTTTCAAATGCCGCGCCGATTTGCTTCCAATCATATTTCCGCTCGACGAGTCTCCGGGCATTGTTTCCGAGAGACAGGCGCAGCTCTTTATCGCGTAGAGCGCGGACAACGCTCCGAGCAAATTCCGAAGCTTCATCCGCAACGAGCAGATCTTGTCCATGCGCAGCCGCAATTCCTTCACATCCCACCGAAGTTGAAACCACACTCTTTCGATGAGAGAACATTTCGAGAATTTTTATTCGCATTCCGCCGCCGGCAAAGAGCGGCACGATACAGACCTGAGCAGCTTGGAGATGAGGGGTTACATCTTCAACGAAGCCAATGAATCGAATGTTCGGGTGCCGGAGATTTTGAAGCCGCGCTGAATACCCTTTGCCGACAATCGAAACGCGGACTTCAGGTTCTTCACGCAATATTTGGGGGAGAACATTTTTGTAGAACCAAAAAAAACCGTCGACATTGGGCAACCAATCGAGTGAGGCAAGAAAGAGAATACTCCTGGATTCTTCAGGCGTAGAATCAGCGAGAGCAGGGAGATCGACACCGGCAGGAATGATCGTTGTTCGCGCCTGGTTGGACAACGCGCGAATGCGCTGTTCGTCTTCGCGTGTAATCATGGCACAATAATCGAATTGCGCGCAAATTTCGGGCTCGTATCGCAAGAGTTTTTGGTGTTGAAGAGTGGCATACCAGCGCAGCAATGGATTCTTTTGATTTTCGGTGAAACGCTCCATGATCGTCAGTTCGACATTGTGCTCTCGCAATACGATCGGGAGACCATACCGTTCTTTCAAAAAAATTCCATAAATCGCCATGTGCAAGAGATCAACGTGAACCACTTCAATCTGATAGTGCTCAACAAGCTCGACAAGTTTCGCGAACATGGCTGGCGTGTGGTATTTGGACATTGTGTAGGGAACTTTGGAGGCTAAGCTCCGCAGCGCCTCAATCCGGTTGCTGCTGGTCTGGTGTTGAACGATGAACAATTCGCAAAATTGACGCAGGCTTGCCGCGGCAGCGCTGGTTTCCGTTCCAAAAGCAACCATTTTAACTTGATGGCCTCGCAAGGCAAGGTGTTTTGTGATATTAAAGATGCCGATCGCTCCGCCGTCGTGAAGCGGATAGGGGACGCGAGGGCAGATTTGGAGAATTTTCATCTTTTTTCAGCGTAAACAAAATCTGCAAAGCCCAACAGATCCCAAAACACGCCGCCAGCAACATAACCAAGCACGACTTTCGATTTTATCATCGCGAAGGGCAGCAATAGGATATTTATCCAATCACGGCGGACGCCCGATCGCAAAATTTTGCAGCCATTTTGAACGAGAATATTGGACACTTCATTCACCGAATAAAGCCGGCAATGGGTCGGATCGTCATAAAAATTCAACGTTCCTTTTTTGCTGGGAAATCTGGTGCTGCGCGTTGAAGGAAATTCCAGGTAAACGAGGCCTCCTGTTTTTAGTTTGGGCAGGAGCGCTTCGATCACTTTGTCGCCGTTTGGCAGATGCTCAATGATGTGGGACATCATCAAAACTTCGAAATGATTGTCGGGGATGTTGCTAAACTGCAATTTTGTGAGATCCATCTCGTAAAATTCTTTCATTAGAGCAAAATCGATTTCATCGTTTTCATAATCCTTGGTGCGGTCAATGCCATAGTAATTACAAAACGGGAACCATTTTTTTGTCAAGGTGGCCGAATGGCTGCCGGAGCCGGCATCTAAAAAATTGAATGGGAGGTTCCGCAAGCTTTTCGGCAACAATCGAAATTTTGTCGGAATCAGGATCGACATCTAGTCGCAGTCGTTAACCAGTAAACTGTGCGCAAAAAATAAAAATTTTGAAAGAAAAATTTTTGAGTAAACTGCTTAAAAGCCGTTGAGCGATTTTGCCCGGGATCATTTTGCCTTTTGGGTTCCGGCTTGTGTCAAGCTGTAAAAATAGTAAAGCGCTTTTTTGATCATTTGCGTATTAAAACTCAAGATGCCCAGCAAAAAAAAGGCGGCAACTCTTATGACAATGCCCAAATTTTTTAAGCTAACTGCAGCCCAAAGCCTGATTCCGGTGAAATGCTTTTTAAGAAAAAGCAATGAAGTGGAATGAAGCTGCTCGAACAGCATCCGGCTATCAGTGGTCGAGCCGCCGCCAATGTGAATGATTGCCGCTTCCGGAAAAAAAAAGGTCTTGAAGCCGGCGCGATGCGCGCGATAACAAAAATCGGTTTCTTCGGCGTACATAAAATAGCCTTCGTCCAACAGGCCGATTTTCTCGAAAACCTCCCGCCGAATCAACATAAAGGCGCCCATGACGACATCGACTTCGCGGAGGGCATTGTGGTCAAAGTGGCTCATGTAGTATTGACCGAAAAGCTTGCTGCGCTTGAATAGCTTGTATAAAAAAAAACTTTCCGTGAAAATATTCCAAATCGAGGGGAAGCTTCGGCACGAAGGCTGCAATGTCCCGTCAAGGTTTAGAAGCTTGCACCCGACGATGGCAGCTTTGGGATGTTGCTCCATAAATTCGGCCGTTTTCTGAATCGCGCCATTGAGAATTACCGTGTCGGAATTCAGCAATAATACATATTTGCCGGCGGCTTTTACGATCCCTTGATTATTTGCCGCCGCGAATCCCCGGTTTTCAGAGTTGTTGATGCGTTTGACTTGCGGAAATTCTTGCTCGAGCATCCTGCGGCTGCCGTCCGTGGAGGCATTATCAACCACAATCACCTCAAAGCTTACTTCCCTTGTCTGCCAGAATATCGACTGCAAACAGGAGCGCAGAAGGTCGCAGGTATTATAATTAACGACTATAACGGAGAATTGCACGGATGAACTCAAGGCCTATTTATTCGTCTGGGAGATGATGCACGACTCGAAGCGCGGATCAAAGATAAAATCATCATACGCTCATCCTTATTAAAGAAGCGCCAAATTATTGCCAGTATCAGGAGAAATACTATGGGCCCGAAAAGAAAGATACTGATAGGAGCACGGCTCAGTAGAGTCAATACGCCTCCAAAGAGAACTCCGAAAACGGCCAACCGTAGAAAAAGCCGGCCGAATTGAAATACAAAAACTCTGTTGATAGCAACCAACTGCATGGAAGCCCCTACAACCGAGGAAATGAATCTTGCAATGGCCGCGCCTTGAACTTCCAACACCTGAATCAGGATCCAACTGGCGAGGCCATTTATCAGCAGCATGGCTGTGGCGGCATAGAGAGTGATTTGCTGTCGATTTACCGAGGTCAACGCATTCGCAAAATAGAAATTCAGCAGAACAAAAACCTGGCTCCACATTAGAATGATCAAAAGTCTCGCTGAAGCATGGTACTCCTGTGAATAAAGCATATGGATTATTTCCGATGCAAAGAAAGTCGTGACAATCGCGAGCACGAGGGCAACAACCAGGATGACTTTCATTCCGAGGCGGAAAACCATCGATAATTTCTCCTTCGACTGTTCGTAATAACGCGAGAGCAGGGGAAAAAGCGATACCGCGATTCCCTGCGGAATGAACAGGAGAGGCGAGGCCAGGCGAAGAGCAGCGGAATAAAGTCCTACGTCATCTTCTCCTCGTAGTTCTTTCAGAAGCAGGATATCGACACTAACGAATAAAGTCGTCAGGATCGTGTAAATCAAGAGTGGAAAAGATTCCTTGATTAAAAACCGGATCAGGTTATGATTGATCGCCAAGCGCAAAGGAATTTGCCGCACGGTTGAAAAAATGATCAGAAGGAAACCCGGCAAATTGGAAACGGAATATCCGATGATCAACGCTTGTAAATTGGCGCCAGACTGACTGAGGGCGAATGTGATACCAACTAGAAGCAGACTGTCAAGCAATTGCAATAGCATGGGCACTTGCATTTGCAATGAAGCATTAAAGGGCGCTTCAAAAACGGCTCGCACCGTTGAGAGCTTGGAAGTAACCAAAATGTTCAACGCCAGAATGGTGATTATCTTGAACAGGGTCGCGGAGTAACCGGCTATCCAGGCTGAAAGGATGATCAAAACAATGGCGCCGATCGACAAAACGGTTCTAAAGATAAAGGCATTTCCCAATAACTCAACCGGGTTCCACTGGCGGCGGGAGAATTCGCGGACCAGGATTGCCGGCATGCCAAAATCGGCGAATATGGCGAAGACGCTCACAAAAACGAGGGCATAGGAAAAAAGCCCGAAACCTGCTTTGCCCAGATGCCGGGCAAGAAGCACGGTGACGACCAAATTCGCCGCCAAGGAAAACACCTGGCCTAAAAATATAACCGTGCTATTCTTCGCAACTCGGTGAGATAGGCTGGGCAAGGCTTCCGGATCGTCGGCTGGCAAATATTTTTCTAATTCCTGGATCCTTTGCATTCTTTGCGACAGCGAACGATGAAGAAAACCGGCTCATGGTATGATTTGATTCGACTGACTCGGCTGAGCTTCTCATAATTTGCTTCGGGCAAATGCAGCAAGTGACGCAGCCGTTTGCTCATGAAAATCGATTCAACGGTTCGGATTTTTGTACCTTTGTAATAATAAGGACGTTGACAATATACGTCTTCAACGACAAAATAGACCCTTAATAGTCGCACTAATTCCTCCAGCGTCCATTCAAAAACATGGAAGGGATTTTTCCCTCTGTCAAAACTTGCAGCTTCCCAATTCGAGACGTTTCGATTCGGCGTTGACACAAAATAAAGTCCTCCTGATTTCAGGAAATTGCACATCACTTGCAAATATCTTTTTGTATCCGCGAGGTGTTCAATTGTCTCAAAGCTCACAACGACATCGTGGTCGCCTGTCGGGGATAGAGAGAGAAGATCGCGAGCTTCAAATCGGACTCTCGGATGCGCGTAGTGCCGGCGCGCCGCGGCTATAGCTTCCGGTGAAATGTCGATCGCATCAACATGTTCAGCACCTGCTTGCGCAAGCAAAAATGCTCCATACCCTATACCGCATGCCGCATCGACAACCTTTTTGCCGGCAACAAACGGCGCACAAAAGCGATAGCGATTATAGTGTTCCGCCACTAACGACTCATGCCCGGGATCGACGAAGAACTTTTGAGGAAGACGTTCCAGCGGGTCGAGCGGTACGATCGTGTGATTCATGTCAATTCATTTGATTTTGGGTTATGGCGCGGCATGTCAATGCAACTTTAATGTCTTCTTACTCATTCCTATCGTGTTTTTTGTCTGCTACTCTCGCATGACATTGATGGTCGATGAAGCTGCTGACTGCAAGCGCAGTGATTAAGCTTACAGCCCAATATCCAAGACGAGTCGCCTGATAGAAATAAGAGAAGGCGACAATCACGTAGAGATGTGTCAGCCAAGCGATGGTCGTCAGCCGGTATTGATTTCTGATGCGGAGCCAAAGCGCCGTACAAAAAAAACCGAGCACATAGGGCATCGCCAAGATTCCGGCGATCCCAAAATCGGCGTGTAGCTCGCGAAGATACGTGCCTGTATTCGTACTGATCGGGATATTGTAAAATTTTGTATAATAGGACACGTTGTCTGCAAGGCGGAGCCGCGCTAGAATTCTGAAAACAGGAGCAAAGGTATTCGATCCTGGAAAGGGATGCTCGCCTCCCGCTTTCCAATAAGCATTGAAAACGCCAGGATGTGAACTGAGATACAAGTACAGCGAAGGCGTTAAGAATGCAGAACGCTCAAACTGGCGCAATTCTTTAGTTGTTCCATAAAAACCCTCAAAAGCCCCTCGAAAAGTGCGGACGTATTCAGCGGCAACAAGAAACATTGTTAGAACAAGCCCAAGCATCAAAAGTCGTTTTCCTTTGTCAATAGCTTGGAATCGCTTCCGCGGTTCGGATTTGATTCCGGCGAGAAAATAAGCGCTCGCAAAAAGAATCCCCGCAATGAACATTCTCGCCCTGCCCAGAAAGGCGACATCTGCCAAAACGATGACAATTAAAGGAAATAACGCTAACAGCTTAATCTTCCTGGTACGGGCAGTATACAAGCCGGCGAGATAGGCGGCAGTCAAAGCGAGTGAATCAAAATACGGGACCAAGCCCGGAATTTGATTTTCGATTCTTAGTCGATAAATCTTATAACCATTTGCCAGAATACCCACGATGCTGCCGAACATTTTGAGTAAGACCAGCCAGTGCTGCACGACGGTTGCCAAGGCTATGCTTGATATAACCATAATGGCGATGACGAAAAATCGTCTCTCCCAAACAGCATATTGAACCGGTAATGCCGTCGCGTGTGTGCCAAGCGAGGCGCCAACGGCAACTCTAGCCAGAATCAATGTTACCGCCCCTGCAGCAAATGCGATCCAGGAATAACCGATCAACATCCAGACCTCTGCCTCCAGAGGGGTATAGTCAATTAATCTCAGCTCGAACAATGCCAAACCGGTGCCCCAAATCAGCGAATAGAGTGAAAGATGATTAAACCATCGGCCAAAAAGAAGGCGCCCGGTGATCACGCCTACAAGGCCCATGCTTGCCAAAAACAAAGGAGGAAAGTGCATCGTATCTTCTTGTAGCTCTCGATTAAAGATAAAGGATTCTAAACCTCGGTTTTCATTTCTTGATGGCCAAGGCGTACAACTCGATTCCCGTCACACCTTCATATATTTTTCCTATTTTTTTCTTTAGTGATATTCTATCATTCCAGTATTTTCCAAACGTCCTGGCAGCCAAACGATAGGCCTTATCCGTCAAACTATCGTTCGGACGTTGTGATTGGATTTGAATAACTTCAAAGCCAACCACCTGCAAAAGTTGGCGCAATGCCTTTTCCGTATAATGAAAGTAATGATTCCGCGGCTGGAACCATACCCAATGGTCTCTAAAAATTTTACGCCACAAACACCCGTAATCAGGAACTCGAATTGCCATGAGTCCTTTGGCAGCAAGATGATTCTGAACACGATTTAGAAATCCGACGGGATCGCCAATGTGCTCCAGCGTATGCCACATCGTAATTATATCGTAAGTTCCATTCAACTCATCAGTACTATTTTTGACCTCGATCCCGATATTTGTACAATATAGTCTTGCTGCAGATGACGGCTCCACACCCATGACCGCATATCCGTATCGGCGTATCTCATCCAGAAAATAGCCTTTGTCACAGCCAATATCCAATACGGATGCCGGCGGCGGCTTCAATTGCGCCAGCTTTGCAATGAGCTTGATTTGCTCGGGAAAACGAAAAAGACGCCGCTTTTCCGTCGCAATATATTCTTGTGCCGTTATCCGATAATTGCCTTCATAATACTCCGCCAATTCCTGCTCGGGCGGAATATTCGCTAAAAATGTTGCTTCACAGTCCTTACATAAAACAACTTCCGTGTCATCGAGCCGTTGCAACGCCGTGTTTTGCGAATCGCAAATTTTGCAGCTTGGCATTCTTGCAGGCGTTTTTTTGTAAATAACATTCAAAATAAAGCTTTCAAAAAATTTATTATTTAATAAAGGCTTATTTTACTAAAATCATTTTTTTCGTTAAAATTGAGTTGCTGGCTTGCAAGCGATAAAAATACACACCGCTAGGGAATTCGCTAGCATTCCACTCAATACGATTTCTTCCCACCATCTTGAACTCTGCCACTAATGTTTCCACTTCTTCCCCGGCCACGTTGTAAACTTTCAATGTTACAAAGCCGGAACGAGGTAAAAAATATTGAATGGTCGTGGTCGGATTGAAGGGGTTAGGAAAGTTTTGCTCTAATGTAAAGAACGTAGGCGGTTCAATAGAAAGTTCTTTTACGGATGTGGTTGATCGTGTGCTCCGATATACACCGCCTTCAGTCCCGGCGAAAATGACCCCATCCGAGTTGACGGCGAGAGCAAAAACAAATGAAAATGGCAAACCCGTATTGATCGGCAACCAGCGCTCACCGTTGTCTGTAGAGCGAAAAACTCCACTACCGGCAGTGCCGGCGAAGAGATGGTTGCTCAAGTTGATAGTGAGAGAGTTGATACTTGAGCCGGTGTTAACAGAGTTCCAATGATCGCCATTGTCAGCGGAACGGAAGATACCGGCACCGGTTCCGGCAAAGATATATCCACTCGCAGTGATAGCAAAGGCAAAAACCGAGGGGGAAGTCAAGCCCTGGTTTATTGGAGCCCAGTGGTTGCCATTGTCTGTCGAACGGAAAATGCCGGCCAATGTACCGGCAAAAATGTGGCCGTTTAAATTGGCGCCTAGCGAAATGATGAAATGATCGGTTAAACCGGTATTGATTGGTATCCAATGCTCTCCATTATCTTCGGAGCGAAAAATACCTCGGCCGGAAGTCCCGGTAAAGAGATGCCCGTTTGTACTGACGGCAAAAGCGCCAATCTTTGTATTTGTGAATCCAATATTCAAGGGTATCCAGATTGCGCCATTATCTTCAGAGCGAAAAAGGCTGTCACCTGTGCTGACGAAGAGATGCCCTCTTGAATTAAGAGATATAAAAGCGATCATCGAATCTGTTTGGCTCACATGAATAGAAGTCCAGTGGCTGCCGTTGTCCGTCGAGCGGAATAAGCCTTTGTGTGAAGTGCCGGCAAAAAGATGGCCGATCGAATTAATTGCAAGAATGGACACAGTCGTGTTGAGCAAGGCAGGATTATTTATGGCACTGAGTATCCATGTGTTGCCGTTATCAACTGAGCGGAAGATGCCGGCGCCGGTTCCGGCAAACAAATGTCCGCTGGCATTGATGACGAGAGCACGAACGGAATTGCCAGCGAGCCCTGCATTAATTGCCGTCCAGTTATCGCCATTGTCAGTCGAGCGATGGATATCGCCAAAAACGTTCCACACAAAAATATGACCAATCGAATTGATGGCAAAAGCTGACGCCGGAATTCTCATTCCGCTATTGAGTGAGTTCCATGTCTCACCGTTGTCTATGGAGCGATAAATGCCCATACCTGTTGCAGCAAAAAGATGATTATTCGGAGCGACAATAAGAGCAGCAATATTATGGCTGAATTCATCATTCAGTCCAACATTCATTGGAACCCACGATTCGCCATTATCTGTGGAACGAAAGACGCCGCTACCGTTTGTGCCGGCAAAGAGATATCCGGTTTTATTGACGGTGAGAGAGCTGACGTTCAGGTTGACCAAGCCAGTATTGATTGGCGTCCAGGTTTCACCGTTGTCTATTGAGCGCGAGATGCCGTATCCGCTGTCTCCCAAATATATTTGATCATTCGTGTCAATGATGAGAAAATTGACATCGAGCCCGTTAGGGCCGACAAAGGTCCAGGTCTGGCCGTTGTCTGTAGAACGATAGACACCGCCACCGCCGCCGCGAAAATTGTTTACGGCTCCGACAAAAAAATGACCTCGGGAATTAATCGAGAGAGAGACAACGCGGACGTTAAATAGACCGCCTGTTTTTTCCCACGTCTCGCCATTATCTTTGGAAATGAACATCCCCGCCCCTAAAGTCCCGGCAAAAATATTCCCGTTGGCATCGATAGCAAAAGCACTGGCCTCCACAATGACTGGCGGCAGTTCTGCCGGTTCCCAGAAGTCGGTTTGTGAAAAACCAACTTGTGTACAAGCTAAAAGATAAAGGCTCAACTTCAGCCACAGTGTGAATCTCCACGATTTCATGGCTATTTAAAAACGAGGTTATTGGTTAATGACTACAAAATAAAGTTGCTTGCTCCATCAACCATGCTTTTTTGATTTCAACAAGAACCTAAAGTCGTGAACAATCGGTGGAATAAACTTGTTGACGACGTGTTTAACCGACCGCACCGCTCTTTCATTCGGCCGCAGCTTATAAAGGGTTGAATGGGCGCCAGAAAGTTCTTCTTCGGGCCGGCCATTGCTATAATAATATAAAGCCAACGATTTTCTCGATCTGTCTTCCGGGCACGTCAGCGGCTCAGGGTGGCCGTGAAACGCAAAATCCGTGGTATTGAAAATGACGGCGCGGTTGAAGATTGGCAAAATTTTTTTGACCCAGCGTTTCATCGCACGATCCCAAAGCTCGATGTGGCCGCCGTACTCTTCCTGCCAATCTTTGTTGAGATAAATAATCAAATTGAGCCGGCGATCGAGGTTCAATTTCACATGCCGGTTGAAATCGGCGTGGATGCCCAATTTGCCGCCGCGCAGAATTTGGTGCAGGCCGCCGCCTTCCAAATGCGGGTCGGGAATAAGGCCTTTGATGCCGGTCAATTCTTCAAGAAAATTAATGAAGAAGGACGAGTTGAGGTGATAGATCAAGTGCCGCGTGAACGGCCCAAGCTGATCTTCGCGCTTCGACGCCAGCTTGATTTCGTGATAGTCGTTGAAGCGCGTCCAGTTGATTTGATCTTTGCCGGGGAATTCTTCCAATACTTTGTCGAGTATGCCGGTGTCGTCAAAAAAATTGTCAATGACAATGTGAGGAAATGGCTCTGCCGTTCGATAAGCTTGTGTTTTTTCTTTCACGATTCTACTCATGTGCTCAAGGGGTAGAAGCGTCAGAGGATAATCGATCACTCTGTGATCCACCATATATTGATCCTTTCTTGAAAATACTGTAAAGTTAACGGCTACAAAATGAGATTCTCGCCACGGAAAGCCATCAGTAGAAACTGTGCGTTTGCATCTCCGAGGCATTATTTCAACAAGACAAGCTTTTTGGTTTCGACGAATTCACCGGCTTGCATGCGATACAAATAAATACCGCTGGGCAAGCCGATGGCTTGCCACTGTATGCGATGCTGGCCTGCCAGTCGATGTTCATTGACAAGCAGTGCCACTTCTTCTCCAAGCAGGGTGAAAACTTTGAGAGTGACAATTGTTGCACGCGGCAAGGTGAAGCCAATCGTTGTGGTTGGATTGAACGGATTTGGATAATTCTGCGATAACTCTGTTCTTAATTGCAAATCAATATCGAGATCAACTGACAAAGCTGCACTAAATTCAAATGAGCCTATATCCGGTTTTGAATCACGTAGGAACCCACGCTGGTCTGTTGGAGGGGCACCCACGCTGGTTCCCGCATCGATAGCCGGGCTGTCACTTAAAAGCGCAATTGTTTGCGTTTGACCGCCATTATGTGCAAGAGTGTCGAGCCTGGCGTCAATTGGATTATCTGTTGTGCCTATTATATCTCCATTTATTCCATCAATGAAACCGTTACTACTATCTACAACTCCCTGAATTAAATTGTGTCCCTCACTGATAAAGAAACCTAATACATCAGGACCGGCCCCTATCGTAACGCTATTCAAAGCAACAATGCTATTCTTAATATTAACTGCGCCGCTGTTGTAGATGCCTCCACCAACGCCAGGACCTCTGAAACCGCCGTTAGCTGTGTTCCTAGCCAATGTACAATTTGTGATTGTTATTTGACCCTCATTATAAATGCCCCCGCCTAAACCTGACTCTCTTGCTGCGCCATAACTTCTAAGATAGCCATAGCCACCTGTTGCTTCATTTTCACTAAATGTACAATTAGTGAACACGAGTGTCCCCGAATTGCATATGCCACCACCCTTGCCGATTCCGCCTGAACCGCCTGCGTTGCCACCACCATTATAGTCGCCACCAAGAGCCTGATTGCTACTGAAAGTACAGCTGTTTATCGCAAGAAAGCCGTCGTTGTAAATTCCACCACCGGAGGCAGAACCTCCCGAATTACCTGGGAAGCCCATCGCCATATTACCAATGAGAGCACAATTTAATAACGTCAGCATGCCACTGTTATTAATACCGCCACCACTATCGTTGTAAATCTTTCCCTTTGCAATAGTAAGACCAGAAATCAAAACTGCAACGCCATGGGTGATTGTAAAAATCCTATAAAAAGGATTTATGTTCTCACTTCTGATTATGCTCAAACTGCTTGCGCCAGGACCATTCAACACAAGATTCTTATCAATAACAATTGGCCCTGAGGTGAGCACAATGGCGTTGGGTAAGCCAATATTAAAAACAAGAGTATCACTGTTATTTGCTTTACTTATAGTCTCACGAAGCGAACCAGGGCCACTATCATTTATGCTATTTACTGTCCAAACCACATGCTGAGTAAAGCTCTGGTTTGAAATAAATAAGATAGTACCAATCACGCAAAACAGTCGTTTCACCCTTTTCATGCCATCTTCTCTTAAAAAACAGACAATGTTGAGCGGCGGCAGCGAAGAATGAAATTTGTTTGAAAGACAAATTTTTGAATTTTCGTCTCACGTTTGAAATGCGTGCAATAACAGCAGCAGGTGACGATCTTTCATGTGCACCACTCTTATGAAACTGAAGAAAATTTTTTTATTCGCCGTACAACTTTCCGATAGAAGACTCCTCGCTTCAATTCCTCAGTGATGGCAGACACTTTCCCATTGCGCTCCTTCTCGCGATTATAAATCTCGCGCACAAAAACCCAGGTGGTGCTGAACATGCCAGCCAGCGCCATGAAGACCAGCACGTAAAGACTTCGGCGCGGTCTGGCTTTGCGCTCCGGCGGCACGGCGCTGTCGAGCACCAGCACCACCGGCGTGTCTTTTTGCTCGTCGATTTTGGCCTGTTCGTACAGCGGCACTAAAAATTCCATCATGCGGTTTTGAATCTCAAAATCACGATAGCGCCGGATATATTCGACGCCGATCTCGGGGACGTCCTTGAAAGGCACGAACAAGCTCAACGATTGATCATTGCGCCAATCGGCGTCGCCGTATTTCATCTCATCGAGCTTCTTGTTGAGCTCCGAGAGCGCCATTTGCAGCGCCTGCGTGCGCGGATTTTCGGCGCCAAAGCTGCGCCGCATAATGCCCAGCTCGATTTCTTTGGCCACCGCCTCCGCTTTCAACTCTCCGGCGGCTTTGACGGCGCCGGCGGTTTGCTCCGGCAGCGCATAAATGCCGTAGCGCTGCTGAAACACTTTCAAGCTGTCCTCGGCATTTTTGAGCTCGCGCTGATTTTGCAGGTACCGCCGCTCGATGAATTCACGATTGTTTCGCGCCTCTTGCGTTCCGAGCTGCACGCTAAGCTCGTTGAGCAATTCGACAAAATAGTTCGCCATGGCCGCGGCGCGTTGCGGCTCCTTGTCAAAAACCGTAATCGTGATGTTGCCTTCGGTTGCAAAATCAAATTCGGCGTTGTTCCGCAACGCCCGCAGCGCCTTTTCCATTGAGCTGTCCTGGATGTCGTATGCCTCCATCAGATCAAACCGGCGAACCACTTTTTCCATGGCCATACGACTATGCAAAATGGCAAGGTAACTGTAGGTGTCTTGTCCACCGCCCAATCTGCCGCCGACGCCGGGAAGATTTCTTAAAATCGAGGAAAAGCCTGTGCCTTCCAGCAAGCTCAACAATCCTCCCGGGCGTTTCGGAGGAAGCACGGAGGCCGTGGCCGCATACCAGTTGGGCATGAGCAAACTCAAGGCGGCAGCGATAATTCCGACTCCAAAAACCGTGGTGAGAATAAATTTCCGCCGCTTCACTAAAATGTAAAGATAGTCAAACAGATGCCCTCCGCTTAGTTGACCGTTGGCCTGCTCATCCAGCTTGAGCGTTTCGTTCGTCATGAGGTGCCGTATCTCCATAAAGCCGCGACCGCGAGCGGCGTTATTTTTGTACTTGAATAATGAGCAGAACGACGGTCGCCAGCCCCGTCGCCGTTTGCAAAATATCGCGCGTCGCGCTCAAAAAAACCGAAGCCGGCCGCCGCGCTTTGCGCGAGACAAAAATCTCATCGCCGGGCTCGATTTTGGTGTCGCCCGGTTCCATCCAGGCTTTGGTATCGCGCTTGAGAATGCGGACTTTGCCGCGATCCGCTTCTTTGCTCAAGCCGCCGGCCCTTTCCAAATAATAACGATGATCCATGCCCTCAACGTAAGTCACGTAGCCGGGATTGATGACTTGGCCAAACACATTCACGGTGTGGCGGAGCAAGGGCACGTAAATCTCGTCGCCATCTCGCAGGGGAACGTCGGCGGCCTCATTGTGATGATTGAACAGCTTGAGAAAATCGACCGCGACGAAGCCGCGTTTAATGGCGGTCTCGTAATTGAAGTATTGCCGGTCTTCCGGCTTGAGGTCGGTCAAGCGAATATCGACCAGGCGGGCATAATCCGGGTTGCTCTGCAGCTCGTCGGGATTGTCGTAATTGCGAATCAGTTTTGCTTCTGCTATTGAAGCTTCCGGCGTGAAGCCGCCAGCTTGACCGATGATGTCGGAGAGCATGGTTTGGCCGTGTACAATCGCATACTCGCCGGGCCGAGACACCGCGCCTTTAACGGAGACCGTGCGCTCTTTTCGCAGCTCCGGATTTTCCCGAATGAAAACGCGGTCGTTGGGCTGCAGCGCCATGTCCGGTGAGTGCCCATTTTGCCCTGAAAGCAGATTCACCGTTAAAATTTGCACCTGCCGGCCATCCGGCAGAAAACGCGCCACTTCGACTTTTTCGAGGTCGGCCAGCGCCGTTGGGCCTTGGGCTATTTTCAGCAACGTTTGCAAGCTGTCGCCGGGATGAAATTCAAACGCGCCGGGCATGCGCACGCCGCCATAAATGCTGACGCGGTTGCCGGCGAGGTTTTCCGCGGGAACGAAGACGACATCGCCGTCGCGCAAATAGGGATTGAACCGCGTTTCGCCGCCGGCATAATACCGCACGAGATCGACGTCAACGGTGTCGCGATGGCCGCGGTAGAGCTTGATATTGCGCAAAGAAATAGCGGGCGCCGGCTTGGTTTCCGGGGTCCGAAAAGTCACCATTGATGACTCGCGATTTTGGTCGACGGGAGGTGCTTGGGGAGTGGCGGCGAGATTGGCCAAATACACCACGCGATCGACGCGATCAACCGGACTCACCGTGTATGCACCGGGGTTGGCCACCGCGCCGGCGACGGTAACTTTGAACGTGCGCAACGACACCAAATTTACGCTGATGTCACCCGCAGTATATTTCTTGCGGACTGCCTGCCGGATTTGTTCTTTTGCTTCAGCCAGTGTGTTGCCGGCGACAGCCAGCTCGCCAACGGTGGGGATGAGCAGGGCGCCTTCCGGCGTGACCGGGCCGGTATAATTGAATGGCGCTATTCCCCAGACGATAATGGTCAAGAGATCAAACGGGCCGACGACATATTCGGCCGGATTGATCGGGCCTTCCATGCCGATGGCTTGCGCCTGGCTGAAAAATCTGGCCGGATCATTTTGTGACTCCGTGCCGAGGCGGGATAAGCTCGACTTGCCTTGCTGAGAAAAAATGCGTTGG
This sequence comes from Candidatus Zhuqueibacterota bacterium, assembly GCA_022616415.1. Taxonomy (GTDB): domain Bacteria; phylum Zhuqueibacterota; class Zhuqueibacteria; order Zhuqueibacterales; family Zhuqueibacteraceae; genus Zhuqueibacter. The sequence continues at coordinate 28,899 of JAKEEU010000359.1, read as the reverse complement.
TAGTAGCGCTGCAGCAAATCCAATTGCTCGGATGATTCACTGTTGAGGAAAGGATTGGTCCTGTCGGTGTCGGTCTTCTTTTCTTCGGGAATTTGAGCGGAAGCGGGCGGAAGAGAAACTATGAACAAAACGACACTGGCAACGACAATTAAAAACTGCCGCATGATTTTGCAACTCCTAATCTAATATGGAAACAAAGCGCACACGTTCAACACAAAATGTAATATAACCAGCCGCGCCAAGAATCGCAACAGAAATCTTTATCCCATAGTAATGCCTCAGATTATTGGCAGCTACAAGCCATGTCATGCAGAAGGCATCTTTTTATTGTCAAGTATAGTGCTGGAATGAAAAAGGATTCATCCTGAATGACATTGTCTTGAGGTATTACATCTCGTATAACCCCCAACCCGGACGAGCCGGATCCAAACAGGTTAAAAAATTATCGCCCACAGAAACGGAACTGCCACAGAAAAAATTTTCCAGTTCTGTTTTTGTGGCCTAAGCTTTTTGCTTTTTATGCAAAGATTTCACTTTAAAGAAACTATTTGCCACGAAAAGAGAACCCCGAAGGGTTTTTGAGCCGCAACGAAAAAACTTTTACTTGCACGGGTGAGAAAGTAAGATTCGTTCAAAAAAGGTGTTGCATCTCGCCATAAGATTCTTTACCTTGTTCATTCGGATTACCCCGATTTTACCTTTTTAAAGCTGCAACCCTCACCCAATTGGTTTTAGCAACTCATGGAAAATCGGGGTTTGGCTTTTATATGTGCAAAATTAAGGATTAACCTCGTTAGGAATGAGACCTTGACCGGTTTTGCAAATGGATTTTCAAAAACACTCGTGACGACTGCGAGCCAAACTGCCACAGCAAACGACGCCTTCGAGTCTTCCGACACACAGGTCATCGACCTTGGCATCGCTTGGGAATGGGAATATGACAAAAGTTTCGTTTTTAAACTGGCGCAGGCTTGTAAAGCCCATGGGCTCTCGACGTGTTTAATCAATCCTGCCGAGATAGACGATGCAACTTTCAAATATCGTGCCGGAAAGCTCTATTTCCGTCATTATCTTGATCGCGGCTCGGACGCGCTGAAAGAGTTTGAGCCACTCGCCAGGTTGGTTGCCAGCGGCGGCGCCAGAATTATCAACCACTACCGCCATCTCAAGCGCTGTCTCGACAAAGCCACGATGCATCTGGAGTTTCTCACCGCCGGTTTGCAAGTGCCCTATACGATTATTCTTTCTCCTTACAAATACGAACCGGAAATTAGAATCACCGATTTGGCGAAGCTTGGCCGGTCGTTCATCATCAAGCCGGCGATGGGCTCCGGCGGCACCGGCGTGGTCGTGGGCGCCGAAACTTTGGCGGATGTTTTGCTGGCGCGCAAAAGTCAAAACGACCAGAAGTTCCTTTTGCAGGAAAAGATCGAGCCGGCCATGCTCGGCAACGAGCGCGCTTGGTTCCGTGTGTTTTATGTCTTCGGACGCACATTTTTGACTTGGTGGAATGACGTCACCCATTTGTATCGCGCCGTCAAATCTGAAGAAGAAGCCGATCTTGGGTTGGCACCAATGCGGCAAATTATTCGCACCATTGCCGCACTTTCCGAATTGGATTTTTTCTCTGCCGAGGTCGCACTTACGGATGACGGGCGGTTTGTCGTGATTGATTACGTCAACGACGTTTGTGATATGCGGCCGCAGTCGGAGCATCATGACGGTGTGCCTGATAGTTTGATCGATAAGATGATTAGTACGCTCGTCACTTCGGCGACGCCGCGAAGTTTGCACCAACAAGCTGGCGCGAACGATGCGGTACGCCGCCTACCAACGTTTACCGTTGTGGCCGAAAACTGGCCATAGCGGTCAGCTTCTCAGGAGAATTGAAAATTTTTCAATTTTTGAACATTTTTCTATTGCATTTTTTAAAAGAATTTATTATATTGCGAAACTTTCAGTCGTTTTGACCAAAAAATTCTCATGCAGGTGTCCTCGTTGACAAATCGCGGAGTTCGATGACACGAAGAAATATCCAGCCAACACTGCTTGGGTTGGGGAATTTCGGAGTGAAGAGTTCTCTCCTCTGTTATCAGGACCTCTTTTTTTCAAAACTGAATCGTTTCTTTTTAAAATTACATAATGGTGCGGTAAGGTTTTGCACCAAAGGGGGATTTTGTGTGCCGGTTTTGCCAGACAAAGCGCACGTGGCGCTCTTTCGCCAGCGCCTCTGTTGATGGTGTTCGTTCCGATCTTTTCCAATGGGACGAACGCTGATATAAGTTTTTAAAAAACAAAAGGGTTGGATCCTTCGTTTTAATCTGGAAAGCTTTCGTCACCATTTGGAGCCGTTTCTGCTAAAACGAGGGTTGCACTGCCAACGTTTTCCCTTCCACTTCATCCAACCCACTTTCCTGTCGATTTGCTTATCTTTCCCAGAGGAAACGCCGGTTTTTCTTAGAGGAGGAAAAGCCGGGAAATCGTCTTGAGAAGTCAAGGGTAGCGCTTCCGGACGATTGTTTTTATTCAAACAACCTGTGCCATCCCAGGAAACTCGAGGCATGCCCATGCCGTGACCGAAAGGCTTTTGACTGGGCGGCCTGTGGAGTTGCTTGTGGACTGTCTGCCGGACTCGACCGCGCCAGCCTGCCGGAGGGCTGGCTATCTAAGCCGTTTTATTCACAAATGTACGATTTGGTCAAAACCCGATCGACCGCATTGATGAATCAAACGGGTGACGAGGAAGGTGGACATCATTCCGGAGTGAGCTGGGGTTATAGGTTAAACGGAGGTATTGTGAACCATGAGGTATGGAGGATCAAATCATGCGTGCAGAATTATTCCGTGCCGCTCGCCGGCGCCGATTTCCCTTCCGAAAAACGCTGTGGAAAGTCGGGGGTTGGTGGGCGCTCAAGGCCCTTTGGGCGCTCTTGACCCTGTTCGTTGTCGCTTGTGCCACTTCACCAAGTGAACAATTGAACCAGGCTGAGAGTCTGCTGTCCAAGCTGGAAAGCAGTGGGGCCGATGCCTATCTCACTTACGAGCTTGCCAATGCCCGGCGCCAGCTTGAAGAGGCGCGCAAATTTATTCGCAAAAACCGCTTCGAGATGGCAAGCCAATATCTGAACAGCATCAGCCAAACGCTGGACAGTTGCAGTGTTGCCTTTTTGCAAAAACGCCAGGCAGCGCAGCAAGAATGCCAGCACCAGGTGGCGACGCTGCTCACCGATATCAACAACCTCGGTGGCATGATGGCCGGCCTGCCGCGCCAGAGCTATATCGACCAGAACCGGTACGACATCTACACCCATCGTGTGCGCCGCTATCGAGAAGAACTGGACATTCTGCACAAACTCATGGCCCAACAGGATTTTCCCACGGCCCTGCAAAGAAGCGCGCGCCTCCAGTTCCAGGTCAAACAATCTTTGGCCAGCTTGACGGGATCGGCCTCGATACCGGATAAAGTCGCGAGCAGCAAAGCAACGACCGAAACACCGGCGCCCGTGGCTGCCTACACCAGCCGTTCCGGTTCTCGTTGAGCGATTCTCGGAGCGCAAAGTTTGAACGTTTTGCGATTACAATCTCGTTCGGCGTCGCTTTTTTTTGAATCAAAGAGCGACGAAGGGGAATACTTTTTATAACGGATTTTTTAAAATCCGGAATTATTCCCGGCGCGCCGAGCAAGATGGCCAGGAATTACCGGTCGCGAGTAAAGTTTTTTTGATCTCTTTGGCAATTTTCGCTTACGTCGTCTACAATCTCGCCTTCGCGGCGCTTGCCGCTCCCGCCGGCATACTTTCGGATCGGCTCGGACGCCGCCGCGTCATGCGGCTTGGCTTTCTCATCTTCGCCGTCGTTTATACCGGATTCGCACTCGCGGCGTCGCCGCTGTTGATCTGGCCGCTTTTCGCGCTGTAAGGAAACCAAATAAATTTTTTCAAAATGCCGTGAACTTTTTGGGGCTGTCTGACGTATAATGAAAAATTTAACAGCAGCTTCTTTGGGATAAATCCAAAAGGCTGTTGAGCTTCAATTTTACACAATCAATAATAATAAGGAATGAACGATGAAAACCGCATTTGTAGTCGGGGTCTCGATCAAACTGATGACGCCGTATTTTCGCGATTTCATTTTTGGGAGGAGAGCGCAGGCGGCGGGACGATATGAGATTTGCTGAGAAAGATTTCTCAGTCTCGGGCTTTGTAAGCCCGTATTGAATTTTTGTTTTTCCTCTCCCTTCGTTCACGCCCCAAAACTCTCTCCGATTTCCCATTTAGCGGCACAATCAACCCAAAGAATTTTTTCGCGTTTTGCATGAAGCTTTTCACCAAGGCATTGGTGGCTATTCAGCAAAGCGCCCATACGTCATTTAAGGGCTTTATCATGAGTCAATCTATCGAAAACGAAATGGCTTTACCCTATCCGGCGCAGTCGAGCTCAAGCAAGCTCGCGGTTTTATGGAAAGATTTGCGCGAAGCCATTAGGGGATCGGAACAGGAATTCACCGAAGGAAGATTCGGACGGGCGATCATCCTTCTCGCCATTCCCATGGTTTTGGAAATGGTGCTGGAATCCGTGTTCGCCGTTGTCGACGTCTTCTTCGTTGCCAAGCTCGGCGCCGATGCCGTGGCGACGGTTGGTTTGACCGAATCGGTCATCACGCTGGTTTACGCGGTGGCGATCGGGCTGAGCATGGGTACCACTGCTTTGGTGGCGCGCCGCATCGGCGAAAAAGACCGCCCCGGCGCGGTCGTGGCGGTCGTGCAGGCCATCGCCATCGGTATCTTCATGTCGCTGCCGATTACGGCAGTTGGCATTATCTTCGCGCCAAAAATTCTTGCGCTGATGGGCGCCTCGGAAAGCATTGTCGAGACCGGCGCCGGGTACACCAGGATTATGCTCGCCGGCAACGCCACCATCATGCTGCTATTTTTGATCAACGCGATTTTTCGCGGCGCCGGCGACGCGGCCATTGCCATGCGCGTGTTATGGATCGCCAACGCCTTAAACATCGTGCTCGACCCGTGCCTCATACTTGGCCTCGGACCCTTTCCGGAGCTTGGCGTCACGGGCGCAGCGGTCGCGACTAACATTGGCCGAGGCCTCGGCGTGCTCTATCAGCTTCACGTGTTGTTTCGCGGCCAAGGCCGCGTCCTGCTCGATCGCACCGCGCTGAGACTTTCCCCGGCGGTGATGCTGCAATTGCTGCGCGTATCGCTTGGCGGCGTTTTTCAGATTCTGATTGCGACCGCGAGCTGGGTTGGACTGACGCGCCTCGTGGCGATGTTCGGCAGCGCGGCGTTGGCCGGCTACACCATCGCCATCCGCATCATCGTGTTTTCAATTTTGCCCTCGTGGGGATTGAGCAATGCCGCGGCCACGCTGGTGGGACAAAATCTCGGCGCGAAAAAGCCCGAACGGGCGGAGAAATCGGTGTGGCTCACCGGTTTCAGCAACATGCTGTTCCTCATCGGCGTCGGGCTGGTTTTTATTTTGTTCGCCGAGCGGCTCGTGGTCATCTTCACGAACGATCCCAACGTCGTGCCTTACGCCGTCGACTGTCTGCGTATCGTCAGCTACGGTTATCTGTTTTACGCCTACGGCATGGTCATCGTGCAGGCGTTCAACGGCGCCGGCGACACGTACACGCCGACGCTGATCAATTTGGTGTGCTACTGGCTCGTGCAGATTCCTTTGGCTTACTTGCTGGCAATACCATTGCAAATCGGCGCCACCGGCGTTTTCATCGCCATCACCGTTGCGGAATCGCTGCTCGCCGTGGTGGGCATCCTGATTTTTCGCCGCGGCAAATGGAAGGAGAAGCAAGTGTGAGGCGTGGCAATTTTGTCTGATTTACAATAAAATGCTTTGAGACTTTTTCCAGCACACGGTGGGCACGAACACCCCGGGAGCTGGCTCCTGGGGTGTTGTGTTTCATGTTGCCTTTCAATTTTCCCAACCTTGCCAAATTAAACACTTGCAATAGACTTACTTTGTGTTATATTGAAAGATGGCAAAAACGCATTCATAACGGCCGCTCCAGCCGGGCGGCGGCGTTTATTTTTTAAAACCCAGCTTGAAAAAACCCATGAGAAAAACACTCGGCATGCTCCTCGCCGGAGGCGTCGGCAGCCGGCTGAATATTTTAGCGCAGGCGCGCGCGAAGCCGGCGGTGCCGTTCGGCGGCTTGTATCGCATCATCGATTTCACGTTGAGCAATGCGAGCAATTCCGGATTGAGCAACCTCGGCGTGCTGACGCAATACAAGCCGCTGTCGCTGATGGAGCATATCGGCGACGGCGAGGCGTGGGATTTCATCGGCCGGATGCGCGGCGCGAAAATTTTGCCGCCGCGCACCGGCGAGAAAGATTCGGATTGGTACAAAGGCACGGCCGATGCGATCCGCCAAAACATGGATTACATCGGCACCCACGATTCGGAGCGCGTGCTCATTCTTTCCGGCGACCACATTTATTACATGGATTACAGCGCGATGGTGGCCTACCACAAAAGCCGGAAGGCCGATCTCACCATCGGCATGATGCGCGTGCCGTGGGATCAAACGCATCACTTCGGCACCGCCATCGTGGAGGGCGACTTCCGCCTGTTGGAATGGGAGGAGAAGCCCAGGCAGGCCAGGAGCAACCTGGCTTCAATGGGAATTTACGTGTTCAATACGGATTTTCTCTCTTATTGCTTGCAAGAAATTCCGGAGCACGATTTTGGCAAGAATATTATCGCCCGCGTCCTGCGCACGCACAAGGTCTACGCATATATTTTTGACGGGTATTGGCGGGATGTCGGGACGCTGCACGCGTATTGGCACACCAATATGGATTTGCTCCGCCCCGAGCAGTCGGGGCTGCGCCTCAGCGCTTGGAAGGTGTATACCAACCTTGAAGAAGAGGGGCGTCGCGGTGATCGGCAGCCGACGCGTATTTTGCCCACTGCTAAAGTCAGCAACAGCTTCATCTCGCAAGGCTGCGTCATCGAAGGCGAAGTGACGAACTGCGTTCTCTCGCCCGGCGTCAAAGTTTTGCACGGCGCCAAAGTGGCGCATTCGGTGGTGATGCACGATGCACTGATCGAGCCGGACGCGGTGCTCGATCACGTCATTGCCGACAAGGAAATCATCACTGGCCGCCGCAGCCGGATCGGCATTGGCGACGCCGGCAAGCCGAATCAGCGTTTCTCCGACCATTTGCGCGAGGGCCTCACGATCATCGGCAAAGGCGCGCAAATTCCACCCAACCTCGTTGTCGGAACGAACTGCATCATTTATCCGCAAGCCGGCGCGAGCGCTTTTCGCGCGGCAGAGATTGCCGACGGCGAAACCGTTTCATAGCCATAAAAAGCAAAAGCTGTAAGCGGATAAAACGGATTGAGCAGATAAGGCTTCTGACAAACGAACTTTTGAAATCTGCTTTATCCGCTCAATCCGCTTACAAAAAATAGCTGAATCGTTGCCTATCTGAACTTTGCTTGTCAATACCGTCCGCGTTAGGATTTACTGCGCATTCATCTGTGAAAGCCCTACTACTTGCCGGAGGCCTTGGTACCCGCCTGCGCCCGATTACATTAACCTGCCCGAAGCCGCTGCTGCCCGTCGGCAATTTGCCCATCATGCAACGGATTGTTTTGAATCTCCGCGCACAAGGCGTCAAAGAGTTCGTTTTCCTGCTGCACTATCAGCCGGAGCGATTTATCCGGACGCTCGGCGACGGCAAAGCGCACGACGCCGTTTTTGACTACGTGGTGATGGACAAGGATTTGAGCACGGCAGGCAGCGTGAAATTCGCCCGCAGCCACATCAACGAGACCACGCTGATTTATTCTGCCGACATTCTCGCCGACTTGCCGCTGCGGCGGATGCTGGCGTTTCACCAGCGCCGGCGCGCCATGGCGACGCTGGCGCTGCATCCCATCACCACGCCGCTGCCTTACGGGCTGGTGCTGCGAGAGAGCGATGGGCGCATTCGCCGCTTTTTTGAAAAGCCGACGTGGCCGCAAGTCTTCAGCGATTGGATCAACGCGGCCATTTATCTCATCGAGCCGGAGCTGCTCGATCATATTCCGGATGAGGCCCGGCCGATTTTTTTCGAGCAGGAAGTTTTTCCGCCGCTGGCCGCGGCCAAAGCCGCAATTTTCGGTTTTCCGCTCGAGGGTTATTGGCGCGACGTGGGCACGCCGGAAGATCTGCGCATGGCCAATCTCGATTATTTGCGCGGCGAGCTTGCACCGCTTATGTTGGCGCCGGAAGAGAAACAGCGCCTTGTGGATTCGACTTCACTCATCGGCGCGGGGTGTACGATTGCGCCCGACGCGCATCTCGAAGCTTCGGTAATCGGCGCCAACAGCCGCATCGAGTCGCACGCCAAAATTCGCAGTGCGGTGATTTTCGACGAGGTTCATGTCGGACCGGGGGCGCAGGTGAACGAGGCCATCATTATGCGCGGCGCCACGATCGAAGCAAAGGCGGAAGTTCATCATCACGCAGTGATCGCCGAGCGCGGGTGCGTTGGCGCGGCGGCCATCGTTGCGGCCAATGCGGTAGTTCGCAACGAGCAGCAAATCGCCGCCGGTGAAACCGTTCCGGCGAAGCGGGTTTTGCCGACCGGCTACATCCGCCGTTTTGTCGACGGCGGCAACTTGTTGGGTTCGGTTGGCGGCGGCATGAGCACGGATTTGATGCGCTGGGTGGGAAAATCCTTCGCGCTGCGGCAACTGAAAGCGCATGCCGAATCCGACCGGCCGCCGGCGCTGCTCTTGGCCACACAAGAAGAAGATCGCTTTTCGGCGTTAACGCTGGCGCTGGCGCAGGGCATGCTCTCGGCCGGCTGCGAAGTTTATTTGCTCGAGTCGGTCACGCTGCCGGCCGCGCGCTGGGCTTTGCAAATGCGCCGTTATCTCGGCGGCATTTATTTGGGCGCCGATCGCCACGCCGCGCTCATCCGGCTGGCTTTGATGCATCCTTCCGCCGAGGATTTCACCACCGAGGAATCTTGCTCGTTGGAGCGCATTGATTTGATCGACGCGCCTAAGGCCGGCAATTTGCACTTGCTCGAGACGGCGATGGTACGCGAAGACTATTTGCGCATGGTGCTGAATGGCGTGTGGGGTACTTCTATAGATAAATCACCGCCGGCGTTTGCACCGCTTCCTCAAACCATTCTCGATCGGCCGATACCGGCTCGCGTCGGCGTTGTCGGCGCAGCAACCGAGCAAATCGTATCACAATTCTTTGCTATGCTCGGCTGGCCGGCGCAGATCGAGGCGTTTCCGGTAGACATGTCTCGGGATTTTCGCCGGCACACGCGCAGCGCGCAAAAAATATTTGCGCAGTCGCTCACTTCCGAAGTCGGCGTCGGGATTTGGCTCGGCGGCGTCTGCGAAAGAATCCAATTGGCGCTGCCGCAACACGGCGTGCTGCCGCGCGGCAGCAGCGATGCCGTGATGGCGCGGCTGCTCACCGGGCACGACCCTCATCTTCAGGTCGTGGCCGGATGGTTGTTTCCGTATCTCGGCCAACCGGCGGAGACGGCGGTGCGGCGATACGAAGGATGTTTGCTGACGGCTGCCAGCTTGCGGGCCGCAAAAAACGGCTCGCGCATCATTGGCTTTGACGGCCGCGGCGCTATCGCCTTTCCGATCCCGGCGAATGAGGCCATAACCGGCGCTCGCCACGGCATTGCTTGTGCGGATGCCTTGATGGCAATGGCTCATCTGCTGTCAATCTTATCAAAAACTACTCGCGCGGAATTAGAAGCGCTGTTGCCGAGCACGAGGCTCGGCTATCGCCTAATGCCCTGCCCGGATGAAACCAAGGCTTATCTCATGCGCCGCTTCGTGGAAGTTTACGATAACCTGTATTTTGCTTTCAGTGACGGTATCAGGCTGGAGGAGACGACGGATCGATCTTCGCCGAACTGGGTGGTGATTCGCCCCTGCGCCGGCATGCAAGCGCTGGAAATTTATTGGGAGGAAAACGGCAGCACCCCATCATTGAATGTCGCCGTTCGCCGGCGTTTGGCAAGATGGCGGGCGGCAAGTGCGTAAAACGAGAGGCGTAAGGCGCAAGTTTTTATTTGGTGATCTTTTGTTAAGATTTTGTAACATGATTTGGAACTAAATTTTGTGAAAAGTATATTCTTCTAGTGTGGCAATAAAGAATAACCAGGATACCAGGAGGAGCGATATAACGCATCACGCCTTGGCATCGGGGTCTTCTCTCGTCCTTCTTTCCGGTAAAATGCTTTTTCCTTAGGTCAAATTCGAGTGTGAGGCGAACGGTTGTTTATTCAGTTTCCTTGGAGAAAAGTATATGAAAAAGCTCATTGTTCCATTGGTGGCTATGGCGTCAGTGATCGGTTTTGGGTTGATTCTCATTTTTGCCGATGAAACCGCCGTCCAAGACCCGGGAACTTCTCGTGGCGCTGCCAACAATGCTAAGGGATCATTGGGTTTATTTGACAAGCTTGGGGTGGTCGACGCCTCGGTAAATCAGTTTACGGGCGATCTCACTCTCTCCGTTCCTCTGGTTTCCTTGCCGGGGCATAATGGGTTGGATTTGAATATCGCTCTGAGCTACTCCAGTGACGTAGCCTACATCATGAACAACGAGAATTACATTCAACAGGCAAGCTGGGTGGGCGCTGGTTGGAGCTTGATTTGGGGGACGATCATCGCAAATCAACATGGCACGATGGATGTAAAGGACGATGAATACGTGGCAATACTGCCTGATGGCAAGCGCATCAAACTGATTCGTATTGGCGACCACACCTCCAACAACTTCAAGCTTGAAACAGCGCCATATTGGCTGGTTACGCGATCGATGTCGAATAATGAAATTACCGGATGGACATTGATCAGTCCTGATGGTGTAACATATAAATTCGGACAAATACAAAACGGGCAATTCGTCGCAGGTTTTGGCAGCGACGCCATTCACAGCGCCAATCATTGTGTCCATCGTTATGGCAATTGGATTGGCAGCAGCGCGGCTACGAATGAAAGCGCCATTGCTTATCAATGGGATTTAACCAGAATAATCGACGTGACCGGAAAACATGAAATTCAATTTTCCTATTATCAGGAGTTAGACACTCTCACCAGACAAGATAGCAACCCAACCCAGTACACACGCGCTTCATATCTCGATTATATCATCGATACAATAGGCCGGTATTCAACACAGCCTTTATGTTTACGTTTGGGATAGTGCTGTTCAAAATTGGCATAATATTATCCAGTATTACCATCCCTCATTTGACGACGATGTTTCTGATTTGCCTGAGCTTTTTCTAACAGAGAATGCTTTATTCCTTGGAACAAAAACTTTTTTAGATACGTGGAAAAGAAAAGCTTTTGTATTCGAAAAGGTAAACGGGGCTGACGCACTCCTAGAAGTATCTGATGGTGACGCAACAAGTTCGGCGGGCCAGTTGCCGGTTAATGTCATGAATTCCGGCTATTTTTCAACCTGGGAACCGGGTTTATTTAGACTCACATTGCTTCCAGCCGGGAACTCTTTGCCTGATGGGTATGATGCGCAAAACTTGAGCGCAGGGGTTGGAGCCCCTAACCAAAAACCTTCTTTCTTTAGGTTTTCAACAAATCATATTTTAGTTTGTGAATATACAGGTTCTCTCGCGTCGTGCCAAGCTAATATTATGGACAGACGTCGGACCACCTCGGGTTTTACGAGTTGGGGAAATGTCATAACCTCATTCAACTCTACAGGTATTACCGTCACAACATCCATCAATGATCGTTTTTTAGCTTACAAAAAAACTGCGAATAGTCCTGGCAATTACGGGCCAATCGAGACGTATAAATGGAACCAAAGTTCCGAAAGTTGGAGTAATCTTGCTTCCATAGATAATTCCAGCTATTCCACGGCTGATTTGGGAAATTCAGAGTTGGCGATAATTGGCAATAGGTTGGTTTTACACTCACCCAATGCATTTACAGATATCTATAATTATGATGGCACTGGATGGAGTAATCTCCAAAGAATTTTTAGTGGAGGTTCATCTACAGCAGACAACACGTATATAAATGGACGATCAATGGATCGTTTTTATCTTTTCGCCGGCGCCAACTACATCGGCGCCTACCGCCCAGAATCAGGCGTTATCAAGGTTAAGTTTACTCATGGAAACAACGAATGGGGCAACACCATTACCGACTACGTCGTCGAAAAAATCATTCACAGCGACGGATTCTCCACACAAACCAGTGTGGAAAACTATTCTTACGTCACGCCCAAATATGATCCGACTTTGACTTTTGCCGGTTACACCACGGCAACTGTTGATCTCGAAGGCACCTACGGTAAAACCACGACGACCTTTATTAACGATTTGATCCTCAACTGGAAGTTTCGGGGGTTGCCGGATAAAATAGATAAATACGCCGAAAGCAACAGCTCGACACCTCTGGAGACCACTGATCACGTTTGGACCATCTACGAAGGCGCCAATGGCTGCTACGAAATCAGGCCGTACCAACAATATACAACGTTGAATGGTGTTACGGTTTCGACGACCTACAATTATAATGACAGCAACGGCCTCGTCTCCAAAGTCACCGCGCACGGTCATAATGGCGACCGCGTCACGGAAACCGCCTACGCTTTTCAACAATCCGCTTATAACGGCGCCAACGGCATGGACGACAAAAACATGCTTTCTCAAATCTATTCCACCACCGTTTCCGAGCTCACCACCGTAACAACTTATTTCACCAAGAACTGGACGACCTGGAAATATGCCAACGGGTATTGGCAGCCTGACACAACTCACGTTTGGAACGGTACAGGCTCGCCGCCGGCAGGCCCGCTTACCGGTTCGGTGATTGCAAATTCCGTGATCACCTTCGATGCCAATGGCAATCTCACGCAAACCAAAAATGCCAATAAAATTTTCGGCGCTTCGATTTGGGCGCATAATAAAACTTTACCGATTGCAAGCGTCGAGAATGGTTGGACCAATGCGGTGTTCTTTGACAATTTTGAGCGCGATGGATTACAGAATCAGAGCGTAACCCCCTACCGCTCCGATATTAATACTCCCGCGGAGACTCCTTTTGACGGAATATTCTGGCAAATTAGCGGCCCGGCGGCCAAATATCATCGGCTTTCCAATACCCGCTTCATCACTACGCACGCCACAATCGAATTTGACATCCGTCTTCGCGAAAACTTTATCAAACATTATGTATCGCTGCGGGACCTGGTCTCTGCAACCGAGGGCCCGATTCTCGAATGGAGCTCCGACGGCCGGGTCAAATGGAATTCACCTGGCCAGGATTTTTCACCGTTGCCAAGCTATGTTGCCAATAAGTGGTATCACGTGCGCATTGAAACGTACATGAACGCGAATACCTATAGCGTGCGCATTGATGGCCAAAAACTTCCGCCGTCCGGCGGGTCCCTGACTTTTAACAATGCCGCCTATGATGGGTTGAGCGAAATCCGGTATTGGACGGATGCCGGCGGAACAATGGATATAGATAACGTTCGTGTTTTTTGAAAAATCCGGGCACGATACGTTTATGGATGCGACAAATTGGGATCAAATAAACGTCAACTCGCCGGCAACTTTTGGCAACCTATTGGATGGCGATGCGGTCGTGACGATCATTTCCAATGCCAGTGGTATCAATCCCGGCATTAAGAGCAAAACCCTCATGTCCTCCGAAGATGCGTTTGTCCGGGTGGATTTCAAAATGCCTGGCGGCACCTCGCAACCCCCCATTCTCGTGCTGCAAGACCCGGTCAGCAGCCCCCAATATCGTTTCACGATAAAGTATTATGCGGATACTCACAAATTTCATGTGCACTACGGCCTCAATCAGACTTGGTATGCCAGCTTCAAGCTGAGCGCTCCGATCAACCAATGGTATACAGTGCTGATCCAAAAATATACCACAGGAAATCAAACGCGCTGCCGGGCCTGGGTCTATCCTCGCGGCAGAGGGATTGACTTGGCTGATTCCCTTTCGCTTGGGGGTTTTCCTGCTAACTGGCAACCCTCAGTACGCTCGTGGGCGAATACACCGAACGAGCCTTACTATCTGGCCAATTTCTACCGGGGCAAATCCCGCTCCACCATCACGTATTCAGATGGCTTGGGCCGTCCAATTCAAACTCAGTCCCATCTGGGCGCCACGATCTCCGTTTCCGGCACGGAGTATAATGCCGCCGGCGCTGCGAGCAAAACCTACACGTTCCAGTATCCCAAAATCAATACCTGGGCTTTTTTCGATTGGGTGCCGCTGCAAACCAACACCAACATCTTCGTGCAGGAAACCGAATATGACGATACGCCGCTGCAGCGCGTGAAGAGAGATTATCCTGCTCAACTTATTAACAAACCCAATGATAAAAGCCGTTATCGGGAATACATTTACGGTGCCAACAGCGCCAGCGAAGTCCCCGGATATGGCGCCAACACGCTGTTCCGCACCAAAGTAACCGATGAGGCCGGCACCGTCACGTACTCTTACACCGACATGCTTGGCAATCAAGTGGCGAACTGGACGATTCTTGCCGGCAGCAACAACGATTTGTTCAGCCGTTTCTTTTACGATATTCTCGGTCGCCAGATCGAGTCGCGCAGTCCGGAATATCACAGCGGCGAATATCCCAATGCAACGGATGTCCAACCCAATTTTAACAAATCCACCTTCACTTATAACTCTCTTGGCCAGCTCACCTCACAAAAGCTGGTCGACGAGAGCGGCAACCAAAATTTTAAATATGACAAAGCCGGCAATCTCCGTTTCACGCGGAATAGCAAGCAATCCGGCTGGGGCGAATTTACCTATTATCTTTATGATGCTTTCAATCGCATTACCGAGGAAGGCGTTTGCATAAATAGCAGCCGGTTTACACAATCCTTTGCCGATAGCACGGTTTGGCCAACGACGGGCGATTCGGTGGAGGTGCGCTGGAAAATCCGTCGTTATTACAACTGGAACTACTTTGGCGGCGGCACGGTCAGCTTTGACTACGGTCGATTGGCCAAGGAAGAAATCAATTCCGACAACGATACCGCGCCGGAAATCACTTACCTCTACCGCTATGACGAATTTGGCAACGTCACCGCCGTGCAACATGCCATCGACGGCATCACGCGCACGGTCTCTTATCAATACGATCTATTGGGCAATCCGACGATGATAACCTACCCTTCCGGCCGGGTTATTACGTATGGCATGGATGAGATGGGGCAGGTGACGACGGTGCGAAGGCAGAACTGAAATTGGAAGCGGGCGAAGGGGTGAGAGGGTGAGTGGGAGATGGAGAGAAGGGTTGCGCCGCTTTTGATGTTTGCAAAAGCAAAGAAAAATGCTGTGCTGGAAGCATCCTTTTCCAATTGCGCACTGTGCTGGTTTGCAAAAGGATTCCTCCGGAATGGCATGATAAAAATGCTTGTCAAACGACCTCCTTCGTGGAGTCATCGCTGAACAGTATACGATTTCGGCAAAACCAAAGGGATGGAAAATGAGCAAAACTTTTTCATGTCTGGCGATTTTCCTTTGGCTCGGCGCCTTCGCCTCGGCCCAGGAAAAAGCGCTTGTCGATGATGATAGCGATCCGCACCGCTTCGATTCCCGCCGGGAAATCGTCGAGCTGCGCGACGAGCATTCCAAAACCTACGCCGGCGACGACGGCTATTTTTACAAAGTGGTGCGCGCCGCCCCCTGGCATTATCGCACCCTGGAAGGCGAGTTTCGCGAGCTTGCTCCCCATTTTGCGCCGATCAACGGCAGCGCTACCGATTTTGCCGGGAGCGAAGGCCTTTATCGCTGCTCCATCCGCAAAACCGGCCCGGCACGCGCCGCGATCCGTTTTGAAATCAACGGCGGACAGTTTTTCGAGCTTACACCCGTGGCCATGGGTTATTTTGATCCCATTGCCCGGCGCGTCGCGCTGCTGGATAGCGCTCGCCTGGAGAATCCGATCGTCACGGAAAATCTATTGACTTTCCTCGATGTCTTTCCCGGGGTTGATATTCAATACGTGTATGACGCCGGTCGCCTCAAAGAAGAAATCCGCCTGCGCCAATCCTTTCGTGACAGTCTGCCCGATCCGCAGCGTTACGGCATGAAGGATGACCGCGCGCACCTGGTTTTTCTCGCCAAAGTGATTTTGGATACAACCTTATTCGCCTTTGCGGAAGGCGTCAAAATTTCGCACGGCCGCATGCCCGGCCGTTTCCCCATTATTCAGTACGAGGGCAAAAGCCGCATCGATTTTAAAACCCCAAACGGCCGGGCGCTTTTTTATATGCCCGAAGATTTTGCCTTTTATGGCTCGGGCCAGCCTCCGGCTGAGCCGGAACAGGTGTTGCGCAGCTTTTTTCCGTCCGGACCGGACTTGATTATGATGGCCGGCATCACCTATAGCTGGCTCATGCGCCAGCCGCCGCGGCCCATCATCATCGATCCGCAATGGGAAATAACTTCTCCGAGTCAGGATGCCAGCATCCGCTATCAGGGAGGCGACTTCAATGGCAATAGTTCGCAATTGAGCATTGGCGGCGGCCAAATCGGATCGGTTTGGTCATCATACCGTACTTTGCTAAAATTCGATTTGAGCGGAATCAGTCTGCCGGATACCGCTCGCATCGTGGACGCAACTTGCCATCTCTATTTGTCTCAGATGAGTTTTTATGGCGGCAATACCAGCACGATATACAAACGTCCTGTCCAGGTCCACGAGCTGCTCAAGAGCTGGAATGAAGGGCAGGTCAACTGGTTCCAAGCGCAAAACGGCGTGAATTGGACCGAGGCCGGGGTCGGCTTGAACGGCCAAGATGCCCGCGCCGTGCCGGTGGACACGCGAGAATTGCCAACCACACTCAGCACTTGGGTGCCATTCAATCTGACCGCATTGGCCAAAAAATGGATCGCCAATTCCGCTTCAAATTATGGTATTCTGTTATGGGCGGTCAATGAGGTTGCCTTTCCGGATGGGCAGGAATACATATTTCCAAGCCGCGAGTCGAGCCCACCCAGTCTCGCGCCCCAGCTCATCATCAAATACCAATATAGCGAAGTTGCCCGTTACACTTACAACGGCGACGGCAGCCTGGCGAGCGTGCAGCTCGGCAGCGATGTCATTTCCGGATCGTACACTTACAATGATTCCGGCTTGGTGAAAAAGATTGACTATTCAACCTCGGCCGCCGGCGGCACCGTGACGGTTTTCAAAGAAGAGCTCACCCAATACGATGCCGTTGGCAACATCAAACGCATTAAAACCACCAGCCCGCTCGGCTCCGAGGTTTCGACTTACACCTACGACAGCATCAGCCGCCTGGATTCGGCCAACAGCTCCGCTTACAACGACCTGGGCTTTCGCTACGACCGCAACGGCAACCTCACCAAAAAGTTCGTTAACGGTATGCTCTATTCCTACAGCTATAATGATCCGAACAACGGCAATAACAAACTCAATAATCGCCTGTTCAACTTTAGCGGCACGGGTTTTACGTATGACAATTTGGGCAATGTGATTTCCTACGGCAACAAGACCATGACCTACGATCACCGCCGGCAGATTGAAACCGTGATCGGACCGGTGTCGGAGTATTACGATTACAATGCCGGCAACTGGCGGGTGAAGAAGACCGAGGGCTTGCGCCGCCGCGGCGCAGCGACTTGGGGAAATGTCGATGAATGGCGCCTGGACGTTACCGGGCCTATCGAAACCGCTGCGCCGTTATCGGGTTCTACGATGTACCGCCTGGAAGTCACCATCAATCCGGTGGCCGGCAACCATCGCACTGATGGCGCGATCAAAATCGCCACCGGGCTGTCGATCCCCGTGACGCCGTCATCTTTTCTGGCCTATAGCATTCGGGCGAAACAAGCCAGCGACATGCGCGCCAGCATTCAGCTCATGTTCAGCGACGGCACATTTACCTGGAACACCGATTATGATGATTAGAACGGCGTGAGCAACAAATGGAGCACGGATCTCAACTCGCGCTTTGTCGGCCAGTGGTACACGCGCGTTGTATCTTTGAATGCATTTGTCGGCAAAACCATTACGGAAGTGGTTTTTCATACGAATGATCATCCTGATATCACCACCGGCGCGGCCACTTTTGTCTTCTATGCCGACGAGCTCCGCATCAATGGCATTGACATTGGCGAAGTGAACGGCACTACCGGCGCCACGACGCCGGGATATTACTTGGAAGACTTCAACGACCAGAACCTCACCGACGGCAAACCCACCAACTGGTATCGCGACAACACGGCGAATTGGAACGCCAGCGGCGGAACGTTGAATGCCACGACCTTTGCTTCAACGTTGGCCTCCAACCCCGATTTCCGCTTTGCCAATTTCACTGCGGAATTTGATGTCAAGATCACCGCCTATCAAACCACAGCGCATTGGGCCGCCTTTGCGTTTCGACGCACCACGCCAAGTGATTGGTATATATACGACCCGGCTTTTCCGACATATTCCGGGTATATGGTTTATTACCGGCAAGATGGCCGGGTTCACCTTTATCGTAGTGATCAGGGCGATTTAACGTACATTCAGACCGGCAAAGATTTATCGGTTTGGCGACATGTCAAAATTGAGGTGTTGGCCGACCGCATTAAAGTCTATGTGGACGGTGCACTCTTTATTGATTATCCGGAGTCATCAACGCCGTACACCACCGGCTACGTGGCTTTTTACTCGATGGGGGTGAATCCCAAATTCGACAATTTGACGGTTTCTTCATTTGGCGAGCAACAACGGACGTATTATATTTACAGCGGCGAGGTGCCGATTGCCGAATACGATGCCAATGGTCACGCTTGCGAGACTGGTGGAAGACGTTTACGCAACCGCTCCCGCCTTGTGGGACAGATAAATCAATTTTCACTTTACGCCTTACGTTTTACTGTTTTACGCCGTACTCAAACCTCCTCATAAAATCCAATCTTCTGAATTTCATATTTTTTGGTCCCGCGCGGGAGCTTGACTTCGATCACGTCGCCGATCATGTGATTCATCAAGGCGCGCGCCAGCGGCGATTGATAGCTGATGATGCCGTTATCAATATCCGTTTCGCCGTCGCCGAGGATGGTGTATTTCTCCTCGTGCCCCGAGGCCGTCTCTTTTATCGTCACTACTTTCCCGAGCGTGACGATGCCCTCGGGCAAATCGCTCTTGCGAATGATCCGGGCATGTTGAAAACGCTCCTGCAATAGGCCGAGCTTGGCCATGTAATTCGCCTGCTTGTTCTTGGCCGATTCGTATTCGGCATTTTCCCGCAAATCTCCGTGCTCGCGCGCCGTGGCAATCTCTTTGGCAATATCGTTTTTGATATATCGCTCGACACTCTCGATTTCTTTGCGCAATTTTTCGTAGCCGGCTTCGGTAAAATAGTACTGCTTCATGCAAAACTCCTGTGCTTTTTGGCTCCCGCGATGCCTGATGGGCAATAAATGTATAACGCCCCAAGCAATGGGGCGTTTCTTTTTAAATGACCCGGATTGTTTCGAACCAGATATGATAATATACAAAATTTCCCGACACGTTTCAACTCCAATTTTTATTTTTTTGATCCCATTGAAAATTCAAAGAAATTTCTCTTGGCGAATTGCTCTGAAAGTGCTAAATTTGCATTTATGCCACAGCCTGCGGAGAATCTCCGTGATTTCATCAAGCCCATGCCGCCGCGCCGGCGCGGAAATTTGCAGAAGCGCCTGCTGGCGTGGTATCGCGCCGAGCGCCGCGATCTGCCGTGGCGGCGGACGCGCGATCCGTATCGCATTTGGGTTTCGGAAGTCATGCTCCAGCAAACGCAAACCGTTAAAGTGTTGGAATATTACGCGCGTTTTTTGGAGCGCTTCCCCGATCTGGCCACGCTGGCGCGGGCGCCGCTGGATGAGGTTTTAAAGGCGTGGGAAGGCATGGGATATTACGCGCGCGCCCGCAATCTGCACCGCGCCGCCCAACATCTCGTCGAGCATTTTCGCGGACGCTTGCCGCGAGATTATGAAAAGCTGCTGTCGATTCCCGGCATCGGGCCGTACACCGCGGCGGCCGTTGCGAGCATCGCCTTCAACCGCGATCACGCCGTGGTCGATGGCAACGTTGAGCGCGTGCTGTGCCGCTGGTTCAAAATCGCAGCGCCGCCCCAAACGGCCGGCGCCAAAAAGCTTTTGCGCGATTTAGCGCAACAGATTTTGCCTTCCCGCCAAGCGCGTGATTGGAATCAAGCGCTGATGGAACTGGGCGCGCGCATTTGCACGCCGCGATCACCAAAGTGCCGGCTTTGCGTTGCAGCAAAATATTGCCGCGCTTGGCAGGAACTTGACGATCCGGCAACGCTTCCGGTCAAGCTGCCACGGCGCTTATTGCCTCATCACCAAATCGCCGTCGGGCTGGTTTGGAACGCCGATTTTCCTGCAAAAGAAAAAGAGGAACATCGGGGCAATCTGCTCATCGACCAACGCCCCAACACCGGTTTGCTCGGCGGTTTGTGGGAATTTCCCGGCGGCAAAATCGAAAACGGCGAAACGCACGAGCAAGCCCTGCGCCGCGAAATTCGCGAAGCGCTTGGCGTTGAAATCGAGGTGGGCGACTATTTCATGGCCGTCGAACACGCTTACACGCACTTGCGGGTGACGCTGCACGTTTATCACTGTCTCTATCGGAGCGGCGAGCCGCAAGCGCTGGCTTGCCAGAATTGGCGTTGGGTTCGGCCAACCGAGCTGAAGTCATTGGCTTTTCCCAATGCGAACCGCAGAATTATCGATCGTTTGTTAGAAGCTGAATATGCTTAAAGTCACAAATCTGGCAATTGCGGAGGGCGGAGGGCGGAGGGCAGAGGGCAATTTTTTTGATGCGCTATGCGCTATACCCTTTGCCCTCTGCCCTCTGCCCTCTGTCCTCAGCGCAGCCGTTTCGCCCTACGAAGACGAAGACGTTCTTATCGACGATGATATCGGCACGCGCATCGGCGAGCCGTGGAAGGTGATTCTTTACAACGACGACATCCACACCTTTGACGAGGTGATTTTGCAATTGCAAAAAGCCCTCAAATGCAGCGCGCAACGCGCCGAGAAAATCGCCTTCGAGGCTCATAATAGGGGAAAGGCGATTGCATTCAGCGGCGAGTTCGACGAGTGCTTTCGCGTGGCCGGGATATTGCGGGAGATTCAGTTGATCGTGGAGATCGAGGGATAGCCACAAATTACGATAGCATTGTCGATTTTTTTTCTTGACTTTCCCCGCTTTTTTTGATATGCTTTGTTGGCGAGCAAAGTAAGCCGCCTTTTACTCCAGGTTTGCACGTCGCGCCCCCCGTAGCCGTAGACGGTTTAGACAAGCTGTCATTATCTAATCATGAATGCCCTCGGTCTTGATGAACAGCACGCACTTCTCAAAATCGTGATTGAACGACTCGAGCGCTGCAATATTCCCTACAATGAGCTTGAGGCGTTATTATGATTTTTGCCGATGATACTCGCCCGAAACTCGCGAAGTCCTGCTGCGGCTTTGGCGTGCCAAGTCTGAAGGAGAGCGCGCCCTGCACGGTTTTCGGCTCTGGAACAGCGTCAAAAACCGTATCATGAGCGCCATTATTTCAAAAAATCCCGATATCGATCCCATCGAGCTGCTCGTCGAAACTTTTCGCTGCATCTATCGCAATGATTTTGCGCCGGCCGAAATGGAGCGCATTTGCGCACGGATTCGCGCGTATCACGAAGGTGATGGTGAGAAGGGCGTTGGAGAAGCTGGTGTGACGGGATGAGACGAGTTGGTTTCTCGCTAATCGGTTGTATCATAAATCAAGATAAGCGTTGAGACAGTTGAGTTATGTAATTTGCTTTAATCGCACCCAATGATGAAACCATCACGTTACTAACCAAGACGAATCTTCAATGGATACCGGACAACAAAAAATCGTATACAAGCCGATTGAGCGCTTGCTTCTCGATGCGAATAATCCCAGGTTGGCATCGGGGGCCGGTTCACTTGCCAAAACGCAGTTTGAAATCTTAAAAGTATTGTGGACTGAGATGGCTGTGGATGAACTGGTTTTTTCCATTGCTTATAACGGTTATTTTCCGGAAGAACCGATGTTTGTCATCCCTCAAAATCCGGATGACAATCCTGCTGACGAGAAAACTGAGTTTATTGTTATTGAGGGTAATCGTCGTTTGGCAGCAATATTAATTTTGCTTAGGGATGATTGGCGCGAGCAATTGCGTGCCACCAATATGCCGACGATTGATGAGGCTGCCAAGGATGGAATTCGCGAAGTGCCTGTTTCGATCTATGAAGATCGTTTTAAGCTATGGACATTCCTCACGTTTCGTCATATCAATAGCCCGAAGCCATGGGACGCTTTTAGTAAAGCCCGATACGTGGCCCAAGTTCACAAGGAGACCGGCCTTTCTCTTGATGAAATCGCGCGAAGAATTGGCGACAGGCATGCTACCGTAGAACGTCTCTATCGTGGTTACAAGGTGCTTCAACAAGCCGAACAGCAAACAGATTTTCAAGTCGAAGATCGCTTTCGTAACCGCTTCTATTTTTCTCATCTCTACACCGCTTTGGATTATCCCGAATTTCAAGATTTTCTCGGTATCTCTTCAGAGAGCTTTTTAAAGGATAAGCCAGTCCCTGAAGATAGGGAGCATTTGTCAAATCTTAATGAGTTGATGTTATGGCTATATGGCAAGAAATCAGAAAACAAAGAGCCGGTGGTTCAAAAACAGAATCCACATCTCAAATGGCTGCGCGACGTCATTAGCAAACCCGCAGCTAGGGATGCCCTACGTTCCGGATACTCCCTGGAGAAAGCGTATGACATTAGTATCGGCGATGAGCGCCGTTTCCGAGAAGCGTTAACCAGCGCAAAGACGGAATTGCAGCAAGCCAAAGCAACCGTTACCACAGGCTACAACGGCGATGACGATTCATATAAAACGATGCAAGACATCCAGGAGATCGCCAAAACCATCCATGCCGAGATGAAACCGAAGTACACGAAGCAAGCTCGTCGGAGATAGGAGTGATATGCCACGTTTGCCCAGCAATTTAAAGGATGTCATTGAGCTTGCTGATTGGCTCGAGCTGAGCGCACTCGAGGCCGGTGACAAAAATGCGAGCGCCGGCGATTTACTAAGTGCTCTACAAATTGGACGCAATGACGAGGCGGACGAAGAATTGTCTTTAGAAGTTATGCGAGAAATCGAGCATCGTGAAAAGGCGGCAGGCGAGGGCTATCCATTCGTTTTGCAAAACGCGCGCGTCGTTCAAGCCAAGCCCCAATGGGAAGATCGCCTCGCTTATATTTTTTGTCTTTGCCTGTCTTATTTTGGATGGAAGCCCGTTCCTGGCGCACTGGTGAATCCTTGGCATCTCTTTGAGGATTTGTCTTGTATTGCGGCTGCGCAATACCTTCAAGGGAAGGTCTTTAAATTTGGCACACGGCAGAGAAGCGATTTCACTGGGTTTCGAGACGCGATTAGTGAATTTTGTCGCCAAATGGGAGAAGGTCAAGGTTTCAGACAACAACCGACGTTGCAAAGAAAAGACGATAAAGTCGATCTTGTGGCATGGAAAGACTTCAACGACAAAATGCCCAGTAAATTACTCATGTTTGGGCAGTGTGCCGCAGGTGAAAATTGGGATAAAAAAGTTGCTGAGTTGCAGCCGGAAATCTTTTGGGAGCAGTGGATAGCTGATCCCAAGACAAGCCCGCTAATCCGGTCATTTTACATTCCACATCGAATTCCACACGACAACTGGCAATATTATGCACGTAAAACCGGGATATTGTTTGATCGTTGCCGTATCGCCCATTGGGCTTGGCAGGCTAATCATGCGGTTCTCGCCGATTGGCGATATCTGGAATGGTGCAAGACGGTGATACCGGCAGTGCTATAGCGATGACATTCTATGCAACAAACGGCGCTAACTGACAAAAACTCGGTGCCACGAAATGCAATCAATGTGGCAGTCATTCCCATGCGCAGTCCTTTTCGGTATGCCGGTGGTAAAACATGGCTCATCCCGTATATTCGGCTTTGGTTGAACCGAAAACGTGCCGCATTGAAGGAACTCATCGAGCCTTTTGCCGGCGGTGGCATCGTCAGCTTGACTGCTGTTTTTGAAAAATTGGTGAGCCGAGCCACGATGGTTGAGCGGGACGAAGATGTTGCAGCAGTGTGGCAAATTATCCTGTCCAACGATGCAAAGTGGCTGGCGAATCGCATCACCTCGTTTGAAGTTACAGAGGAAAGTGTAAAGGCGATTTTTGAGAAGGAGTCAGTGTCAACGCGCGAAAGAGCTTTTGTTGCCATTTTAAAAAATCGCGTTAATCGCGGCGGTATCCTTGCACCGGGAGCTGGGTTGCTAAAATTTGGAGAGAATGGCAAAGGCCTTCTGTCGCGTTGGTATCCACAAACGTTGAAAAAGCGCATTTTGGCCATCGCGCTTGTCAAGGACAAAATTGATTTTATCGAGGGCGATGGCTTGAAGGTCATGGAAGAAAATGCCAACCGTGAAGACGTGATGTTTTTTATCGATCCGCCTTACACCAAAGCCGGAAGACGGCTCTACAAATATTCTGAAATCGATCATCCGGCCATCTTTGAACTGGCGGCGCGTTGTGCCGGCGATTTCTTAATGACTTATGACGATGCAAGCGAAATCAGATCATTGGCTAAACGTTGCAATTTTGAAGTGAAAACCGTGGCCATGAAAAGCACCCATCACGAAAAGAAAACGGAGTTGTTGATCGGTCGTACTCTTGACTGGCTGCAAAGTTTTGTTTGATCATCTACCAATCAGGGGCTGACTGCTAAGGATCCGCAGCAAGTTATTGGCAGATTCAGAAAGGAGGCCATCATGTTGAGTGAATTGGAAAAACTGAGCCTGACGCTGGACACCTTGACCAAGCCGGAGGCAGAACGAATTATCAATGCCATCAACAAGGTGCTCATCAACATGCTCAACCCTCACATTATCGATCTGATCTGGAAGGAAGAGGGAAGAAACGGCGTCATTCTTCGGCCTTTTGTTTCAAGCTACGACACCAGCCGCCGGGGTGGAGCCAAGCCATTTCAAGTCGGAGAAAGTGTAAACAGCATCTGGACCTGGGTGTATCGCTGCCGCCAGCCGGTGTGGATCGAGAATATCAAAAGCCAGGATTTGAAAAAGCCGGTTAAAAATGAAGCGGCGGGGAGAGACATCGATCCGCTGTACCTCAATATTTTTCAGGAGACGGACTCGATTATAGCCGTCCCCTTGATCTTTAGAGACGTGACGTGGGGAATCTATTCCATCGAGCTGCCAATTTCCGGCAAATTCACGGAGGAAGTTTTGGATCTGCTGGAGCGCATTGCGAAGCCGATCGCGCTCATTATATGGAAGGCCGATACGTTCGACCTGAACCAAAGGCAGACGACCGAAGCCATTCGCCTCTTTACCGATTCCATCCTCGAATACGGCTTCCAGGAAATTCTCACGCCGTATCGCTCGGGATTTATCGCCAGGCCGTTCACACCTGAATTTATCAGCGTGGAAGCCTGTGTAAAAAATTTCCTGGAACAAAGGCAAATTCAGGCGCGGCACTATGTCTACCGCCACGGCACGGGCATCGTCATTGAAGACATCATGAGGCAAATTCGCTCCTCACATTTCGGCATTATCGACGTTACCGGATTCAATCCCAACGTGATGATCGAGCTTGGGATGCTCATGGTCTTGCGCAAAAAATTCATCGTTCTGCGCCGGCAGGGCGACACCACCATGCTGCCCTTCGACATCCGGCCCTATCACGTTAACGAATATATCGTGCAAGACTCCCAAATCAGTTGTTGGGATCCTGTCGACGAGCGCTACGAACCGCTTGAATCGTCCATTTTGAATCCATTCATCACCGAGCTTTTCAACGACCCGAATTTTGTCGCCGCCAAACCGTGGTACCCTCCGCCGCCCTTAAAATAGCTTTACCACTCTACCGACTCCAAGCTTTTGTCCGGTGCGAACAAAACGAGAAGGTCGCCATCTTGAATCTTATATTTGACGTCGGGCAACCTGGCATCACCATTATCATCTTCGTCATCATACGGATCTTGTGGCCGGCGGATCATCAATACTTCGATGCCATATTGTGAGCGCAGCTTCAGATCGGCGAGCGTTTTGCCGATGAAGGAAGGGGGCGCTTCCTTTTCCGCCAAAACAAAGCCATCCGCGATGCGGACATAGCCGGTCTTCTGCAGCGTTCGCAGATTGCGCGCCATGCCGTCGGCGAGATTGTGTTTCAAGCTCGCCTTGTTGTAGGCGTTGATCAAATCCTGCCGCCAAATCGTACCCACGACGCGATCGGGATCGTCACTGGCTACCACCGGAAACTCGTCCGCTGTGCCCTGCCCGAACAGGTGCATAACCGTTTCCAGATCGTCGTCTTCTTTTACCGTGATGACCTTGGGCACGGCCA
This sequence comes from Candidatus Zhuqueibacterota bacterium, assembly GCA_022616415.1. Lineage (GTDB taxonomy): Bacteria > Zhuqueibacterota > Zhuqueibacteria > Zhuqueibacterales > Zhuqueibacteraceae > Zhuqueibacter. Next base: position 2,419 of record JAKEEU010000359.1, on the reverse strand, counting down.
GGTCTTTGGCCACCAATCCACTTTGGCGCAAAGTTTCGTATTCGGTGATGATTTGGCGCAACTCGCTGGTGGTAATGGTGCCGGTCAATTTGCCGTTTTTGTCCTGCGTGTAAAAACACTCGTGCGGCGACGCCACACAAATTTTCACCATTTCCTCCAGCCGCAGCTCTTCCGGCAGCAGCACGATGTCGTCACGCCGCATCGCTTCATTAACCAAAAGGCTTTGCAAAAGTGTTTTCTCACGCGTACCCGCCAGGCGGTATCCGGCCTGCCGCAATTTCAGCGAATGCACCGAATCCTTTACGGTGACGTGGACGACGATGGTGCTGCACACGACGCCGAGCATCAATGGCAAAATAAAGCTGTAGTTGTTGGTCATCTCAAAAAGGATCATGATCGCCGCCATCGGAATGCTGTTGACCGCCGCCAGCACCGCGCCCATTCCCACCAAAATGAAAGTCGTTGCCGAAACCGTGACGCCGGTATAGGCCGAAGCCAGATTGACGGCGAAGGCATAGAGAAATCCCAACATGCTGCCGAGAAACAGCGAGGGCGCAAAGACGCCGCCGAAGCCGCCGGACTCCAATACCATCGGCACGAGAATGAATTTCAGCAGCAGAAGAATCAAAGCCGCGTGCCAGACGGTTTCACCCGCCAACACGCGGTTGATGCCTTCGTAGCCAATTCCCAAAATGTCGTGAAAAAAGAAGCCGCTGATTCCCACGAGCAACCCGACGCCGGCCATTACCACGGTTTGGCGCCGGCGCCTCGGCTTTTTTCGATGAAAAAATTTGTGCAGCCAATCCGAATAGCGGATGAAAGCGAGCGCCAGAAAGCCGGCGGCGAGGCCCAAGAGCGCATAGAGAAAAACGATCGTATCGTGGAACGCCACCGCCGCCAGTCCCGCGGCAACGCCGGTTAAAATCGCGGAGAGCGCAAACAGCGTATATTCCGGCAGGCCCAGCCGGTTGATGAGCTGCTGCAAACGAATCTGAAAGAGAGGCCCGAGGTGGGATAATCGTAACTTTTTGGCTATGGTTGGCGTGAAGGCTTTGAGGAGGCAAGTAAAAATTTGTTTCGGAGGTTCTGTTTCCATTTTGTAAAATCTTCAACTTCGTTGATTTCTGTTTGTCCTAAAAAATAAGATAATCAACTTGCCGCCATTTTGCAATTTGTTTTTTGGAGCATTCATGATTTATTACGAATGCCGATTACAAAATAACCCTTAACGGGTATAAACCGAAAAAGGGATGGCTTGCCTGTTTTTACATTATAAAACGAATAGGTGAATAGCCCCCAACACTATTGAAACCACAAATGAAACCACAAACATCGTTCCGTAAAACCACTTGGCATCTTTGTATGAGATCACCATCCAGCCTCGGAATTCGTCGGGGTTGATAAGATATTCATCCAAGAAAAATTTGTCGGTTTTTCCCTCTGCCGTTTTGGTGTAAATCCAGCCGACGACATCGAAGAACGGAAAGCGCTTGCCATCGAGGTCTTTTTCGCCCTGCAACACCAGGTGCTCGAATGCCTCGCTGTTAAGGATAAAGCGCGCCAGTTTTATCATGATCACACCCTGATGCGTCCAACTCAACGCGAGAAACGTGGCGATAACCGGGTAAATCAAGAGCGGCATGGGCGAAGGAGTTTCTCCCTGCAGCCCCAGCGGAAACAACACGCCCATGGCGATGAGCAACAGACCGAAAATCTGAACCCGGAACTGGATACGCTGCTGGTTATCGTTGTGCAGCATTTTGTATTCTTCCAATAGAGCTTGGAAGTAAATGCCGTCCGGTTTGTCAGTCATGAATGTGCCACGTCTTTTTCATTGCAGGGCCTCGTGGAATGCCCTTTCTATTGTTTCAGATCATGGAAATTAAGAAGAGGCCCACACCTAAAATAACAACGATAACATGATGGGACGACCACGCGTGAAAGGCAAACGGTTGCCGACCTTGGAAGAGGTTTTAAAAAATCCAAAAACCAAATGGACACGGGTGACATTTCCACAGTGGTACAGCGAAGGCCGACGTGTGATTGAGATTGCTTCGGCAACCGCCGTGTGGTATCACAGCGGAGAACCCGCGCTACCGATGCGTTGGGTGCTGATCCGCGATCCGAAAAACAAATTCGATCCACAAGCACTCTTGTGTACAGACCTGACGATCAAGCCTATCCAAATCGTGAAGTGGTTCATGATGCGCTGGCGACTCGAAGTCACATTTGAAGAAGTTCGCGCCCATTTGGGTTTTGAAACCCAACGGCAGTGGTCGGATTTGGCAATTGCGCGCAGCACGCCGTCGATTTTAGGTTTGTTTTCGTTGGTAACGTTGATGGCACATCAACTGGCTAAAGATGGCAAACTGCCTGTGCGGCAAGACGCGTGGTATCAAAAGCCTTTGCCGACGTTCTC
>JAKEEU010000358.1 GCA_022616415.1 Candidatus Zhuqueibacterota bacterium | reverse complement strand
CTGCAATCCAACGGCAGTTGGCCGCTGGCAAATTATATTACGGAAAAAGGCATGCCGGATGAGCTGCTCAAAAAGTATCCTTGGAACAAACATAGCGGCCGGGAAAGCCTGCGTGAAAATATCGTCTGCATGACGGAAGATGATGACATGAATTATCCCATGTTGAATCTGCATATTCTCGAGACGCATGGCCCGCAGTTTTCCACGGAGCAAATCGCGGAAAGTTGGCTGAGTCTTCTTCCTGTGCTTTCCACGTTCACCGCTGAGCGTGTGGCCTATGTGAACAGCCTCGCCGGCCTCGATCCTCCGGAAACGGCAATCGTGCACAATCCCTATCGCGAGTGGATTGGCGCCCAGATTCGCGCCGATCTTTGGGGTTGGGTGTCGCCGGGAAATCCCTCGCAAGCGGCCGAACTTGCCTGGCGAGATGCGCGCTTGAGCCATGTGCGCAACGGCATTTACGGTGAGATGTTTGTTGCGGCCATGATGGCGGCGGCATTTGTTTGCCCAACCATCGAAGAGATCGTCAAAGCGGGATTGTGCCAGATTCCGCAAGAATCTCGCCTCGCGCACGCCGTTCGTTTTGCGCTCTCTCTGCCGGCAAAAGAAAAAAACTGGGAAGGCGCCGTCGATTGCCTTTATGAACAGTTCGGTTCTTATCATTGGGTGCACGCCATCAACAACGCCGCTTTGGTGGCAGCCGCATTGCTTTATGGCGCCGCTGATTATGAGCGTTCGACCTGCAATGTCGTCATGGGCGGTTGGGATACCGACAGCAACGGCGCCACCGTTGGCTCGATCTTGGGAACCATGCTGGGCGGGAAGAAACTTCCGCAGAAATGGATCGCGCCATTGAACAACAAAATTCGCAGCAGCATGAAAGGATATGATCATTCCGCCTTTGATGATTTGGCGCGGCGAACGCTGCAGCAAATGATCCGGTAACGGTTTTTTTCCGCGCATCGGGGCTCTTTCCGCGCCGACTTGGGTGCTCTCCTCCCGAGGGAGGTGACAGAACGGACCTTATCGGACCTGAAACTGCCTGCTTATCCGG
>JAKEEU010000357.1 GCA_022616415.1 Candidatus Zhuqueibacterota bacterium | reverse complement strand
CCTCGGCGATTGGCTACTATGGCCCTCATGGCGATGAAGTCATTACCGAAAAAGATTCTGTTGGAAATGATTTTCTCTCGCAGACCACCAAGCAATGGGAGGATGCGGCGAAGAAAGTTGAATCTCATGGCGTGCGTCTCGTGATCATGCGTAACGGCTTGGTGCTCGAACGCGGCGGCGTGCTCGAAAAATTTCTCCTGCCGTTTCGTTTGTTTGCCGGCGGCCCCTTGGGCAGCGGCAAGCAGTGGTTCTCCTGGATCCATCGCGATGATGTGATCGGTTTGATTCTCTTTGCATTGGAAAATAAAAATGTAAAAGGCGTGATCAACGCCACTGCGCCTGAGCCGTTGACCATGAAAGACTTTTGTTCGACGCTCGGCAAGGTGATGGGCAGGCCGAGCTGGGCGCCGGCGCCGAGTTTTGTATTAAAGCTAGCGCTTGGCGAAATGTCGATGTTGGTGCTGACCGGACAACGAGTGTTGCCGGCTGCGGCGGAGAAAGCTGGATACAAATTTAAATTCAAAAAAGCTGAAGACGCGCTCGTTGCGATACTACGAAAAAAACAGTAATCAGTGTTCAGTCAACAGTGATCAGTGTCTTGTCTACTGTTTACTGATCACTGATTAGTGATAACTGTTTACTGAACAAGACGGTGCAATTCTTCGCCATCGATAGTGGCAATAAATTGCACGGATTGGTGGAAATCAAGGAATTGCATTTCTATTAATCTAAAAAATAACTGAAATTTTTACCCGACTTGAGGCAGCTCCTCTGCGGCTTGAAATTTGCCAATTTATCAACAGCCGTTCCAGGCTCGGGTGGAGGAGAAACAACTAGGGCGGAGTCGCGTGGCCTTCTTCATCTGATCATCTCTCTTGAGCAGACGAGGAAGGCCGATTTTTTTATGAGGACGCGATGAAGAATGAAAAAAAAATCCAGATCGGAATCGGGGGTGTGCTTGCCACAGCGTTGTTATTTTTTTCCTGCCAAACTGATTCACCTACAGACTCGAATGGAAATCAAAATGATTTCTGGCAACGGGTCACAACTCCGCAGGGAGTTAGCAT
>JAKEEU010000356.1 GCA_022616415.1 Candidatus Zhuqueibacterota bacterium | reverse complement strand
CGGGACAACGGATATAATTTTTTATCCGTTGCGTTGTTTCTATCAGTTGGGAAAATTCTTTCTTGTCGGTTTGAGGCGAAGCTTCGCTGGATAGTTACGAACAATCTCTTGAAAGAGTTTTGAATATGCAAAAACTGTTTTTGATTTTTTGTTTGCTCGCGCTTCACACGATGGCCGGCGCCGGTTTTTCAAACGCCAAAGACGGCGCTTCTGATGCGAAACCCGCTGCCGCGCCATCGGCTGTGGAAAAAGACATCGCCCTCGTTTTGAAAACCATCGGACAAGTCCAAGTCAACACTGCCAATGGCGCCTGGCAAGACGCTCCTAAGGGAACCCGCTTGCATGCGGGCATGCAGTTGCGCACCGGCAATGAATCTCTGGCCGCGGTCGTTTTCACCGACGACAAGTCTCTGCTCAAAGTGCGGAGCAACTCGCAGGTGGCGATCAACGGCAAGCGCGAAACTCCGGCTTCTGCCGGTGGGCGTATCGCCAAAACCATTGCGATGCAATTCGGCGAGCTGTGGGCGAAAGTGACGAAGGGCACCGCGCCGTTTCGCGTGGAAACGCCCTCCGGCGTTGCCGCAGTCAAAGGCACGATTTTTTACGCCATCCTTACGGACGATGGGAAGTTCATAATCGTTTGTCTCGATGGCTTGGTCGAGCTGATCAACCAATTCGGCAGCGTGCTGGTGAAAGCCGGCGAGACCGGAATCTCTTCTCCCGATCAAGCGCCGGAATCACATCCGACCACACCGGGCGAGATGCCGAATTGGGCCAACGACAGCGAAGGAAACGGCGATATGGAAATCGAATTCCAGGATGGAAACGGACAAAAGAAGAAACTCAAAATTCGTTATCAATAAAGCGCAGAGGGCGGAGGGCCTAGAGCTTAGAGCCTAGCGTGTTATACGCTCTGCTCTATGCCCTCAACCCTCTGCCCTCAGCGCGATAAACCCCGACACTTCAACTTACGTAAGGTGAGGGATGATGCGGTCCAAATATCTGCAATCATCTTTAGGTTTTGACGGTGAGAGCACACCAAACCAATTTCGTGCGGCAAGCCGTTACCTCATGCTGTGCTGCTTTCTCGCCGTTGTCGCGATTTCACTGCCAGCCTTGCACGCCGCGCCGCAGCAAAATCGTGCTGCCGCCGTGCCGCAAATCGAGCACTTTTCCCCCACCGCCGGTGTCGTGGGAAGTCCCATCGCGATCGAAGCGCGACTCATGACGCCGGGGCGCTCGGTGGTCTATCTTCGCCTCTATTTCAAGTCCATCAAAGAGCAGGCGTTCAAATTCGTCGACATGCGTCCGGGCGCGCAAGGCTACGCCGGACAGATTCCCGGGCGCGCCGTGCGGTCGCCGGCCGTGCAATATTTTTTAGTCGCGCTGCTGTCGGATCAAACCGTCGTCAGTCATCCCGCCAGAAATCCTTACGGCCAGCCCTTCGAAGTGTTGATTCGCGAAAATGCCGAAGGCAGCGTCGAAAGTGAGCAAGCGCCCAAAGCCGGCACGGAAATAAAAGCGCAACCGAAATCTTCCGCGCAGCCGGAAGCCAAGCCACCGCTCGAAGTTTCGCCGCAACTGCTCGATAAAATCGAAAAGCTCGAGCGTCCCATGGCCGAGGCCTCGGAAGCGGATTCGAGCGCTGCATTTGAAGTTTCCCTCGGCGCCAGCCAAATCGAGCCCACGTCTTCCATTTTGATTTTGAGTCCGGAGCCGTTCAGCGTCGTGGCGGCAAAGGAAGTCGTGATCGCCGCTTCGTTCATGACGGAAACGCTGATCGATTCCACCTCGATCAAAATTCTGTTCGACGGCATAAACGTGACGCGCAAAGCGGAAATTTCTCCGGCCATCGTTTCTTTCACGCCGGCGACGATCGCGCCCGGCGAGCACACCGTCACCATTACTGCCCGCGATCAATTGGGCAGTGCCGTCGGGCCGCAAAGCTGGCGCTTCGAAGTTTCCGGCAAAACCGAAAAGATTGCCGCAACCAATTCGACGCGGCGCGCCACCGGCGTCGTTTACGCGGAAACGCGCCGTGAAAAATTCAGCGGCAGAAGCTTGAACAATACCAACATCGGCGCGGATCTCTCCGGCAACACCGGGCCGCTGCTCTACTCGGCTTCGGCCTATTTCACTTCGCTGGAAGATAAAACGCTGCAGCCGCGCCACCGGTTCGTGATCAACGCCGGGCTGCCGTGGCTCAACTTTACGCTCGGCGACGCCACGCCTTATTACGACGAGCTGATTCTTTGGGGCCGCCGCGTGCGCGGGTTCGAAGCCGGCTTGAACACCGGCTGGGTGAATTTACATTTCATTACCGGCGAGACCGTCCGGCAAGTCGATCCGTTTTATGTAGCCGTGCCGAATCCGCTTGACTCAACTCAACTTATCACCCAACGCCAGCGGTTTGGCACTTTCAAGCAATCGCTTCTCGGCTTGCGGCCGAGTTTCGGCAGCCTCGCAAAGCGGGGTTTTCTGTGGGGCTTCACGGTGGTGAAAGTGCGCGATGACAAAGATTCGCTGCCCACGGATTCAACCAATGTGGTGCAATTTGGCCGCGTCACGCCGCGCGACAATCTCGTTCTCGGCACCGACCTGAATTTGGCGCTGGATCGCCGCCGTTTCACGATCAAAGCCAGCGGCGCGTGGTCGCTGTTATCCAACGATATTTCCTCCGGAACCATCTTGCAGGACAGCTTGCAAAAAATCGCCGACGTGGATCTGCCGTTCAATCCGCAAGATTTCAACAGTTGGTTCATTTTGAACGAGAGCACTTCACCGCTCGACCCGCGCGGCAAAACCTCGCTGGCTTATCAATTCACCCTGCACTTCAATTATTTCAACCAGTTTCTCAGCGCCGGCTACAAGCGGCTCGGCTCCGAATACGTTTCGCTCGGCCATTCGTTTTTGCGCAATGATATTCGCGGCTTTTTCATCAACAACCGCTGCCGCCTGCTGCGCAATCGCGCTTTTCTCACGCTCGGCTTCGAGCGCTACAACGATCATTTCAACAACCTCGACGGCCGGCCGCAGACCGATCTGAACACCTGGCAATTGGGCCTCGCGGTTTTCTGGGATCCGAATTTGCCGTCGCTCAACTTCAACTTCCGCAATCACAGCCGCGACAACGGCGTTGACCCAACCACCGTCACTAACTTTGCTCAGGAAGACAACGCCACGCGCGATCTTTCGATTTCCTTGAATTACGACGTCACGGCTTTTAATTTCGACCACACGCTTACGTTTAGCTTGACCAATTCGGATCGCGTCGATAACGTCGAGCGGGTTCCTGGCGCGGTGACGGGCGACGCGGCTTCCAATCTCAAATCGATCAGCGTGCGCACGCGATATCAGAAGCCGATCACCAGCACGATCACCTTTGCCACGAACGACAACGACGTTGCCGGCGGACAAAGCCTTTTCAAGTACAACATGTTTTCCGGCCGTGTCGACTACGATTTTTCGCAGCAGCGCACCGAGTCCCGATCTTTCTTAAATAATTTTTCAAATGAAAATCGGGACTTGCAATTGCGCACCTACGCCGCGTTCAACACCGTCAGCGCCTCCGGCCGCACCAATCCCGCCGCCATTGCCGCCGGCGCGATCAACGTGATCGATTACAATCAAACCGGCTTTCAACTCGGCGGCTCGCTCCAGTTCAGACAGCAGCACGAATTTGTGCTCGACCTGAGTTTGCTGAATTACAAGGATCGTGGCGGTGTGCAAACGACCGATGCCACCACCGGCGCGCTACTCTTCGTGACAAATCCGTCGTTTAAGAACAGCTTGCTTCGCGCTTATTATTCGTTTCGATTCTAAATTTGTGGACACGCCGTGCAACTGCAAGCCGTATGGGGGCGACTGACCAACAAATGGGTTTTAGGCTGCGTCATCAGCTTCGTCGCTGCGCTGGTGACGTTGCTTCTCGGCATGACGTCCACCTTTCAGAATCTCGAGCTGAAATCCTACGACGTTCGTTTTGCATTTCGCGGCGCCGAAGATGCCTCGAAGAGTGACATTGCCATTGTCGCGCTCGACGAACAAGCCATTGCCAGCATTCCGCAAAAGCTGCCATACCCGCGCTCCTATTACGCCAAAATGGTCGATAATCTGACGGCCGCTGGCGTCCGCCTGATCATTTTCGATTTGGAATTTACCGAGCCGTCCGTGGCCAACCCCGAAGAAGACCGGGTTTTTGCCCGCGCCATCCAGCGTTCCGGACGCGTTATTTTGGCGGGCAAAGTCGTCATCGATTGGGCCAAGAACGACATTCTCAATACCTATCTGCTGGAACCGATTCCGCCGTTGATAGAGGCGAACGCCGATTGGGGGCTCATCAACGTCGTTGAAGATTCGGACGGCTTCATCCGCCGCTATCTGCTTTATCAGGAATTCAATCATCAAAAATTTTTGCCGCTGGCGTTGCGCGCCTATCTGCGGCTCACCAGCGGCAAGGCGGAGCTGGATCACGCCGCCACCAACGGCGCGTTGCGTTTGAACGGCCTCGAGCTGCCGCATGCCGGCGGCAATACTTTTCTCATCAACTTTCGCGGCCCTGCCGGAACCTACCCCACCTATTCACTCGCCAATATTCTCGACGACAGCAACTTCGCGCTAAACGAAGTAGAAGACACCGACATCTTCGAGCAGCACTTGCAATGGGGCACGTTCAAGAACAAGATTATTTTTGTCGGGGCCAGCGCCGAAGAATTGCAGGACAACAAATTCACGCCGTTTTTCTCGAATCACGAGGTCAAAAGAAAAATGCCGGGCGTTGAGATACACGTCAACGCGCTCAGCACGCTGCTGCGCCGCAACTTCATCACGCGCGTGTCCGACCGCATCGAAGTTTTGATGATCGTCGCGGCGAGCTTTTTGACGATGTTGATCGTGCTGCCGGCGCGTGCGCTCGTCAGCATCATCTTCGGCGTTCTCGAAATTGCGGCGCTGCTCGCGCTGGCGGTGAAATTTTTCTCGGCCCAACAACTCTGGGTGCCGGTGGTCGGCCCGATCACCGCGATCGTGTTGAGTTATCTCGGCAACTCGGCGCAGCTCGTCGTCTTCGAGCGCCGCGAGCGCCGCTACGTGCGCAAAGTCTTTTCGCAATTCGTTTCCAAAAGCGTGGTGGATAGCATGCTCGCCAGCGGCCAAATGCCGAAACTCGGCGGCGAGAAGCGCGAGCTGACGATTTTATTCAGCGATGTGCGCGGTTTCACGACGTATTGTGAAAAGCATCCGGAAGAGGTGGTGGTGCAGCGCTTGAACGAATATCTCACCGAAATGGTGGAAATCGTTTTTCGCAACCAGGGCACGCTCGACAAGTTCATCGGCGACGCGGTGATGGCGCTCTACGGCGCGCCGTTTTTTTATGCCGAGCACGCGGAAAAAGCGTGTGTGACCGCCTGCGAGATGATCGCCAGCCTGCGGGGAATCCAAAAGCGCTGGTCCGCCAATGCCGAGGAGTATTTTCAGATCGGCATCGGCATCAACACCGGCACGGTGATCGTGGGCAACATGGGCTCGCAGCAGAAATTCGAATACACCGTGATCGGCGACGAGGTGAACATGGCGTCGCGTTTGGAAGGCGCCAACAAGCAGTATTGGACGTCGATCATCATCTCCGAATCAACCTATACGCAGGTAAAAAATAAGGCAAGGGTGCGTGAGCTGGATTTCGTGAAGGTCAAAGGCAAAAAGAAGCCAGCGAAAATTTACGAGCTGTGCGGCATGGAGAAATTGCCGGACATCGAAGAAGATTTGCTGATCGGCGTTTATCATTCGGGGCTGCATTACTACAAGCAGAAAGAGTGGTACAAAGCCCTCCGCGAGTTCAAGCGCGTGCTGCGTTACTTCCCTTCGGACGGCCCCTCGCGCGTCTACGTCGCCCGCTGCCTGGATTTTCTCGTCAATCCTCCGCCGGCGGATTGGGATGGGGTGTATGAGTTTAAGACGAAATAAATTGGAATTGCATTTGAGTTTCGATTTTAGTATATTGCGTCAATGCAGGCCATGGCAGCAGGTAGTGGAATTTTTTCAATATCGAAAGGCGGCTCCCAATGAAAACAACCACTAAAAAAAAATGGAAAAGCATTACCGTCAAACGTATCGGCATTGCGGGCTTGAAAAAGGAACTGGCCGTTTTTGAAAAGAAATACGGTATGTCCACCCAAACATTCCTGCAAAAGATCGAACGCGGCGAGTTATCCGAGAGCAACGATTTCATCGATTGGCTGAGCTTTGCGGATATTTACCAACATATTACAGCCGGGGCTGACAAGTGAACATTGACAAATATTTGCGAATTATCGACAGCCTATTGACCAGGCACTGGGCGATTGCGGATAAGCAAGTGACTGCAACAACCCTTTCGTCAAAGTATGGAAAAATCGGCGGGAAGATCATTTTGTTAGACGGCTCTTATATCGACTTTTCGGAGGAAATATTAATCGTTGAGAAAACCTTTCGAAACCGAATTACCGCTACGAATACGTCAAAGACAAAAACGAAGTTTTTCGTTACGATAATTTTGCCAAGCACCCCGGCATTCGCCCACCCTTCCATCACAAACATGTCTCAAAACGGCGCGCCATTCAATTGGAAGGGCCGCCCAAGCTGATTGATGTGATCGAAGAGGCGGTGCGGCATATGTTTTGAGCGGATCGACATTAAATTCCATCGCGATGAACAACTGACCGATCATACTATTCTCATGCATCTACCGATTGGCATAGCATTCCCCCTACTTCTTGCTTGTCTGTACCTGTCTCTGCACCGGCCCCAGGTAGCGATCCAGCCAATTGAGTGTTTCCTTGATGACCTCATTCATTGGCGTCACATGCGCGCCTGCGATGATAGCATGGCGTTTGTCCTTTTCAGGCGCTCCCAGCAAACGGAACAACGGCCGTTGCGAGGTTTCAAGCGGCAGATTAATATCGTACCGGCCGTTGATCATCAAAACCGGAACCCTGGAACGAGGAGCGAAGTTTATCGGGTTTACCTCGTCCGGTAACTTACCCATCTGAGGGGGAGTTAAGCCCCCCCAGATCAGCACGCTCGCCTTAAGACGTTGCTCTACCGCGGTGAAAATCGGTCCTAATCTTCCACCTCCGCTTGCCCCCATATAAGCCAGTCTATTTGAATCGATGTCTTCGCGGGTTTGCAGATAGTCAATCGTCCGTCTAAAATCTTTAACCATTTGGATGAAAATGTCTCTGAAACCTCTGGCGCCAGAACGCCATTCTCTGTCTTGTCGCTCAAACATTCCCTTTAAAACCGGGAGCACCAGCGCTCGGCCGGTCCGCGGGATAAAGTCAATTAACGCCATCTCTGCAGGGTTATCGCTTGAGATCGCACTAAAAGCAGCCGAAGTTGGGAAATAAATGACCGTCTGGTAAGGCGCGACGACATTTCTTGGCAGGTAAAGTTGCGCAATCACGCGCTCGTTGCCATAAGCAGCATCGAAAGTGACGGTTTCCTTGCGCCAGTGCGCCATGCTTTCATCGACTGATTTGACCACAGCATTCAGAGCAGTAGTATCATACAAAAAGAACCTTTTATAGATCTGAAAAACTTCGTCACTTATCGGTTTTTCCTTGGTGAGATCGCGAGAAAAAGTAAATGGGTCAATGGCATTGGTGACTGATTGGGCAAGATCGGCAGTATATTTCACGCAACGGAAGCCATTCGTTTCCGAGCGATCAAAAGGCATCAGTCTATGAACCACAGCGAATCCCCATTCCGGATCGTTCCACGCCCCGCCGACTATGTAACGCTGATTGCCTGACTGATTCCAGCACCATTCCCTAACATTGCCCGCCATGTCATAAGTGCCGAAACCCCCAAGACCCTGGAATTGGCCAACCCTGGCAGGCCCTTCACCATTGAGATTACTCAAAACGGTGGCGTCGTTTTGGAGTGGACCTCGTCCGTCGGCTGCTTTTTTCCAGTGATAAATGGTGGGCAGGCTTTTGCCCGCAAACTCGGCATAAGCGGCAGCTTCATACCAACTGATACCCCCCACCGGATATTTAGCTTGCCCTTGAGGAAAACTCCCCAGCTCCCAGGTAGAGGGTCCCGGCTGGCCGGTTTTATCGCGCAACAGGGCTATCGCCTCTTCCCAGGAAAGGGTGCGATCTTGCATCACAAAAGGTTCTTTCCAGTACGCTTGATTTTGGTAACCGCCGGCATCCACAAATGCCTTGTATTCTTGGTTCGTGACCTCATATTTGTCGATCCAGTAATCTTGCAACTCGACGGGATCGGCGCTCCAGAACCGGTATGTTCCGCCGGGGACATGAACCATGTTTGCAGGACCGGCTCCAAGGGTATCCAGCCTGATGTCCTCATTTTGCGGCCACCAACCACCAAAGGCGGTTTCAATCGGCTCATAACCGTTTTTGACAATCTTCCAGCGGAGATAACCGATCTGAACATCGACGCTGTCAAGGGGTGTGCGACCCATCTATTCCCAGTCAGCGTCTACGGACAAGTAGTCCCGGCAATAGACCACGGCGCCAGGCGGTGTCGTTTTGATCCAAACAGGCGTCGAGCAGGATTGCAGCAATTTTCGGAGCAATGGATCATCGGGAATGTAGCGTTCTGCTTGCCGGGCAAGGCTGAATGCCTCGCCAAATTTCTGTTTCCCGATCAGATTATCTATCTCCGGCAGCGCTGTGCTTCGAGCCCATTGAATTTTGGCGCTGGCATTGTAGAAGCGGACAGCAAAGAAACAAAGTACGGCCATGATGAGAATGGCTGGAATCGCAAAGCGCGGTTTCCTGGCATGCCGCAGCAGTGCTTTCAACGTCAAATTTTCGGCGCCGGCGGGGGGTTGCAATTCTGTTTGAATTGCTTTCAATCGCAGATCGACCAGCACCTCGTCGATATGGTGGTAGCGCTTTGCGGCATCTTTTTCCAGGCACTTGTTGACGACCTGCTCTAATTCTATCGGCACGCCGGTGCGCAAGCCGGTAATCGGCTCCGGCGTTTCATTCATGATCAAATACATCACCGCCTGGTCGTATTCACCTTTGAAGGGATGCTGTCCGGTGATCATTTCGTAAAGCACGACGCCGAAAGCCCAAATATCGGTGCGATGATCGACCTTTTCGCCTCGCCCTTGCTCGGGCGACATGTAAGCGACCGTGCCCAACGTCATTCCTTCTTTGGTGATGGCCGTCCGTCCCGCCAGCTTCGCCAAGCCGAAATCCATGATCTTCACTTGCCCTTTTGTCGTGATCATGATATTGGCGGGCTTGATGTCGCGATGCGTGATCTTTTTCTCATGCGCCCCGACTTTCCTTTAGTAAATTATAAAAGGAAAATCGGGGCAGCCCATCGGCAACTTGCATGGCGATATTGAGCGCTTCATCGAGTTTCAACGGTCCCGCTGCAATTTTCTCTTTCAAGCTTTGGCCTGCAATATAAGCCATTGCAATAAAGAGTTGTCCCGACCTTCCTTCAGACATATCAAGTGAAGTCGGGACCTCGTCAATTTCGTGGATGGTGCAGATGTTGGGATGATCCAAAGCCGCCGCCGCTTGCGCTTCGTGGACGAATCGTGTTTTCTCCGCCTCACTCGCCATGATAGACGACGGCAGAAACTTCAGCGCGACGGTGCGCTTGAGCTTGGTGTCTTCGGCTTTGTACACCACGCCCATGCCGCCTTCGCCGAGCTTCTCGAAAATTTTGTAATGTAAAATGGTTTTGCCGGTCATAGCAGTCACCGGTTTTGTTTGTCCGATTCAACAACAACTTCAATTGGAATCTGTTTCGTGTTGTTTCGGACCTTCGATCTGTTTGGTGTTTACCCTGCGGCTATACTTCTCCAGCTCCGCCCGCACTTTTGCTTCCATTTCTTTGTGTGACACTTTTCCGGCATGTTGAAGAATTTCCTTTTCGTTGAGAACGAGAAATTCATCAAGCTTTTTGAGCCAGTCGTTCATGTACATTGGCTTCTTCTCGACGCTTCGCAACTCGGCAAAGGAAAGAAATTGCTCAACGAGCAGTTCCAGCCGTTTCAACTCAAGCTCTTCGAGATAATTCTTAGCGATCTTCGCGTCTTTCGAAGTGATAATGCTTCCCGACCAGTTCGTGAGTCCCATATATTCTTTGCTGCTGTCGATGCGTTTGGCGATCAGCTCGGCCGCGGTGTGGCCGTGAATCGCGTAATGGAATTTGTTCTGCACGGTGGCGTAGAATAGCTGTGCGTAGTCGGTCTGGGGATCATAATCTATGCTGGTCGTAAAAATATCGCGCACCTTTTCGTAAAAATTGCGCTCGGAGGTGCGAATGCGCCGGACACGCTCGACCAATTCGTCAAAGTAGTTCGTCACGCCGCCAGCCAGACGCTGGTCGTCCATAACGAAGCCTTTGACGATGTATTCGCGCAAGCGCTGTGTTGCCCAAATGCGAAACTGTGTGCCACGATGTGACTTGACGCGATAGCCAACGGAGATGATCACGTCGAGGTTGTAGAAATCAACCTCTCTCGTAACTCTCCGTTTTCCTTCGGTTTGAACTATCCGGAATTTCCGGATAGTTGCCCATTTCTCAAGCTCGCCTTCTTCAAAGAGATTTTGGATATGCTCATTGATCGTCCGCACATCCTTTTGAAACAATTCCGCCATTTGCGCCTGGGTCAGCCAAACGGTCTCGTCTTGCAGCTTGACCTGAATTTGGGTTTTACCGTCTTCCGCACGGTAAAGCAGGATTTGGCTTTCGTTGGACATATTCAACCACCCGAATTTTAGTTTTGCGGACGCTTCGAAACCATGCCGCCCTCGCCGAGCTTCTCTAAAATTTTGTAATGTAAAATGGTTTTGCCGATCATGCTCATAATTCCTCTTGGCCGGCGTTCAATCTTCTCACTTCTCTTTCCGGCAATTCTTTGTAGTTCTGCTTTGATACTACCTTTCGACCGGACTTTTTTTCCAATGCTTTTCTTGCATCTCCGGCAATTTTCCCGCCCTCTTTCGAAACTTTTTTGTTTTCATTGAAGCCCTGGGCGTTTTTGTTCCTGGCAATTTCTGTAGTGGACGCTTCGCCGAGCATTGTAAAGATTAGTTCAAGATCCGTCATGTGATCGCGAAGGTTATCACTGGGTTTGACGAGATTCTTGTATTCTTTGTACTCGGCCGGAGTTAAGTCGAATGTCGCTTTGCTGATTTCGGCGGTGAGAATGGCGAACTCTCGACTCTCCTTGACGCCGCGCTTTTTCCACTCGTCAGTAAGCTCATCGCGAACGGCGATACCACGCATTCTCTTTTCAATCCACGCCTCGCTGTAGCCTTTGGCGCGATAAATCTCCCGCATCCGTTGCGCCGCCAATTCGGGATTCTCGATTTCTTCCAACCGCTCATAGCCGACTTTGGCCAGCCACAGCTTGAAGGGTTCAGCCTTCGGTGAAGGTATGGATTGAATGATTCGGAATAGCCCTTCAACATGAGCCGCTTGGATTTTTCTTCTTTTACCGTCTGCGGCGGTCATTTCAACCAGGGGACAAATTGTCCCCCAGTTGGCGTTGAGCGCCGGATCACGCTTGCGCATTTTTTTGATGTAATCTTTGGGATCGACAGTGTCGGTGAGCGCTTCCACCACATCAGCCACTGAAAAATACCATTTTTGATCCGCTTCGTGCCAGGTGGCGCGAATTTTTTTGGATTCAAAAAGCTTGATGTTGCTCATCTTCTCCTCCTGTATTTTTGTATCAACTCCACTCGCGTTTCATCATCAACTTCCTTGATTGCATAAATGTGGCAAATGTTGGGGTGATTGAGCGCCGCCGCGGCTTTCGCTTCAATTTTAAAACGCTCACGTTCCTCAGCATTGACCGCGATGTGGTGCGGGAGAAACTTGATCGCAACGATGCGTTCGAGCTTCGTGTCCTCGGCTTTGTAGACGATGCCCATACCGCCTTCGCCGAGCTTCTCTAAAATTTTGTAGTGTAAAATGGTTTTGCCGATCATGTGAATTCCCAAATTGCTCTATTGCAAAGGGTAATCACTTTTTCCAAAAATGCAAGGACAATTTTCAATCATCGTGCGCAAAATCCATTCATCCAAAAACAAAAAGGCGATCCCATTCGTGAGATCGCCTTCTTTGCTGCGCGCAAGCATCTGCTTGAAAGACAAACGTGAAGGACGCGCCTATCGCCTTTGCTCAACGCTTTTTATGTTGGGCGCTTCGCCTTTCCGTTCGTTTACTTCATCACCACGAGCTTGCGTTGGGCGGTGAATCCACCCGCTCGAATTTGGCAAAATCTGCGTAAAATACAATGGTTGTATATCTTCAATTCAAAAGCTTAGTTGAATACGGTGATATAGTTTATATCCGATCCGTTTTTCTGCACGCCGGCTGGAGGCGCTAAATGTCGCCAATCTTGGAAGCTTATTCCTAACTGGCGAATTGTTTGTGTTTCCGCGGAATACATTTTAAAGCGGTTGTAATTCTCAATCATGCTTTCGATCAATTCTAAAATGTGGGGTAAACGTCCATAAATTCCAGAGTCATTGGATTGATCGGTTTCTTGAGTACCCAACAGAGAATCACGCAGCCCCCTGGACATTGAGGGAAGAGCATTCCTCAAATCCCTAAATTGTTTGGGAAAATCAAGCTTCCTAAATTTCTCGAATTGTTTGGCCAAATCCTTTGGTAAAAATCTCCCTTTTTTCGGCAAATAAATGGCTTGTGGCAGCGAGCTAATCCACTCTTCAGGGTGTGACGCCAATTTAAACAGATTCTCACGTTGCGCTTCAAACATCGCAGCTTCATCTATGCCAGGATCCAGCCACCTATAGACTTTCGTCAACCTTTTCAGATCAATCCGGTCCTTTAGGCTGGGATGCAAATAGGCCGCCGGATTTGACGTTAACAAGGTATCAATGTGCTTTTCGAAGCGGGGCTTAAGCACACTCAATCCTTCCTGCATACGTTGATGAGCTGTATCAAGCTCTTCTAATTCCAGATAGCACCTGACTTCTGTTACATAAGCCAAATACAGGGTTGTAAGATAATCATCGGCCACCTGGCTGCCGTTGGCGATCTCCGTGTCAACAAGATTGGTATACTGATGTTCCGCTTCCAGAAAACGATTAATCGCTTGCAAGGCGCTCACTCTTCGTGTTTCGGGGTTGGCCATGGTAAACGTGTTCGTTGCCAAATCGAGCGCAGCTCGAAAATTGGCATAAAAAGACAGGTCGATTTTGTAATCAATGTCGTTGAGATCTTCTTGCGCCTGTTTGAGTTGTTGCTCGATTGAATTCAATCGTTTCATGACCAAAGCAAACCCCATTGTTGAAATGGCCAGGTTAAGCAGGTTGGCCTGAGTCGAGACAGATACGGTTGCTGAAAGGAACTCTGACACAATTGGTGCGCCGATCTCAGACGCTTCTCGCAGCCAAGCGAGTATTTGTTTTGACTCAACGTCACAAATTGCGCCTCCAACACGCTCACATCTTCCGTCTTGCAATCCTTTGGCAAGATGTTGGGGCATTTCGGAAGTTACGTGGATTTTACTCATATTAACTCCATGGTTGGTTGTTATGCCAGTACGCCAGCGACGGTCAAGTTGAATCGCTGGTTATCCGACGATACCTTTCCTGTGTCAAACAGACATCGTATGTCACACTCGAATCGTCGTGTCGGATTTCAGCATGTATCTGGTATCCGTTCTTTTGGAACGCTTTTAAACTGCGAGGATTATAACTTTCAATGCCACAACCGAAAATCCTATCCGCATTCTCATTAGCGAATCCGAAACTCGTCAGCATTCCGATCGCTCTCGTGCCATAGCCCCTACCCCAATATCGCTTTTCTCCAATAGTAAGGTCAATGCGCCGGCAGTCCTTTGAAGGGTATTGCTTAAGAATACGCTCCAAGTTCATTTTTTGAAGCCAACATTCACCGATGACTTTCCCTTCTGCTTCCATGACAAAACAGTATCTGCTACGTGACCCTGCCTCGAATATGCTATTCTTTATCGTATCGAGGCCATAGCCTTCGACTTCCGGCCCATCGGAATAATACAGCACCTCGGGATCATTGCACCATTTGTAAATCAACTCCCAATCCGTTTCACGGATTGGCCTCAACCTTAGCTTATCGTCAGCGAGGACAACGTAGTGCCAGCTTGATTTGTTCATTCTTGGAGGATAGCGATTGCGTTTGCAAGTGTTTGGAATCCCTTACCCGTTTATCAGTCGATCAGCAGCACTGTCAGAGCTGATTCTTTCCAGCAGACCTTTTGGATAGAGCAATGATCCAGGCTTTCTCAAAGCTCTAAAGCTTCTCCACCTATAAAGTTGATTCCTTCCGTCTTCTTCTAAGACTGAATACCGGTTTATTTTCAAAACAGACTTGTTAATGGGAGTAGCGAAGTAAACAAACGTTACTTCATGTTCTTCCCGGCCATTGATGAAATGGAAACTCTCAAAAGCACCGATGAGTTTTTCATCTTGGATAGCCCAACCGAGCTCTTCCTTGATTTCTCGTTTTAGAGCAGCAAGACTCGATTCGCCATATTCGACGCCCCCGCCAGGAGGAATGAACCACGTCTCTCCCGTGCTCTTATTTTCTAATTGATGAACCAACACTCTTTCTTTGTGACTGAAAACAGCAACCGCTTTAAATCGGATGCTTTTCATATAAAAACTCGATTGAAAGGCCGATAGGATAAATGTCAATTATCTGCTGGGGCTAGAGATATCCGCCGTCAAAGTGTAATAGTAGATACCGGAGGTTAGCGCTGAGGCGTCAAAATTGACGGCATACTGTCCGGCAGGTTTGTGCGCTTCCAGCAATGTGGTCACTTCTTCCCCGAGAATGTTGTATACCTTCAAGATTACGAAACCGCTTTGCGGCAGGGAAAAAGCGATCGTCGTTGCCGGATTGAACGGATTTGGATAATTCTGATGCAATTGAAAAGTCTTCGGAGAAGTATCAATATTTTCGACGCTGGTAACAGGTTCAGTATGATTCATCGTGACCTCCAAAATTTCTTAATATTCGGTGTATGTATTGTGCAGGATTCAACAGGCTGTGACGAATCCTGAGCTTTCTCAATATATCAAATCCCTTTAGGCAAAGCTCCCTTTCAAGCCAGTAGAAGGTAACCTTTTATTAAAAAGGTTACCTTTTTCTTCGATGCCCACCGGCTTAAACCTCGCCTCAACGCAAGCCTTATGCAGAAAGGAACGGGTGAACTTTCCGTTGGCTTGGCGCCGCGCAAGAAACTCCAAAGGTTGTCTATTTGCCCGAACCAACAGTGCTGATGGTCCCCTCAAAGTTTGATAACGCGCTTCCGTCTGGATTTCCGATCGCTAGCCAGTGAAGGCTTCCACTTACTCCTTCGAATCGGCCGGTGCCGCCCCCGTAGTTGAAATCTCCTTCGAGAATCAGAGGGTGCTCTGGATCACCGGTTAGAGAAATCACGCCCGTTACGTTTGTCAAGAACACCATGTCACCGTTGGCGGTGTATCGCGTGGCGACTACGTCACTGATAAAGAGTGGTGTTCCTACGCCGTCGGAATGGAGTGAGTATGCACCTGTTTCGGTAAAGCTGCCAAAGTGTGATGCAATTCCCTCTCCTTCGTACGAGATGCGCACCACCAACGGATCATCGGTCGGCTCAACGGCGGTTGGATAAAAGAATATCTCGCCCTTGTGGGGGACCATCTTCACTTTCTTGGCCGCTGTAACCGTTTCTGCGCTTACCGGGTCAAGCAACACCGGTGATGCGAGTTCGTCACTGCAGGCGGCGAGCGCAACGAGTAGGGCGAGTGATCCGATTAGCGGATATGGGTGACGGTCAGTCATTGTTCTGTCCTCCTAGGTTACTGAGTTACTGAAAAGAAAGCCGGCGTTCGATGAGACAGACCACCGGCACAATAATTTTATTACTATGTGCAGCGCTAACACTGCGTTAAACAGAAGAGAATCAGACTCTATTTGAGTAATGTCAGTTTTCTTGCCTGCTCAAAATCTTGTCCTAAGCCTGTCGAAGGAGCACTTGCCAGCATGCGATAAAGATAAACGCCATTCGGCAAATGGCTGGCGTCAAAAACCCTCTTGTGCTTACCGGACGCCAACATTTCATTGTCAACCAGCGTAGCGACTTCCCTTCCTGAAATGTCAAATACTTTGACCGTGACGGACGAACGTTTCAAAATCGTGAATTCAATGGTGGTCGATGGATTGAACGGATTGGGATAGTTTTGCTCCAATGAAAACGACGCCGGGACACCCATAATATTTTCTTCAACGACGGTCGTGGTTTCCAATCTGCGATACACGCCGCCACCGTTAGTCCCTGCAAAGATGTAGCCGTCATTAGCGACAGCAAAAGCCGAAACTGTACGATTGGTCAAGCCATTATTGATTTGGCGCCAGGTGTCACCTTTGTCTTTGGAGAGAAAAGCGCCGTCGAGAGTTCCGGCAAAGATATTGTTACTGTTGGCCGTAAGAGCCAAGATATTATTACTCGTCAAACCGGTATTGATTGGCCTCCAGTTGTTGCCATTATCGCTGGAGCGAAACAGTCCGCCGGTCGTGGTGCCAGCAAAGATATCGCCGTCTTTATGGATAGTGAGCGCGGAAATATTCGTGCTCGTCATTCCGGATTGGATTCGGCTCCAATTGTTACCATTATCCGTCGAGCGATACATGCCGCCGAGGCCACCGGCGAAGACGTCGCCATTGCTATTGATGGCAAGATGAGAGATCAGAACACTGGTTATGCCGTTATTGATCTGAAGCCAGCTCTCGCCATTGTCAATGGAGCGGAATACGCCTCCACGGCCAGTGGCGACAAAGACCTCTCCATTGCCGTTCACGGCAAGCGCATCAACTTCTAAAGCAGTCAATCCGCTATTGATAGGGATCCAGGTATTGCCGTTGTCGCCGGAACGAAAAACGCCGCTGATGCCGGTTCCGGCAAAAATGCCGCCGTTGTTATTGAAGGCAAAAGCAGTGACGTAGCTGTCGGTCAGACCGGCATTAATTTGACTCCAGCTCATGCCGTTGTCACTGGAGCGAAACGCCCCGCTGCCAAAAGACCGTGTCGCGCCGCTGTTGCCGGTTCCAGCAAAAATGTTGCCGTCATCGCTGACTGCCAGAGCAATGACCCAGGTTTTGATCAGCGTAGCGTTAGCTTTGCTCCAACTCTCGCCCTTATCGCTAGTGCGAAACACACCACTGCCGGAGAAACCGGCGAACGTTTCACCGTTGCTGTTGCTGACCAGAGCATTGACAAGTGTGTTGGGCAAACCGGCATTGACCTGACTCCAGGTCTCGCCGTTATCGCTGGAACGAAAAACCCCGCCGCCGTTCACCCCGGAAAAAAGGTCACCGCCGCCATCAAATGAAAGCGCGGAGATGGCATCGGGCAAATCGGCATTGACCGGGCTCCAACTCGTGCCTTCATTGCTGGAGCGGAAAAGCCCACTGCCAGTGACGGCGGCAAAAAGCTCGCCATTGCTGTTGATGGCAAATGCCTGGACGGTATTGGTAAAGTTGATCGGGAGCGGATTCCAGGACTCGCCGTTATCGCTGGAGTGTGCCACGGCGCCGCTGCCAGTCCCCAGGAACATATCGCCGTCACCATTACTCGTGAGAGCCCAGATATTGAGACCTTGCCCGGCGCCAAATAACCGCACCCAGGAGTTGCCCTTGTCGCTGGAGCGATACACACCAGCGCTTGTCGCGGCAAAAAGATCGCCGGCACTGCTGACTGTCATCGTACGCACAAGGGTACCGGGCACGAGTGAAGCGGCCTGGCTCCAACTCTCCCCATTGTTATTGGAGCGAAGTACACTGCCGTCGTCGGCAGCGGCGAAAACCTCACCTTCAAAACTCATCGCCAAAGCAGTAATCCTGCCGCCAATAGGCCCGGCGGTTTGTTCCCAGGTGGGCTGAGCAAAAGCAGAACTGGCAAGAAGTGCCAATCCAAGAATCAAGAAGTTAGCTGGACTTTGATTGAGTTTCATCGGTTCTTCTCCTTGTTTTTTTGAAGACAATGCTTTGATTAAAACAGGCTGCTTAAGGGAAGTGATAGAATTTAGTAAAAGCTTGGAGGATTCTGCTAACGCTGGCAAGACATTGATGAGCGGTGGTGGGACATTTGGAGGAAAGTGGCAGTTGCAGGGGCAGTAGCAGGCGAAATCAACTGCCACTGCTAGTGCTACTGCCACTGAATTCCGAGGGCGCTACCCCGAACTGCTCTCGGAAGATTTTGGCAAAGTGGGCGATGCTGTTGAAGCCCACCTGGTAGGAGATTTCTGTGACCGTGCCGGCCTGTTGCTGCAACAGTTGCGCGGCGCGCTTGAGCCGGATCGTGCGGATGAACTCGCGTACCGACTGCCCGGTCAAGGCGCGCAGCTTGCGGTTGAGTTGCCGGCGGCCAATTGCAGCCTCTCGAGCCAGGTCATCGGTTTCGAAGGAGGGATCATCGATATGGGCTTCTACCGCGGCCATGACCTTTTTGAGAAAGGCTTCATCCATGGAGGTGACCGTGACCTCCGAAGGCTGGATAACCAGTTCCCGGCGAAAACGTTCTCGCAGCCTACGGCGCTGCTCGATCAGGTTCTTGACGCGAACTTGCAGCTCCTTTGCGTCAAAGGGTTTGGTAAGATAATCATCCGCACCGGTTTCGAGGCCTTCGACTTTGCTCTCCCCGGAAGCGCGGGCAGTTAACAGGATCACCGGGATATGGCTGGTGCGTTCATCGGTTTTGAGCTTCTCGCACAACGCCAAGCCATCCATCTCCGGCATCATGACATCGCTGATAATCAGGTCGGGCGCGTGTTTGTACGCCTGTTTCATTCCACGCGCTCCATCTTCTGCTTCAATAATCCGGTAATTCTCTTCCAAATACCCCCGCATGTAAGCGCGCATATCCGAATTGTCTTCGACGATGAGGAGAGCAGGCTGCCCGTTACTTGTTGTTGGTTGCTTGTCGTTGGCTGGTAAATGCTGGATGCTGGGTTCCGGAGACTGCTCATCCCAAAAAGTCGGGATCTCCGTTTCACTCCGACTGATGACTGTTTCCACAATCTGTTCCGGTTTCAAATGCGCATTTCCCAACTTAAATCTTACCGTAAATGTAGTTCCCTTTCCAACCTCGCTCTCTACGGCAATT
>JAKEEU010000355.1 GCA_022616415.1 Candidatus Zhuqueibacterota bacterium | reverse complement strand
TCACTATCCGAAAAATCGTCTTTCCGGACAGGCTCTAAATATTCGCGCTTGTGCGGCATTGATTTGAAGTCCCCGCCCAGATATCTCACTCATCTATGACAAAACCATCTATGCAAAAAAAACGCTTCGGTCTCATTGGATATGGCGCATGGGGGCCGTTTCATGCCAGCGCCATTTCCAAAAATCCCCAAGCTGAGCTCGCGGCCATCACCGCGCGCTCGGAGGCATCCCGCCAATTGGCGGCTAAAGATCACCCGAACGCAACCCTTTACGCGGATTACCACGAGATGCTGGCTGCTGAGACGCTCGATCTTGTGGGCGTTGTCTTGCCGACCGATTTGCATTTTCCCGCCGCTCACGCGGTGCTCTCCGCGGGCAAGAATCTTCTGCTTGAAAAACCCATGGCGCTGACCTTGGAGCACTGCCAGCAACTGATTGATCTCGCTCAGTCGAAAGGTCTCCTGCTTGCAGTCGGCCATGAGTTGCGCCTTTCTTCCCTTTGGGGAAAAATCAAATCCCTGATTGAGGAAGGCGCCATTGGCCGTCCGCTCTACGCGTTGATCGAGCTTTGGCGCAATCCCTACCGCCAGGGATCCGGTGGATGGCGTTACGACATCCATCGCGTGGGCAATTGGATTTTGGAGGAGCCGATTCACTTTTTCGATTTTGCGCGCTGGTATTTTTCGTCCCAGGGCGAGCCGGCCACCGTTTATGCGCTGGCCAATTCCCGGCAGCCAGATCATCCGGAACTGCATGACAATTTCTCAGCGACGCTGACCTTTCCGACCGGGAGTTACGCTGTGATCTCGCAAACCCTTAGCGCTTTCGAACATCATCAGGTCGTAAAGATCACCGGCACAAACGGGGCTTTGTGGGCAAACTGGAGCGGCGCGCTCGACCGAACGTTACATCCCACGTTTTTCCTGCGCTATTTCGACGGAAAAGAAACCGTGGAAATTCCGATCTCGAAAATCACCGGAGAAGTCTATGAACTCGAGGACCAGGTGGAAGT
>JAKEEU010000354.1 GCA_022616415.1 Candidatus Zhuqueibacterota bacterium | reverse complement strand
GAGGCGCTTTTTGCCGAAGCAATCTCTTGATTTTCAAAGGATTGCTTCGCTGAAAAACGCTCGCAATGACGTTACAAAATAACCCGTAACGAGTATAACACCGAAGAGGCGCTCGTCAAGAAAGCCCAAAACGGAGACGCCGAAGCGGTTGTCATTTGTTTTTGCTCAGCCGGTAAGCAAGAAGAAGATCATTTGCTGTCAGTGATTTCGCATGCCAATCACTTGCCGGTTCTGACGTGTACGAAAAAGCTTGACTCTGATTTTATCCGATTGGCTGTGCAACATGGAGCAGATCGTTTTCTCCTTTGCACCATGAAAGCGGAGAAAATTCAAGGCCTTGTTCTTGAAGCGATTCAAGGCGGTGGCTTGAAAGAATTTTTGCAGTCTTGTTGTCAAGGTACTGTTTCCCGGCACGTGCGCAAAATGATCGACGAGATCATTCATGCTTTCCCTTACCGGTTGCACGAGAACGAAATCGCCCGGCGCTTGGAAATCAGCCGGAGCTGGGTGCATAAGCTTTGCCGGCAAGCTTTTGGTCTGACCTTTACTCGCCTGCTGCGCCGCATTTGGGTATACCAAGCTTTGCGGTTGATGCAGCGCACCAACCTTGACAATGTGGAAATCGCCGAGCAACTGAATTACAGCGAAGAAAGCAGCTTAGCCCGCGATTTTCGCAAGGAGTTGGGCTATAGCCCTACCGAGGCCCGCAAGCGTTTGGCTGAACAAAGCCCCGAGGCCTTGCTGCGTTAAAAATGAGTCCGCATTTGGTATGAAAAATCCACATTTGGTTTTGATAAAAAGCAAAAATTTTCTTAGGTTTTCAAGGTAGAAGTTCTTAATCGCGGAGATAAAGAGATGAAAATTAAAAAGTATTTGCTGGCCGTTTTATTGATATTTTGTGAAGTGGGTTGCGAAAGGCAGAATATTATAGAAAGCCCAAACTTAATCAAAAACAAGGGTTATTATCTCTACGTTGGCAATTTGGGCTTTAATGAAGTTTTTATTGTTGATACTGATAGCAATGCAGTAGTTGATACACTTCGTGGGTTTGGTTCGGTTTGGGACTTGACCGTGACAAAGAGCGGGGCAAAACTTTATGTTTGCACCCGAGAAGGACCGGTAAACTTTTCTGGCAAAGTTTTTTCAGTTGATTTGCACAATATGCAAATTAAACTGATTCTAAATAAAGTCGCAGATGTGTATGTAGCGCCACATGGTGCAATCTTCATTATTTCAAAAGATCCCTATCAGTCGCCACGGCAGATAGGGACCATCGATACCATGTCTGATGCCATCACATACTTTGACACGTTAGATATTCGCGACTCTGGTTACAATTATCAAAGTGTAATATTTGACAAAAATCGCCCGCTGGTTTACGCAGTTAACAATGATAAACAGTTGTTTGCTTACGATTATGAAAAAAAACAGATCGTGCGCATTTATCAAAATCTTTTTGATCCACTGCATATGGTCATATCGCCTGATGGGAAGTTTCTTTATGTTGCCGGCGGGCCGGTTTTTGATCTTGAGCGGGACTCCATAATCGCTTGGGTAGGTGGAAATCAGCTTGGCTCTTTAATTTTAAATTCTAGGGGAGAATACCTCTATATCACCGATCCCGGTAAGTATATGCTTCCTGAACCTGTGCCAAGTGGAAAAATAAATATTTTTCAAACTCGCACGAATAGTTACGTTGGCGAGATTGATGTGAATAAGTTCACCGGGGAGGCATATACGCTTACAGATAGAATCGTTGTCACACCGGATGGGAAAACTGCTTACATATCTGGTTGGCTTCATCGTGTTTTCGTCACTGATTTGCAGCTTAAAAGGGTTACAAAAGTTATTTATGTTCCAGGCTTCACTGTTCCAATAATGCTTGGAAAAAACATTGAATTCCCAAAACCCATAAGGTAGAATTATGAAACGTTTACTTTATTCTGTGTTCGTTGCCGCCATAATCGGGTTCTGTTTATTCAATGACTTGGTCGCGCAAGAAGATTTCTACTATTCTCGCGGTGTAAAGATTCCGCTCTTACTTTCTACGGAAAAATTAAGCGTCAAGTTCAAACATGGAGTTACGGAAGCACAGATTCAAGACTTTCTATCGAGAGAGCCATTTCTAGACGCGCTTAGGCCCTTACGTCCTGCCGCCGCGATGGGATTCTTCACGATTGAATTGAAAGGGCTGCAGAGTAGTGCTAATGTTATGCCACTTGTTCAGCGCTTGAGTAAAATGCCTGAAGTTAGCATCGTAAATCCAGTTTATATGGCGGGAGGCTTGGAAGCAATATCTTTCGATCATTTTGTTGTCCAATTTGAACCATCTGTTACTCGTGCTGAAATTGAGCGATTGAACAACCAACACAATGTCGAAGTTGTCAATGCAAGC
This sequence comes from Candidatus Zhuqueibacterota bacterium, assembly GCA_022616415.1. Taxonomy (GTDB): domain Bacteria; phylum Zhuqueibacterota; class Zhuqueibacteria; order Zhuqueibacterales; family Zhuqueibacteraceae; genus Zhuqueibacter. Next base: position 24,769 of record JAKEEU010000354.1, on the reverse strand, counting down.
ACAGCCGCTCTAAATCTTTATACATTCCGAATTACCTCCACTTCAGATTTATCGGTACTTGAAATGTCAAAACTATATTATGAAAGCTTGCCATGTGAGTGGTCACTCCCAGACTTTATTGTACCGATGGAGTTATTTGGCACACCGAATGACCCATATTTTCAAAACCAGTATTATTTCCACAATACTGGTCAGACAGGAGGTGCTACCGATGCAGACATTGATGCGTCTGAAGCATGGGACATTACCACGGGTAGTTCTTCAATCGTTGTCGCAGTGATTGACGAAGGTGGGGCAGCACATGAAGATCTTCCGTCGAGTCGGATTGTTGCAGGCTATGATTATTTTTACCTTGATAACGATCCTAGTCCAGGCGGAAACGAAGCGCATGGTATGGCATGTGCCGGTATAGTCGCTGCAAGTCAAAACAATAATCTTGGCATCTCTGGACTGGCACCAAGTTGTAAGGTTATGAATATAAGGATTTTTGATGATAAAGGAACTGGAACAACTGTTAATAATGTCGCCGCTGCCATTGATTACGCTTGGCAGAATGGAGCGCATGTACTTAGCAATAGCTGGGGCTATGGAACATCTGATCCGAACCCACCAGGTTTGGAGCCAGTGCGTGACGCTACCAACAGAGCTTTGACTCAAGGACGAGGCGGCAAAGGTTGCGTAGTAGTTTTTGCGGCTGGAAACACAGCAAATCGTAGCAGCGGCAATTATGGCTATGTTGCTTTCCCTGCCAACATGGCGGGCGTTCTTGCTGTTGGGGCGACAGACAAGTCAAATAATATTCAATTTTACAGCCCACGTGACTCAGAGATGGCTGTTGTCGCCCCAAGTGGTGACCTTGGATATTTTCAAGGTTTTCCAATTTGCAATGGCCAGTCTCACGTCAAACTAGAAATAAGAGGTGACGTTTGGTCTCTTGACATCGGTGGACAACCTGGATGGAATGACGGGCAGTTCGGTATATGCCCGCCGACAAATTACGTTGAATATGTATGGCAATCGCCCGGTGGTGATCCATATCCGCCAGGAAATTACACAGCGCACTTCGGTGGAACATCCGCGGCTTGTCCACAAGCGGCAGGCCTTGCCGCACTTATTCTTTCGGTAAATTCCAATCTTGAAGGAAAGCCAACCAATCCTCAGGTACAAAACATCATTAAACAAACTGCAGATGACATGGGGCCTGCAGGTTACGATACGGATTTTGGCCATGGCCGCATTAACGCTTATAGAGCCCTTCTTCTCGCTTTAGCTTGGGCTAACAAATCTATTTCCGTCAACGCTACCGTTTTCAACAATCAACGTAAAATGGTCTATGATGGCACAACTTATCATATGGTCTTCGAGACGGGCGGCGAGATTTATTATACATCTTCCAATGACAACGGGAGTACATGGAGTAATGGTTTATTCATCAGCGACGGCAATGGCGGCAACAAATACCCGTCAATCGACATCATCAATGGCATTGTTGTCGTGGTCTGGCAGCAAGAGTTTCCGAACATCGGCAAAATTTGCATGCGTCGCAAAACCGCCGGCGGCTGGCAGGCGCAGCAAGAGGTCTCGCAGTTTTTTGCCAGCGCCGGGTTCACCGCGACACCGGTGGTCGCTGTCTATTCCGCACCTTATTACTTTATCATCTGGCACGACTATGACAACAACAATCTCACCATTCGCTCCTATAATGAGACCAATGGCACCTTTGGCACGGAGACTGCCATCCCTTCCACCAACAGCAATTCTCTCTATCCAAGCCTGGCGGCTGATACCAATACCAAGTTACATTTGGCTTGGGCGGAATCGGGACAAATCTATTACACCAAAATCAACCACAGTGGCGGCGGCAATTATACCTTCAGCCCCAGCAAAGAAAATGTCTCCAGTGGAACAGGCTATTCCAGCCACGTTTCTCCCTCCATCACCACCGACTATAGTCGACGGCCAAGTGTGAGTTGGCAAGCTTATGGTGGCGTTGCATTGGAAATCCAGATTATTTTACATCGTCGTCGCGAGCTTTCCGGCGCCTGGAGCAGCGCAACGGCTTTCAGTGGCAGCAGTGATTACTATAAGCCATCTATTACCAGTTATCCGAATGTGCCCAATAATCAAAAGCTTGCAGCGATTTGGCGGCGATTAGATGGCAACTTGATTTATATGGCCAAATACAACGGAACGTCCTGGACAAGTTTCTATCAAGGCATTAGCGGTCACGATCCGAACCTTAGTGCTAACATGAGTGCAAGCGAAGCGGCCAAAATCGTTTGGCGCAGCGGCAGCGCTTCACCTTATACGATGGCGACCACTTCGCAAAACCTGCCTAAAATCACGGCAACGTCTATCGCCCATTATCGCCGCGGCGTCATGCAGCTCGGCAAAGTCGAGCTTGCCTTCGATGTGGGTGATTTTATTTTGCAAGCCAGTGGCAGCAAAATTCCAATCGACCTTTTTGCTTACAATGACACACTGGTCGTCGGTCTCACCGGCGCGTAGAACGATATGTTTCGTACCAATCCGATCATTTGGCCGGCAAATAACGGCTTGGAATTTCAAAATGGCTTTTCCGTCGTTAATCCCAATTTGATTGGCGGGGTTTTGCCGCCAGGCACTGCAGTGATCTTTGCCTTGGAAGCCGTCAATACGACAACCAACACGCCGCTGGCCAACTTGTATCAACACATTGTGAATAGCGCCAACATTCTGCCGTTTCATGGCAAGCGGCAAGTCCCAGCGCCTGCCAGTCTCGCCGGCCAATCGATTTATTTGTGTGTGGCCGTGCAAACCCAAGGGGCGATTGTTGCTAGACCGTCGTTGGTTGAGATTTATCATGAAATTCCTGATTCATCCGGTTTGGGCAAACCCGAACCGGCTGATGGCACCGGTTTGCCAAAAACTTTCACGCTCTATCCGAACTATCCCAACCCATTCAATCCGGAAACCACGGTTCGTTTTTATCTGCCTGAAGCGAGTGAAGTCAAGTTGACGGTTTTTAATATCGTTGGCGAGATCGTGAAAACCCTGGTGAGCGGGAGACGCGCAACCGGAAACCATGCCGAAATGTGGGATGGCCGCAATGAGCGCGGTGAGCCGGCAGTGTCAGGAGTTTATTTTCTGCAAATGCGGGCGGGAAATTTCAAGGCCGTGCAGAAAATGGTTTTAACGCGATAAGAAACGCGGACGGAATGGACGAACGCAGACAGGAACGAATGAAGCTGGTGTTCGTGCGATAAGGCCGGTAACGCACGCGGATAAATTTTTAAATATTCCGTGTGCGTTTTTGTTCCGTGTGTAATTTTATCTCAAACCGGTTTCGTTTTGGTAAGTTACATGTTTACTGTTTCAAGAAGATTCCAACGAAATATGCCGGCCGCGCCAAAACATTTTGCCCTCTGCTGGCAAAGGCGGCACGCGCATTGATGCCGAGGCCACGGTAAAAGTTGTAAAACACGCCCGGACCGTAAGCAAGATATTCTTGATTATTGGCAAACAACCCGCCCATGCCTCCCTGCAGCGCATCGTCGCCGTTGCGAAATGACTCCACGCCGTTGATTTTGAAATTTAATGTAAGATTGCTGCCGATGGTATAACCGAGCTCAGCCTCGTAACGAAACTCATCCGAATAGCCGTTGGTACGATTGTTCACGCCGGCCTCGCCGGTGAAATACAGCGGCTTGGGATAAAATGAATGGCCGAGCTGCAGCGAGAATATTTGGTTGAGCTCGCCGTCGCCGGTGAGCAAGCCATTCGCTTGCGTATCCTCGCCAAGCGGCAAGCCGAATTTAAGCCCGGCGCTGATCACCGTCGGGCCGCCGCGCAGCAATCCCACCCGCACGCCAACTTCCGCGTCCGAAATGCCAGAAACCGAGTCGCCGGGGAAAAAGACAAAACCGGTTCGCGTTCCAATTTGGCGGTTCAGCGTGATACGTTTATAAAAAGGAAAATCGCCAACAATCGTTAGCCAATCGTTAAGGCCATATTCACCGTAAATGCTGGTGGTGTATTCCGCCAATGTCGGAATGTCGATAATTCTGCCGTCCGGCTCGTAAAAACGGTTGGCGCGAATGAATTGAAACTTCAGCTCGTAATAACCCCGGCCGCGCTTTTGCGTCCACGCGCCGGCGTGGAGGTTGTCTGTGATGACAAGCAGGCCGGCGAGAATAACAAAGTAAGCTCGAAAATTTTGCATAACTATTTCCCTTAAAGTTTTATGTAAACCGGTTACGCCTTTGGCTTCCAAACTTTAGAAAAAAATTCTAAACTTTTTTTGCCGCCAACTGATAGATGAACCCAACTATAAAGCTTTATCCGTTGGGTTCATCTATCAGTTGGGAAAATTCAGTTTGTGAAGCTGCTCGAAGGGCTCAGGTTTTCAACATGTCTGAAAAACTTGCGTAGCCCATTAGCCGGTTAAAAGCATATCGAATAAACCGGCCAACCGGCAAACGCCTCATTGCAACTGCGCATAACCGAACGTCACGTTAAACGGCACGCAGTGAATGATCACCCAATTGTAGGTATTGAGTCCGATGCCCGCGGGCACATTGTAACTCTGCGCGCCGGAAGTGCGTTGCAAACGGCCAAGGTTGCGGCTGTTGGCGCCAACCGTGTTTGTGGTGGAAAGAAAAACTTCAAGCCCCGGGCCGCTGCTGCTGCTGAAATCGCTGCCGAATTTCAACACGAGGCTGCCGTTGGGTTGTTGCTCGAGCGTGGCCGTGCCGCTAACGTTGTATGAAGTGCCGGGCCGTTTCGTGAACGTGCCGCTGCGATTGGTTCCCAAAACGGTGAGACGCGCAGGCGGACTCTCAACGCCCTCCACCGCAGCGATGATATTCACTTTGCCGGCTTTGAGACCGGTCGCCAAGCCGTTGCTGTTCACGGTGGCAATAGTGGCATCCAAGCTGCGCCACGTGAATGTTTTGCCGCCGATCACGTCACCATTCAAGTTGCGCGCCACGGCTGAGAATTGCAACGTGCCGCCAACCGTTGTTTGGCCGTTATCCGGCGTGACTGCGACGCGGGCGACTTGAATGGCATCAGCCACGACAGTCAACATCGCCGGAGTGCTCGTCACGCCGCGCGCTTTCGCGCTGATTTGGACTTGCCCTACTTGCTTGCCGGCAACGAGACCGTTGGCATCAACCGTCGCAATGTTCGGATCGGAGCTGAGCCATTGGAACGTGACGCCCGCAACAGCATTGCCCAAGCTGTCATAATAAACGGCTTGAAAGCTCGTGGTTTTGCCGGCTTCGACTGCCGAGCTGTTGGGATTGATCACGATCCGCGCCGGAATCGTGGCGACAGGCTCATTGACGAGATCGGTGCCCACACAGCCGACGAGAAATAGGGTTGTCATTAGAAAGTATTTGATGCTGTTCATAAAGCCATCCTCTTATTGGGAAGACAAATCGTTCAACGTCCAATCATAGGGAATGTAGCCGATGGAAAAATCCGCCGGAAATTTTTCTGAACGATACTGATTGATATAGTCTATGACGGTTTTTCCTTTTGAGGTGAAATCGGTTTCGTACCATTTAAAAATTTCCGAGACGAGGACTTGTTTAGTGGCGAGGCTGACGCGGACGTGCTTGAAATTGTTGAGCGCGGCGCGCGTTTGAATGTTGAGGCGCTCGCCCAAGTCCTTTGCAAAATAAGCCTGGTTAATCAGCTCCGGACAGCCTTTGGCGGCGCACACTAGCGCAAAGTGAATGCGCGCGTCGCCATATTTTTCTCTCAGCTTGTTATTTTCAATTTCATTCAACGTCAGCGAATCGCCGGCGACGCGATGTTGGGCGCGATCGAAGAAGCCCGGCACGTCCATGGGAGACTTGATGGGGTAGTGAGTCACCACCGTATGAATGACGAGCAGATTGTAAGCGTTGATCCAAAAGGCCTTTTCGGCATGGCCACCGCCAAGAGCTTTTAAATCGAAATTCGCCAGCGCCACAACAAGCGCCTTCAATTCATCCGGATTCTTTTTTATAGTGGCATATTCGACCAAGCCGGGGCGGACGTGTCTGCTGAAAAAGCCATCCGCCTGTTGGAAAAAATTGGCAGAATGGTGTTGCGCCTGGATAAGCGAAGCAAAAAACAGCAAAACAAAAGAGACGTGTCTCAACAGTCGCATCATCATCAGTGACATGGAAAATCTTCTGAAGATCGTTCTCGAATTTTTTTGATTATAAAACACAAACTGGCGCGATTTATTCCTTAATGGTTCGTCGTTTGTCCGGCAAAATGCTTACGCTCTGGCCGGTCGCTTCGCCGCCATTTTCAAACGGGTTTTTTGCTCGAACGGCCGGCCAGTTGGGTCAAAGCCGTTACGGCGCGATTTGCCGCGTCCGGTTGCCGCGAAATTCGTTGGTGCCGTTAAAATCTTCCCATGCCTTGTTGAAATAGTAGATGGTGTTGTGGTTGAATTTATTTTGTGCCGAGCCGGCGCTGGCCTGAATGCCGGTGCCGAAGCGATTCAGCAAATTCCCCGCGACCAGATCGTTGGTCGGGCCTGCCTGACCTTGCCCTTCCGCCGGATTGTAGCAAATCCCCAAAAGCCCATTGTTGCCGCCCCGCGCTGAATTGTGCAGAATAAGATTGTCGTGGCTGCCGCCGCCGCGCACAAAGAGGCCGAGATTCACTCGTTTGCAGTCGTTTTCCAAAATGAGATTGCGGTAGCTGTTCACCAACAGAATGCCGATTTGCGGCGGATGGCCGGCCGGCGGATTGGCGGGCTCGTCGCCGCCGCGAATTTCGATCTCCTTGACCGCCGATTGGCTGGAATTCAGCAAAACCACGCCGGCGCCGAACGTCTTTAATGTGCCGTCTTTAACGAGCACGCGACTTACACCATCGAGAACGATGCCGCGTCCGGTTTTGTTGCCGGGGCCGGTGATCACGTGGTCATCGAGATCGAGCAGAACGCGGTCCGCCCGAATGACGATCGCGTCCGAAGTTGCCGAAAAGTCATTTACGACTTCGTAGACGCCAGACGCGGTGATCGTCGTGGGTCCGGTGATTTCCCTTGCTCTAGAAGCTGCCTTGCGCAAGGATTGAAGCTCGGCTTCAAGATTCTTTTCCAACATCACTGCAAGGTCAGCTGCTTCGGCGCTTTCTTGACGATTGGGCGCCTGAATTGGGTCATCGTTTTGACAGCCGGCGATCATCATCGCCAGTGTCAAGATGGCGAGCAAGAACTTGATTTTGTTCATGGCGCTTTCCCTTTCGATTGATGTTGATGAGAGCAAAAACTTATTTGATAGTTGCGGTTCCGGTCGGATTTCCCGCCGCTTGGTTGTTCATCGAATAAGTGAAATGATCAGTAGAGTTGGCTGGAATGACACCGATGAGTGGTTTCAACGTAAACGGCGCCGGGCTGTCATCTGGCTCCGGCTCAATGGAAATCACTGCCATGCCGCCGCTGAGATTCGTCGGGAAAGCCAAACCCGCTGGCGCATTTTTCAAAAAATCTTCGCCGGGAAATGGCGGCGCGCCTTGGGGCCCACTAAACGGCGCGCTCAAATCAGCCCCGGCGGGATTCGTGAATCGGCCCGTGGTGACCGGCGTGCCATTGATCACGGCCCAGCCTTCATAAGCCCATCCGGCCGGCAATGTTGGCAGCGTTAAGCCACGCGCCGGGCCGCTTGTGGTCAGCTCGAGAAACCAGATGCCACTTTTCTCATTGGTGTTGTCAGTGTCCGTCGGCGTGGCCAAAATATATTTCCCTGCGGCGGTGGAGAAGTTGTTGGCCAAAGCGGCGGCATGACCAGCCGTCAACGTTGCGGCGGCATTGGCGACGTCGCCGGCCAAATAGTGCGTTGCTGTCGGCCCCGGATCGCTGTCGTTGTTCGGCTCAATGGTGATGACGATGGCGGTAGTCCCGCTCAAATCTCTGCCTACTTGAAATTCGCCGTTGGCAATGATGTTGCCACTCAAGCTCACTAAAGTGCCGCTGGCGTTGACATTAAACTTGCCGGTCGCAACGGGTGAGCCGCCGATAAGCGCCCAACCTTCGTAATGATAACCGTTGACCAGAGGTTGAACGCCGTTGAGGCTGAGTTGTAACGTTTGCGGTGCAGCGGGCTTGGATGGCTCGTCGTTATTGCATCCTGCCAAAGCGAAAACGCCCATGATCAGACTGAGATTTGCAATTTTGCGCAACATGGGATACCTCTTGATTGGGTTAATGGAGAACTATTGATTTTTGCATAATCTCCAATTAACAAAAAAGCTGTCACGGAAGTATCACACGGCGATCAATAAAGGGTAAAAAAGAGTGAGGTGTATTGGTATGGGATTGTGATGGAGGGAAGAATAATAAGGAGACGAAAAGGTAAGACAGCCCTCAAACAAATGGGGCAAAAGCCGGTGTGGAAAATCAAGTGAAACAGCAGGGAGGGCAAGGGGCTATTTACTTTTTGAGGTCAGGGCTGTATTTGTCCCCACGACCTTTAAATCAAACGAAAAAGCCGTCCCCACATTTACCGCGCTCTGTAATGAGATCTTGCTGTCGTGCAAATCCAAAATTCTTTTCGCAATCGCCAGACCCAAGCCGGCGCCGCCCGAAAGGGGCTTTGGCCCGGAGCCACGGGCGCGGCTTTTTTCAATGCGATAAAACCGCTCGAACACAAGCGGAATTTCCTCGGCGGGAATGCCGCAGCCTGTATCCGAAACCACAACACGAACTTTGTCCTGATGGTTTCGCAAATCGACTTTCACGGTGCCGGCCTCGGGCGTGTAGCGTAGCGCGTTGTCGATCAAATTGGAAAGCGCGCGCTCGATCATGCCAATATCTGCTTGCACCATCGGCAAATCCCGGGCTAAATTCGCCTGCAGATTCACCTTCTGTTTCTCGGCCTGCGGCTTGAATTTCATTACCACGTCCTGAGTCAATTCCGCCATGGAAAAAGCCTCGATCTTCGGTTGAATCTGCCTGGCGTCGAGCTTGGAAAGCTCGAACAGCTCGCCGACGAGCGTGCTGAGCATTTTGGTGTTATCAAAAATGATTTGCAAATATCGCCGGCGCTCATTGGCTTGCAGCGTTTCGTCTTTAATCAAGATGGTCTCGAGATACCCCTGCATCGAGGCGAGGGGGCTGCGGAGATCGTGCGAAACATTAGCGACCAGCTCGCGGCGCAAATCATCCGTCCGCTTCAACTCTTCCATGTTTGCCACGATGGTATCTGCCATCCGGTTGAAGGCTTTCGCGAGCTGCCCGATTTCATCGTCGGATTTGATAACGATACGCTGCGAAAAATTCCCCTGCTCGAATTGTTTGACCACCGCGGTCACGGCGTGAAATCGTTTGGTGAGAAAAGCGAAAAGAATCAGGCCGACCACCCCGGTGAGCGCGAGAATCACCGCCAGGCTGATGGCGGTGGTGCGGATGATGTAGCTCTCTTTGATCATTGCCGAAGCCGAGTCGTATTGTTCGCCGCCGAGGATGACGTAAAGATAGCCATCGATTTTTTCACCGATTTTGATCGTGGCCGCCGAAAAGGTTTTTTCTCTCCCGATATTTCGCGGATCGTCACCCGCAATTGGCATATCTTGCGCACTGGTGAGAAATTTGTGAATGGGACCCAAGCTCACATAATCTTGCTTGATGGCTTTCCCGGGGTCGGCGAAAAAAGCGAGAATTTTTCCCTTGCCATCGAGCAGGTAGATTTCAACCCGGGGATTCATCACCATCATATAATGCATGGTGTGCTTGATGTTGTCGTAGTCGATGCTATCTTTAAGAAACGGTGTGAACTCTTTCGCCAGATCACGCGCCAAGTTGAGGTTGAGCTTTTGGTCGGATTCGCTGACGAAACGCATGGAAGAATGCACGGTGACCCAGGTTTGGACCATTCCCAAAACGAGCACCAGCACGAGAAACGCCGCCGAAATTTTCCCGTAAAGCGTGTGAAACAGGTTTTTCATTTTGCCAGTTCCTCCGGCTCGACAAAGCGATAGCCGACGCCCCAAACGGTTTGGATGAATTTCGGTTCGGCGGGATTTTTTTCGATCTTGCTGCGCAGGCGGTTGATGTGGGAATTGACGGTGTGATCGTAGCCGTCGAAATGGTGCCCCCAAACCAAATCGAGCAATTCCTGCCGGCTGTAAGCGCGGCCGGGATGAGAGGCGAACAGCGCCAGCAGATCAAATTCCTTCGCGGTCAATTCAATCGGCTGTCCGGATAAAGTGACTTTGCGCTTTTCAATGGAAATCCGCAGCTCGTCAAAAATCAGTTCTGCGGTTTTGTCTTTTTTATCTGTTTTCTCTCGATCCGCTTCGATGCGGCGGAACAGCGCCTTGATCCGTGCCGTCAGCTCGCGCACGCTGAAGGGTTTGGTGAGATAATCATCCGCGCCCAATTCCAAGCCGAGCACTTTGTCCAGCTCTTCGGACTTGGCGGTGAGCATCAAAATCGGCGTGTAGCGATTTTCGGCGCGAATGCGTTTGCAAACTTCAAGGCCGTCCAACTTCGGCAGCATCAAATCCAAAATCACCAAGGCGTAGCCGTGCTCTTGCGCCTTTTGGAGCCCGGAGAAGCCGTCGGCGGCGCGGTCCAATTCATATCCCAAATCTTTTAAATGAATCTCCACCAGATCGGCAACGTAGGGATCGTCTTCGACGATCAAAATTTTGCTGGCTTGGTTCATATCGCATGATGGCCTTTTTATGGTCTGGCCATAATATAAGGCTTTTTTATGACAAAAGTATCACGAGATGATAAAATTTTCCAAGCGCAAAGCAGTGAAGTGCTGACCGGTCACTTTGAGTGGCCGGTAATGGAAATAGGGTTTGATCCCGCAGTCGTGGTGCTTATTGCTGATTCGTACTCGCCGCCTTTTTCTCTTCTTCCAAACCGCCGGCGCGTTCGGCGTCTCTCGCGACCGGCCATTCGCGACGTTTGCCGCTACGTTCGTCGATCGGCATCACTCGCTTGGTGCGACCCACGAAGGCCTCGTCTTCCGACGCCAAATAAGCCAGCGAGGCGACGAGAACGACATTGTTCTTCAAATCATCAAATACGAGTTTATCGTAAGTGTCGCGATTGGTGTGCCAGGTGTACGTGCCGTAGTTCCAATTGATGGCGCCGAGGCCGAAGCCCGGCGCGCCGGCCGCCATGAAAGAAGCGTTATCCGAGCCGCCTCGCGAAGGCGTACCGATAAAATCGAATTTGATATGCTCTGTGACTTCAGTCGGCACGCGCGCCAGCCAGCGGCTGAGAAACTCGCCGGCATCGACATAACCCGCGGCGGACATGCGCTCGATCCGGCCGGTGCCGTTGTCCTGATTGAACAGGGCTTGCAGTTTTTCGATGATTTCGGGATGATCCTTGACGAACGCGCGCGAACCGTTCAAGCCTTGCTCTTCGCTGCCCCAATGCCCGGCGAGAATTGTCCGTTTCGGATTCGGATAAAGCTGCTTGAGAATGCGCATCACCTCCATCATGAGAATCGTGCCCGTGCCGTTATCGGTCGCGCCGGACGAAGCGTCCCAGGAATCGAAGTGCGCCGAGAGCATCACGTATTCATCGCCCTTGACGCCGCCGCGCATTTCACCGATCGTGTTGTATGCCGGCACCGCGCCGAGAAATTTTGCCTCGGCCACCAGACGAATAATCGGATTGCCGCCATTCTCGGAGAGCCGATACACCAGTCCGTAATCTTCGAGACTCAAATCTATAGTGGGAATCTTCTTGGTGTTGGCGCCAAAAATTTTGTTCACGCCGTAGCCTCTTGACCAATTGGAAGCGATGATGCCGGCAGCGCCGGCGTCTTCCAGCGCCTTCGCCAGTTTTTTCTGATCGAGACCGGCTTTCTTGGTGCGCGCTTCCCAACGATTGCGCAGCGTGTCGCGCTCGGCTTTCATTTTTTCAAAAGATTCTTTCGTCGCAAATTCCTCCCAATCTTTGTCCGGGCGGCCCGTGGGCTGCGGCATCGCGATCAGCACGAATTTCCCTTTCACCTTGGGCAGCCAGTTTTGAAAGGCGACGGAATCCGCAGTTTCGGGAAGAATGATCGTGCCGGCTTGAATGCCATTTTTCGGCGTGCCGGGACTCCACGCCAGCATCGTGCCTTCCAGCGTGCGAACGCGCGGCGACAGCAGATCGATGTGCGTGATGCCGCGCTCCCAGCCGCGCCACCTGCCCCATTGCTCGTTGCGCGCGGCAATGCCCCAGCTCGTGTATTTCGCCACCGCCCAGTCGTGCGCCTTTTTCATCTGCGGCGTTCCCACCAGCCGCGGGCCGATGACGTCCAGCAGCTCGTGCGCCAGCTTCGGCAATTGCGAATTTGCCATTGTCTCTTTCCAAATTTTTTGCAAAACACTGTCATCCGTCGCGAAAGTTTGGCTGCGCACCGGAGACGTGATGAGCGCGAAAAGCGCGAGAACGAGCAGGCTGCTTCGAAGTGATCGCATACACTTTCCTCCTCTTTGGTGACCTGGGTGAACGGCTTTTAGATTCAAGACGATCAATAAATAATTTTGTTGAAAAGCAGGTTCGGATTTTTATCTCGACCTCCAAATTTATACATCCCACATTTGACTTACAAGAAAATAAATCATATATTTCACCAAGCAGTTCGATTAATCAGTCATGAAATGAGTTGTTGTTTACGGCTGCATAATCGAACAGAGGCATTACGCGGTTTTTAAAAAAAGTATTTTCCGCCGAAGATCACCGAAGTCACCGGGAATCGCCGAAAAGATTAAAAAATAACTCGGCGACCCTCGGTGTTTTCGGTGGATTTCGGCGGGAGGCTTTTGATTGCAACATCTGTAAAAATCACGTCATGCCCACGACTCGAAATTACTTGAGGAGATGGGATAAAATAACTTGGACATTTCGTGCCTTGCCTGTACGGAGAAACACGATTTGCCGGGATGAAATGGCCACTCCATCTCCTGAACCATAATCGTCTAAAAACGGAGGAAGGCATCATGTCTCGTCGCTTCTATTTCATCACGCTTTTTATTGCCGCGTTCGTCTCCTCGGCTTTTTCTCAGGAACGTTCCAGTCTCGTCCATACTTATTCCATCGTGGCGCGCGATCCGGCCTCCGGCCAGATGGGTGTGGCCGTGCAATCGCATTGGTTCTCCGTCGGCTCGCTCGTCACCTGGGCCGAAGCCGGCGTGGGCGCGGTGGCAACGCAATCTTTCATCGATCCCGGCTATGGCCCGCTGGGTTTGGATTTGATGCGCGCCGGCAAAACCGCGCCGCAAGCGCTCGCCGGTTTGATTGCCGCTGATCCCGGCGAGGCGGTGCGGCAGGTCGCCATGATCGACGCCAAAGGCAAAGTCGCGGCGCACACCGGCAGCAAATGCATTCCCGGCGCGGGACATATTGTCGGCGACAATTTCTCCGTGCAGGCCAATCTCATGCTCAACGAAAAAGTTTGGCCGGCAATGGCGGCAGCATATAAAAATACCCAAGGCGATCTCGCCGACAAAATGCTCGCTGCGCTCGATGCCGCGCAAGCCGTGGGCGGCGACATTCGCGGCAAGCAATCCGCGGCCATTCTCGTCGTCAGCGGCACGAACACCGGCCGGCCGTGGGTGGATCGCGTCATGGAGCTGCGCGTCGAAGATCATCCCGAGCCGCTGAAAGAATTACGCCGGCTCGTGCACGTGCATCGCGCCTATCAGCACATGAACGCCGGCGATCTCGCCGTCGAGCACAACGATATGGATAAAGCGCTGCGTGAATACGGCGCCGCACAAACCATGATGCCCGACAATCTCGAAATGACGTATTGGACCGCAGTATCGCTCGTCAACGCCGGCCGGCTCGACGAGTCGCTGCCGCTCTTCAAAAAAGTTTTTGCCGGTGATCCCAACTGGGCCGAGCTGACGCCACGCCTGCCGAAAGTTGGCTTGCTCAATGTTGATGAGGTGGGCATGAAAAAGATTTTAAACGTCGCGCCCAAGAAGTAGCGCAGACAGCCTGTCTGCTTTTGATTGTACATAACCGTCCGGACGCTCTGAGCGTCCGGACGGTTTTTTAAATTGGAGACCCAACATGGCCAGCCGCCTTTCCAAAAAACCTGCCGGCAAAACGAAGAGAAAAGAGACAACCGGCCACAAAATCGCCAAGAAAACCGGTGCAAGCAAAACATGGAAAGGTGTAGAGAATCTATACACCTTGGCGGTGTACATTATCGGCGGGCCGATTTCGGAGGAATATGAGGGCAAGGTCACTTGCCGCACCATTCAAATCAAAGGAAGCCAGACGTTGCAAGATTTGCACTATGCCATCTTTGACGCGTTTGATCGCTGGGAAGAGCATCTCTACGAATTCAATCTCGGTATCGGGCCGTATGATCGCTCGAAGATTTATTCCATGCGCATGGTGCCGGGCGGCTTCGATGATTCCGAAAAGCCTGCCGGTTTCGTTAATGACACGACGATTGATGATTTAAAATTGACGGTGGACCGCGCTTTTGGTTACGCCTTTGATTTCGGCGACGACTGGCAGCACCAAATCAACGTCGAAGCCATCGAGCCGGCGCCGGCCACGGGCAAGTATCCCAAAGTGACCAAACGCATCGGCGACAGCCCGCCGCAGTACCCGGATTTGGATGAGGAAGATGAAGAGTGAGCGTGAAAGGTGCTTAATGCATTTGTGACGAGGGGAATGCCGCTGGGTCGTTTCGGCAGGGTGCAAGAAGTGGTGAATGTCTTGGTCTTCTTAGCTAACGATGGGCATCAGCCGCCGCGCCACCCCTTCGCCTTACAACCCATTTCATAAAGCTGACTCGCGTGCAGTATAACCCGCGCCGCCCGGCGCGGTCGGCTGCATGCCGTGTTGGGCGGGCTGGTGAATTTAGGACTCTCCCTGTCACTCATACTTCACTTTGCTTCTTGAAAATTTTGCGCTCTAGCCAGTCAATTGGCGAGAAAAACAAGCAGGCCAAGTGGGTAGTTCTCCTAAAAAGCGCGTTCGGAATTGACATGACTTCACAGCCTGAATCGCCTCGCCATCCTGCGAATAGGAGCGACACGCCGAGAAAGGTCAAGGCTCCTAGTTGCCCTTCACCCTGTCCAAAGATAAGTCCGTCACCCGTGCCCAAGATATACACCAAAACTAACGGCGCGAAAGCTAGGATAGCCCCCAGCCAGCTTGATACGCGCTGAAGGTAATTCGATACGAGAAAATGCGCGAAAACGTAGACAACGACCAGTCCGACCGCCACACTAATGGAGACAAGATTGAACCCCCAATCCCCGCCCAGATAAAACTGAGCGATGCTGACAATCAGAAGTACGCCCAGAATAGCCCGGAGAGTTCTGCCGATGACCAATATCCTTTTGGTGGAGTCAGGGTTTTCGGTTGTCATTTCTCAGCCTCGCTTGTGACATGGGGCTCGTCTATTGGAAGTGCCCGCCCAACACCGTTGCTCAGCCGCGCGCCGAGATCGTTCGCGAAGCCAGCACACAGCTTTTCGCGTCGGCTGCAGCACGGCGTTGGCAAAGATAGCTTGCCATTTACCACGATCTTTTTGCCCGAATTGAAATACAGCTTTTGTCTCTTCCACGAACTTGCTTTTTTGCTCTCTCAAACGTTGTCGTCATCAACCAAATTTTCTTCTTTGCCGAGCCGCTTGTTTGTTCTTGCAAGATACTTTGCTTTCTTCGCGGCTTTTAAAATGGGGGTAAACGCTCGGACTTGTAATCGCATCCGCGAAGCCAGCACGTTTACCGTGTCAAAGAAATTCAAATTTGCATAAACTCTAACAAGAATATAGACAAGTCATGTCATCAGCATCATGTGATTCATAAGTCGTCGCCGTAGTTGGATTTTTAGCTATGGCATAATCCTGAATTCCGAGGACTTCCTTTTCATCCGTAAGAAGTACCCCATAGTTATCAAAGAAGGCGCGAGTTGCCTCTGGATTCTCAGCCAATGCCCGCACCGTCATGTTGTCCAATTGTTTGGACTCATCTTCAGAAATCCAAAATCTTAACATACCTTCCTCCTTCTTCGGTTGAGATGTTTGAAGTTGTTTTTTGTTTTGATCTCGCTTGACGGCCTCTTTGAGAACAAGTTTCCCTAATCTCAGGCGATTTTCACGGTCAATAGGTTCCATAATTCACCTCATAAAAAGAATTTATTTCACCACCGAGCCACTTTATCGTTCGGCGCTTCACGATAGTTTGTTTCTACCACGCCGCTTTATCGTTGGAACTTCACGATGGTTTATTTTTATCGAGATGCCTTGTCCAAATCTACATCCGTATTTTATTTTTTGCAAGAACTTCTTTCGCTCGGACGACGCTAACGACCGTTTTAGGCGACTGGCACGGAGCGCCTTCACTTCAGGCTGGCAAGGAACGCGCGCATTTCACGCAGCACTTCCCGTTCGTTTGACAGAAAGACGTAGTGCATGCCGCGTAACCTAACCACACGTGCTGTAGGCGCACCCTCTTCAAACGCCTGTGCCTGCTTTTCTGCTAACGCATCGACCGACGCGAAATAAGCTTCGCCCGCTCTCCGCACGGCGGAATCTGAGCTCTGGGCTATCCAGGTCTCTGGAACATGGGGGATTGCGAACATGACGAGCGCAGGCACCGGGATGTCGGTGTACCTTGTCGTCGCCGTCATGATCGTCATGAACGCCGACGAACCTGGAAAGTCGCGAGCCTTCACGGGTCGGCCGTCGGACGTCGATTCCCAGGTCTGCCGGAACTCCGCCTCTGGCATTCGGAATCCATACTCTCGTGCTGCCCACGTCTGCAACGCACTGAAGCTGGCCAAATCGGAGGCACTCGGTGTCGGAGGCTGAAGCCCTCTGAGTGCTAGAAACTCCTCCATATTTGCCCCCTTTCCGTTGTCGAATGCGTACGGGTATCCGGCTTCGAGGTAGACGAGGCCCGCGATCCGATCCGCGTGAGAGCTCGCTACCGAACTCAACTCCGCACCGGCGATCGAGTGCCCCACCAATATCGGCCTGTCGAGTTTGACCGCGTCGATGACCGCCAGTACATCCTCACCGAGGCGATCGCCCCCGGCCTCCGAGGCTGCGAAGCTGGACGCGCCGAACCCACGTCGCGTAACGCCGTAAACACGGAAGTTTGCAGTGAGCTTCGGGGCGAATTCGTCGAACACGTGCGCCGTGTTCCCGCCTCCGGCCAACAAAACCAAAGGCGTGCCAGAACCGCCCCAATCGAGCACTTCTAGCCGAACGTCTTTGTCAACGGTTACAAACTGGATGATGTGGGGCGATGCATCCAGCCAAGGGGTGGGCTGCTGTGCGTATAGCGGAGTCAGCAAGCCAAGAACCAGTAGAGCACCGCCTAGTTGATATCGTCGGCGCATGAATTTCTTCACTCCTGAATTACTCTGCTCATCAGCACGACGGACGATTGGCACGGAGGTTACAAGCCCGCTCGCGTCCTCCGGGCGACCGTTCCCACGCTTCGCGCCTAACGCCCCGGCTAACCGGCGCGGCGAGCGAGAGAGCGATTGATCGAAGACGAAAAGTTGCGGCCACTACCGACCTTAAATTCATACCCGGCTCGCCGCGTCCGGTTCAGCCGCTCGTTAGCGCAAAATTTGTTATGCCCTACAAAGGTCTGTCTGTATTAAATCATGGCGATGTGCTATATGCTCCCAGCATCACCCTCAGATTCGCTCAACTCCCCTTTGCATAGCGCTTTGTGATTTCAGAATCTTTCTCCTTTAGAGACGGCTTCCAATGCATTTGTTGTAGGACGCGTGGCCGTTATCTTATCAAAAAATATGATCCCATCGTAATGCTTTTTAATATTCACTTCCGTGTAAACTTCAGACGGATTTTGGTATCCCCAATCTGCTTGGTGTACTATCTGGGGAGTTTTTAACCATTGCTCAACGACAGGATTGCCGGGAGGTGTGCGTAAATCCAACATCATATTACCGATGTTTGTGCGAGATAAATACCACGCAAGTGATCCTACCGAGGCGGGAGGAAGTTTGCCTTCCTTTAGGTCACCCGGAGCTTGACCAGGTTGCAACGCCCTTGATCGATAAAATCCCTGGTTGAAATCAAAACCGAAAGCATAATATCGATCTGCGTACGTCTTTCGCAGGTAATAACCCAGGTAAGGGTTAATCAAGCTATCTCCCACACTTCGGCTCTCTTTCCCTTTTCCACTTATGTGTTCATTGTGTTCCCAAATAATAATTTTTGCGTTCGGTCTTTCACGATCAACTATATGCCTTAGGTTTTCAGCCATGTATTTTGATCGCTCTGAATTTTTTCCCGCTATATTTGCCATAATCCATTGCTTCATTACTTGAGTGTACTGCAATACTTGATCAAACTCAATTAAAGTAGAACCATTAACATATTTGTCTTTGTTTTCAGCTAAATGGTTGATTAGGTCCTGTAACTGGGGCAACACTTTTTCCAACGTTTTTCCATCTTCTTCATCCATTAGCATGGGCCACTTCGCCTCCACTTTAGCAAGAACCTGAAAAAGCGAGTCTGTGGTTGAGCCCCTGTCTGGGGCTTGCTTGTGCAAATAATCTGAGACTACTCTCCTGCCTAACCCGTTGTTCCATAAATCTACTCCGTAAAACCTAATCTTTTTTTCATCAGGAACACTTTGGTTGTATGTTCGAAGCCAGTCCAACATTTTCGAGAATTCCTCCGTATCCCATGCGATATAGCCTTGGCCGGACAAGACAGTTGCCCGATCTCCTTTGCCATACAGGACATAATTGTTGATCGGTTGACAGGCCGCATAACTAGCCTCAAGCGCGAACGCATTGAAGTTCATTTCGCTGGCGAGAAATTCTAACAGCCGATGTTTGATTTGGAAGAACTCTCTTGTACCATGTGTTGCTTCTCCTAACCCAACTATCCGGACATTATTCAACATCTTCTTTAAAGGCTGTAGGTCAGCGAATCCATTTCCAGCCTCGGTGTGGTGAATTGGAATAGCGTTTTGTTGAAGCCAAGCAATTATTACTTTTTCACTTTCTTGCATTGCTGGTGATTCAGTTTCCTGGGCGGTTGCTACGTGCGTGTAGCAAAGCAGCACAAGAAGAGTTGGAAGAATGGGGTGCAGCTTCATGGACGTCTCCCAGTGTAGGTTGAGGAAAAGCGAACTGGTAACTAAAGCATACTTGCAGTCTTATAGAACCCATCTTGCACGTTTTGCCATACTAATACTTGTACTCGAGAAGGGCGCTAACACCGGGCTGAGCGGCGGAAGGACATGAAAGAAGTTTGATACCAGCACAGACGTTGGAGCTACCACTTCATGAAATTTATGCCACTGTCCTTCCGTCCGCTCCAGCCACTGTTAGCGATCTGCGTTGACTTTTACAACGAATTATGTCGCCATTAAAAAACAACTATGCGTTTTTATGTCTATACTTTATTTTATGTTTCACTATTTTGGCTTGGTTCATCATTTTCATGCATCTTTCTCGCTCCTCGCTTTGGGAAATCTAAAAGCTCATCTCTGAGCATGCTTACAAATTTATCATCGTGGCCGATTATGATATGATCCAAAACGGGTATCTTCAAGTATTCACCGGCTTGAATAAGTTCTCTTGTAATATCGAGATCATCTATGCTCGGCGCTGGTTCGCCAGTCGGATGATTGTGACCAAGTATTATCGCATGGGCATTAGCTAAAATTGCTGCTTTAAATACTTCGCGTGGATGTACGAGAGTTTCTGTAAGCGTTCCTATGCTTATCGTATGAATCCCAATTATTCGCCATTTGATGTCCAACATCAATACGACAAAATGCTCACGATCTTCGCCTTCGAGGTAGGTTCTTAGTACTTTTACTGCATCCTCAACTTCTTTTACAACATCTACCTTGACAGACTTGGTCGAGCTTCTTACGAGTTTAACTTTGTATGTTTGAATCTTGTATATCATCTGATTGTTACGAGATAATCAGGTATAGTCACGTTTCAATTCAAAGCTTTTAAAAATGGGGGTAATCGGTCAAACGTTTTGTACGAAAACCAATTCTTCTGGATTGCTGTTGAACGCTATTAATTTTGGCTTATCTTGTTCATTCAAACTCTGCAAATGAATCATTCCGCGACCTAGCTCAAAAGCAGCTTTAACAGACTTACCGTAACCAAGAGCCTGATAAAACGCCACTGAAAAGTTAATTGCAGCCTCGTCTGCGATTGCTTTGGACATTCCAATAACACAATCAATATGCTGTGCAATGGCGCGTGCTTGCAACTCGGAATAACAAGCGTTGAGCACAACACATTTAATATTGTCTTTGAGGTTGGAAAACAAGTCGCTCAGCGCATCAGATGGGACTGTCTGACTATTTCCATTTTTATCTTCTAAAACGATCTCATTTGATCGGCTTCCATGACCACTAAAATGAACAAGGTCGGGTTTATGACGAAGTAAAGACCCTTGGAGATCAGAAATACGAACAGCCCATTGTTGTCTAATATCAAATTTCTCACGGAATTCGGCTTGGCGTAATGCTTGATCTATGTCTCTCATCTCTTCGCTTAACCTAAGCTGGCTGGTATCTGTTGGGTTCGCCGAAAGGAACAAAATTTTGATTGGTTTGTCATTTTTAGTCTTTTTTTTATTTGAGGAATTATTCTTTCTATATACCGGCTTGATCTCGATTCGATCATTTTCTCTATTAAGTAATGTATGCCAGAAAAAGCCATTTTGAAAAGAAAATATTAACAATAATAATTTTGAGGTTTTTGGGTCTAAATTTCCATAGATTGCTCCAAATACAATTGGAGAAATAAGAATCGGCCTGAAAAATTGCCATTTTTTGAATACAATCTTACGGTTTATCCCTATTTGGTCATATATATATTTTGCAGCCATACCAGCGACCATACTGAAATATAGGCCAATCTCGAACCACGGTATTTCCCCTAAGAACGAAAACCAGCCCTTCCATACTCCCTTATCAATCTCGGTGACAATAGTGATTCCCAACGTAAGAATCAGACCGGACAATAACCCCACGAAAATAAAAACATATTGTTTTCGTTCACTCCACTTTGAACTCACAACCAAAGTCGCCATGACGCCAGTTACGAAAAGTATAATATAAGCCATTTAAAAGTCCCCTTTCCGATAAAAGATAAAATTCCCTTCTGTTTTTCCTAAATTATATAATTGCGGATTTTGCTTGTAATCTGTGTCTGTCGATACGTTTGTAGCTACATACATAGCAAGTTCATTAGCTGATATTACTTTGTTCTTGTCGTAATCAGCTTCACCGGTTAACCCAATCAAAAGATGATAAGTAAAAACGCTATGCTTATTCCACTGTTCACCCATTTGGGCAGGTTCATCGGCACTTCCTGCAGTGAGTATTTGACGTCCTCGACTTTGAATGAATTTCTCAATTTGTTTTTCCGTTACTTTATCAATTCCCTTATTGACTATCCCAGCGATACCGCTAAAGCAAGCATCAATGATAAATAATACCTGTCTAGCGGGAATTAAATCTGAATATAAACTAATTTGGCTCATTGGAATACAGGTTGCGTTAAGGGAGTCTTTTTTCCCATCCACAGGAATTAAGTATCCATGCTTTTCGCCATTTGCTGTTGAAATTGTTTCACCATGCCCAGAGAAGTAAACAATCAAACGATCATCAGGCTTGAGCTTATTGCGCAACAAGTCACCCAAGCAATAGTCAATTGCTCTTTTTGTTGCTTTATCATTAGGGAAATAATAAATCTTTTCAGAAGAAAAATTCAGAGCACTAATTAAATATTGCCTTACTTCATCAGCATCTCTTTTAGCATAATTAAGTCGTTTATACCCATTTTTTTCTATAGTATAGTTGTTTATTCCAATTACTACTGCCCAGCTTTCCGAGTTTCGTGTCCATTTTCTAAACATTTCTTTGAAAGAATAGTCACCTCCCTTAGTAGTATCAATATGAAATTGACGGGCATTCAAGGCATCTGTCACCAATTGTCTGTATTTAGTGAATTCCTTTTTAGCTGCATTGTCTCTCTTAGCCTGGACAGCTTCACCAGCTTCTTCCGATTTGATTAAATCTTCATCAGCTTCATCAATTTTGTTCAAGTGATAATAGGCTTTTGCTCGATATAAATAAGGCAAATAATCAAGAAAAATAAGTTCACCGGGATTAGCATTGAACTCTGGTTTTGGCTTTATTTCAATAGCGTCATTTAAATACTTCAACGCGTTTTCCCATTCTTTTTTTTCGATAAACTTTAAGGCCTTTTCATAATTTTTATACCATTCGTCTGCGAATACAAACGGAATACTTGTGAAGAATGCAACTATCAAAAAAGATAACCTTCTACCGTTTAAATGTGATAGGATTCTTCTGATTATAGCTTGATAATGCATAATTCTCCTCCTTGCATGTCTAACACTTTTTATCAGCTCTTGACTAGAAACTATACCTTGTTGTTAAATACATATGATTAGAGCTAAATTTACGCTTAGCATTCGACGGATATGGATTTGAACCAAAAGAAGATTTTCCGTTTTGAGAAATATAAGCAAAATCTACATAAAAATGATTGGAAATTCCAAGGCCAGTTCCTAATGTATAGCCCAAATACGCAATACTATTGCCATTGCTATCAGCCAAATATTGGGCGTTTTTAAAAAAGCCTAGCCGAACAGGTAGAATCCAATTGTCTGATCCAAAAACATATTCCAAGCCTACACGTATCTGTTTTGCATCTTTATTATCATAGTTATTATCAGGGCGTATGAAAGGTCCTTCTTCCCTTTCATCAATACCAAATTCATCAACTATCCTTATATTTGTATATTTTGCTCTAGACCATTTAGTAAAAGTATAATCAGAAGATAATGTTAGTCGATTATTAGGACGATATGCAATTCCCAAGCCAGTTGAAAAAGGATAGATAATGCTTGCAGATTCAGTTCTCATAGAAATGTCAGTGCGCGGAGGATTATATAGAGTACTTTCACCGATGCTGTTCTCTACACGTTCATAGCCTAAGGTAAATTGAGTCTTATAAACGCCGCCTAAACTTATTCTGGGATAGGGCTTGATTAACACCCCCAAACTAAGATTTTGACCAGATACCCTAAATCGGCTATCAACCTTAGAAATAACTGAATACTCTAATATATCCTGCTCGAAAAATATGCCGTCGCCGTCGTCATCCTTATATCTTGTATACACATAAGTTTGGTTAGTAACGTCAGTACGTTGTGGAGTACCAAACCAATGATTAAATGCAATTCCGAAATAAAATACAGAAAATAGACCGATACTTGTACTTGCACTGACTGCATCATAGCCTCCTGTAGATTTATATTGAATATACTCTACAAAGTCAAAACGATCTGGAGCAGGCTGATTTCTAATTTGGCTATAATCCGTCACAGCTGCGTAAAAATATGGTACGTTACGAAATTGAGTATGCATCGAACGAGTTATTATTCTTTGATAACTAAACTGAAAGGCAAGTCTATAATTCCCTATGCTGAAAGGATAAGCCAAACTGAGGAAATCTAAATTGTTCCCCGAACTCGAATAACGTCTTGGGCCATCTGCTGAAGTTACAATAACTTTTGGATCAAAAGTCTGGGAAGAACTGTGTCGATTGCCAGGAAAGTCTAAATCAAAATTATTTATTAAGTAAACTGCTGCTAATTGCGCTTTCTTTAACTGTGCTATACCAGCGGGATTCCATGAGCTAGCGGTGCCATCATTTGCTACAGCAATAAAAGCTCCTCCCATTCCAAATGCTCTCGCTCCTGATCCTGCGGCGGCACTACTGTAGACCGCGTCTAAATAAGTATCATCAAAAAATCTAATAAACTGGGCAAAAAGAATGCGTGGGAGAATAAATATGAAAATAACCACTGCAAGTTTAGTGTTAAAAGCGGTTAACATTTTTGCTCCTTTTGATTCAAATCCTGACGGTGATAAAGTTACAAACTTGCCACGAAAGGCCACATCAATCTATCATCGCCCGCTACCGAATCGCCTTATCTTTCGGTGCTTCACGATAGTTTGTTTCCTACCGAGTTGCTTTATCTTTCGGCGCTTCGCGATAGTTTACTTCCTTGACGAGAATCCTTTTCCAAATCTACATCCGCATTTTATTTTTTGCAAGAACTTCCTTTGCTTGCACACCGCTTGCACACCGCTAACACGATGCTGTGTGGCGCGGGGCTCGGATGTACTGACGTCGGAATGCCACAAAACGTTGGGCGATGTACTGACGTTGAAATTACGCCGCCGTCCCCGCGTCCACCACCAGCACGTGTTAGATACAGTTTGCCATTTACCACGATTTATTCTCGAATTCAAGTACACTTTTTATTTTTTCACGACTCTGCTTTTTGCTCTTTCACGTTTTGTATTCTTCACCAGTTTTTATTTTTTCCGAATTTATGATCACGCACTAAGCAGTATTTAGGCGCTAATATCATTTTAGTACAGAGATTACTCCGATTAACGTGCCTAGAAGCCCAATCAAAAGTGTTATCCAACTGAAGATAATTTCTCTTTTCTCTTTTTGTTCATTGCGAATTAACTTTTTAAGTTCGTAAATACCTTTTGGAGTGAGGATATATCTATTAAAAGACTGTTGCCACATTGATTCGTCTTTAAACTCAGGAAGTGGCACTATCAACCGTTTGGCGATGTAACATAGGTGATCTGTATATAACTCTCTTATACCGAAATCTTCCTCATCGATGAAAAACATAGCTTCAGAGATTGCCTGCTCCTCATCTTCTTTAGATTTTGCTTTGGCATCCTTAATAGCTTCATCGTAAATCCTTTCCGTTCTTTT
>JAKEEU010000353.1 GCA_022616415.1 Candidatus Zhuqueibacterota bacterium | reverse complement strand
ATTGCGGGAGCGAGTATCACTGAAGAGCCCGTTGCTGGAAAACTGCACGGCGGGATCTGTGCGGGGCGGTGCCGGGAAACCGGCACCCCTACCGCGACGATGATGTCGATATCGAAGCGCCATTTTGTTTATCAGCGTTGGCGATGATGCCAAGTAGTACCAGAATGCCAAAACCTATGAGAAGTTTCTTAAACATTCCCATTTTAAATTTGGCACCACAGTGTGGACACAATTTGGCAGACGTAGCAATCTCTTTATTGCATGTTCTACAGGGTTTTGTTTTACTGG
The DNA here is from genome assembly GCA_022616415.1 of Candidatus Zhuqueibacterota bacterium. Lineage (GTDB taxonomy): Bacteria > Zhuqueibacterota > Zhuqueibacteria > Zhuqueibacterales > Zhuqueibacteraceae > Zhuqueibacter. The sequence goes on along the minus strand of JAKEEU010000353.1, from coordinate 21,229 downwards.
GCATTGTGACCTTCTTTTTGCAGTTGAAGTGAGGCTTACTAAAACCAACGATAAAAATCGCGTGTACTCAATATAGAATTGAATTGAGTTAGTGTCTGCGACAATTCTTTCAAAATTCCGTAGTCGTAATCCTGCATTACTAATTGTCGAAGGATTTAGCCATCTTTATCAATGCCCATCTGATATTGTATCCCATCGCAGGACCTGCACCGGCTCGCTTCCACAACTCATCCGGATCTTTATCAGGAATAACATGCGCTTTACGTTGGTGCCGATAATCTTCCATAGACGGAGGTTCTTTGGCCGCTTTCCACTCGTATCGGCCTTGTACTTCCATAACCAGTGCACGAGATTTCCCCGTGCTGAGGATTACTAAATCGCCCTCTTTTATTTCATCATAAAAGTTCCATAGACACTGGCCTCCCGAAAACGCATTGTTGAGAATCGGATAGGTTCTCTTGATGGCATCGCTAATATCTTGGGCTGAAGTAAACCTTTTTTGCGTGATGTCTCCTATACTGCCCCATCCAAGTGCAATTCGTCTTCTCCTTTGGTACCACTCAATCGCAAAGTCCGGGTCATAGTGGTGAGCAACTAACCGCCAAACATTCATTGATAACCTCATTGATTTATCTTATAATTCAGGTATACCAGCTTTCGGTGCAAATGCAGATGAACCTTTGTGTCATTTCTCAAAAAAGTATCACTAAATTCTACCGGGACATAATGCTTGAAATCTCGATCATCCTCAGCCTAATCAAAACCTTTTGAAACCGGTCAGTGAGGCATTACACAAATCCCTAACTTTTCTCTTGCAAATGTAGCTCTACTTTCTTAGAATAAACTTATGACTAACGTCCAAATTGCCATTGACGAAAGCTTGCTTGATGAAATTAATAAAGTTGGCGAGCACCACGGCCTGGACTTGACCCAGGTAATTCGGGAAGCGCTTCAAGCTTGGCTCAAACGCCGTGAGGGGCTGCGTTTCGAGCAGGATTGGATTGCAGCGCTCAAAAAAAATCCGGATGAGGCGGGCCGTGCTGAGGTGTGGTCGGAAGCGCAAACCTGGTCAGAATCTTGAAAGGGGCAGCGATGAAACAGGGCGAGGTGTGGCAGGCAGATTTAGGTGCAAAAGCAGGAAAACGCCCCATTGTTATTCTGACGCGGAGCAATGTCATTCCCCACTTCAATAAAATTACCGTCGCTGAAATTACCTCGCAAAGCAAGGGCTATCCCACAGAGGTCGACGTAGATCAAAAGGTCAATTTGTCAATACCATCCTTTGTTCAACTCGATAATATTCAAACCAGACCCAAACAGCGACTCGAAAAGTATATCGGTACACTCGATGACGCGACAATCAAATTTATAAGTGAGAAAGTTGTCCTTGCGCTCAATTTGGAAGACGCCTTTTCGACGCCGTAACTATTACGCCGGTTGAGTTTGAAAATTCTTTATGAAATACCGAACCCTCAGCGATTTCGCCCGTTACCTCGAATCCATTGGTGAGCTCCATTGCGTCAAAGCCGAAGTTGATCCGGAATTGGAAGTCACCGAGATCGCCGTGCGCGCGTTGTTGGAGAAACGGCCGGCTTTACTTTTTGAAAATGTCAAAGGCGCGAAATTTCCGCTGGCAATTAACTTGTTGGCGAGCGAGCGGCGCATCGAACTGGCGCTCGGCAAGCATCCCGATCAACTTGGTGAAGAGTTGATTCATTTTGTCGAATCCGCCATGCCGCCGAAGCCGATGCTAATTTTCGAGCACTGGCCGATGGTGAAACGTTTTCTCGCGGCGCGACCGAAGCGAAGTGGACGCGCCATTTCGCAAGAAATGGTTGAAGAACCAAATTTGGCGTTGTTGCCGATTCAAAAATGTTGGCCGGAAGACGGCGGGCGTTTCATCACACTCGGGCAGGTTTTCACGTATGATCCGCGCGATGGCAAGCGCAACGTCGGCATTTATCGCATGCAGGTTTACGACGAGCGCTCGACCGGCATGCACTGGCAAATTCAAAAGGGCGGCGGGTTTCATTATTATCAAGCGCAAAAGCTTGGCCGCGAATTTGAGGTCGCAGTTGCGTTCGGCACCGATCCGGCGTTGCTGCTCGCGACAGTTGCGGCACTGCCGGAAGGGATCGACGAGGTGATGTTCGCCGGATTTTTGCGTGGCAAGCCGGTGCCGATGACACGCGGCAAAGCGGTTCAGATTGCCGTACCGGCGCACGCTGAATTTATTCTCGAGGGCACCGTCCCGCTCAACCAGATGCGGTGGGAAGGGCCGTTTGGCGATCATTTTGGCCATTATTCACACGCTGCGGATTTTCCGGTTTTTCATATCAAGAAAATCACACATCGGCGCGACGCCATTTATCCCGCCACCGTCGTGGGCAAACCGCCGATGGAGGACAAATTCATCGGCGACGCGACGCAGCAGATTCTCGGCCCGCTCGCGCGGTTGATTCACAAAGAGATTAAAAGCGTGTGGGCATATTACGAAGCCGGTTTTCATAATTTGCTGGCCGTCTCCGTCGAGCAGCGCTATCAAAAGGAGGCAATGAAATCAGCGCTCGGCTTGATGGGCACGGAGCAGCTCTCACTCACCAAGTGCATCGTTCTCGTTTCAGATCACGTCAATGTTCGCGATTGGCCTGCCGTACTTCGACAGATCAAAGAAAATTTCGATCCGCACTATGATTTTGTGATGATCCCAAAGGTGCCGCTGGACACGCTGGATTTTACTTCGTTCAAGATGAATCTCGGCAGCAAGATGATCGTCGACGCAACGGCAAAACCGGAGAGGGAGAGCGGGAGAGAGGGAGATGGGGAGAAAGGGGGAAGGGGAGAAAGAGAAATGATTGAGCGAGTTGTTTGGCAATTACCGAAGGAGTATCCGGCAATTCGGGAAGCGCGTGTTCATGATGATGCGCTGTTGCTGGTGAAAGTCGCCGGTGAAGGCCGTAGAATCGTTGAAAGCTTGGTGCGTCTTTCTGAATTGAGCAGACTAAAAATCATCGCCATCGTGAGCGAAGACGTGGACTTGGACAAGCAAGAGAGTTACATTTGGGGCGTCTTCACCCGCTTTGATTGCGAGCGCGATGTGATTTTCACCGAACAGTCGCTTGTCGGCATCAGCCCGATTTATCGCGGCGTGATGGGCATCGACGCCACGTGGAAGCCCGGCTACCCCGCGCCGCTGGTGATGAGCGACGAGATTCGCGAGAAGGTGAATCGACGGTGGGAAGAGTATTGGAGGTAAGCCATGCTTATGAAATTGACCCGGTTCATTCACGATTTGGCCGGACTGATTTATCCGGTGAAATGCTTGATTTGTGACGGGTGCGAAGCTTCGTCACGCACGCAGTTGCTATGCGAAAATTGTTTGAGAGAAATTTCGTCCCGGCCTTTGCCGGAGACTATTGGCGGACAAAACCGCACGGCAAATTACAGCGGCCTCGATTCGGCGTTTGCCGGTTGGCATTATGATGCCGCCATGCAGAGCATCATTCACGCCACAAAATATCGCCGCCGGCCGTCGTTGGGGCAAACGTTGGGTGATCTATTGGCGCAGCGCTTGTCCGTGCCTCTGCGTGATGAGCTTGCTCAAGCCGTGGTGGTGCCGGTTCCGCTGCATCGCCGGCGCCAACGTAAGCGCGGCTTCAACCAGAGCTTGGTGTTGGCGCGCGCCTTGGCCAAAGTTTGGCATCTTGAAGTGATGCCCAACGCGCTGCGGCGCACGCGCTTCACCCAGCCACAAGCCAAGCTCGGCGCCGCGGAACGGTGGGAGAATGTCGAAGGCGCTTTTGCGCCGGCGCGAGTTCTCCATCTCGAAACGCCCACCATCTTTCTCGTCGACGATGTTTTGACCACCGGCGCGACGATGAATGCTTGTGCGGTGGCTTTGAAATCGGCGGGAGCAAGCAAAGTGATTGGCGTCGCGTTGGCGAGGGCTGGATAGCTTTTTTGTCGGCAAAATTACCGGCCCGCGATATTCAGTTAAGTAAGCGCTTGCCGTTAACAAAATAGTTTCATATCTTGCATGGTATGAAATTCAGCGAATTGGTTCGCCTGCTGGAAAAGAATGGCTTCAGACTCGTTAAAGAAAAAGGGTCTATTCGATACTATGGCAAACCCGGTCACCCTAGACTCATTCGTGTTGATTACCACGGCGCGAAGGAAGTGCCAACTGGCACTTGTAATGCCATTTTGAAGGCGGCTGGCTTAAAATGAGGAGTGATAAAAAATGCTTGAATTACGATATTCTTTGGTTATTGAAGCAACCGCTGATCCCACCTTTTTCGGCTTTTATTCACCCGATTTGGAAGGGTTCACTGGGATTGGTCATTCAATTGAAGATTGCTTGTATAAAGCCAAATGGGGAATGGATGAGCATATTGCTCTGCTAAAGGAAAAACGATTGCCGATTCCCAAACCCAATCTGCGCCCGACAATCGTCGTTCAAAATGAGACACGACCGCGGAGACGTAAAACGGCGGCCAAACATCGCAGCAGCCAGGTTGGGATGCACCAACAAGCCAATTGAACATCACTGGAATCAGCATTTACATTTGTCATGGTAACCAATAGAACAACTTGTCGCGCACGTGATCGCTGATAGCAAAAACATTCATCCATACATTCAACTATTAAGGAGAAGCCTCATGGCGCAGGCAAAACGTGGTGACCAAGTCAAAGTGCATTACACCGGCAAATTGGCGGACGGGCAAATCTTTGATTCATCCGTCGGCAGCGAGCCATTGGAATTTACCATCGGCGAGGGCAACTTGATTTCCGGTTTTGAGGCAGCGGTTGTCGGCATGTCGCCGGGCGAGAGCAAAAATGTCGCAATCCCGGCAAACCAAGCTTATGGACCATCTCGGCAAGATCTCGTGATGGTCGTCGAGCGCCAGCAAATTCCGCCCTCCATCCAGCCGGAAGTCGGTCAGCTTTTGGAGCTGCGTCACGGTGAAAACGAAAGTCTGGCAGTAATGGTGACTGAAGTCTCCCCCACAACAATAACGTTGGACGCTAATCACCCCTTGGCCGGCAAGAATCTGACGTTCGAGATCGAGCTGGTTAAGATTGTGTAGTTAAAGGCGGGAATAGGCGCAGCGAAAGTGGGTTGATGCTCAACAGGCATTCTCAAGCCCATTTACGATCAAATTGCAACAGAATCGTCGCTCCAATGCTTTCACCAGATGATAAGAAACCGGATCGCCCGAGCGATCAAAATTCGAGCGAAGTGCCGTACGAGATTCTGATCGCGGAATTTGAATATCTTGCTGATGCAGCGCAGCAGGCAAATGAAGATCGTGCCAAGGTCGTACAGTATTATTTCATGGTATTGGGGGCGCTCGCTGGAAGTGTGGTTGGTCTGCGCGAAATTCCGCCGGCGTACTTGCAGTGGGCGTATGGCGTTTTGGCGCTGATTTTTCTCGTCCTGACTGTATTCGGGATTTTTACCGTTCGACAGCTTATCGGCTTGCGGCTGGCATGGTTGGAATATTCGCTGGCGATGGACAAGATCAAAGAGTATTACATTGATAGGTTCTCAAATGCCAGTCTGCCCTCGGCAATTCGATTGCGCGCCAACAAACTGCCGCTGGCATACCAGTCAGGCACGATCTCGCATCTCCTTGCAATGACCATATTCTTGATAAATGCGTTATCTTTGATCATCGCTTCCACCTTTTTGCAATTGACGCTGTTCAATTGCCTGAATTTTGGTGTGGTCATCATTTCCGATTCGTTGCTGGCTGTTTTGCTCGCTGCCGGGCAACAGATATATTATCGCATGAAACTGGAAAAGTCCGGCATTCAAAAAGATATTTTCGAAGAGATTGAAAATATAAAAAAGAAAGAGAAGCCATCGCACACATGAAGGCGAAAAACACAAACAAGCTCGACAAACAAATTTTTAATGACGAGCCTTCAAAGATCAAGATCGTTGGCAAGCGTTCTGGAAAAATCGCTCCCACTTTGGAAAACGTCACAATCCTTATTGATACGATGCGGCAGCTTCGTGGCGGCAGGGGAATTTGCCCGCGAGGTGTTTATCGTTTCAAAACGTTCGAGGAAGCCGACGAATGGATGCTCAAAATGATCGCCCAGAGTTCTCTCGCGAACCGACGATAAACGATTTAGCCGCTCTGTGCCGGCACCTCAATGAGGCCGGAGCGAAATACGTTGTAATCGGCGGATTTGCCATAATTTTCAACGGCTATGTCCGCACCACTGGTGACGTCGATCTTTTGGTTGATAGCTCCGTTGGAAATGTCAGTCTTATCAAAAAAGCGCTTCTCTACCTTCCGGATCAGGCCATACGTGAAATCGCGCCGGATGAAGTTGCCCAATATACGGTTGTCAGAATCGCCGATGAAATCGTTATTGACTTGATGCACAAAGCTTGCGAAGTGACATACGATAAGGCCAAAGATTATGTTCAATATTTGGAAGTCGACGGCATACAAATCCCTTACTTGAAGCCCGAGATGCTCATCCAAACCAAACTCGGCATGCGGGCGAAAGACATGCAAGATCGCATGTTTCTCGAGTATTTATTGGCGCAACAAAAAGAAACGGACATCGTCACAAATTCCAAACGAGAAGGAGAAATTCGTGGCCTCTTTCGCCGGCTTCTCAAAACCATTCGTCGCTTTTTTCACCGGCCTAAAAAAGAATAACAGCAAGTCCTACTTTGACGCGAAGCGCGAGATTTATGAGAACATTGTCAAGGTGGAGATGGAGTCGTTCATTCTTGCCGTCGGCGAGAGCTTGAAAAAGATTTCACCTTATTTCATGGCCGATCCGCGCGTTGGCGGCTCCATGTATCGACTAAATCGTGATATTCGTTTCTCGGCGAACAAGATGCCTTACAAGACGCATTGCGCCGCGCTGTTCTATCACCAACAGGGCGGACGCCACGAGCTGCCGGCGTTCTATTTTCAAATCGATCCCGACACCGTCATGTTTGCTGCCGGGCATTACATGGTGAGTCCCGAGCACCTCGACCTCGTCCGCCGCGCCATCGACCGCAATGGCGATTTGCTTGCGGCGATCCTCAAAAGATCTGCTTTCAAAAAGCGTTTCGGCGGGATTGATGGAGAAAAGCTCAAAAAACCGCCGCGCGGTTACGACGAAGAACATCCGCGTGTCGAATTGCTCAAGCTCAAGCAATATCTACTCGATGAAGAAGAGCCGGTGAAAACATGGATCGACGATCCGCGCATTGTCAAGCGCACGCTCGAGTCTTTTCGGGCTTCAGCCCCGCTAGTGCAGTTTCTGTGCACGGCGGTGAATGTGCCGTTTTGAGTTTTTCCTTGATTTTGCGGTGAATTTTTGGTATGATTGAATTGTGCATACGATTCGTGAGTATTTGGATACCGAACCGATGCGAGCCTTTCATCGAGAAAAAATGAAACAACATGCGTGAAACCATCAAAACCCCCAACGCCCCGGCGGCCATCGGGCCGTATAGCCAGGGCATCAAAACCTCTGTTGGCAAAATAATTTTTACTGCCGGCCAGATTGCGCTCGATCCCGCCGCGGGCCGGTTGATCGAAGGCGACATTGCTGCGCAAACGCGCCAGGCGCTCGACAACGTCAAAGCGATTCTCACCACGGCAGGGGCGTCGCTCGAAAACGTGGTGAAGACCACAGTGTTCATGGCCGACCTCGGCGAATTTGCCGCCATGAACGAAGTATACGGCGAATATTTTCCGGCCAACCCGCCGGCGCGCAGCACCGTGGAAGTGAAGGCCTTGCCGCGCGGCGCCAAAGTGGAAATCGAGGCAGTCGCCGTTGTGCAATAAATTTATGCGCTCGCCGAGCCATGCCGCCGTTGCACTCATTCTGCTGGGCGCATGCTGGTGCCATCGCCTCAGTTCAGCGCAAGTGGCGCCCGTAACGACATCGGTTCGAGTTGCCGCTGATTCGGATTCCGTTCGCGTCGTTCTAAGAAAGAGAAATCCCGCCGCGGCCATGCTGCGCTCGCTCATTGTGCCGGGCTGGGGGCAACTTTACAACGGTAGGCATTTGCACGCCGCTTTGGTTTTTGGCGCCGAGGCCGGCTTGCTTGCAGCCGCGGTTTCTTGGGATCGGCAGGCCGAGGCGGCGGCAGACGATGATAATCGATTTTTCTACCGGGACTATCGCAATATCACGATTGGGTGGCTGGCGGGAACGGTTGTGTTGAGCGCGGCCGACGCGTATGTGGACGCGCGCGTATCGAGCCGGATCGGCTTAAAAGAAAAGAAAAATCCCACCGGCGCCATGTTGCGCTCTTTGATTTTTCCCGGCTGGGGCCAATTTTATAATCGCAAATATTCAAAGGCATTTTTATTTTTTGGCGGCGAAGCCGGCTTGATAGCGACAGCCATTCATTTGAATCAGCAGGTGGTTTCTACGCATGGCGAGCTGCAGGCCTCTTACCGAAATAATCGCAACACGGCAAATTGGTTTTTGTTGGCAACGATTGTGTTCAGCATGCTGGACGCCTACGTTGACGCGAGCCTGGCCGATTTCGACGAAAGTCCCGAGCTCTCGCTCGCCCCGCTGAATTCACTTGGTATCGGCGCGGGCGGAATGATGTTCCAGGTCAAGATTAAGCTTTGAATTTTGGCGAAGATTTTATATTTTAATTTATGTTAGATTGTCGATTGCCGGTCGCGGCGCCGTTCATGGCGCGCCGTTTTTTGAAAATCTTTTTCAATTTTTTAATTTTTGCCGGCCTCATTGGATGGACGGATTTGGCTCGGGGACAGGATTCGACACGAGCCGTTCCTGATTCGACGGCAGGTGCGCGTCAAAAACTTTCCCGCGATCTTTGGCTCGGCAAAGACAAGCTCGATCATGCGCTTGCCAGCGCCGGGCTGGCGGCGGCTCAGTTCTATGTTCTTCACCAAGAGTTCGAGATGAGCGATAGCCGCAGCCGGCAAATTGCCGCCGGCAGCACGCTGGTTATCGGCATCGCCAAAGAGATTTATGACAAAGTCAGCCGTCGCGGCACCCCGAGCTGGAAGGATTTATTGGCCGATCTTGCCGGCGCCGCTTTGGCAATTGGAATCATGACGCGATAAATTGCAAGCAGCTTGGTTTTCAACAAGATTTTTAGATATGAGCAATAAGCTTTTTTCTTCAGGCGAATCGCTTCGACCGGAAGATCACGCTACTCTATCCAACTCTTTTTCTCATTCAGAGGATTCATCCGCCCTCGCTTCTCAAGAGATTCTCGACAAACCGCGCAGCAACTGCGCCATCGTCGGCGTTTACGCGCATCCGCAAGCCGCGAAGCTGGTTTATTCTTCGCTGTATGCGTTGCAGCATCGTGGCCAAGAGAGTTCGGGAATCGTTTCGAGCGACGGCCAGAATCTGCACCGGCACGTCGGCATGGGATTGGTGACCAACGTCTTTTCGGATGCGGCGATTTTTGAGAAATTGCCGGGCATGCTGGCCATCGGCCACAATCGTTACTCCACCACCGGCTCGACCGTGCTGCAAAATGCGCAGCCGTTCGTGGTGAACGCAAAGCACGGACTGATCGCGGTCTCGCACAACGGTAATTTCATCAACTCCCGCATGCTGCGCAAGAAGTTGGAAGACGAAGGCTCGATTTTTCAAACCACCAGCGACACTGAAGTCATTTTGCATTTGATGGCGAAATCGCCGGCCGCAAATATTGTTGGCCGCATTAAAGATGCGTTTCGGCAACTCAAAGGCGCGTACTCACTGGTGATGTCGACGCGCAGCAAGTTGATTGCTCTTCGCGATCCGCGCGGCTGGCGGCCGCTGAATCTCGGCCGAAAAGGCGATACCTGGCTGATCGCCTCGGAAACCTGCGCGTTCGATTTGCTCGACGCGCAATACGAGCGTGAAGTCGATCCCGGCGAAATCATCGTCATCGATAAAAACGGGTTGCGCTCGGAGTTTCTCGATGAGAAAGCCGAGCGCGCCGCGTGCATCTTTGAGTTCGTCTATTTCTCCCGGCCGGACAGCAAAATTTTCAACGAAAACGTTGACCGCGCCCGGCGGCGGCTCGGCAAAAATTTGGCGAACGAGAATCCGGTTGCGGCAGATATGGTGATTTCGGTGCCGGATTCCTCGAATACGGCGGCCCTGGGTTACGCGAGAAATTCCGGTATCAAGTTTGAGATCGGCTTGATTCGCAACCATTACATCGGCCGCACTTTCATTCATCCGGATCAAAGCGGGCGCGATTTGAATGTTCGCATCAAGTTCAATCCGGTGAAAGGTGTGCTCAACGGCAGGCGTATCGTGTTGGTGGAAGATTCGATCGTGCGCGGCACGACACTGAAGCATCTCGTGCGCATGTTGCGGAAAGCCGGTGCCAAAGAAGTTCACGTGCGCGTCAGCTCGCCGCCGATCACCTCGCCGTGCTACTACGGCATGGATTTTCCGACGAAACGCGAGTTGATTGCGGCGAACATGAGCGTCGAAGAAATTAAAAACTTCATCGATGCCGACAGCCTGGAATACCTCTCGATTGACGGCCTGCTCAAATCCGTGCCGCATGAAAAAGGCGGCTATTGCACCGCCTGCTTCACCGGCAAGTATCCGATTCCGCCGGAAGAAGTCATGCTCAAGCATGCGCACGATGCGAGCAAGTGAAAGTTCGTAGTAGTGCCTTCAGGCACTCAAGTATCCAAAGACGCAATGCCCTGAAGAGGGCCCCTACAAACTTATTTTCCCATCAGGAAGTGGGACTGCGAAAGAAGCATGAACAGGATCGTTAAGCTGTTTGACTACATTTTTATTTTGCGGCCGACGCTTTTTTTTCCGGTGTGGACGGTTTTTGCCGCGGGATATTTTGCTTTCCATAAATTCTCGGGCGCCGGCCAAAACGGGACCACGCAGGCGCTCGACGACGCGGCGTTGAGCCTGCTCGGCGTGTTAACCTTGCTGATGGGCAGCGGCTATATCTTGAATCAATTGTGTGACGTTGAGACCGACCGGCGCAATAACAAGCTCTTTCTCATCGCGAATGGTCACGTTTCTTCGCGTGCGGCGTGGACGGAGATGATTGTTTTGGGTGCATTCACACTCGGCGCCGGTTTTCTTTACGGGGTGGAAATTGGAGCGCTGCTCGCAGCAATCTTTCTGCTCACCGGCGTTTTTTACAACGTCGCGCCGTTTGCATGGAAAGGCCGGCCGTGGCTCGGGCTGCTGGCTAATGCCCTCGGCGCGCTGCTGATTTTCACCGCCGGCTGGTGGTCGCTGCAAGTTGACTGGCGTTTGCCCGTTCAACATGCAATTCCTTACATATTGGCCGTGGCCGCGGTTTATCTTTATACCACGCTTTTGGATTTGGACGGCGACGCCGAGGCGCAGAAGATGACCTTTGGCGTGCGTTATGGCCTGCGTACCACCACCATTGCCGGATGCGGGCTGGAGTTGGGAGCTTTGGCAGCCGCATGGTGGCTCAAAGACTTTGTGATCTTTTATCCGGCATTGATCGCCGCGCCGTTCTTTCTCTGGGCGGCGATTAAACCGTGTTTGGCAAAAGTCTCCCGCGCCATTAAATTGCCCATTTTGTTTTTAGCGCTGGCCATTTGCTTCAAAGCTTGGCAATATTTCTTTTTGCTCGCATTTGTGTTTTATCTTTCGCGCTGGTATTACCGCAAGCGCTTTGGCTTGACTTATCCCAGCTTGACGGCGAAGTGACATCAAAAGCGTTGGCCGATTTGCCCGGTGGCCATTAATCTGTTAGAATTGAAATTTTTTGCTTTTTCGGCAAATGAAAAACTCAAACCGCTAATTGCCGCTAATGAACGCTAATTTTATATTCGCGTTAATTGGCGTCTATTCGCGGTTCAAACCTGTTCGGTTGCGGCTCGCGTTGTGCTTTTAACCGGCTAACTGGCAAACAAGCTAACCGGCGAACACAATTTAACGGAGACGATATGATTGGCGTTATTAACGATAAATGCGATTTTTGCGGAACCTGTGTCGCGGTGTGCCCCTTTGATGCGATCGATCTCTATGAAGCGCGGATCGAAATCAACCAGCGCTGCACGGATTGCATGCTCTGCGTGTGGATCTGCCCGGTGGAAACACTGGCGCCAATTGATGCGCAGGGGAGGATTGTGCCGAGAGAGGAAGTGAAGTTGGCGGCGTAGCTTCTTCGAGTCGTCAGCAGTCATGTTTCCTGAGAGGAAAAGTGCTTTTGTGTTTTACTTGTTTTAAAGCCGACAATTGATTTTTTGTTCAATCATTGAATCCACCAATGCCAAGCAAGTCAAGGAAGACTACAAAACGCAAAGATACAAAAGAGCGCACCAAATCAAGTGGGCCATACGTCGTATTTGTCAGTCATTCCTCTAAGGATCTGTGGATTGCCAAGACGATGGCAGAAAAAATAACTGCTCTCGGAGCTGAAGTGTGGTTAGATGAAAAAGATTTAGAAGGCGGCGATGTCATCATCGAGAAAATCATCGATGGACTCGAAGTTTGCAATGAAGCAATAGTGCTCATATCACCGGATAGTATCAAATCTGAGTGGGTTAGATTTGAAGTTGCGGGTGTGCGTGTTTTGCGTAAACGTTTAACACCAATCTTGAATCACATCAAACCTGCTCAAGTGGCCTCGCTGAGGGATGTTTTGGCTATCGAATTGAACAATTTCGAGCAGCTTCTGGACGAGTTAAAAAAGCGAATCGAAGATTTTAACATAACCTGATAGGTGTTATGATGAGAATCTTTTTAAGCTCAACAAGAAATGATTGGGATTTGGCGAGGGACCTTGCCCGCCGACTTAGGGGAATGGGTTTGCACGTCTTCACCGATGAGAAAGTCGAAGAGCCAGGAGAAGAGCTTGTACAATTATTACAACGCCGGTTGCGCACCAGTGACGAGGTTATTTTTCTGTTAACTCAAAATTCGATTGCTAGTGAAAAAATCATGTTTGAAATTGGTGCCGCACTATCGTTGCGCAAGAAAATAACCCCGATCATAGTTGGAGTGGATGCGGACAAATTGCCGCCGATGATCAAGCACCTGCCGCACGTTAGGTACGCTGAAGTAACGGATTATCTGGCCAAGCTTAAAAAGCGGAATGGCGCTCCTGTAAAAGTGCATGCCTGAACCAGTCATGGAAACTGAACAAGCACATGCAACCTGAATACGACGTCGTCGTCGTCGGCGCCGGCCCGGGCGGCTCGTGGGCGGCAAAAGCGGCGGCGGAAAAAGGCGCGAAAGTTTTATTGCTCGAAAAGGACCGCGAGGTCGGCGTGCCGGTGCGATGCGCGGAAGGCGTCGGCGCCGGCGGGCTGCGCGTTGTGTGTGAGCCTGATCCCCTGCCGCGCGGCATTGCCAATGAAATTACCGGCGTCGTATTGGTGGCGCCCAACGGCCGCGAAGTGGTGATCGATAGCGCGAAAGAAGTCGGATATGTTCTAGACCGCAAAATTTTTGATTACGAGCTTTCGTTGCAGGCAGCAGCCAAGGGCGTTGAAGTGCGCACCAAAGCCTACGTCTATGACATTATTCGCAATGGCGCGAACGGCAACGGCGCGGCAACGGGTGTTCGTGTGCAGCATCTCGGCAAAAACTATGACGTGCGCGCCAAAGTCGTCATCGGCGCCGACGGCATCGAGTCACGCGTCGGGCGCTTCGGCGGCTTGCGCACCTTCACCAAGCTGAAAGACATGGAAAGCTGCATGCAGGTGACGCTGGCGAATATCAACGGCATCGATCGTCGTTACATTTATCTTTTTTTCGGGCACGAAGTGTCGCCGGGCGGTTATTTGTGGATTTTCCCAAAGAGTGATACCGTCGCCAACGTCGGTCTCGGCGTTTCCGGCGACTTCGCGCGCCATAAATCCGCGCAGCGCTATTTGCAGGAGTTCATCGTTCGTCGCTTCCCCAATGCTGCGGCGGTTTATACCGTTGTCGGTGGCGTCACCTGCGCGCCGACTTTGAAGCAGATCGTTGCCAATGGTTTGATGCTGGTTGGCGATGCGGCGCATCAAATCAATCCCATTTCCGGCGGCGGCATTGTCACTGCGATGATAGCTGGAAAAATCGCCGGACGTGTTGCCGCTGAGGCGATCGCCGCCAATGATATATCGCGCCGGCGCCTCGAACAATATCCCAAAGAATGGCACGACGCCGAAGGAAAAAATCACGAACGATTATACAAAATCAAACAGGCCGTTTATAAATTCACCGATGAGGAGCTGAACCGTACCGCGGAGGCGGTGCTCGCGATGAAGCCGCAAGATCGCACGCTGATCAACGTTTTCAAGGCCGCGCTCATGCGGCATCCGAGCCTCATTTTCGACGTCTTGAAAGTTTTCATGAGCTGACCGCGTCCGCAGCATGTCCATTCCGCGCACAATTGCCGAACCCCGAAATCGCCATAACGCCGATGCCGCGCATTGGTGGACGATCTCGAATTTTCTCAGTTTCGCCCGGGTCATTCTGGTCATTCCGATTTTGCTGTTCCTTCGCGAAGACACTCCGGCAGGCAATCTTAAAGCGTTTGGCGTCATGTTGGTGGCGGCGGCCACAGACTGGTTCGACGGCTATTTCGCCCGGCGCTTTCATCAGAAGTCCGATTTGGGGCGCATCATCGACCCACTGGCCGACAAAATCTGCGTCGGTGCGATTGCAGCTTACCTGGCGTTTTTTCGCGATTTCCCTAAGTGGTTTTTAATATTGATTCTGGCGCGTGATTTTACTATCTTGATTGTTGGCCTTTTTATGACAGTTCGGCGCGGCGTGCCGGAATCGAATTGGCCCGGCAAGGTCGCCGTCACCGCCATGGCGATCGTGTTGATTGTTTTTACGCTCGACGTCGAACCGGTGAAATGGCCGTTTTTTTGGATCATGGCCGGGTTGTTTTTTGTTTCAGTTGCGTCTTATGTGCCGCGAGTCTTGCGCGTCAACAAAACCGAGTAAGTGATACCTTGATGGTTTCTTGCAACGAAAAGAGAACCGCAACAAAAAGGTTGCGATTTTAGACATTTTTTTTGTTGCTGTTCCCATTTCGTTGCAAAATTTAAGTGATAACTATGGCTTCATTTTTTGATAAATTAAAATCCGGGTTGCGCAAAACCAAGCAAGGCTTGGTCGATAGCGTCGTTTACGCCGTCACCGGCAAGGCACGGCTCGATGAAACGACGCTGGAGGAATTGGAGACGACGCTCATCGCTGCGGATTTGGGCTATGATCTGACGACGGATTTGCTCGCCCGGCTGCGCGAGCGCGCCGGACTCCGCGAAGCGAGCTCGCCGCAGACTGTCATTGCTTGCATGAAAGAATTTCTCCAAGAGCGCTTAACGACTCAGTCAACCAACGGCCGGAGTGATTTTTTTGCTTCGCTGCAGCAGCCGTATGTGATTATGGTGGTCGGCGTGAACGGCGTCGGCAAAACCACGACGATTGCCAAACTCGCCAATCGTTTTCGCGAACGCGGACGTTCCGTCCTCGTGGCAGCAGCTGATACTTTTCGCGCCGCGGCTTCCGAGCAGCTCGATATTTGGGCGCAACGCGCCGGCGTCGCCATTATCCGAACCCAGCAGGGTGCTGATCCGGCCGCGGTCGCATTTGATGCCGTGCAATCCGCCAAAGCGCGCGGCACCGAAGTGGTGATCGTCGACACCGCCGGCCGGCTGCACACGAAGAGCAATCTGATGGAGGAAATGAAAAAAATTTCCCGCGTGATGAGCCGCGTGATTGCCGAAGCGCCGCACGAAGTCTTGCTCGTCATCGACGCCACTACCGGCCAAAACGGCTTGCGGCAGGTCGAAGTTTTTTCGCAAGCCGTCGGCGTCACCGGCCTCGTCGTCACCAAGCTCGACGGCACCGCCAAAGGCGGGATCATCTTTTCGATTCAGGAAAAGCTGAAAATACCGGTGCGCTTCATCGGCGTCGGCGAAGGCATCGACGATTTGCAGCCATTCGATCCGGCGCAGTTTGTCGAGGCGTTGTTTGAGTAGCTCGTAGTTACGCCTTCAGGCGTTCGCTTTCTCAATGGCTATGAGATCCATTCAGATTGAAGTTGATGAAGAATTGCTTGCTGCCATTGCCAAAGACAAAGATTTTCGCGCGATGGAGGTTTCGGAGTTTTTTCGCAAAGCGGCAAAATTTTTCTTGAAATGCAAAATTGAATATGAAATCGATGTGCAATACAAACGTGCCTACAGTGACCCGCGAATACGCGAAGAATTTGATCGCGAAATGAAAGAATGGATTAACGAACAAGTATGGGAAGATTGGGATGAAGCGGAATGGCGAAAGGCTGCGGCCTCAAATCCAGCTTTTGATTCTTTGAAAGATTCGACAGAAGACGTCTACACACTGTAAGGATGGGAAACCAATTCATGACACGGGTAAATAAGAGCTTGCTTAACTATGGAAAGATGGAGATGACGACTTGTGAAATAGCTGTTTATATGCGTGGCAAGCTTGCTCTCCATTTTTCAAAACTAATCCATAAATAAAAAGTAGCAGGTCAAACTTGAAAATAAATCTCATCACTCTCGGCTGTCCGAAAAATATCGTTGATTCCGAATTTATTAAAGGCGGACTAAAGGCCTGCGGCGTGGAATTCGTTGACGAAGCCAATGGCGCCGAAGCCGTCATCATCAACACTTGTGGCTTTATCGAATCCGCCAAAGAAGAATCAATCGACACCATTTTGCAGGCGGTGCAGCTCAAAAAGCGCGGCCACGTCCGGAATGTTTACGTCACCGGTTGTCTGTCGGAGCGCTATGGAAAAGATTTGCGCCAAGAAATTCCCGAAGTGGACGGCTTTTATGGCAATCGCGACATGCAGCAGGTCGTGGCCGGCATCGCGCGGCAATTGCGATTGAAATACGAGTTGATCGGCGAGCGTGAGTTGCTCACCCCCAAGCATTACGCTTATTTGAAAATCTCCGAAGGTTGTGAACATCCTTGCACCTTCTGTGCTATTCCGGCGATTCGCGGTAATTTTCGCAGCACGCCGATTCCCGATCTCGTAGCCCAGACGGCTCGTCTGGCAACGCAAGGAGTTAAAGAACTCATTCTCGTTGCGCAAGACACGACGCAATACGGTCTCGATCTCAACGGCCGGCAACAACTGCCGGAGCTACTGCATGCGCTTTGTCGCGTCGATGGCATCGAATGGATTCGGCTGATGTACGCCTATCCTTATCACATCACCGACGCCATGCTCGAAGCCGTCGCCGGTGAGCCTAAGATCGTCAAATACATCGACATGCCGATTCAGCACATCTCCAGCCGCATGTTGAAGCGCATGGCCCGCCGCGTCGATCGTGAATTCACTGAAAAGTTGCTTGAGCAAATGCGCGCAATAATTCCGGCGCTCGCTCTCCGCACCTCGGTGATCGTCGGTTTCCCGGGCGAAACCGAAGCGGATTTTCAAGAGTTGCTCGATTTTGTCGCCGAAGGCAATTTCGAACGACTCGGAATTTTTGCCTACTCGCAGGAAGAAAATACGCCGGCGTTTGGTTTTTCAGAGCAGATACCCGAGGAAATCAAACGGGAGCGCTACGACTTGCTGATGCAAGCGCAACTGCAAGTGGCGGCAGAATGGAGCAGCCGGCAGATTGGCCGCCGCTTGCGTGTTTTGATTGACGAATTCGATTCCTCGACCAACGCCGGCCGCGGTCGCACCGCCTGGGATTGTCCGGAGATCGATCATACCGTACTGGTTCGCTCTTCTCACGTTTCCCTGCAATCGCTGCGGAGAAATTCCGAAACGCCGAAGGTCGGGGAGTTTTGTGAAGTTGAGATCGTGGAAGCACACGATTACGATTTGATCGGCATTCCGAGGCGCCGCCCCAATTCCTTTTCAATGAACATTCATTGATGCGAGGTTGAATCATGAAAAACTCAGTCAAATGGCCGCGTGTAAAAAAGTATTGGATTATTGGTTTGTTCCTGCTGTTGTCCGCGAGCTTGGCGCAGGCGCAGGCGGAGTTGTCTGAAACAAATGAAAGCGACAAAATCGCGCCATTTTTCTATCTCGACATGGCAAATTTTCGCGGCGAGCGGCCGAACGAAAGCCGGCTGGAAATCTATCTCAAAATCATGTACGACGATCTCCAATTTGTCAAGTTGGCGCCCGATTCTTTTCGCGCCGCCTACGAGGTGTCCGTCGTGGTTTTGGACGAGGATGATTTTCAAGTGAACGGCAAAATCTGGCGCGACTCGATTTTTGTCAAAGACTTCGAGACCACCAATTCCCGGCAGTTGTTTCACGCCGATCAAGCCAGTTTTGCCTTGGCCCCCGGCAAGTACCGGATCAATGTTGGTTTGATGGATGCCGATACGCGCCGCACTGGCTCGCGCAAGACCAGCATGATTATGCGCGATTTCGGCAGCGCTAAATTGGCAATGAGCGATGTTTTGATTGCCGACGCCGTGAGTGTGGACAGCAGCGGCAACCTCACTCCCCATCCGCAAGTAACCGCGCCGCGCCAGGAGAAATCTCAGCTCTTCGCATTTTTTGAAATTTATGACAAGGGCAGCGACAAAGAATATAAAGTCTCTTATGCGTTAAAAAATCCGAAAGGCGATAAAGTTTTCAAAAAAGATGCGGTGGTTCGCCATACCGGGCAGATCACGCCGGTGGTTTTGGAACTGCCGAATGCGACGTTGGCGCACGGCGTGTATCTGATTCAGATCGAAGTGAAGGGCGACAAGCAAACAGCGTTGACGGAGCGAGAAATCACATTGCACTGGGTCGGCATCCCGACAAACATCGTCGATCTCGATCAGGCTATCGAGCAGATGCGGTACATCGCCAAGAAAGAAGGCATGAAAAAAATCATGTCGGCGCCGCCGGAAAAACGACGCGAGGCGTTTCTGAAATTTTGGCAGGAAAACGACCCCACGCCGGGCACGGACACCAATGAGCTGATGGACGAGTATTATGCCCGCGTGAATTATGCGAACGTGCATTTCCGCGGCATGCGTGAAGGCTGGCGCACGGACATGGGCATGGTCTATATCATTTTCGGCCCGCCGAGCGATATCGAGCGCAATCCGTTTAACCGTTCGACCGGCGCTCTCTTCGGCGGCCGCACCGTCAAAGCTTACGAAATTTGGAATTATTACAATATCAATCGCCAGTTTATTTTTGTTGACGAAACGGGATATGCCGAGTATCGTTTGGCTTATCCGTTGTCGATTGAGCAATACATTCGCTAGCGCTGACAGGTGACATAAGGAAAAATATGCCAAAGTTGTTGAAGCCGCCCCGCCTGCGTTCCGGCGATCTGATCGGCGTCGTCGCGCCGGCCAGCCCCATGAAACACGACAGGTTGGATAATGGCATTCGTTACCTCGAAAATCTCGGCTATCGGGTCAAACTCGGGAAACACGTTTATCATGAGACGGGATATTTAGCCGGATGCGATGCCGCACGCGCCGATGATATCAACAAGATGTTCCGCGATCCGAAAGTGAAGGCGATTTTTTGCGTGCGCGGCGGCTACGGAACACCACGCCTGCTCCCCTTGCTTGATTATCGCGCCATCAAGGCCAATCCTAAAATTTTTGTCGGATACAGTGACATTACGGCGATTCAATTGGCCATGCTCCGGCATGCTGGGTTGATCACTTTTTCCGGGCCGATGGTGGCGGCGGAAATGGCCAAGGGCCTCAACCCATTTACCGAAGAAAATTTTTGGCGGATTTTGACTCATTCCGAGCCGCTTGGGGATTTGGCTCGCCCCGGCGAAAATCGTTATCAAGCCATTGCGCGCGGCCGCGCCTCCGGCCCGCTTCTCGGTGGGTGTCTTTCCCTCGTTGCCAGCTTGATCGGCTCTCCGCATTTTCCCGACGTGAAAAGCAGCATTTTTTTTGTCGAAGAGATCGGCGAAGCGCCCTACCGCATCGACCGTTTTTTGGCGCAATTGCGGGAAGCCGGCATCTTCAAGCGGATCGGCGGATTTGTTTTGGGACAGATGACGGATTGCGTGCCCACAGACGGCGAGCCGTCGCAGACGATCGATGATTTGATGCGCGACTTTATCAGACCGCTGAAAGTTCCGGCGCTCGCGGGTTTGGATTATGGCCACGTCGACGTCAAATACACGCTGCCGTTTGGCGTCCGCGCGGAATTGCGCGTCGGTCGCGACAAACAGTTTTTGCGAATTGTGGAATCAGCCGTGCGCTGAAGACTGGATGCTTGAATTCAAAAGTCAGGATCAAGGATCAAGCATCGAGGATCAAGAATCCAACAAGCATGAATCTCCGGATTGCAATCTTTGCCAGCGGCCGTGGCTCGAATTTTCAGGCCATACTCGCCGCAATTTCGGCGCAGCGTTTAAAAGCACAGGTGGTATTGTGCATTACAAATCGGCCCGAAGCCGGGGCATTGCAAATTGCCGGCGCTGCGCAGATTCCGGCGGCGGTGATTGAAGAAAAACATTTCGTGAATGGAGCGGATTACGAGGCCGCGCTGTTGGCGCAACTGGCGAAGCACGAGGTCAATTTCATCGTATTAGCCGGGTTCATGCGAAAAATTCCGTCCGGCGTCGTGCGGCAATTTCGCCACCGGATCGTCAATATTCATCCCGCGCTGCTGCCGAGTTTTGGCGGCAAGGGCATGTACGGCCATCGTGTCCACGAAGCGGTTCTCGCGCATGGCTGCAAAGTGAGCGGCGCCACCGTGCATCTCGTAGATGAGGAATACGACACCGGCGTCCCCATCTTGCAGCGCTGCGTGCCGGTGCTCGATGACGACACGCCGGAAACGCTGGCAGCGCGCGTGTTGGAAGTGGAGCACCAAATTTATCCCGAAGCCTTGCAGCTTTTTGCGGAGGAGCGGATTCGGGTGGAAGGGCGGAGGATTAAAATTTTGCCAAAGTCATGAAGCGCTCCAACGCAACACTGCTGAATAAAACAGCTAACTGCTCGTACAAATGGCCTGAATCAGTTTAGAAATGATCATGCTCAGTGAATCCGACAAAAACATCATCATCAAATTCGCCCAAAAATATAATGTTTCGGCCATATATCTTTTTGGCTCTTCTCTCAATGCAAATGCCCAAGCGCGTGATATTGATCTTGGCGTGCAAGGTCTACGCCAGATTTTCAAACAAGTTGAAAACTGGAGCCCTTCGGGCAGCCATCAAAAACAAAATTTTCCCAACGGATAGATGTGCAATTCGTAAAAAGTCCGAAATTCATAACGCCATACAATATATTGAGGTCGAGGCAGACTGTGATAACAATATATTGTATGAAATTGAAAAATTTT
>JAKEEU010000352.1 GCA_022616415.1 Candidatus Zhuqueibacterota bacterium | reverse complement strand
CAATCAAACGAATCAAATACAGTTTGAAAAACTCAGGGGGAATAACAAGGTGGGGAATTATAATCCGGCCAAAGTGGGGAGTTTTATGCCGGCATTAACACGTTGCAAGGAAGTCAATTTTTTGGGGATTATCACAGGTCTTAATTCTTTATGTATTAGGTTTGCTATTCTGGTTATAAGGAACAGGAAACCACAGATGTGAAAAATATCCGTCTTGGAGTAGAACAATCTCGCAATCCAGGCTTCTCACTACACATGGTCATTAGTATTCACCATCTGCCAGTCAGTCGTCGGAAGTACCTGTTTGATTTTGGACACGCCAACAGAGAACGTCTCTCGATCTATTTGTCTGCTGGAAATGTATTCACAGTCTCATTGATCGACGCAGACAGAGAGCCACATCCTTTACAGGTACCACTTGGTACCGGCGGAATACCAACCAGCCAACCCATTTATTTGGTTTGCGAAGCCAGCGTTAGTAGTAATTCAACTTCATTACGCGTGTTCGTTAATGCGCAGTCGGTGGGAGAACCTGTAATGCTGCCATTCAGGGTCAATCTTGGAGATTTAGATCTACCCGGCGGCGTGATCGGGAGTGATCTCAATGGTAACGATGGGGCCTCTTTTGATTTGTATGAATTAGCAGTCTATGGTGCAACGTTGACAGATGAGCAAATTGCGAAATTGGCAGAATATTTTATTAAGCGCCCGAGAACTAACTATGTAGCTTTTAATGGCAATCAATGGATGAGATTAGCTAATTTCAAAAAGCCATGAAGAACAGTGGCCTAACCAATCATCGCACCGGACGTCGCTCCGTGCCGCCAGTGAATTCGATACCTTAGCAAAATTCCAGCCAGAAAGTTGGTGCATGCTCAAAAACATCGTGGTGGCGCCGAACGATTGGGATCGCGGAGAAAACATAAAGATGGTGGTACGACCAACGAAGGGCGTCTCGGTGAAAACATAAAGATCGTGCCGGTCCGAACATTGTGCCCCCATTTTAAAGGCCGCCAAGCATCGCGGCAAAGATTAAAAGCTTGGTGAGATACAAACTTTCAAAGAGCAAAAAGCAAAGTCGTGGAAGAGATAAAAGCTGTCTTTAAATTCGGAAAAAAATTGCGGTAAATCAAAAGCTATTTTGCTAACTTGGCATCAACCGGACGCGGGCGCGCGAAGCATGATTTTCAATATTGAACATTTTTGTTCGCCCGCGCCGGTTAGGCGTGCGTTAACCTTTTGAAATCGACAGAGGTTCGTGCAAGTAATAAAACCTCCTGGATGGAAGAGTTTATCCAAGCCAATGAACGGCTTTACGATGACCTTTCATAGGGTGACCAACTGCTCTCTTTAAACTGCATTTTCATCGAACAAAATTTCTCCGCCAAACATTACAACGCCTTCACCAAATCCAACGTCCTACCTGATATAAACTTGCAGTGCAATTTCATCAAATTTTATTCGAGGAGGCGTTATGGCATTCAAACGCATCATAAAAATGCTGCTGATCACAGCCACGGCTTTCGCGCTGGGCTGCAGTCAAAATCAAAAGGGCGGCGGTGCTTTCCAAGTTCCCGTCGAGTATCACAAGCTCGATAACGGGCTGAAAGTCGTGCTCTCGCCCGATCACACTGCGCCGACCGCGGTCGTGGCGGTTTATTACAACATCGGCTTTCGCATCGAGCCGAAAGACCGCACCGGCTTCGCGCATCTGTTCGAGCACATGATGTTTCAAGGCTCGGAGAATTTGGGGAAAATGGAATTTATCAAACTGGTGCAAAAGAACGGCGGCGTGCTCAACGGCTCGACGCGCTTTGATTTTACCAATTACTTCGAAGTCGTGCCGGCGCACAAATTGGAAACCGCGCTGTGGGCCGAGGCCGATCGCATGAAGGGATTGGCAATCACGCAGGATAATTTGACCAACCAACAAGGCGTCGTCAAAAACGAAGTCAAGGTGAATGTGATCAACCAACCTTATGGCGGCTTCCCTTGGCTCGACATGCCGCAATACGCCAACTCCAACTGGTTCAACGCCCACAATTTCTACGGCGATCTGGAAGATCTCGATGCGGCCACGCTCAGCGACGTGGAGGCTTTCTTTAAAACTTACTACGCGCCGAACAATGCCGCGCTTGCCGTCGTCGGCGATTTTCAACCTGCCGAAACGCTGACGCTGATTAAAAAATATTTCAGCGGCATCCCGGCAGCCGAGCAGCCGGCAAAACCCGACATCAGCGAGCCGCGCCAGGAGGAAGAGAAGAAACACAGCAAGCCTGATCCGCTGGCCACGCGCCCGGCTCTGGCGTTTGCCTATCACATGCCGGCGCGCAACACCCCGGAGTATTTTGCCATGGGCCTGCTCGACCAGATTTTGCTGCAAGGCGAAGACAGCAAACTGCATCAAGCGCTGGTGAAAGAGCATGGCTTGACCGGCGGGGTCAACGGCGGGATCAATCTGCTCGGCAACATGTTCAACTACAACGGCCCGATGCTGTGGATGGCCTCGCTTTTTCACGACAACACGGTTTCCGCCGATTCCATCATGGCGGTGGTAAACAGCGTCATCGAAGAAGCGCGTACCAACCCGGTTGACCAAGCCACGCTGGATCGCGCACTGGTGAAGTGGCGTTCGGATTTTTACGACAATCTCAGCGGCTTTTTTGGCTTCGGGCGCGCCGATCTGTTGGCGTCCTTCGCTTTGTTCGACGACGATCCGCAGCGGATCAACCGGCTCGAAGAGGAGTTTCGCAAAGTGACGCCGGCGCTCATCCTGCAAACCGCCAAAGAGTATCTGCGACCGACTGCAAGAACGATATTGACCGTCGAGCCGAAAGCGACGTCGTGATGATGTTTACAGTCAAAAGCTTTCACGCAAAGACGCGGAGCCGCAAAGAAAAGCATAACCCGGTTTTGACCGCAACTCAACTTTACCACGAGGCACAAAGGACACAAAGAAAAATCCTGCAGAGATGGCCTTTGTGAACTTTGTGCCTTTGTGGTGCAAAAAATCTTCGCGGTTGTTATAGTCTTTTCACTGTAGCCCGCGTTATTTGAAATGAAACTTAAAGCCGGTCATACTTTTTTCAAGGAGACAACATGAAATTCCACATAAAATCCATCGTGCTGATTTGTTGCCTGCTTCTGCTTGTTCCTGTTATTTTTGCGCAAAAGCAAGCCCCACCTGAAGGCGGTACGCCGAAGGACTTCAAATTGCCGGAGAAGCAAACCTTCGCGCTCGACAACGGCCTGCAAGTGATGCTGGTGTCTTATGGAGATTTGCCCAAAGTGACGGCCAATCTGGTGATTCGCGCCGGCAATTTGAACGAAGCGGCGGATGAAGTTTGGCTCGCCGATCTCACCGGCGATTTGATGAAAGAAGGCACCAAAACCCGCAGCGCCCAACAAGTCGCGCAAGAAGCGGCGAGCATGGGCGGCCAAGTCAACATCAACGTCGGGCTCGATCAAACCACTATCAGCGGCGACGTGTTGGCGGAATTTGGGCCGGATTTGATCAAGCTAATGGCTGACCTGGCGCGCAATCCGCTGCTGCCGGAATCAGAATTACCCAGATTGAAGAAAGACATGTTGCGCCAGCTCAGCATCCAAAAGACGCAACCGCAAATGATTACGTTGGAAAAGTTTCGGCAGGTGATGTATGGCAATCATGCCTACGGCAGAATCTTCCCGACCGAAGCGATGATCGAAAGCTTCACGATCGATAAAGTGCACAGTTTTTACAACGCCAATTTCGGCGCGGCTCGCGCGCGGCTTTACGTGGCCGGCCGTTTCGACGCCGGCGCGACGAGCGCCGCCGTTCGCGAGGCCTTCGGTGATTGGCAAAAAGGTCCTGATCCATTGATCGATATTCCCAAGCCGGTGACACAAAGATCGGTTCACATGGTCGACCGTCCCGACGCGGCGCAGTCGACGATTTATCTCGGCTTGCCGGTCGTCGATCCTTCGCACCAAGATTACATGACGCTGCTGGTTACCAACACGCTGCTCGGCGGCTTCTTCTCCTCGCGGGTGACGGCCAATATCCGCGAGGACAAAGGTTATACGTACTCACCTGGCAGCTCGATATCGAGTCGATACCGCGATGCCTATTGGGTGCAAGTCGCCGACGTCACCACCGACGTGACCGGCCCGGCGCTGAAAGAAATTTTCTACGAAATCAACCGGCTGCAAAGCGAAGCGCCTTCGGAAGAAGAGCTGCGCGGCGTGCAAAATTATCTCGCCGGCGTGTTCGTGTTGCAAAATTCCAGTCGCGGCGGCATCATCAATCAGCTTGCGTTTGTGGGCCTGCACGGATTGGATAACACGTATTTGACCGAATACGTCAAGAACGTTTACGCCGTCACCCCGGCGGACGTGCAACGCATGGCGCAAAGCTATCTCCGTGACGAAGAGATGATCCTCGCCGTCACCGGCGACGTCAAGAAAATCAAGAAGCAAGTTGAAGACGTGACCAAGGGTATGATCGACATTACCAAGACGAACTGAGAGTTTGCGGATTTAAGCGACAAGCCCCGATTTTCCTTTGCCCAACCGCGACGGAAGATCGGGGCTTTTTTTATTTCGCACAATTGACTTGACGTTAAAAGTGTTTGGCATTACATTCTCTTCATGTCCAAAACGATTTGCGTCTACTGTTCATCCAGCGAAGCGCTTGATCCAAGTTATTATCAGGCGGCGCAAGAACTTGGTATGCTGATGGCTCGGCACCATTGCACGCTGGTCTACGGCGGCGGCAGGATCGGCTTGATGGGCGCGCTGGCGAGATCGGTTCATGAGCATGGCGGCAAAATTATTGGAGTGATTCCGAAATCGCTCAAGGAAAAAGAGCTTGCTTACGAAGCTTGCGATGAATTAATTGTCACCAAGGATTTGCGCGACCGCAAAGCGATCATGGAAGCGCGCGCCGATGCGTTTGTCGCGCTGCCCGGCGGCTTCGGCACGCTGGAGGAGGTTTTTGAAATTCTGACGCTGAAACAGTTGCAGTTTCACCTCAAGCCCGTCATCCTCGTCAATACGAATTCGTTTTACGATCACTTGATCCGGCTTTGCGAGCACATTTATCGAGAACGTTTTGCCAAGACCGATTCCCGGCTGCTTTACCATGTCGCCGCCAGCGCCGCCAACATTTTTTCACATCTCGAAACTTATCAACCACCGCTATTGGACAGCAAGTGGTTTTAGATACGTAAAATTGAAACGTGAAACGTAATAGGTGAAGCATAATTTAGTTTAAGGAGGCGTTATGAAAATTTTTATCACCGGCGCCACGGGTTACATCGGCTTCAATGTCGCATCGGCGCTTTGTCGCGCCGGATACGAGGTGTGGGGCCTGACGCGCAGCGCTGAGAAAACAGCCACGCTGGAACAGAATGAAATTCATCCGGTCATCGGCAGCATGCAGCAGCCCGAGAGCTACGCCGGCATCGCCGAACAATGCACGGTGCTGATTCATGCCGCGGTTGACTATCAAGCCGACCAAACGGAAACGAGTAAAAAGACGCTTGAAACCTTTATCAATGCTGGTAAACACGGGCCACAGCCCAAAACGCTGATCTACACCAGCGGCGCGTGGGTTTATGGCAACACCGGCAATCGCCTTGTCGATGAAACCGCGCAGTTGACGCCGGCGAAATTAGTGACGTGGCGTCCGGCGATAGAGCAAATGGCGTTGAGCGCGCCTGGCATGAAGAGTTTCGTCATTCGTCCCGGTTGCGTTTATGGCAAACAAGGGGGCTTGACCGGCGCATGGTTCAACGGCGCTTACAAAGAGAAAGCGTTGAAGGTCGTGGGTGATGGCAACAACCGCTGGACGGTGGTACACGTGGATGATCTGGCCGAAGGTTACGTGCGCGTTGCCGAGAGCGGGTTGAGCAAAGAGATTTTCAATTTCAGCGACCGCTCACGCGCCACGATGCGCGAGATGGTGACTGCGGCGGCGCTAGCAGCCGGCTACACCGGCAAGATCGAGTTCATTCCGGTCGCCGAGGCCGCGAAAACCATGGGCGACTTTGCTGAGTGCCTGGCATTGGATCAACATATTGATGCGCGCAAAGCCGTGCGGCTGTTGGGGTGGCAACCCAAGCACGGTGGTTTTGTCGATGGCGTTGAGACTTATTTTATGTCATGGAAAGCCGCGCAGGGTTAACTCAGCTTTTATTCGCTTGCTTTTGAAAAAATTTCCATCTATGTATGAAAGACAAACCTAAATAAGCGAGACTAATCTTCTTTTCCCAAGGAGGAGCAAATGCGAAATTTTTGGCCCGTCGCAATTGGCTTGCTGACGCTGGCAGCCTGCCAGTCCTCGTCGCCCCCTCCCACCGATGCACTCGTCGCCAGGGGAAAACAGATTTTCTTCAACGAAACGTTCAATGGCAACGGCAGAACCTGCGGGACTTGCCATCCGGCAGAAAACAACTTCACCCTCGACCCGGCTTTTATCGCCACCTTGCCGAATGACAACCCGCTCTTTGTCGCCGAATTTAACCCGGCTTTGAAAGAGAACTTCGAGAATCCCCGGCTGATGCGAGAGTTTGGATTGATTCTGGAAAATCTCGACGGCTTTGACGACCTGGAAAATAAGTTCGTCATGCGCGGCATCCCTCATACCTTGGGCCTTCGCACCTCGATCGCTAGCCCGCAGGGACCTCGCACCGGATGGTCCGGCGATGGCGCACCGGGCGATGGCTCGTTGCGTTCGTTTGCCATTGGGGCCGTCATTCAGCATTTCACCAAAACTTTGAATCGCGTCCCCGACGTCGATTTTCGGCTTCCCACGGATGAGGAGTTGGATGCTTTGGAAGCATTCCAGCTCTCTTTGGGGCGGCAAGAGGATTTGACTTTGCCGCTGCCGTTGAAAGGCACGGTGCCAAAACGGGGGCAGGAAATTTTTCTCGACAATTCTCTCGGCAAGTGTAACATCTGTCACGCCAATGCTGGTGCGACCGCCGCCTTGGTGCCGGGACAAAGCCTCGGCAATGCCAATTTCAATACAGGTGTCGAGAATCTTCCCGACCAGCCGGCGCGTTTGACTGGCGAACCGGTTCCGTTCGATGATGGGTTCGGCATACCGGGAGATAGCACATTCAATACACCGCCCTTGATTGAGGCGGCTGATTCCGGCCCATTTTTTCACAACAACGCTGTCGAAACTATCGAAGGCGCTGTTGCATTTTATAATGGCGAGGCGTTTAACAATTCATCCGCCGGCCGTTTTCTGGCGAGTCTCGATCCCAACGGTGTGGGCATCAAACTCGACGCCACCCAAATCGTGGCAGTGGCCGCGTTTCTGAGAGTTCTCAATGCACTGGAGAACATCCGGCAGAGCATCGAGCTTTTGGAGGCCTGCGCGCTGCAGGATTTCTTTGAACGAACGAAATCCATGGAGCTGCTCAAGCACGCCATCGAGGAAACGGATGACAGCATCGTGGTGCTATCCGGCGCCGGTTTGCATCCCGATGCCGTAGCCAGTCTGAAAAAAGCGCGAAGTTATACTGAGAACGCCACTGGCAGCCTTTTTTCTCGGCGCAAATTCTCGCACCGCGCTATTAGCGAGCAAGAAAAGGCTCGGCAGCAACTGGTTGAATAAATAATCGAAAATCTTCTTTTTGAAGTTATACAAAGAAAGGAGGCTTGTAATCATGCTGAAGCGTTTAACAGAAATCGGTGTGGTCATCATTTTGCTTGTGGGCATACCTTGTGCCTATGGACAAAAAGCGACCGAAATATTCATCCCACTCGGAAAATCTCCGGGCTTGTCCGGCAAGTACACCACCATCGGAAAAATCGATACGGTCAACGCACACGATCAGACCATAGCGATGACTGACTCCTTGGGAAGCTACACGATAAAAATCACCGAGCGCACCAAAATTTGGTTGGACAAGAGCAAGCTCGAGTTAACCAATGAAAGGGGAACTTTTGCGGATCTGCGGAAGAGCCTGTTGGCTGAAGTCAAGTACGAAGACAACGCGCGCAAGGACAAGGGCACTGCCGAGTGGATCAAAATACAGATGACCGAGTCCAGTGCGAAAGCCCCGGCCATTCGTGAATAATAAGCGGAGAAAATTTTGTATGTTCAAGCTGCAAGAGCCTTACGAACCACGCCCGATTCGGTTCCTCGAGCTTTGGGAAGAATCCGGTTGGCGCATGAAAGTTTACGGCATCGCCTATCATCGCGCGCTGCCGCGCCAAGAGCTGATCGAAGCCGCGCAAGCGGTGGCGCGTGAACGCTTGCCGCAACCGGCGATCACGCCGAACCGCTACGGCGTGGGTTTTCTCGGCATCCATGACGGCCGCGGCGCCAATTTTGTCTTCGTCGATTGGTGGGTGGATGAGAATGAGTTGCACCATCACGTCTATATCGGCCCTCCCGATCAACCGGCGCAATTGCGCTATGCCACCGAGGCTGATTCCAAAGCCTGTGTGTGGGATCTGCACGTCATGAATTTTGAACGCCAAGCATGGCTGACGACAATCTTGACGAATCCGGCCGGTGGGGATTTGGAGGCATATTTGGCGCGGCGGCTGAACGAGGACATTTAATTGTATTACCCTTGAATCCTGCGTGAATTCATAAAATACTTGCGCAAGATTTAAGAAGGGTTATTTACAAAACTGACTGCCAGAGGGAGCAACATGAAATCTTTCACGCCAATACTTTTCGCCTTGATTTTCAACTTTCTCGCCTGCCAGCAGAAGCCAACTCCAAATCCGATTCCAAAAGCATTATCCGACGCCGAGCTTAAGGAAAAAGCCAACCGCCTCGCCCACGAATTTATCATCGTCGATACGCACGTCGATGTTCCTTATCGCTTACAAGAAAAAATGGCGGATATTTCGCAAAGAACTGATGACGGTAATTTTGATTACGTGCGCGCCAAAGCCGGCGGCCTGAACGCGCCCTTCATGTCCATTTATGTTCCGGCCGATTATGAAGCGAAAGGCGGGGCAAAGAAATTGGCTGATAAGTTAATCGACATGGTGGAAAAATTTGAAAAAGATTCGCCCGACAAATTTGCCGTGGCCAAATCCGTAGCCGACGTGCAGGCGCAATTCGCCAAAGGACTGATCTCGCTGCCGATGGGCATGGAGAACGGTTCGCCCATTGAAAGCAAGCTGGAGAATCTGCGGCATTTTTATGATCGTGGCATTCGCTACATCACCCTGGCGCACTCGAAGAGCAATCATATCAGCGATTCATCGTATGATTCCAACCGCCGCTGGAAGGGATTAAGTCCATTCGGCAAGGAAGTCGTGGCGGAGATGAATCGGCTCGGCATCATGATCGACGTCTCACACGTTTCGGACTTGACTTTCTATCAAGTCATTCGACTCTCCCAAGCGCCGGTGATCGCTTCGCATTCATCCTGCCGCCATTTCACCCCTGGCTGGGAGCGCAACATGGATGACGAGATGATCAAAGCGCTGGCGAAAAACGGCGGGGTCATTAATATAAACTTCGGCTCTTCGTTTTTGAATGACTCGATTCGTGTTGCCGAAGATAAAATGTGGAAGTATATTCAGGCCAACAAGATCAACCCCAACAGTGATGCCGGAAAAGCCGCGCTGAAAAAATTCCGGATCGAGAACAATATCGGTTACGCCGGTATTAGCGACGTCATCGCGCACATCGATCACGTGATAAAATTGGTCGGCGTCGATCACGTCGGCTTCGGCTCGGATTTCGACGGCGTCGGCGATACGCTGCCAACCGGCTTGAAAAGCGTGGCGGATTATCCCAACATTATTTACGAGCTGCTGAAAAAAGGCTACTCGGACGAAGATATCCAGAAGATTTGTTCCGGAAATTTGCTGCGGGTATGGTCCGAAGTCGAAAAAGTTGCGCAGAAGCTGCGAGCAAGCAATGACTGAAGAGTATTACGTACACACTATGAAGTTCACAAAAGCGGAATGCTGTACTTAATTTTTCCTCTTGCCAATTGCGCGCAGATGTGTTACTTTTATAAAAGGTCTCAAAAGGGTGATAATTCGACCGGCACGCACGGCTAGCTTAGCCCATCTCTGGTATAAAGAAATGACGAAGGAAGAGTCGTCGTGAAAATCGTGACTAATTCCGGTTTGTCTTTTAAACAAGGCACAGTGTTTCATCGAATCGGTGGCAGTTCTCTTGACAACCTTCGTCTTAAACCTGTCGAAACAACTTTGATTCCTCCAGGGTTTTCAGTACTAACGGACGGAACGCCGCGGGAAGCAGCCAAGCAAATACGGAATGCCTTCCCAAGTGCGATAAAGTTGCATAAGGCTGCAGAGACTATAGGAAGTGCTACACTGGAGGAGATTCGCGCGATTGGTTTCGATGTTGCCCCTGATCCAACAAGAAAGTTTCCTAACCATGCTCGTGTGATTCATCCGCAAGGGTTAGCTGGGTTCACAGATGAGAACTTGGAGAAATTATCGAAAGTGTTTAAGGAGACGACAGCATGATAACGATACAACCTTGTTCGAGACTGTATAAATTGCTCGACCGCGAAGGCCAAATTTGGGGAAGGATTAAAATAAAGGAGGTACGCGAGAATCTGGTTTTGGGGCAGTTTTTTCCGGAACCGGAATTTTCGCGGATTCGGCCTCTTTTCTTGGAATATGAAGATGCCGTGAACCAAATGGTATTCGGCGTGCTCGATGAGCTTGAAGAGGCTATTGATGAGCATGGCTTGCATTTATGCGCCACCGAAGAAGAAGGCCGGCTGGATTTATATGATGTGCAAATTATGAACGAGCATGATATTTCGTTTAGAATCAGACATCATGACCCCTCAAGCAAGCCAACCATCTAAGCTCATTAGGCCGTCAAACATCGACTTTATTTGAAAGCCGACCTGAATGTTGCCCATCCTGTTCAACATTTGCGATTGTCACATTCACCTCCGTTTCTGATTTTTGCTGGAAATCTCACGATGCGCGACGACAACTCAAACCCACAAAAAATTCCCCCCACCATGCGCGCCTTGCAGCTTCGCGCTTATGATGGAAAGCCCGAAAGTTTGGTGCTCGTCGAAAAGCCGGTGCCGCATCCTGGCAAAGGACAAGTGCTTGTAAAAATCACGGCAACGCCAGTGAATCCTTCCGACGCCGGTTTCGTACGCGGGCTTTATGCCATGCAGAAGAAGTTGCCGGTCACGCCGGGTTTTGAAGGGAGTGGCACCGTCGTGGCAGCAGGCAGCGGCGTTATGGGGCGCGCGCTCGCCGGTAAACGTGTTGCCTGCTCCGCTCCCTTTGATGGCGACGGGACGTGGGCCGAATACATGGTTACTTCCGCGAAAATGTGCATCCCCTTGCGCAAGCACGTCAGCTTGGAGCAAGGCGCAATGCTCATCGTCAACCCGATGACGGCATGGGCGCTGCTGGACATCGCGAAGCGCGGTGGCCATCGGGCAGTAGTGCAAAGCGCGGCGGCAAGCGCATTGGGACGAATGATTTTCCGGCTCGGCCAGCGGCTTGGCATCACCGTCATTAACATCGTGCGCCGCCAGGAGCAGGTCGATTTGCTGCAAGCGCTCGGCGCGAAATACGTGCTCAACAGCAGCGCACCGGATTTTGATGAGCATCTTCACCGGCTCAGCCACCAACTGCAAGTTTCGCTCTCGCTCGAAGCGGTTTGTGGAGAAATTGCCGGTTACATCTTGCGCGCGCTGCCGAAAGGCGCCAAAATGATCGTCTATGGCGCCATCTCCGAGCAAGGCTGCCAAATCGATCCGCGCTCACTCATTTTTGACGGCAAACGCCTCGAAGGTTTTTGGCTTGCCGAATGGGCGCGAAACAAGAGCATGTTCGGCCAAATTCGCGCGGCAATGCAAGTGCAAAAACTTTTGGCGAGCGATCTCAAAACCGAGGTGCGGGCGCGCCTGCCGCTTGAAGATGCGGCGAAGGGCTTGCAGCAGTATGCGGCGCAAATGACGGAGGGGAAAATTCTGTTGGTTCCACACGGATCAAAAACTCACACGGAACAGTTTTAATCGCCCACGAAATTGGAAATCCCAGAGAAGTGAAATCAAAAGAATCTTTTTTCCAACTGATAGATGAACCCAACGGAAAAGCTTTTACAGTTGGGTTCATTTATCAGTTGGGAATCGTTTTATGAATCTGTTTCACTCAATCCGCAAAACCTTCGCGCCGCGAATTTTTCTCGCCTTAAGCTCGAGCAAGGCCGCGTTGGCTTCTTCCAAACGAAACTCCTGCACCTCGGGTTTAATAGGAATTTTAGCCGCCAGTTCCAAAAATTCACGAACGTCGCGCCGGCTGACGTTGGCCACGCTTTTGATTTCTTTTTCCAGCCAGAGATGGCCGGGATAGTCCAATTGCAGGAGACTCGCCTTATCCGCCTCTTCTTTGCGAATCGCGTTGATCACCAGGCGGCCACCAGCCTCCAAATTCTTTAAGGCTTCAAGAATCGGTTTCCATACCGGCGTGGTGTCGATGATGGCATCCAGTTTTTCCGGTGATTCTTCCTCTGTGACACCCGCCCAAGCCGCGCCCAGCTCTTGCGCGAACATTCTTTCCTTTTCGCTGCGGGCAAAGACGAAAATTTTGGTGCGCGGATATTGATATTGGGCCATCTTCAGCACCAGATGCGCCGATGCGCCGAATCCTGTCAGTCCCAAATTTTGCCCATCTCGCAGACCAGTCAATCGCAACGAGCGGTAGCCAATGGCGCCGGCGCATAAAAGCGGGGCGGCTTCCGCATCGGAAAAAACCTCGGGAATGCGGTAAGCAAAATCTGCCGCAACCGTCATGTACTCGGCGTAGCCGCCGTTCACGTCTCTGCCCGTGGCTTTGAAAAGATGGCATAAATTCTCGTTGCCTTCTAAACAAAACTTGCATGCTCCACAAGCCGAATGAATCCAAGCGACGCCAACGCGATCGCCAATTTTAAACACGCTTTTGCCGGCGACTTTTTCCACTCTTCCCACCACTTGATGACCGAGAACAACGTGAAGACACGGCGGCGGCGTTCGGCCCTCGATCTCGTCCAATTCAGTGTGACAAACGCCGCAGGCTGAAACTTTGATGAGGATTTCATTGTCTATTGGCACGGGATCCGGCAAATCGGCGAGCGCCAACGGCGTGTGATTTTCTTCGAGAGAGCAGAGTTGATTTAAAACCATCGCTTTCATTTGAAATTCTTCTCTTACAGCCATCGGCTTGCGCAGCCAGGCCGGCGGCTACGCCCGTAGGGTCTGGGCTACTCCAATTTTTTCAACTTTTCTGCCGCCGCAGCCAGGGTCTCTTCCTTCTTGCAGAAACAAAAGCGTACTTGCGTGCGGCCATCCGCTGGATTCATGTAAAAGCTCGAGCCCGGCACCGCGGCGACGCCAATCTCTTTCACCATCCAACGCGCAAAGGCGTCATCATTGGGCTGTCCGTGTTTGTCCAAGAGTTCTGCGATTTCCGTCATGATGTAGTAAGCGCCTTTCGGCACGTAGCAATGAAATCCGGCATTATCTAAAATTCCAACTAATCTATTACGTTTTACGAGATACGTTTTAGCAAGATTTTGATAATAGCTTTCGGGCAGACGCAACGCCACCGCCGCCGCTTCTTGCAACGGCGCCGCGGCGCCGACGGTGAGAAAATCGTGAACTTTACGAATGGCGTTATTCTGTTGTTCCGGCGCAATCGCCCAGCCGGTGCGCCAACCCGTTAAGCTGTATGTTTTCGAGATGCCGTTGATCGTCACTGTGCGCTTGGCCATGCCGTCGAGATTCGCGATGCTGATATGCTCAGTGTCATCGAAGAGAATATGCTCGTAAATCTCGTCGGTGATGGCAAAGGCATCCCATTCCTGGCAAAGCTGGGCGACGAACTGCAATTCTTCTCGTGTAAAAACTTTGCCGGTGGGATTATTCGGCGTGTTGATGATGACAGCACGCGTGTGCGAATTGAAAGCGGCGCGCAATTCTTTTTCATCGAAATGCCAATCGGGCGGATGCAGCTTGACGAAACGCGGTGTGGCGTGTGAAAGATACGTGTCCGGTCCGTAGTTCTCATAAAACGGTTCGAAGATCACCACTTCGTCGCCGGGGTTGATCAGCGCCATCAACGTAGCAATCATCGCTTCAGTGGCGCCGCAAGTCACGGTAATATTTTTATCCGGATCAACCGGGAAA
The DNA here is from genome assembly GCA_022616415.1 of Candidatus Zhuqueibacterota bacterium. Lineage (GTDB taxonomy): Bacteria > Zhuqueibacterota > Zhuqueibacteria > Zhuqueibacterales > Zhuqueibacteraceae > Zhuqueibacter. Next base: position 23,023 of record JAKEEU010000352.1, on the reverse strand, counting down.
TGATTGTAGCGCTGCGCTTTTTCGGCAATGGCGCGGCGCAAATTCGGCGCGCCCCAGGTGACGGCATATTGATTGATGTCGGCGCGAATTGCCGCGACGGCGGCTTCCTTCACTTCTTCCGGCGCGGGAAAATCCGGAAAGCCTTGCGAGAGATTGACGCTGCCATATAAATTGGTGAGCCGCGTCATCTCGCGAATAACGGACTCGGTGAACGATTCGGTGATTTGGGATACGGGAGGTTTCATACTTGATCCTGAATGCTTGATTCTGGATGTTGGATTCTGGTCGCTGGATACCTGATGGCAAATTACGAATTACGGATCACTCATCATCCACATTCATTTCTTTTAAATTAACGGTCGCCGGCCGGCAAGTGTACGGTGTAAAATCCGGAACGTCGGTAAACGAGGCGTACATCGGCGGCGCGCTCGCGTCGAATTGCGTCATCGGCGGCAGGCCGAGAATCAGCTCCATCGTGCGCAACACACTCGCGGTCGAATACATGCGGCGATCCACGCTGTGGCGCAAAGCATACGGGCTGATGACGAACCCGACGATGCGATGCGCGTCGACGTGATCCGGGCCGTTTTGCGCATCGTCTTCCACCACGAAGATGGCGCACTCTTTCCAATAGCGGCTGTGTGAAATGCGCTCGATCATCTTGCCGAGCGCCAGATCATTGTCGGCCACCATCGCGCGCGGCGTCGGCATATTTTGGCGCGTGCCGGCGGTGTGATCGTTGGGCAGCCGAATCACTTGCAAACGCGGCAAATTGCCGTTGCGATCATACCCGTCAAATTCTTGGCGCCAAATTCGAGCTCGCGTCGTATCGCCAATCGCGAGATCATACGGCGGAAAGTTTGGCGCAAAGTTGCCTTTAAGCGATTCTATCTTTGCCATCAACGTATCCTTGCGGCCCGCAGCCGCATACTCGACAAATTCGCCGTAGCTGCGATAGCTGATTTTGGCGCGCTGGCACAAATCCCAAATGTATCCGGATTTTGGCTCGGCGAGGCGGCGCTGCCGTCCGGCGGTATCGTCGTCTCCTTTTTCAGCGTACACTTCCGGCCGGGTTTTTACGATATAATCCGTGGCATACGCCGCCAGCGACCACTCGTGATCATCGGCGCTGGATTCGCCATTGGCGTAGAGATTGTCCAGCAACACAAACTCGCGCGCCAGCGCATGATGGTTCGGTGTCACCTCTTCCGGAAACCGCACCAGCTTGTAATCGCCGTTGCCTTCCGGAATCTCGCCAAGAATCTCGTCATAGGTGCGATTCTCTTTGATAATGTAAAAAACATATTTAATCGGCGAAGGCTCGCCAACCTTGCGCGGAATCGGATGATTAGGTGGAATGTATTCTTCCACAGCTTGCCGCCAGCGCTGCTTGAAAGGCGAGTTGCGATAGACTTTTTCGGTGTAACTCGCGAGCTGCTGCGGTGCCGGCATCGGCACAAAGGACAGCGAGCCGGGGAACTTCGTAGCGCCGTCATTAATATTTTGAGTCGAACCTCTGGGATTGGCTTTCGACCCGCTGTGGCCTTTGCCATTTACCACCAGCAACGTCGAAGTCAAGCGCAACGTGTGCAGCGCGGTGGGATACCAGCCGGCCGGAATAAAACCGAGACTTCGACTGCGGCCTGGTATTGCAACATCGAAGACAGCGACATAATTATTGTCCGCGTTGGCGACAAAAAGCTGTTTCCCATCTGCGGAGACGGCCAGGCCGTTGGGGGTGCTGCCGGGCGGCGCATCCGGCGCCAACGCCGTTTGAATGGTTTCGATGACTCGGCGTGTCGCAATATCGATAACTGAAACACTATTGAGATTGGCGTTCGCCACAAACAGGCGCTGCACGTCCAGCGAGAACGCGATGTCATTGGGATGATCGCCGACGGCAATTTGCGCCACGATCTTTTCTTGCGCGCGATCGATCACTGCAACCTGCGCGCCGCCCCAAAGCGAGACAAAAACTTCCGGACGGATGGGATGCGCGCGACAGGTGTACGGTTCCGCCGGCAGCTTGATGCGATAACGCAAAGAGTCGAGTGTCAAATCATAAGCATACAGCGTGCTATCCTCTCTGCCGGCAGCAAAGAGAATTTGTCCATCTGCAGCGACATCGATACCTGCCACGCTTACGCGCTGTTGGGGAAAAGGCTCGCCGAGCACGATGGTATCGCGCTGCGTCGCTTTCCCTTCGGCAAAATCGAAAAGAAAAACCGTGTTGTAGCGGCCGCCGGAGACGGCGAGTTTCTTGCCACGATCAAAAAAGCGCACGCCGAGCCAGGCGTGGCCGGCAGCAAGTGTGTCAGTAATTTTTCGTATTTTTAAGTCAATGATAAAAACGTTCTTCGCGCCGCCGCTGTTGGCAACCGCGGCGTAGCGCTCGTCCGGCGTAATGTCGAGGCCGAGCGGCAGATCGCCGAGCGCGAGATGCTCGCCGGCCGGCTCGAGCATCCAGCCGTTGGGCAGCAAAACGCGGCCATCCTCGAGGCGGCCGGGAACTTTGTCTTGCGGCGTGAATGTCGGCTTGGCGGTTTGCGGCTGGCATGAAAGGAAAACGAAGCTAAAGAATATCGCCGTCCATTGCGTGAGGTGTTTCATCTTGTTTCCCTCCAAAAGATTCGTTGGATGTGAAAAACAGTTTCCTACCAGTAATGGATTATTTATTGAGCACAGCAGGGAAAATTGCCTTTTCAATAACGATGGCAATTAATTCCATTATACAACAATTCGGCGCAAAAGCAACAGGAATTTCCATAAATGCAAAGCCCCGATGTTTGCATCGGGGCTTTGAGGGGTTGGCGACTACGCTGCAAGACTTCTCCTGTTTATCAGGTGGAATGCGCGGCCAAGGGGGGACCACGCATTCAGCAGCCGTGAAGCGTAGACGGCGTTTGGGGGTGGAGGATGCCTTCTGAATTTTTCGTCAAAGCTGCCCACGCGGCCGTCTCAACCAGAGACGAGGAGCAGGATTATTCGTTGCCGTCACCGGCCAGGATGAATTCGCAATCGCTATACGGCGAGGTTTTCTTTCTCGCGCTCGCTTTTGCCGAAAGGGCTGCGGGTTTCCCTCGTCGCATAGTTGAAGTTGCGGCTCGGCTCAACCTTCTCGATTTCAACCGGCTCTTCTTCCGCCTGTTTCCGCCGATACCAGATGAACCCGGCCACGCCGGCGATGATAATGATGCTGATGGCAAGCCAGAACCACGGGAATCCGGAATCTTCGGTGTTTATTTCCTGCGGCGCGATGGTCTCCGTCGTCGTCTCCACCGGCAGGGTGCCGTTCGTTTCCTCGGCCGGCGTTTCAGTTGGCGTCGCCGGCTCGATGGCATTGCTCGGCGCTTCGGAGGAAGTGATCGCGCGCGTATCTTCGGAAACGGTCGAGCGGACGGCAAATTTCTCCTGATCGCCAACCAGGGCGTTGACGCGTGTGACGGTGCGGGAGCGGCGCAGCTCATCGATCACCGTTGCGGAAGGCAACAGAATTTCTTCGCCGACTTCGAGATGGCCGGGTTTGGGCGCACGGTTGATCAACGCCAACTCGCGCCAATGTTGGGGATCGCCGTAATACTGCTTGGCCAGCTTGCTCAACGATTCGCCCCTTTGAATTTTGTGAACGCGCGGCTCATCCAAAAGCTGGAACCGGCTCCACAGCAATTCGCCTTGCGAAAGCAGAACGAAAATCCCACAGGCAAAGAACAGCGTGAGAAAAAACTTTTTCATATTTTCACCTCACTGAAAATGTTATAGTGGATTATTTCGCCTCTCTCCGAGCTGCCAGGATACGCTGTGCGACTTGATAAAGCACCACTGCCAAGCTGGAAAAGAAAATTCCCATGATGAAAACTTTATTGTACAACATTGGAGAATTTTGGCTCACCCACGTGCCGATCGAAGCGCCGGCGATACCGACCGGATAGTTCGCGAGTCGCATCCATCCTTGGAGAGCGCTCTGCTTGTGGTCAAAGTTGCTGATCAGGTGGGCTATCACCCAACCTAATAATGCTGTCAAAACAAAAGGCAACGCTCTCATGCATTTTCTCCTTACGAACATGGACTGACGTGGATTAAAGTTGATTCAATATACGGACAGCAGAAACCGTCACTGATGAAAATATAGTTACAGCTTCCGGAATCCGTTATGCCAGTCAATAAAGCAAAGGGATTGCCAAACCGAAAAAGCGTTGAAAAGGGCTTGGGAAAAAGAGAAATAAACAGTTTGAAAATAACGGTTTGGTTGCCAAAGATGATTGGTTTAGCGCAAAGGCAGCAAGCTCAGGTGAGATAAAAGAAGGGTGTAAATCTTACGCGAACTCGGATGAGGGCAGGCAATTCTTACAAGCGGGCCGTCAGCGTTACGTGTCCTGACGATAGCGTGACAACTTGTTGTGCAGCGTTTTTAAGCTGATCCCCAGAACTTCTGCGGCGCGGGTTTTGTTGTTGTTTTGCGCGGCAAGCGTGCGCAGGATGATGCGGCGTTCGGCCTCGTCCATCGTCGTGCCAATCGCGAGATGAATTTCCGCCGAATCTTCTTGCTCGAAAAAATATTTGGGCAGCTCCGCCGCGGTAATTTGTCGGCCCGTGCACAGCAACACGGCCCGCTCGATGACATTCCGCAGCTCGCGCACGTTGCCGGGCCAGGCATGTCGCGAGAGCAGCTCCAAAGCTTCGCGCGAAAAACCCACGAGCCTTTTTCCCGCTTTATCGGCGTAGCGTTGCAGAAAAGTTTGCGCCAAGAGGGGCAAATCACCGAGACGCTCGCGCAAAGGTGGCAGCTCGATCTCCACCACGGCGAGGCGGTAAAATAAATCCTCTCTCAAAATTTTCTCTTTAACGGCGCGGCGGGCATCGCGATTGGTCGCGGAAATGACGCGCACGTCGACTGAAATTTCCTTGCGGCCGCCGAGGCGGCGGAATTTTCTCTCTTCCAACACACGCAGCAATTTGGCTTGCAGCTCGTAGGGCATTTCGCCGATTTCGTCGAGGAAAAGCGTGCCGTGATCGGCCAGCTCGAAACAGCCGGGTTTCTCGGCTAAAGCGCCGGTGAACGCACCTTTTTCGTGGCCAAAGAACTCGTTCTCAAGAATATCTGCCGGCAACGCGGAACAATTGACCGCAACGAAGGGCGCTTTGCTGCGCGCGCTGCGCTGATGAACGGCGCGCGCGACCAGCTCTTTGCCGGTGCCGCTTTCGCCGGTGATGAGAATGCTGGTATCGGATTTGGCGACAGCCTCGATCAGTTTATAAATCTCACGCATGGACTCGCTCTGGCCGGTCAGCTCTTCGTAGCTCGTCAGTTCGCGCAACTGCGTCGCCAGGGCGCGGTTGGAAACGGTGAGAGCGTTTTTCTCGATGGCCTTCGCGATGATTTGCTGCAAGCGCTCGCCTTCGACTGGCTTGGTCAAATAATCGTACGCGCCGATGCGCATCGCTTCCACTGCCGAGTCGATGCTGCCGTGGCCGGTCACCATAATCAGTTCAGTGGAGAAATTGTTTTCACGCAAGCGGCGCAGCAATTCGAGGCCATTCAAGTCGGGCAAGGCGAGATCGACGACGGCAACGGCGACGTCTTCTTCCTGCAAAATTTGCCATGCCGCATTACCGCTGGTCGCTGTGAAAAGCGTATAGGTTTCATTTAACAACGTTTCGAGCGCAGCCAGAGCGGCAGGCTCGTCGTCTACGAGCAAAATTTTTTCGCGAGATTCGGGCAAAATTTCCTCCACCGGAAAGCCAAATTCTATGCCGTTGGAGTAATGGAGTGGTGGATTATAGGAGTGTTGGATTACTGGAGTGATGGAGTATTGGAAACCCCATTACTCCAACACTCCATTGCTCCATCAATCCATTACTCCATTACTCCATTTTCTTGATAAAATCCTTGACCTGATCTTGCAATTTCTCCAACTCGCCGGCGATGAGCGACAAATGTTTGAGCAGGCGCTCCTGCTGCGGCCCACCGTCTTTTTTCGCCAGCGTCTGCGCGGCTTCGAGATTGAGTTTGGCGTTATGAATCGGCCCGCGGATGTCGTGAGCGAGCTTGCCGAGAAGTTTTTTGAGGTCGGAGGTGGACATATGTGATTATTCAATTCTCAGTTGTGATTGGCCAACTTTGAAATACTGGCGATAGCACATCGCCCAATCCAGAAAATCGTCCTGATCAAAAACTGTTCTTTATCAATTTTAAGAGCGGGTTTCCGAGTTTCCATAGTTGCCTCCCCTCGATTTTTGTTTCATAAATCACTTTGCTTAAACGAGTTTGCTCCTTACTACTAAACATAATGATTTCTTCGACACAAAGCAAGACATACTCTAAAAATGAGTTTTGCGCCTTGCCAGACGGACTGGCTGCGCCCGCAGGGGTTACGCGCCGTTGCCCAGCCATTTTTCCAGCATGCCGAGAATGTCCTTGCTCTCGAACGGCTTGGTGAGGTAATCGTTGCAGCCGGCGTCGAGAGCTTTCTCACGGTCGCCTTTCATGGCGCGGGCGGTCAAGGCGATCACCGGAATGTGCGCGAGCTGTTTTTGGGCTTTGAGCATGCGCGCCACTTGATAGCCGTCTAGGTTCGGCATCATGATATCCATAAGAATGAGATCGGGGCGTTGGTGCTGCGCGGCCAGCAAGGCTTTCTCGCCGCCTTCGGCAAAATCCACTTTATAGCCGGCGTTCTCCAAAATGAATTGCATCGCATAGCGCGTGCTCTCGTCGTCTTCAACCACGAGAATGCGCGGCGATTTGGCGCGATTGACCAAAGAAAAACGCAAACCCGACTTTTCCTTTTTGGCCGGAGCTGCTTTGCCTGTCGCTTTTTTGCCCTTTTGTTCGCGGCGGAGGCGGCCGTCTCGGCCAGGGGCGCGGGCCGGCAAAGTCGATTCCGGAATATGCACGATGAACTTCGCGCCTTTGCCCGCCTCGCTCTCGATTGTTATCTTGCCGTGGAGTATGGCGAGCATTTTTTTCGAGATGGCAAGGCCGAGGCCGGTGCCGCCGTGCCGGCGCGTTTCAGAATTTTCCAGTTGCCGGAACGGCTCGAAAATTTCTTTTTGTCGCGACGCCGGAATGCCGAGGCCGGTATCACGCACCGAAAACACAAGCGTGCGATCACGTTTGCGCGCCCAAACCTCGATTTCGCCCTTTTCGGTAAATTTCACGGCGTTGCCCAAGAGGTTGGTCAACACGCGCGACAGAATGCTGCGATCACTGCGGAACTGCTCGGGAAGGTTTTCGTCGAGGCGCACGCGCAACGCCAGAGATTTTTTCTCACACAGCGGCCGGATCGAATCCGCGGCTTCGCGAATGGCCTGCGCCGGAGCAAATTCCTCGATGATGGCCTCCATTTTTCCGGCTTCGATTTTGCTGAGATCTAAAATATCATTGAGCAGAACAAGCAGATTCTTGCCGCTGCGCTGCACCACCTCGAGCTGGCGCTTTTGTGCGGGGTTGAGCGCGCCGGGCGCTTCGCTCAAAAGAATTTCGGAAAATTGCAAAATCGAGTGCATCGGCGTGCGCAGCTCGTGTGAAACGCTGGCGAGAAATTCCGAGATAAATTGGTTGGCGCGTTCCAGGGCCATGGCCTTCTCATCGGTCTCGTGGAACAGGCGCGCGTTCTCAATCGCCAGCGCGGCGCGATCCGCAATGTCCGCAGCAAAGGCGAGATCGTGAGCATGTGCAAAAGCCGGAGCGGAATCATCCGCCGGCGTGAGATAGGTCATGTATCCGAGATTTCGCCCGCGCGAGCGCAAGGCAATGACGTGCGCCATTCCTAATTTATTTGTTGCGGTTGCAGCGGCTCCGGGTGATTTAACTTTGATGGCGTCTTTAATGAACGGCGGCAAAGAATCACCGCTGTTCAGTTCGAGATTGGCGATGTCCATGGTTGCAACGGCGTCTGCCACTTGCGCCAGCCACGTAGTCGAAAGCTCTGCTTCTTCCAATAAACGGCCTTGCGAGCGCCCGTTTCTCGCAGTGGTTGTGCCGAAGGCACCGAGCCAACCGCGCTCTCTTGCCGGCAGCAAAACCACTAAGCACGGACATGCGAAAGCTCCCGTGCCAATGCCCGCTATATCGATCATCACTTGCTCGACGGCGCCGGCAACTCGAAAGACTTGGCCGAGATCCGCCAAAACGCGCGCCTGGCGTTCGTTGCGTTGATGGAGCGCCAGCAATCGGGTGTTCTCGATGGCGATGGCAGCGTCATCCGCCAACAACTCGAGATCGCGAACGCGCTGCAAATCCGGATGGCGGCCATCTGATGGACTCGCGGCGACGATAAGGCCGACGATTTGTTCGCGGGAGCGGATCGGAACCAAAAGCGCGTCATTGCTCCGCCAATCGCCGTTTGATGCGGCCTCAAGATTGGCCGGAAGGAAGGCCAGCCGTTTCGTTCCGGTCAATTGTCGAGAGTCGATAAAGAAAGATTGGCTGCGGCTAAAGCGTTCGAGCAAATAAGGTGCAAATTCCGCATAAGGTAATTGCCGCACCTGGCGCAGCGCCGCAACGGCCCGATTCGCAAAACCTTTGTTCGCCACCAATGCAAAAATTTCCTGCTCTTGGCGCTGGAAAATTAAAACCCGTTGCCAGCCAAGCGCGGCAACCGCTTCGCTGATGCGAGTCATGATCATGTCCAAGCCAACGTTGAGGCGAATATCTTCGCCGATCTCCATGAGCTTAGCGAGCTGGTCGACGCGTTGTTGCAGCTCGCCGGTGTGTTCTTGCAACGAAGCTTGCGATTGTTTGACGTGCGCGATTTCCGTCGTTTTCCGGGCTAATTCTTCGGCATACTTCTGTGATCTGACTTCAAGCTCTTTGTAGGAAGTCACATCCCGCTCGATCCAGAGATAGCGGATAATTTTTTCTTCTTCGTCTGCCACCAAGCTGACGGAAAGATCGCCGGTAAACCGGCTGCCATCTTTGCGGCGGCCGGCCATTTCTCCGCGCCAGGATTTGTGCTGGAGAAGGCGGCGATTGATTTCCGCCAGCCGGCCGGCCTCGCTGTCGAGATGATACGCTTGCGGCGTGCGCCCGAGGATTTCACTGCGCGCAAATCCGGTAGTCCGCTCGAAGGCTTCGTTGACATAAAGAATTTTGTTGTCGGTGCCGGTCACGACGACGCTGTCGTTCGCATTCTCGACACCCTGCTGAAAAATCCGCAGCTCTTTGGCTTTTTCGGCAGCGGCGCTTTCCAATGAACGCGCCGACCAATGCCGTGCGGTGATGTCGAGCAGACTCAGATGCGTCGAATAGATTTTGTCATTATTATCGCGCAACGGCGCGGCAAAAATTTGGAGCAGCTTTTCTCCACCGGCATCGAGGTGGCGAATTTCCATCAGGGAGGTCCGGTCGAGCCTGACTTCCTGTATTGAGGGAGACAACTTTTGGTACAATTCACGCGGCAACAGCGCAGAAAGTTTTTTGTCGGTGAGTTGAGAAGCTGGCGAGTTTGCTTCAATGGTTGCAGCAGACGAAGCCATCGGGATCGCGGCTTTACCAGATTGGTTTTTCTCTGAAGAAACCGGCGGCGCAGACGAGACAGGCGAGGTTACGGCAGAAACGAACTGTAAAAAATTGCGATTGGCATAAACGATGCGCTCGTCACGGTCGAAATGCACCACGGCCTCGCGATTCAATTCCACAATGGCGGCCTGCCGGCGATTTTCTTCTTCGAGCTTGAGGGCATTTTCCATAAACCCCGTGCGCAACTCGGATTCGAGACGGAGGAAGCGCACGTGATCGGCAAACAGGCCGCAGATGCTTAAAAAAGCCGCGAGGCCAAAATTGGCGTAAGCCAGCAGCGGCGCTTGGGGGAGAAAATGGAACAACGAAAGAGCGCTGGCGAGCACGAGCGAGGCGAGCGCCAGCCAGAACCACAAGGCCACACGCTCGCGCCACAGCCGATAAATGGCAATGCCCGTTGCAATAATAAAAATGCCCGCGACGATGCCGACAAAAATTTGGCGCAACGCAGCGTTGAGCGCGAGATGAAAAAAGCCATACCCTTCACCGGCGCCGCAGGCAAAAACGACGGCCAACAAACTCAAAAAGGCAATTTGCCAGCGCATGAAAACGCGGCGTGCTTGCGGCGGCTGGTTGAGGCGCGAAGATGAAAGCGCGGCGCCAAGCCATATTCCGCTGAAGCCGAGACTAAAGATGTAAAAAAACAGCTCGCCGCTCGCCAATTTCTTCATCCAGCCCAAGCCGAGCAAGCTGTGCCCGATCGTCGCCAGCACAAAAATCGTTGCGAACAGCATCGCGTTGGCAAGGCCGGCAAAAACGCCAAGGCTTTGCATGCGATAAGCACGCTCGGCAAGCCCGGCGGCAAATATGGTGAGGAATGCAACAATGCTGAGAATAGTGGCTGACCCCGCTGCATCAAGAGCAAAGTCGGCATTACCACTCAAGATGATCCTATCAAACATGATCGCCAAAGATCATTGTGTCAGACTTGCAACGAAAATCCAAATAAGATAAAAACCGGAGCGCCAACGCGACGAATTCTATAATTGCTCAACTCAATAACGGGTTACGAAACTAAAATACAAAATTTCGGTCAATCTATCAAGCATAAATAAAAAAGCGAAGCTGGACTTGTGCTGCTGAATTCTATAAAACTTGAAGCATCCTCGTGCACGAGTCCGGCTTCGCTTATCTCACTCGTCAGGGTCAAAACGCGAGGCGCCATTGTTGGGAAGATTCAGGATATACGCCCACGCCGTCGTGGTGCCGCTCTCGGTCTCAACCGGAATTAACTTACGCACAAACAGGCTGCGCTCGATTTGATCCGACCAATAGCCTTCAATGACATCGAGCGTGTTGAAAAATGTTAAAGGATCAAAAATTTCGAATAGCTCGCCGTGAACACGCCGTACATTTTCGTGCGGCGGTTCCAGCACGGAGGCAGTTGTGGGCAAGCGTGGCCGCGAGCCGCCATCTTCAACACGAATGCTTGCAGATGAATCAACCGCTGGAGGATAAACCACCAAACCGGGAAAGCCCCCAATGGCGTACAACACGCCATTGGCCGTCGCCGGACATACGAATCTGGTCTTTTCGTTCGACAGAAAGCGCGCGCGTTCCATGCCGCGCATGAGCGCGCCATAAACGAACAGCAAGTTGTGGGGTTCGAAGGCATCCATTCACCATTACCATATCTTGTTGCCGAGATTTAACGATCGTTATTTTAATATAGAAAATTTGGGTTGGAACGCAAATGAAAAACACGATAGTGGGCAAATTAAGCAGGGCAAAAAAATTTTTATTTTTTTAAAATTGCATGCAACTTTTTTCAAAAAATGCTGTCTAATATATCATCAGCAGATGTTGTACAAGATAAAAATGGCGTGAGGTTGGGCGAGCGTGGTAAGTGTATAAGTTCTTTTGGCAGTTCTCCACTGGATAAAGGCGGCCAACAGCTCGGAAAGTGTGGGTCTTAATAATTTTTTAATATAACATCTGTATTGGCTGCTTTTATCCAGGAATTGTACTTTAAGGAAGACAAAAAGGTGTCATCAAATTCACCCGCTTATGGGTGAATGAAAATAAAGAACCTCCCGCGTGACCTAAGGAAAAGGCGATCCGTGCCAGCGGATTGCCTTTTCCATTTTATAGCCATTTTTACTGCGTGCCATTTTCCGCCAAAGCCGTGAACTGTTCGTTCGACGGCGCAGCAAATTGATCTTCCGTACACATCGGCAGCGTCACCACGAGCTGGGTGCCACCCCTCGGAACAAAGTTGATTTCGACCACGCCGCCGCTTTGCTGAACGATCTGGCGGAGTTTCCACAATCCAAGGCCCGAATGAGAAGTGGCTTTGGTTTTGAAGAACGGCAGAAAAACTTTGCTGACCAGCTCGGGACTGACGCCGCGGCCATTGTCAGTCAACACCAGGCGAACACGCGATTGTTCAGCCAGCGTTTCGATGTGTACCACAACTTCGGTAGCTTCGGCTTCGCGCGAATTGCGGATGGCTTCGTCCAAACCGGCTTTGATTTTGGGAATAGCCTTGACGAGAATGCACGCGGGCATCTCCGGAAGCTTGAGACTCAGAATTTTGCTCCAGCGGCGCTGTAGAGCTTGCAAAATTTCACGCAAATCCAAAGGCACGGCCGGCGCCTGGGCCAAATAGGCGCCAAATTCGATGAGCTGGCGCAAGATCGCGTTCATTTCGCCGGCCGAGTTTTGCGCCCAATTCACCACTTCCACTGGATTCACCGGCGCGTTTTGCCCGGAGTCTTGCCGGCGCGCCACGCCCACGGTAAGAGCGCTCTTCAGCAAATCAAGATAGCCTTGAATACCGGCGAGTTTGTTGTTCAAAATGTCGCCCATGCCGGCCATCAGATCGACGAGCGCCAATTGTTTTTGATTTTCAACCAAGTGCTGCTCGAGCTGCCGCCATTCGCTGATGTCTTCGCATGTGAGGATGACGTAGCGCAATTCACCGCGCTCATTTTCAATGCTGCAAGCATGGACGAGGCAAGGGAACTTTTTCCCGTCCCCCCGTAAGCCTTCCAATTCAATTCCGCTTTGCCTGACCATAGATTCCGGCCGGCCATTGGCCTTGAGCGCGCCGTCGCGCACGACTTCACGCAGCGCGGCCCAGAGCATGTCGCGCGTCATTTTTTCGCTGGTGAACAAATTGTGCAGCTCGTGCCCGAGCAAATCTTTCAAGCTGTGGCCGAACAGCTCGGCGCCGGTGCGGTTGGCCTCCACGACGAACCGTTTGTCGTCGACGACGAGCAAACCGACCGGCAGCGAATCTTTGATGTTGGAAACAAAATCCAACGTTTCTTGCAAACGCCGGGTTTTCTCACCGACGGCTTTTTCAAGCGCGACGTTGCGCCGGTGGACGTGCCGAACGCGCCAACGATGGCTGCCGTAAATCAGGCCGGTGACGATCAGCAAACTGCTAATGATGAACCACCACCGGCGATAAAACGGCGGCAAGATTTCGAATTTCACTTGCGCGGTTTCAGCCGATGAAATGCCGAACGCATTGGCGCCCCGTACACGAAACGTATACGCGCGCGGCGACAAATTCGTGTAGCGCGCTTGATCTTCATCGGTTGGACCGATCCAATCACTGTCGAATCCCTCCAAATAATATTGCGAGCTGGCGTGTTTTTCGTCAATAAAAGATAAAGTGCGGTAATGAAAGGTGAGGGAGGTTTTGGCGCGGGCTTGCAGTTGCAGAGCATCTTGGCGGCTATAATTCCGCCCATCGACTTCAATCGATTCGATATGAACGCGAGGCGGCGTTGTTGACGGCAAAAGCTCCGGATAAAATTTAGTCGCCCCACCCGCCGTACCGAACCACAGGTTGCCGTCGCGATCACACAACGCGGCTCGAGTGTTGCACTCGTTATCCGCCAGGCCGTGTACCGCGCTGAGATGAAAAATTGGCGCCATCTTCTCCGCCGCATTTTGCGGCGGCACGGCTTTATCACGAGCCTCGTTATCGGCAGCGCCTTGATGTTGCATAAATTCACTCAAGCGCGCGGCCTCGAAGCAATCGATCCCGGCGTTGGTGCCGAACCACAAGCGTTGTTGGCGATCCTCGGCGATGAAGTACACCACGTCGTCAGACAAGCCGGTGGCGGTGCTTAAGGCATAAAATTTTTCTTGATCATACAGCGCCACCCCGCCTCGGCGTGTGCCGAACCAAAGCCGGCCGCTTTCATCCTCAAAAACACAATAAACATCTTCCGCCGGCAAACCGTCTTCACGACGAAAAACTTTCTGCGCATTGCCGTGCCGCATAAACATGCCGGCGATGGTCGCAATCCACAAGCGTCCTTGGCGATCTTGAGCAATGCAATTGACGGTATTGCTCGGCAAGCCGTTTTCGACCGTCAAACTCTTGAAGGTGCCGCCAACATAACACAGCGCTCCGGCGGTGCCGGTGGCGAACCACACTTCGCCGGTGGGAGCGCAATAGATATCGTTGATCCGTCCGGCTGGAAAACCGGCGGCATTGTCAAAAATTTGCCATGTCTTCGGACGGGTGACGAGATCTTCGGAAGGAATACGTACCGCGCCGCCATGTGTGCCGATCCAAATGGCGCCGGAGCGCTCGCGCTCGAGCGCATGCACGACGTTGTTGGGAAGGCCGTTGCGCGTGTCGCGGATGATCATTGAATCGCCGGCAACGACGGCCAGGCCACCGCCGTTGGTGCCGATCCAAATGCGGCCCCGGCTGTCTTCCAAAAGACTATAAACCGGCGCCGCCGGCAAGCCGTTGCGCGGAAGGTAATTTTCGACAAACGTTCCGAAAAGCTTGCAGACGCCGCCTCCCCACGTTCCAATCCACAAATTGTTTTCGTAGTCAACGTAAAGCGCGGCGATACGGTCGATGGACAAACCGTGGCGGCGATCAAAGTGACGAAAGCGCTGGTGGTGTGAAAATCCATTGGAGAATTTTGCCGCGTCACCGGCTGAGGCGGGATCGAATTTCGACAGGCCGCTGCGGCTGCCGATCCACAGTTGGCCTTGTTGATCCTGCGCCAGCGCAAAAACGTCGGTATCAACGAGACCGTCTTGCGCGTCGTATGTTTGCAACTTGTGACCACGCACGCGCGTCAGTCCTGCTTGCGTGCCGATCCATATCACACCACTGGTATCACACAAAATGGCGCGCGCGCGATTGTGCGCCAGGCCATCCGCCGTGGTGAGCGTCCGCACGCTGTCGCCACGCCAGATATTGACGCCGTCCGCCGTGCTCATCCAAACTTCGCCGCCCGGCGTCTGCGTCATGGCAAAAATAAAATTGTTTTCAGTGCCGCGCGGCGTGCGCTTCATCATAAAAATGTTATTCACCAACCGGCAGGCCCCGGCGTTGGTGCCGAGCCACAGCGCGCCTTCCGCATCTTCGAGAATGCTCGTCACGCGATTGCCCGGCAGCCCATGCGCTTCGGTAAAAACGCTGACCATCGTATCGCCGGTTTCCGGATTGTAGACGAGACGAACCAAGCCTTCGTCGGCGCCGATCCACAACGCGCCGCGGCGATCCTGATAAATGTCGTGCACGGCGCCGTGCAAAACACCGTTGCCCGCGGTAATGCGCTGAAAGCTGCGGCCATCGTAACGAACCACGCCGTTCTCGTAGGTGCCGAACCAAAGATAGCCGGTGCGATCTTGATGGACGGCAATGACTTCACTTTGTGGCAGGCCGTCACTTGTGCTGTAAGCGCGAATTTGCAGCAATTGTGCAAAAAGAGGAGAGCAGGCGAAAGCAAAAATCAGCAGCACTCCCAGCCGCATAATTCGCTTTTTCATGACTTTCACCATGCAAATGAAACCGATTGTTGGCAGCAAGTCTTTGGAAGTCCGTCGAAGGTCAAATTTATTATAGCTTGGTCTTTTGAAGACCTTCGCCTCGTTCAGATGATTGCCCCGGAAGTGCTGTAGGAGTTGGAAGCGGATGCCGTGCGTGATGAAAGTGCTGCCTTCCAAAGGCTCACATAACCGCTCCCTGAGCTCACAACGACGTAATCAGGCCATAATAAATTTCTTGCGAAATTGCCGCGATAGTGCGCTGGGCCGTTTTTTCCTCCTGAATTCCACTTGTTAATACCACCAGAAGATACGGCTTGCGGGCTTTGCCGGATTTTTTTTGCGCTGCCGCAACCTCCCGGCTTTGCGGAAATACGATGGCGCAGTCGTGCGCGATGGCCGTGATCGAGCCGGTTTTGTTGCCCACGACCGTTCCCTCGGGCAAGCCGGCCGGAATGCCGTCACGAAATTTTTGGCGCTGAAGAACGGCCAGCATGCTGTCACACGCGGCTGGTGAAGCCACGCGTTTTTCCGCCAGCGCTTGCAGCGCCAACATCATGTCGAGCGCGTCGGTTTGGTTGTTCAAGCCGCGGCGATAGGCTTTAATATCTTCAACGCCGCGCCGCACCTGCATATTCTTCACGCCCAGCTCGCGCAACGTTGCCATCACCTTCTCCGCGCCCACCAGCTCGATGAGAATATTCGTCGCCAAATTGCTGCTCACCGTGATCATCTGCTCAACGAGCCGGCGGATCGTCATCTTTTTGCCGATGGCGCCATAAATGGATTCGTCGCTGTCATCGCCGATGTCCAAGCGATAAGACGAGCCATCGACAATACTGTTAAACTGATTTTTTACCACCAAGGAATCGTCGAGGCGAAATTTTCCCGGCTCGGCTTGCCGGAACACTTCGATCATCACCGGCACTTTCATCGTGCTCGCCGCGTGCATCATTTTGCGCTCGTTGAAGAAAAATTCTTTGCCGGTCTCGAGGTCGCGAAACGCCACGCCGATTTCCGCGTGCAGGCTGTCGGCGAGGTGTTGGATGAAGTGCTGAAGAGAAGCTTGTCTTGGTGGTAGATTGAAGGAGTGGGTTTTCGGGAGAAGAAGGTGTGTTGGTGCTGCTTCAGGGGGTGTGGCCGATTTTTGTATGCCCAATTTTAAATGTTCTCCCGCCATCGGCCCAAAAACCGCTCTTGCAAAACAGCCGAAATCCGGACGCGGGCCGCGCAAGCCGAAGCCCCAGAGTTGGCCCCGGCTTGCCAACCCGAGAATAAGAAATGACGTCATGATAATGTGCATGTTGTTTTGCACTCGTACCCTTTTTCCCGTACTCTTACTCCTTCTCGTACTCTTACTCGTTTTGCAAAATTTTAAAAGTGAGTAGGAGTAGGAGTACGAGTATGAGCAACGATGAACCAGCAACCCTGCAAGCCGTAGTAAGCTTGCTTCGTTGCAGCTTTTCCAGTCGGGCCGGCTGGGTTACAACTGCGCCAAAATTTCCTGCGGATCCGGGAAACGTCCCATCTTTTTCTTGGAAAAAAGTAGTTGGCCTTCTTTTTTCACTTCGAAGACGCCGCCGCTGCCTTCGATCAGCTCGATCTGGCAGTCCGGGAACCGCTTCGCAATTTCCGCCTTCAAACTGGAGGCGCGAGGGAGGTAGTTTCAAACGCCGCAATATTGAATCGTGACCTTCATTGTAAAACGCAAAAGTTTGATATTATCTTAAGAGTTGATTTTTGAGTCAAAGTCATTGCGAGCGCCTCTCAGCGAAGCAATCTTTTTGCGCAAATTCCAGCAGATTGTCCCGCTGAAAAGCGGGACGCCTCGCAATGACATTAAAAGCCAAACCTAAACGCGTATTAACAACCATTCGGGCACGATGCTCAGTATTTATAGCAAGTCCGCTTACACCAGCACTTCATCAGTGTAAACTTTTTCTCTGGTTCTCCGGCGCCGCGATGACGAGGTGGGAAAATCGTCGTACTCGCTTTTGAGATTTTCCGGATTGAGCGGCTGCAAATAGTCGGGCACGAAGCGGCCGTCTTTGCGGATCATCTCGCTGTCGAGCCAGATTTCGCCGCCGCCAAATTCCGGCGTTTGGATCATCACCATGTCCCAATGAACCTGGGAGCGGTTGCCGTTATCGGCGTTCTCGTACGCATTGCCGGGGGTGAAATGGAACGAGCCGGCAATCTTCTCGTCGAAGAGAATGTCGAGCATCGGCCGGTTGATGAACGGATTGAAACCGAACGAGAACTCGCCCACGTAGCGTGCGCCCTCGTCGGTGTTGAAAATCTCATTCAGCCGCGAGCTTTTGCTTGCCGAGTCGCCGGTGGCGTCGATGATCTTGCCGTTGCGAAACTCCAGTTTGATGTCGGAAAACGCCACGCCCTGATAAATCGTCGGCGTGTTGAAACTGATAACGCCATTCACCGAACTCCGCACCGGCGCCGTGAAGCATTCGCCGTCTGGAATATTGTATTCGCCGCCGCAAGGTATCGCCGGAATGCCTTTGATGCTGAAGTTCAGCTCAGTGTCGGGGCCGAGAATCTGTACGCGGTCGGCGCTCTCCATGCGCTCTTTCAGCGCTTGCATGGCTTCGGTCATGCGGCCGTAATCCATCGTGCAAACTTCAAAGTAAAAATCTTCGAAGGCCTCGGTGCTCATGCCGGCCTGTTGTGCCATCGACGAGTTGGGATAGCGCAGCACGACCCATTTGGTTTTGAGGCGAATGTCGTGGTGCACCGGTTGAAAAATGTGCCGCTGCAAATAGCTCATCTTGATGCCGGGCACGTCGGACATCTCGCAGATATTGTCATTGCCGCGCACGCCGATGTACGCGTCCATTCTTTCCATGCGGAACTTTTCGATTTCACCGAGCAGCCGAAAGGCTTCTTCACCGTATTGGCGATAAAGCTGCCGCAAAACCTTGTTGTGCTTGGTTTCGACAATCGGAATCGCGCCGCAATCAACCGCGGCTTCGATGAGCGCGTTGGTAAACGCCTCGGGAACGTCAAATGCTTCTATCAAAACGCGCTCGCCTTTTTGCAAGCGCGTGGAGTGCGACGTCAACACCTCCGCCAGCCGTGCAAGTCGTGGATCATTCATAGAACTACTCATCAAAGTTGAAGTTCATGGTGCCGTGATCGCGCAACGGACGCATTCCTTCGGACGCAGTCTTGGGGACGCCGTCTCAGACACCGCTTGGCCGAGTCCTACCTCCTGACTCGAATGTATTGTCCTACCCCTGGGAGCTACCCGAAAGAACACTTTCCTTGGCGGGATACGGCAAATATAATAATTAAAAAGCATTTTGTCAACAGCCGAGTTGTCGAGGTCATATCATCAATAGGTGGGGCGCAAAGTTGTACAGACCTGTAAAAAACTGTATCACTGCGGCCATAGCAAAAACGAAAATGTAATACCTGCATACATGCGAAAATGCGGAGAGCGGATGGCAAGTTTTTTTGCGGGTTTTGGGGGATCTGATAAGATTTATCTTATTTGCTTATACAGCAATGCTGACCAACCAAAGCACTCAAAATCAATCGCTTCCGTCGTGAACCCCTTACCCCGGCTTGTAAATTGTGCAACTTTGTCGAAACCACCCTTTTGTACACCATTTTTTATCCCCGCTTTTCGTTCATGTTGATTTAATTTATCGCAAATATCAGACCAAAATCAATTTGTCGTGTGATCGCTTTCATCGAAAAAACCTTACATATTTTTACTAAACTTTCCAGCTTTGGTTCGCAGTACGCAATAAAAAATCTGGGGTAAAATACACAAATCATCTTCAAATGTCAAGAAAAATGTTACTGGAATGTAACAATTTATTCATTTCGAAACACGCACCACCAAACACGTCAAATCGTCGTGCTGCTCTTCGCGGCCAACAAAAGTGCTATGAGCTTTCCGAATTTGTTCAAGCAAATCGTGCGCGGTACTGCCATTCTCTGTGTCTTCTATAACCTTGAGCAGGCGCTCCTCACCGAATTCTTCCTTGCCGCGGTTCATGCCCTCAGTCAAGCCATCGGTATAAAAAACTAAAGTATCTCCGGGCACAATTTCGATGCTCTCCTGTTTCATGATGCGCTCAAAGACCTCGCCGCTTTCAAGTCCGACCGCGAGGCCGGGTGGTTGCAGCAGCTTGGTGGTTTGGCTGGCGTTGTGGCGCACGATAATCGGATTATGTCCGGCGCGGGCGTAGACCATTTTGCGGTTGATCGGATCGATGACGCAATAAAAGAGGCTGACAAAAATATTGCGCTCGGCGGATTGATAGAAATTGCGATTCATCCGGCAAAGAATTTCGCGCGGCGAGGCATTGAGATCGGCGCGCGCTTGCAAGAAACCTTTGGTGAGCGTCATGTACAATGCCGCCGGCATGCCCTTGCCGGAAACGTCGCCGATGACGATGCCGAGACGATTGCCGTCGAACATGACGAAATCAAAATAGTCGCCGCCGACTTCCTTGGCCGGCTCCGAAAACGCGGCAATGTCGAGCCCGGGAAGCTGGGGAATTTGCTGCGGCAACATGCGAAGCTGCGCCTTACGGGCGATATCCAATTCCATCTTCAAGCGCTCGCGCTCCGCAATGTGGTGCACGTAAGCCGGCGTGATGGCTTGCTCGTCAAGTGCAGCGCCGCGCACTCGCGCTACATATCCGTAAATCAACACGGCGCCGAGCAAACCGAACGAGGCCCAGCCGGTCGTTTGATACATCCCATCCGGCTGCGACACAAACATCATGGCATAAGGCAGCATAGTGGAAACCGCAGTGCCGATGGCAAGCGTCAAAAGATTGTAGCGCAAATAAAAAATGTATCCGATCACGCCGACGAGTATGCTGGCGCCAGCCTGCCACCACCGGCTGATGATGGTCGTGGTATCCGGGAAAATCGTATCGAACATCAAGATCGCCAACGCCACCGCCAACACTGTGCGCTTGAGATAGCGCCGCAAAAAGCCCAACGTGAACAACGGCGCATAAGGGAGGGCGAACACGGCGGCGTAAAGGCCGATCAAAACTGGCGCGCCTAACGGGATGAGAGAGGCTAGGGCAATCCTTTCATTTGTCCCGGCGACGAGCCATAAGTTTGATCGTCCGCTCAAGCCATAAATGATGAGATACCACAAACCAAGCTGTATGGCTGCGAGCGCAAAGCCTTTTAGAATGCCGCTGCCCAGCTCGGGAAAAAAGAAGCGCCGCCCGAAAAGCGCGTCGAACGTTTTTAATTTCTCCGGCCAGATTTCGCGCGTCACTGACTCGCCGGTCGCCCACACGAGAAAGATGGCGAGCGCCGAAGAGAATGCAATAACCGCGAGATTGACGTAACTCACAAACAGATAAAAATTCTGATTATCCTCGATTATCGCGTTGCGCAACAACTCGTAAGAAGGGAACCACACCATGACGAAATAGGCCAGAATGACGGCGAGTGCAAAGCCGGAAAACACCAACGCATTCCGCAAGCTCAGCTCGCGCGCGTGGAACCGCAACACGAACGAGATCAAGCTGATCACAAAGATGGTGATGATCAAAATGGGTTTGGCGACCTCGAACAGATTGCTCGTGTTCTGCCGGCGACTATACTCCGCAACGAATTCTTGCGGAATTTGCACGTGCCGATCCCAGCCGCCGACCTCATCGCCGATGACCTTGGCCCACAGCCGAAACTTCAAGCCGCCGAGCGCCGGTGTTTTCTTTTCCCATTTGAATGTAAAGTCGGTGCAGGCCTCGCGCTTGATGGTTTGCACGTCGACCATCTCGTATTCAGACCAATCAATGCCGAGCTGGCGCGTGAGAAAGCGTGTAATGATCGGCGTCACCTCGTCTTGGGTGCAATGCTTGCCGGCCATATTCGCCGGCACGACGTGTTCGAAATGAAATACTTCGCCCGCCGCAGAAACCATGACGTGAAAACGCTCGTTGCGCTCGGGATGCCGGAAAACCACTTCCCAGTTAGTAACGGGACGATGACTCTCAATGAGTGCGCGCTCGGCTGCTCCGGCGCGATGCGACTGCAGAAAACTCTCTTGTTGATTTTCGATATTGAGAAAAGTTTTTTCACTGAAGCCCTCCACGTTGTGGCCATGCGTTTGCAAATAGCCACGGGCAATCTCCTGCGCTTCGCCGCGGTTGATCGCCAAATGCAATTTCGCCGTCGGCGCCACGCGCGGAAAAAGGCAGAAAAACAGCGCCGCGCCGGCCAGCGCTGCAATGAGCAAAATTAAATTCTCGCGTGACGATATTCTCATGGCGATACCAGAAATTCAGATTGCAGGATCATTGGAGTGTTGGATTGATGGATTGATGGAGTATTGGATTAATGGGGCTTACAACGCTCCATTAATCCAATATTCCAACGCTCCAGTAATCCAACAATCCAATACTCCAGTACTCCAACACTCCAACACGCTCAATCCAACCAATCGACGGACGTATGCCCGACACCCATTTTGATGTCGAAATCAAGACGGCCAGTGGCTTCATCGTAATTTTCCGAATAGTGAACGCCGCCGCGCTTGCGGAAGCCGTGCAAGCTGATCGGCGAGAGAAACGAGCCAGATTCGTGGACCTTCGCGCCAACATGTCGAGGCAACAGAATCGTGTTCTTGCCGACGCCGAGATTCATGTCCACGCGGCCGTCGCCGCTCCAGTCGCCGTCAAACGAAAGCCGCGAGGTGCCGACGCCGCCGTTAAAATCGAGCCGGCGGAAGTTGGCATTGCACAAGCCTTTTGCCCTCATCTCCGCCGCGCCGGAGTTGATGCTGAGGCTCGGGCGCTCGGAATTAGCCTCCAGAAATTCCAGGTTCAATTCTCCCGCGCCGACGTTGAGGTTGAGATCCGCCACTTTGAGCGCCGTCAAATCAAACTGGCCGTCAATGGCGCCGGCGTCGATTCTGAAATCGATAGGGATTTGCGGGCTTAATTTGATCCGCCAATCATTGTCACGAAATCTTTTAAACGTGAGATCGCCATCGCGCTGGCGCGGGCTGCGTATCCGCAACGTCGGCGCAGATGAAGACGAGTCATAGTCGATGTAGGGACGATTCTCTTCGCGGTCAAACTCCAATTTGAGGTCGGCGAGCAGGCCGGTCGTTTCGCGCTCGATCGTCAAATACCCGCCGTTGTACTCGATGTCGAGGCGTAACGAAGCCGCGTTGCCCAACTGAATCTGCCGGGTCTCGACCAGATCGCCTTTTGACTCTCGCCGCTCTCGTTCTTCACGCAGCGCGCGGCGCTCCGAGGGGCGCTCGTCACAGCCCGCCAACACGAGCGCGCACAACACGAGAGAAAACTTGACGTATTTCAGCATAGCATTTTCCTTGTGAATGCAAAACGAGATTCTTAGCCATGATGCCAGCGCCGGGATGCAGTTGGTTATGATGACGCCAGCCAATCCATGGCGAATGCTCAAGAATTGAGCTGGCGCCCATTTTATTTTACAGGAAATTCAGCGAAAGGTTGCGAATGGTTCGTTGTGGCGCGGCGGCGCCGGCGGGACCGTAATGCCTCACGGGTGGAGAAAATGTCATTCTGGAAGCCTGCCCTGCCAAAGGCTCTGGGCAGGCCAGGGAATCCTTTTTCGCACTGGCACAGTGCTCGAAATGAAAAAAGATTCCTACGGAATGACAGCCTCTTTTTGTACCTGAGATTTTGATGGCCAATAACCTTTACAAACAGAGCAAGTTTCTCCCAACGGATTGAAATCCCGCCACGGCGGGACAACGGATATAATTTT
>JAKEEU010000351.1 GCA_022616415.1 Candidatus Zhuqueibacterota bacterium | reverse complement strand
CACGTCGAAACCCGTATGCTCGAGCTCGGAATAAACGTGGCGAAAAGTGTTACCCCCAAATGACGATTTTTTGCGAAAAATCATTTGACAATTACATGTAACTGCGATATGCAATTTGTTTTACGCATTACGCCTTACACTTACACTTTTACGAGTTACGCCTTACGTTTTACGCTTCACGCTTACGAATTAGCGGAGGTTGCCCCATGCACAGCTTATTGAAACTAACCTGGACGGAAACCAAACTTTTTTTGCGCGAGCCGATGGCGGCGTTTTTTACGTTGGTCTTTCCGCTGATGATCCTGTTCTTCTTCGGCAGCATCTACGGCAACGAGCCGACGCCGTTCTTTGGCGGCTATGGCTCGGTCGATGTCTCGGTTCCCGCCTACACCGCCATGATCATCGCCACCAGCGGATTGCTCGGCTTGAGCATCATTATTTCATCATACCGCGAGCGCGGGATTCTGCGCCGGTTGAAAGTCACGCCCTTGCGCCCATACACGATTTTGAGCGCACAAGTCATCGTCATTTTTTCGATGACAACATTGGGCATGGCCATGCTGATTCTCGCCGGAAAAATTTTCTTTGGTTTGCGGTTTGCCGGCAGCCTTTTTAATGTGGCCGGCGCATTTGTCCTTGGCAGCATCGGCTTTTTTGCGCTGGGATTCGTTGTCGCCGGCCTCATGCCGACGGCGCGCACGGCGCAAGTGGTGTCGATGGTGCTATTTTATCCGATGCTTTTTTTCTCCGGCGCGGCCATCCCACGTGAAGTCATGCCGGAAACCATTCAGCAATACGCCAAAGCGCTCCCGTTGACCCACGTCGTCTCTTTGTTGCGCGGCTTGTGGATCGGCGAAAGTTGGGGGCAACATTTGACGGAAGTCGGAGTTCTCGCCGCCATGACCGTGATCGGCGTCATGATCTCGGCGAAAACGTTTCGGTGGGAGTAGTGGTTCGTAGTTGCGCCTTCAGGCGCCAATGTGACTTACTAAAAGCATACAAGCCAGGAAAGAACTTTGTGCGTTGGCACGTAGCGCAATTGTTTTCACGGCTCGAATGGAGCCCCAAAGAGCGCCGCCTCATCGTGGATATTCTAAAAAATTATCTCACGGACGAAAGCAAGATCGTTAAAACTTTTTCCATGCAAGCGTTGGCGGATATTGCCGAACCAGACGCCAAGCTGCGCCCGCAGATCCTCAAATTATTGGAGCGCTTAACGCGCACCGGCAGTCCGGCGATGAAAGCGCGCGGGAAGAAGCTGTTAGCCAAGCTTAAAATAAGATAAGGAGCTCGTGATGCGACTCACACTCAATATTCATCTATTTCTGTTCACCATTCTCGGGCTGACGATTTATGCCACAGAAATGTGGATCGTCCATTCGGCGTATTTTCTGCAAAATCCCAGCGTGATTTCGTTTGCGATGACGCTGGACCTCGTCATGGGTTTGCCGGCCTTGTACTATATTTTCGTCGTGCGCCAACGGCGTATTCCCGCGATCACCCTCGTTCCCGTGTTGGTTTTGGCCATCGTCATTGCCGGTTTCATTTTGCCGGCGACGCAGCAAGCGCCTGTCGATTTCATCAAAAAATTCATTCCCCTACTCGAGCTTTTCGTGCTTGGATTCATTGCCATCAAAATACGAACGATCGTGAAGCATTACCACCAGGCCAAGTTGACCGAAATTTATTTTACAGACGCATTAGCGGCGAGCCTCGAGCGAACGCTCGGCGCTTGGCCCATTGTTCCCATCCTCGTCACAGAGTTTTCACTGCTGTATTATGCGGTGGCAGGATGGTTCAAACAATTCAAGAGTTGGGATTCCAGCCATCTTGCGTTTTCTTATCATCGCAAAACTGGTTACGCCGCCGTTTTGGGCGCTCTGGCGCTGGTTTTGATCGTGGAAACGGCGGCGCTGCATATTCTGCTGCAACAATGGAGCACACTCGCGGCATGGATATTCACCGGCCTCAGCCTTTACAGTTTGTTGTGGCTCATTGGGGATTATCACGCGCAGCGCCTGCATCCCATTGTTCTCAGCAAAACACATTTGCATCTTCGCGCTGGACTGCGCTGGCGGGCGACTATCACACTCTCAGACATCGAGGCCGTACAAAAAGCCAACCCTCGCGAACGCAAGGCCGCGGACTATGTGAGTTTCGCCATTTTTGGCCAACCGCGTTTGGTGATTGATCTCAAACAACCGGTAATCGTGACGGGCTTGTTCGGAATCACCAGAAAAGTGCGACGGATCGGCCTTGCGGTCGATGATGAGAGGCAATTTCGGGAAGCATTGAGCATGGGTGTAGCCGAAACGTCGTGACCGACTTGGCTGATGCAAGCAATTTATGATCGTTTTAGAAACCAAACGCATGCTGCTTCGCGAGATGGACATGAGCGACGTCGAAAATCTGCAAGGCATTTTCGCCGATTCCGAAGCTATGCGATATTATCCGAAAACGAAGAACGTCGCAGAGACTGAAGATTGGATACGATGGAACATGTCGAGCTATCGGGTGTTTCGTTTTGGTTTATGGCTTGCGCTTCTTAAAGAGAACGGCGCGTTTGCCGGACAATGCGGGCTGGTCATGCAGCGCGTCGATGATCTGCCCGAAGTCGAAATCGGCTATTTGTTTCTCCGCAAATTTTGGGGACAAGGCCTCGCCACCGAAGCCGCGACAGCCTGCCGCGATTACGGCGTCAACCAGTTGGGATACACGCGCTTGATCTCTTTGATCGATCCCCACAATCGCGCTTCAAAAAAAGTCGCCGAAAAAATCGGTATGGCTTTTGAGAAAGAAACTTTCATGTTTAATAAACATATCTGCGTTTATGCCTTCCATGCAACAGCCTCCGAACATCCAACAGGGCCGTCCTAAACTTTATCAAGAGCTGGCCTCCTGGTGGCCGTTGCTCTCTGCGCCGGCTGATTATGCGGACGAAGCCGCCTTTGCTCGTCAAACGCTGATCGATGCTTGCGAGAAATTACCGCGAACCCTCCTTGAGCTTGGCAGCGGCGGAGGGAATAATGCGTTGCCAGACGAACCCCGCCATCGTACTAATCCAATCATTCTGCAACGCGCTCGTGACTTGCGTCATCCACTCACACCGGCTGAGCGAAAAGTTTGGGTCGCCGTGCGAAACCGCGGGCTTGGCTACAAGATTCGCCGCCAGCATCCCATCTCTCGCTTCATCACTGATTTTTATTGTGCGGAAGCCAAGCTGGTCTTTGAGATTGACGGCGATACTCACGCCGAGCCCGCGCAAGCGGAATACGACGCCGCGCGCACAGCTTGGCTCCAAGCCCACGGCCATCACGTCATTCGCTTCAGCAATCGTGAAGTATACGAAAATCTCGACGGGGTGCTGGAGGCGATTTGAGATGAATGCGCAAGGTTGGTGCGGAGCCCTCTCCCAGCGGGACTGGGAGAGGGTTCGGTGTGATCCTATGAGGAAGCAGACTGTTACTGCAGTGTTACTTGTCCCAACGAATTGTCTTGGTTCGCCGTGACCGGCACATTGGCTTGCGTGAAAGCTTTATCCGTGGTATCGGCCACACTCACCGTGTAACCGCCCGGCGGCAGAAAAGCCAGCTTAAAAGAACCGGCCGTTCCATCGACGGGCGATGAGGTGACCGTGTCGTCGCCGGCAATTGCATACGCCACCGGCAAATCGGCTGGATTGGTGACCGTGCCGGAGATGGAGCCGGTGATCGCCATGGCTGTAACGCGTATAGTCGGTTTGAGTATAAATTTTGGATCATTCGGCGAGCCGGTGGCAACGACTGAGCGTTCCGCGTCGAAATCGATCACAACATCATAAGTGGTGCCGGCGACGATCTCAAAATTAGCAAGCAGTTTCAATCCGGATTGCGCGCCGCTCGGAACCTCGAGCGGGTAAGATAGTTCTTCGTTCAACACGACTTCGGCATCTGTGATTTTCAGACGAATTTGGGTGTATTTTCCCACCTCGACCTCGGCCGAGCCGAGCTCCAAAATTTTGCCGCCGCTCAAATCCAGCAAATTGACGGTTTGCGGGTCATCGCTGATTGTGACCCATTTGCCATCGATGTGCGCGCTGACTTCGCTGAACGTGATGTTCACCGCATCGTACTGTGCTACCGCGTCGGTCAAAAAGACACGCAATGTCCCTTTGTCGGATTTGGGGTCGGTGGCTTTTTTGTCGCAGCCCAACCACGCTATCAGCGCGAGGCTGATAGCGATTCTCATCAATTTTTGCATAGCTCACCTCATTCTCTTTTTCATGTTGTTAACAACTTCAACACCAATTAACCTTCAGGAAATATACAAAGCATGCGCCAACTTGCTGAATTTGACAAAAATAACACACGAGCATTGTAAATGTTTGGTAAACAATGCTGCCGCCGGGCCGCTGCAAATCACTCCATGTGCAAATGGTTCGCATCTGCGAATTTCTTTCGCGGCGGGCGTGTCGCACTATTTCGGTTTTCGCCACGAAATTCGCGAAAGAACTGGCGCCGCGAGCAAGTAGAGATACGGCATGGCAGGAAAACGGAAACGCTCGGACCCGGCGGGTGCCGTCATGAAGAGCAAATAGGACAAGGGTAGCGCCAGCAAAACGAGCGAGGCGTAGGATTTCTCTTTGGCTAACCGGACGACGGCAATGAACGCCGAGAGGTAATGAACGATCAGCCAGCCGAGATTGAGAAGATACAGCGCCAGATAGCTCGATTCGACCCGTGACCAAAATTTTATGAGAGCCGAACCCAACCCGCCAGTTACGAGCAACGCGCGCAGTCCGAGCATCGGCCTTTCCTTGCCGGCGAAATGATAGAAATCGCGCACGCTCGTATCGAGAAAGCTCGGGATGATTCCCATCAAATGCACGCGCGCATAGAGCAGGGGAGAGGCGAATATTTTTTGGGCAGCCAATTCTTGATAAACTTGCGAGGCGCGCGGATCATTCAGTTGATAGCCATATTGGCTTCCTTTATATTGCAGCTTTATTTTTTCCGCAACGAAGCCCCGCGCCATCATCACGCTGTCGGCCTCGGCTTCCAATCGTCGCTCGGCAGTCGCGTAGTCGATATGCTCTTGCGCGGCTTTGAGAAAGGCCGCGTTGATGAGCAGCAGATTGATCCCTTGAATGGAAGTCAACTGCGCCATGCCTAAGATCAATTTGTTGCGAATGAGCCACGGACTCAAAGTGAGCGCAAAAACGGTGACGTAAATGGCGGCATTTTTCACGCGCGTTTTGAGCGGGCCGGAATTGGCAAAGAATAGAATCGCAGCCGCCGGCACAAAAAAATACAGAGCTACCGGCCGGCACAGCGCCGCCACACCCAGCAGCGCTGCAGAAGCGATCGAAGATTTTGCAGAAGGTTTGCTTGTATATTGAATCAGAAAAAAATTGGCGGATAGAAAGAGAAACGTGAACAGCGATTCCGTCAACAGGCTGAACGTGCGAACGAGCGCCGAAGGATCGAGGGCGAAACAGAGTCCGGCGATGAAACCGGCGCGTGTGCCGAACAACTTGTCGCCGGCTTTGAACACCAGCACCGCCGACAACGAATTGACGAGTCCTTGTGCAACCGGAATAATCCAAAGCTTGCCGCCGGCTAGCGCCAAGAGCACGGCCACAAAGAATGGATAAACCGGCGTGAGCACGCTATCCGGCGCGAACGGCGGCTGCTCGCTGCGCGAGAAAACGCCGTGATGCCGCAGATTTTCGGCGAGACGAAAATAGCCGATGGCGTCCGGATCGGAAATGATCCGTTCCGCATCTGTGACCACCGCGAAGCCGAAAATGGCTTTGGCCAGTGCGGAGACGAGAAAGATGATAACCGCAGGATGACGTAAAGTTTCCCAAAATTTTCTTTCCGGAAGCTCCATGAAATGCTTTTATCGCGAAGTGGTCAATACGGGAATGCCAAGATTGCTGAAAGTTGGTCAATGGAGTTATCACACACGGCTCAAAAACGCACGCGTCGGTTTTGGTTTTGAGCTTGCTAATACATGAGTATCGGCTAAATACTATTTTTGAGAAATTTAAATGAAACCTTAACCTGATAATGTTAAGTCAAAAGTATTCAAAAGACAGTAAGATGGATGACAGAAAAATGTTTGTCGTCTGCTCGTTCCTGTTATTTTCAACTGCCCTGGCATGATGCTAGGCTCTATTTTTCTGTCTCTCATTTTTCTGTCATAGCTTTTGTTCAAGCCAACTTAACATTGCCAAGTTAAGAAAGCCTTGCAAAAGTGGTCAAT
>JAKEEU010000350.1 GCA_022616415.1 Candidatus Zhuqueibacterota bacterium | reverse complement strand
CGGTCAGCCTCTTTCTCGGCGCCGCGCGAGAATTTCAGGAAAGTCAGCGGAACAGCCAGCCCCAGACCCTGCCGGATGGCGTAACCGCCAATCCCGCCCATAAAGATCAACGGGATCGAAAGGTAGTTGATCAGTTCCCCTTTCGACGCCTGCTCCACGCCGTGTCGCGCCGCGACGTGCGCGATCTCGTGGGCGAGCACGCCCGCGACTTCGGCTTCGTTCTCGGCGGCTTCGAGCAGACCGCGGTTGACGTAAAGGAAGCCGCCGGGCAAGGCGAAAGCGTTGACCTGTTCGGAGTCAATGACTTTGATCGTGAACGGGACTTTTGAATCGGAATGCAGCACCAGGTTTTGCGCGATGCGGTTGACGTATTCGGTGACGAACGGATCGTTGATGAGCTTGGAGCTACGGTCAACTTCAGCGGCGAGCCGGCGGCCGATAGCGACTTCACGCTCGACCGAATAAAACTGTATCGTGCCCTTGTTGATGTCGCGTTTGCCGATCAATGCCGGGTTGTTCTTGTCATCCAGAGTTTTTGGCAGAGTTTTTGGCAGAGTTTTTGGCAGAGTTTTTGGCAGAGTATTCGGCAAAGTTTTCGCCGACGATTTCGGCGACGATTTCTGTTTCGATTGACCTGCGTCTTGCGCGAATGCGCAGGTGGTAATAAGAGTGAACGCCAGAATCAGCGCAGTGGTTTTTCGGAAAAATCTCGTCATCATTCTATTTCCCCCTTGCCTGACTATCCGTAGAAAAGTTACGGGTGGATTTTCCGCGCAGCAGATTATAGATCAATAGCTCGGCCTTAGACGTCCATTTTTTAACGTTGGTTGGTAAAAATCCAGTTAAATACGATTCATTAATCGGGGCGAAAATCGGGCGCACGCTTGAGAGACTTTAAGCGCGATGCTAGGATCTCGCGCGCTTGTAAGTCACATCAAATACCGCAAGCATCGCGGCTACCAAAAATTTCATCAACGAAAAGGCCAGTTATAAATGGAGACCAATCCCGCTTCGGGCGTTGAGGGGAAAGATCGCCAGATTCAAATCCGCAATCTGATCATCAAGTGGGCAATCACCGCGCTTTCAGGCCTGGCGGT
>JAKEEU010000349.1 GCA_022616415.1 Candidatus Zhuqueibacterota bacterium | reverse complement strand
TCAAAGAACGGCAAGGGTTTTGTGAACATCGCCAAGTGTGCGTTCACAAAATTTGGCCCCAAAAGTTTACCCTAATTTTTAGAATGAAAATCGGTGATAAAGACAATAAAAGCGAAACGCAAATGGTTTTTCATCAAGAAAGGATAGATGTTCAATTGAACGAACTGATGAGTATCCAATATTTTACTGCAGCGTATGGCCGAAGCGCTTTGTTACGCCACTTGATAAAGAACAATTTGGATAAAGTCTAGCTAAGCTCACTTTCCATCTTTCTTCTCAATCTTCGCCCACGTATCCCGCAACGTCACGGTGCGATTGAAAACGAGTCGAGCGGAGGAAGAATCCTTCGCATCGACGCAGAAATAGCCTTGCCGCTCGAATTGATAAAAATTGCCCGGCGTTGCGCCCGCGAGGCTCGGCTCGAGGCGCGATGAAGGCAACGTTTCGAGAGAGTTGGAATTGATATTCACCGTGAAATCCTGGCCACCCTCAACCTCGTCGGGATTCGGCTTGGTGAAAAGATGATCATACAATCGCACTTCCGCCGGAATCGCCTGCGCCGCCGAGACCCAATGAATCGTGCCCTTGACTTTTTTGCCTTCCTGGCCGGAGCCGCTCTTCGTCGCCGGATCATACGTGCAGCGCACCTCGATGATCTCGCCGGTTTTTTCATCCTTCACCACGCCGGTGCATTTGACAATATAGGCGTAGCGCAGACGCACTTCATTGCCGGGGAATAAACGAAAATATTTTTTGGGCGGGTTCTCGCGAAAATCGTCCTGCTCGATATAAAGCACGCGTGAGAACGGCGCCTGGCGCGTTCCCGCGCTTGGATCTTCCGGATTGTTCACCGCTTCCAATTCTTCGACCTGGTCTTCCGGATAATTTTCGATGACCAGTTTGAGCGGACGCAACACCGCCATCATGCGCGGCGCGCGTTTGTTCAAATCTTCGCGCAGGCAGTGCTCGAGCAAGGCGATATCCACCGTGCTGTTGCTCTTTGCCACGCCGATGCGCTCGCAAAAATCTCGAATCGCCTCCGGCGTGTAGCCGCGCCGCCGCAAGCCCGCGAGCGTCGGCATGCGCGGATCGTCCCAGCCGGTAACATGGCCTTTTTCCACCAGCGTCAGCAGCCGGCGCTTGCTCATCAAGGTGTACGTAAGATTGAGCCGCGCAAACTCGATCTGCTGCGGATGATGGATGCCCAATTGGTCAAGATACCAATCGTACAACGGCCGGTGATCTTCATACTCCAGCGTGCACATCGAATGCGTGATTCCTTCGATGGAATCCGATTGCCCGTGCGCCCAGTCGTACATCGGATAGATGCACCATTTGTCGCCGGTGCGATGATGCTCGGCTTTGCGAATGCGATACATCACCGGATCGCGCATGTTCAAATTCGGCGACGCCATGTCGATTTTGGCGCGCAAGGTTTTGGAACCGTCCGGAAATTCGCCGGCGCGCATGCGCGCAAATAAATCAAGATTCTCTTCAACCGAACGGTTACGGTACGGGCTTCCTTTTCCCGGTGCGGTCAACGTGCCGCGATACTCG
This sequence comes from Candidatus Zhuqueibacterota bacterium, assembly GCA_022616415.1. Lineage (GTDB taxonomy): Bacteria > Zhuqueibacterota > Zhuqueibacteria > Zhuqueibacterales > Zhuqueibacteraceae > Zhuqueibacter. The sequence goes on along the minus strand of JAKEEU010000349.1, from coordinate 117,351 downwards.
CGAATCTCGTCGGCGCTCAGATCGTCCACGTAAGCTTTTCCGGCTTTGATCAATTGCACGGCGTAATCGTAAAGCCGATCGAAATAATCGGAAGCGAAATAAAGATGCTTGCCCCAATCGAAGCCGAGCCAGCGCACGTCTTCCATGATCGAGTCAACGTATTCCTGCTCTTCTTTGGTGGGGTTGGTGTCGTCGAAGCGCAGGTGGCAGCGCCCGCCGTACTCTTTCGCCATCCCGAAATCGAGGCAGATGGCTTTGGCGTGGCCGATGTGCAAATAGCCGTTCGGCTCCGGAGGAAAGCGGGTGATCACCTTGCCGCCGAAGCGGTTGATCTTGTTGTGCTCCTCAATGATATCGCGAATAAAGTGCGAAGGCGTGGGGGTGTCGTTTTGAGCCATTTTTGCTGTTCCTTTACTGATGTTGCTTCCTGTTAAAATAATGAAAAAAGTCCAAAGAAAATTCGGTTAAGAATGAATAATAAGAAAATTTATCATTAAATTCAAGCCCGGCGTGATCCCCATTAACGCCTCGAGTGGAAAAGTGAAGTCGGACTTGCGCATTATTGAGTTTTCCAATTTAACAAAAATCCTGCTGCGCAAGTCCGGCTTCGCCAAACTGCTTCTTATTTTTGCGCAAGAGCATTCGGCACTTTCGCATACACCTCCTTGAGCGCCAGCTCACAGCCGATGCTCTCGAGCTTGATAACGTCGTCGAGACTTTGATACTCGCTATACAACCACGTTCGATCACTCTGCCGCACATATTGTTCGACCCGAATCGCATTCTGTGTAATCAAAATATATTCAACTAAAGATGGAATGAATTGATAATGTTGAAACTTTTCACCGCGGTCGTAGGCTTCGGTGGAAGCAGACAAGATTTCAACAATCAAGACTGGGTTCAAAAGCGTATCAATTTGGTCATCTTCAAGAATCTCCTTGCCGCAGGTTACAACCACGTCCGGATAGGTATATTTGTTGATTTTTTCGATTTTCACCCGCATGTCACTGGGATAGATGTTGCAGTCACGCTCCAAAAGCTGGGTGTCGATAACGCGGATAACGCTTGAGACAATGCGATTGTGCGGTCGCTTTGCTCCCGCCATCGCGAACATCTCCCCATTAAAATACTCGCTTTTAAATTCGGCTTTGCGCTCGATTTCGAGATATTCTTCAGGCGTCAAAAATGATCTTTGGGGCTGAGTGGACATGATACAAACCTCCTGGCTATAATCGCGGAAATTATCGTCTCTCAAAACCACAGGATTCTTCCCAACTATTGTAATTTAGCACATCATAATGAGAGATGCAAACACTCTTTTCGTCAATATTTCAACAGTTTCGCCATAACGATGCCGGCCAAAGCAAACCCGACGACTTGATCGGCCAGTTGCGCGAGAACGTAAGTCGTGGGAAAGTCGTACCAATTCCAGTAGGAAAAAGATAAATGGACGATTCTTTGATATTATCACGCATCGCGGCAATCACCGCGTCTTCATTGGGCAGCGTTTTTATTAATGATTTTTAAAACTCAGGCGTCCAGGTCATAAGCAATCTTGAGCCATTCTTTCACTTCCGCATCAATTTCTGCAACGGAGCTGATTTCAATCCGGTGCGTGATGCGGTCACCCTTGGCAAGGCCGCCGGTGTCGAGCAGACGCTTGGGAGGCTTCTTTTTGGCGCCTTTTAATGCCAGACCAAAATCAATCCGCGCGCGCGTCGCGGGCTTGATCTGAGCGAAAACGTGTCGGCGATAAAACGGCACGATCGTTTGACACGGGCAAACTTTGACGTCATCGCCGAGCGCGACGCCGACTTTGATGAGCGCATCGTGAAGCGGACGCAGCGCCGCCTTTGGACCGGCATACATCGTTTCGACGTACTCCGCCGCAGCTTTCAGATACGCCTCCGGATCAGTGTCCTCGGCGCCTTTGCCTTCAGCGCGATCGACGATCATCCAAGCCTTCGTGTCACCGAGCTTGTGGTTTTTCTTCAGCCATTCACGGCGCTCTTTTGCACCGCTGGGGCCGGATTTTTTGACCACAGCAATCCACTCGTCAATCGACTTGCCGGTCGTTTCGGGCAGATTTCTGATAATCGCTTGGGCGTACGCCACCGAAGGATGAACGCTGTAAATGGAATTCTTTGAAGCAGGCATTTTAATCTCCTCGAATAGTTTTGGCTTTCATTATGCTTGACCTATTGCAAAAAATCAACTACTTTTAATCATGGCTGAACTGCAATATTATCTCGGCTGCCCTATTTGGAGTAATAAACATTGGGTGGGCGAGCTTTTCACCTCGAACGCCAAACCGGCTGATTTTCTCGGGCAGTATTCGTCCGTGTTCAATACGGTCGAAGGCAACGCCACGTTTTACGCCTTGCCGAAACCGGCGAGCGTGCGCAGATGGCGCGAGGAAACGCCGCCGCATTTTAAATTCTGTTTCAAGTTTCCCAAAACCATCAGCCATCAACTGCGCTTGCAAGACGCCGGGCAGGAGACGCAGACGTTTCTCAACCGGCTCGCGCCGCTGGCTGAAAGATTGGGCCCGTTCTTCTTGCAACTGCCGCCTTCTTTCGATTTTAACGAGATGCCGGCGCTGGAAAGCTTTCTCAAGTTATTGCCTGGTGAATTCAGTTATGCCGTCGAAGCGCGCCATCCGGATTTTTTTAATTCCATGCCGACCGAAGAAAAATTCAATGATTTGTTGCAATCGTTGAACGTCAGCCGCGCCGTCTTCGATACGCGCGGCCTGCACGCCGCCGAAGTGCCGGATGATGACTTTTACACTTTGGACGCCAAGCGCCGCAAGCCGAAGGTGCCGGTTCGATTTCTAACGACCAGCCAATATCCATTCGTTCGGTTCGTCGGCCATCCGGTTATTGAGAACAACGAATTTCATTTATTGCAATGGGCGAGCGCCGTGGTGAAGTGGCTCGAAGAGGGGAAAAGGCCGTACGTCTTCATGCACGCGCCCGATGATTTCTATGCACCGCACCTGGCGCATAACTTTCATGCCTTGGTTTGTAAAATTTCAAAAGACGCCGGACAACTTCCCCTTTGGCCGAATGAAAAAACGAAATCTGCAGAAGAACAATTGCAACTATTTTAGCACTCACTAAGCACTATCTCCGGTTCGTTTCTTGTAAGCCGCCACCGCCGCTTTGAGCAAAGCCTTTAGCGCTGAAGATTGAACATCGGTTGCAGTCCTGAGTTTGATGTGCCGATGCAGCTTGCCTGTGCCCTCGAGCAAGCCTTTGGGATCGGGCAACTGCGTGCCTTTGTAGAAACCTAAATTCACCCCAGACTTTTGCGGCATGATCACGCAAATCAAATCGGCATACCCCGGCCCAAAGCCATAACCGATGATGTTGGCGCTCGTATCGACCTGCTCCTCGATATTTGGAATCACGTCGAGAATCAATTTGCGAACCTTCAAGGCCAGTGAACGCACATCAGGACTATAAGATAAAAGTAATGCGTTGACTTCTCTCTTCATAATTGCGCCTTAATGTTGCGTCAGGCTAAACCAATTTCCCGAATTATCTTTGAAAATCGCCTCGATACCATACGGGCGTTCTTGCGGCGGGGAGAGAAATTCCACGCCCCGGCCTTTCAGCTCTTCATACGTCGCCTTGCAATCTGCCGTATCGAACACGCCGGCGCCCATCGCGCCTTTTTGAATCAGCTCGCGGATGTTTTTGACCGTTGCCTCGTCGAACATGAAACCGGCTTTCGGCTCCATCAGCACGATCTCCAACTCCGGCTGCGTCTTCGGCCCCACCGTCAGCCAACGGAATCCCTCCATCGTGACGTCCGTCCGCACCTCGAATCCCAATTTTTCGGTGTAGAATTTTTTGGCTTCTTCCTGATTGGTCACATAAATGGTAGCGTGAGAAAGTTTCTTGATCATGGCCGTTCTCCTGTTTGTGTGTTCGCCAGCTTAAAAGCCCTTTCGGGTTTGCCTGTTCGCCGGTTGGCCAGTTAACCCCGAGAATCGGGACAAACCGGTTAACTGGCTAACATATCAACCATATCAAGATACAAAATCGGCGAACGGCCTGCTTCTCGAAAATTGCTAAAGTTGCGGCATGGACTTTTGGGGACCAAATCTGAAAATGTAACAAGCGGGAATGGGGATTTCAGGCCAGAGAACAGCAATCTGGAGCCGTCCCAGTGTTCGGGTGCGATAGAGCTTGGGAGGGTGGCCGGCATATCTGTGAAACAAGCTGCTAAAAGAGCCCAAGCTCTCGAAGCCGACTTCGAAGCAAACTTGGGTCACCGAAAGCTCGCTGGAAATCAGCAGTTGCTTCGCCTTTTCGAGGCGTTTTTCGACCAGATACTGATGCGGCGTCTTGTAAAACGTCTGCTTGAATAATCTCAAGAAGTGAAAAGGCGAGAAGAAAGCCTGGCGGGAGATTTGATCGAGATCGAGCGGGAGATGATAACGGGTGTCGATAAATTGCCGCGCGTGGCTCAAGCGTTGATAGATATCGCTTGTGGTGGATTGGGATTTGAGAATGATTTGAGCTTTCTTATCCATCTCTCCCTCTTTAGTCAGTAATGTAAACGAAGAACAACTTTCGCCCTCGCGTTCAGCGGTGGCGCTTACGGATCAAGACATTCGGAGCAACACACGCGTTGGAACAAGCATAAATTTTAGCTCACTTGCAATCTATGTTAAATAATCGCCCAGTTTGAGTAAACCAATGTATTGGAACAACGGTGCTATCTGTTTTGGTCCAGTCGTACGGAATAATGCCAATCGGCAAGGCTGAATATGTCATTCGAAAGAAAACAATGCTCAAAGAGTCAGAAAATACTCTTACGTTCAAAACCGATTGTGCATGATATCCGATCACGCTCGCTTGCAAATCGTATTTTCCTGTTGGAAAATCAAGTATCAAGAACTTTCCAGACTCAAAAGCCTCTTCAGGGCTTCTCCGAGGCTGGATTTATATAACGCCTCATCGCGCCGTCATTTCTCCATTACCGTCAAAGCCGGCTGAATATCAAAATGCAATTTCGCATGCGCCGCGCGCAGAGCTTCTTCAACTTCTTGCGGCGTTTCGGCGCGGGCGAACATGAAACCCAAATAACTGGCGCCCTCCGGCAGGGCGATGACCAAGTTGTCGATTGGAATGGTAATCTTCACCTCCTGAATGTTCGGCACGGCCAAAGCCTCTTCCACGCCGCTCACCTCGTGCAACCTTCCGGAGCATGGAATCGGCAGCATCATCACGCCCGAAGCACCGGCAAGAAGAGCCTCGCCGTTGATCTCCTCGCCGGTCGCGTGGCGCAGCACCAACTCTTCTAACGACATGCCGGCGCCAAACTTCAGCGTGCGCGAGCACAGCCCGCCAATCGTTCGCGCGGCGATTTCGATGATAAAAATACCCTGCTCATTCAAGCGCGCTTCGGCGTGGATCGGGCCGTGTTGCAAACCGAGAACTTTACAAGCCTGCGCCACCGCAGCGTGAATCGCGCGTTGCGTTTTTTCAGGAAGCCGCGATGGGGTCACGTAGATGGTCTCTTCAAAGAACGGTCCTTCGAGCGGATCGGGCTTGTCAAAGATCGCCAAGACGTTGAGCTTGCCGCGCGTAAGCAAGCCTTCGACGGCCACTTCGATACCGGGAATGTAGCTTTCGATGAGAATCCGTTTCGCCGAGGCGCTGCGCATTTGAAAAAACTCACGGTTCTGCAACAGCGCGGCAATGCGATGAAACGCGGCAATAAATTCTTGCGGATTGTTCGCACGAATCACGCCGCGGCTGCCGGAGAGCAAAAGCGGCTTGAGCACGACCGGAAATTCGATCTGCGGCAAATAGGATTCCGGCGACCCGGCAATTTTTGCAACAAGAAATTTGGGCGAGGGCATTCCACTGGTAGCGAGCGCGGCGCGCAGCGACAGCTTGTTTCTCGTTTTCTCGGCGGCTTCGAGACTGTTGCACGACAGGCCGAGCTTTTCCGCGAGCATCGCCGCGAGAATGGTCGTATGATCGTCGGCCGCGATCACCGCGTCGAGACGCTTGCCTCGCAGCGCCGCGGGCGCTTTTTCAACTGCCTCGTGCGGCGACGAAAAGGGGAGTGAAAGCCCCAAATGATCCGGCCATTGCTCCGCCAAAACGTGGCAGCGATTGGAGGCGAGAATCACGTCGATGTTGAGCCGGGCCGCGGCCTGCAAAAAATCATCGAGGCGATACGTCGTCGTCGGCACGAGCAGCAGGATTTGCTTTCTGCGCATGGCGGTTATTTCTTTTGCGACGGTGGGACAAATTCCGGCGGCAGCACCGAGCCTTCGCCGAAGAAAAATTGCTCCATCGCTTGATCGAGAACCTTGCTCGCGTTCGGATCGGCAAGATTCAAGCGATACTCGTTGATGATCATGATCTGCTGCTGCACCCACATTCTCCAGGCTTGCTTTGAAACGTTCTCGTAAATGCGCTGGCCAAGATCGCCCGGCTGCGGCGGCTCGTCCAGGCCTTCCATTTCGCGATTGAATTTGACACAGTGAACCATGCGTGGCATGTGACAACCTCTTTTTCGTTTAGTTCAATAAGTCTACAATTTCAAGGATATTAAAACAAATGTATAGAATTGGAAGGAGAGAGACAAGAAGATTTTATGGAAAAATCCGGGCAACGCCCTTCCACCCTAAAATTGCAGAATCGTAAAATTTTACTTGACAAAATGATTAAAAATATGTAAAATTCTAAAAATTCGAATAAACTTTTTTTTCAGTAAATTCGATATATTCGAATCAATGAAAAATTATTCTAAAATGGCGAGCTCTACACCAGCCAAAAATTCGCGCCCCAAATGGCTGGCGGGCTTGAATGCCTGCCGGCAACGGGTTGTATCTGCTCGGGTTGGCACTATTCCGATGTTGTCGGTGTGGTTTGGCGCGATTCTCTTTGGAGCCGACGGCATGGCCCAAAACAACGGTAAAATAAATCTCAACGGGGTTGAGATTTATTATGAAGCAACGGGAACCGGCCCGCATCTGGTGCTCATCGAGGGGCTCGGCGTGGCGACATGGATCTGGGAAAAACAAGCGCCGGAATTTGCCAAGCACTTCACGACGGTCGTTTACGATAATCGCGGCGTTGGCAAGTCGGGCAAACCTCCCGGCCCGTATTCAATCAGCATGATGGCCGACGATCTCGCCGGCCTGCTCGACTCCCTCAAAATTTCAAAAGCGCATGTCTTGGGCATTTCGATGGGCGGGTTCATTGCGCAGGATTTTGCCTTGCGCTATCCGCAAAAAGTTGACCGCCTCGTGCTCGTGTCGACGAGCGCCGGCGGGCCGGATCATGTGCCGATGGCGCCGGAGGTGCTGGCGCAAATGTTTGCCACGGAGGGCTCGCCGCGTGAATTGACCCGAAAAAAGCTGGCCTTGGCATATTCGGACTCGTTCATGCAAAACCGCCGCGAGGTCGAGCATCTGATCGATCTGCGTCTCGCCGATCCGCAACCTCCGCACGCTTATATGGCCCAGGCCATGGCCGGCGCGGCTTTCAATCTTTCCGGCAAAGCACAACAAATCCAGGCGCCGTGTTTGATCGTGGCCGCGACCGGCGATCGTCTTGTGCCGGTCGCCAATGCGCACAACCTCGCCAAAAAGATTCCCAACAATCAACTCAAAATTTACGCAGCCTACGGCCATCAGTTTTTTGTTGAAATAGCGGAAGCGTTCAACCGTGAGGTGATTGCATTTCTCACAGCCGAAGTGCCTTTAAAAAATTCCAAGTAGCTTATTTAGGGTATTCGGATTTGCCGAATTCACCGGATACTGACAATTGCGAGTTCCTTTCAAAAACGAAACGACGGATCAAAATGGACAAGATACGGCACGCGCTCATCGAAGATTTCGGCAATGGCTACGCCAGCTTTGGCAACAGCGAGCTGATGGGCCGCGTGGTGGGTTTGCTCATTTGCGCGGGCAAACCGGTGACGGTCGATCAGATTGCCGAGGAGCTCGAGGTCAGCAAGAGTCCGGTGAACCAAATTTGCAACCGGCTCGAGGAAATCAAGCTGATTCGCCGCGCCTGGGTCAAAGGCGAGCGCAAGTATCATTACGAGATCGTCGACAATGTTTTTTTGCAGGCGAGCTTCAACCTGTCGCGCCTGACCGAGGGCAATCTGCAAATTGCCGAAAAGAATTTGGAGGCGGTGGCGAGAAAATTTCACACCGCGAGCGCGGCGGAAAAAGAAGAGCTGAAAGTGATTTGCCAGCGCCTGCTGGAAATGCGCGAATTCAATCGGACCCTGATCGAATCGTATCATCGCTTTATCGAAGGATGGCGCTCGGCGCGGGAGCAGCTTCCGCCGGTTGAAGCGTTTTTGAAAACCATGAAGCATAAGTTATGATTTTTACTTTTGCACCCGAGTGAAAATAAAAATACTCCGGACGTCTCATCTGCGGTTGGAGACGATCACCATTCACCCTAACTACCAGGGAGGTAATATGATGAACCAGTTGTTGCAAAAGCGCGGTCGAGGGCTGCTGCTCTTCGTCGCCCTCGTGGTCATGATCGCTGCAACTGCCATGGCGCAGACCGGCACGATTAGCGGCACGGTCAAATCCAAAACCGGCGAAGGTTTGTCCGGCGCCAATGTCGCCATCACCGGCACGACGATGGGCGCGTCGACGGACGCGAATGGCAATTATACCATCCCGAACGCGCCCGCCGGCAATTACCGAGTCAGAGTGTCTTTCATCGGTTATGAGGAAATATTGCAGAATGTTACCGTCGTCGCCGGCCAGGTAACCACGTTGAATTTTGAATTAAGCGAAGGCGGCTTGATCGGCGATCCCATCGTGGTGAGCGCTTCACGCCGCGCCGAAAAACTGACGGAGGCGCCCGTCACCATGGCCGTGATTAATGCGCGCGGCATCGATGAATTCCCCGCATTCAATCCGGGTGAGTTGGCCGCGCGGCAAAAGGGCGTGGATTACGTCCGTGCCGGCGTCCTCGGCGCCGGTTTGAACATCCGCGGTTTTAACAGCGCCTTCAATGCGAAAAATTTGCAAATGAACGACGCGCGCTTATCAACGTTGATTGCGACGAGTTTGCCGCTTGGCGCGTTGAGCACGACGGTGAAAGAGGATATCGAGCGTGTCGAGCTGATTTTAGGGCCGGCGGCGGCGTTGTACGGGCCGAACGCGCACAACGGCTTGGTCAACACGATTACGAAAGACCCGCGCAATTATCCGGGCACGACGGTTGCGCTCGGCGGCGGCAATCAAAGTGTGGCGAGCGGCAGATTCCGCCATGCGAATGCCGTGAACGAAAAAATTGCCTACAAAATCAGCGGCGAATATTCTCGCGGTGAAGAGTTTGCTTATACGGACACGGTTTATAATGCGACCGGCGCGATTGCCTATCCGCAAGAAGTGGGAATCGATCGGGATTTCGATTCCATTCGCGGCGAGGGCGCACTTTATTATACGTTGAAGCCGGGCACGGATCTAGTGTTGGCCGCCGGCGCCAGCAACAGCAACAATATCGGTGTCACCAATGCCGGCAGAAACCTGATCGTGGACTGGCGGATTTTTTATGTGCAAGCGCGTTTTGTTTCGCCGCATTTTTTTGCGCAGGTCTATCCGAGTTGGAGCAAGACCGAGGACACCTTCGCCATGAACCAGCGCACGCAAAATTACTGGAGCTTCAAAAACGCCGGTTTCAGCGAAGCCGAAGCGTTGAGCCGTTCCCTGCACCAATTCTGGGCCGGCACCTCGCCCACCGCGGGCGTGGCGCTCAATCGCGAAGCGAATTTTAAAGACAACTCCCGGCGCTTGAATGCGGAAGCGCAGTACAACAACACCTGGAGCGGCTTCACCGTCATCGCCGGCGCGCAATACCAACAAGACGTCGCCGACAGCAAACACACCTACCTGTTCGACCAAAAAGGCGTGATTGATTTGTATCAGTATGGTTTTTATGGGCAGGTGGAAAGGCCGTTTGGCACCTCCGGCTTTAAAGTGACGCTCGCCGCGCGGGCGGACGATCACGAGTTTTACGGGTTCAACTTCATTCCCAAAGGCGGCTTGTTGTATAGCAGCTCCGCCGGAACCTGGCGCGTGACTTACGGAAAGGGCATTGCCGCGCCGACCATCCTCAATCTGAGCGCGAATATTTTTGGTGGCTTGCTGCTCGGAAACGGCGAGGGCTTTACGTTGAGCGACGGAACGAAAATTCCGGCGCTGGAAGTTGAAACCATTCAAAGCGTCGAGGCCGGCTACAAAGGGATTTTCGGACGAAAACTGTATCTCGATGCCAATGCCTACTACAATTTTTCCGAGAACTTCATCAGCCCGACCATCAACATTGCGACGAACGGCCGTACGGTGACGCGTCGCGGCGATCTCGCTATGAGCGAAGTCGTTCCAGGAACACCGGCAACCGGCTCGGCTTTCGTGCTCACCTATCTGAATTTCGGCAAGGTCAACACCTACGGGTTCGATCTTGGCTTGAATTATTACCTCAACGGCTATGTCAATCTTGTGCTGAATTATTCGTTTTTTGATTTCGATCTGGATAAAAACGATCTCAAGAACGACGGCAATAAGAACGGCAAAGTTGATGAAAACGATCTTGCCATCAATACGCCCAAGCACAAGATGAGCGCCGGTTTGGGCTTAAGCCGAGCCAAATATTTTGGCAATCTCTTCGTGCGTTGGGTGGATGAATACGACTTTTTCTCCGGTATCAATATCGCTGCCAAAACCAACCGCAGCTTGCTAGTGGGCAATCCGGCTGATCCGGTTGTTGAAAATGCCCGGGTTTTCCGGGACTTCAATGAAGGACCTCTGGGCGGTGTCGTCAACGTCGATCTCAGCGCCGGATATAGAATCAGTCCCAACGTTTCCATCGCCGGCCACGTGACCAATCTTTTCGATGAAAACGTGCGCGAGTTCGTTGCCTCGCCGGCGATCGGCAGATTGTTCTCGACCGAGCTTAAGCTGAATTTTTAATTCGGCGGCAATGCTCCAGGCAGTTTTTTGGAACCGGAGCAATTTTTCTCGCTCACAGAATATGGAACTCTCACAGAAGAATAATTTCAAATTCAACTTCTGTGAGAGTTCGAATTCCTGCGGACGCAGTCTGTGAGCTTACAAAATCTGTTCTTGTAAGGAAAGATATGCGACTCAAAGACAAAGTTGCGATCATCACTGGCGGCGGCAACGGCATTGGCCGCGCGACGGCATTGACCTTTGCGCGTGAAGGCGCAAAGGTCACCGTCGCCGACATCAGTGAAGCCGCCGGAAAAAAAGTCGCCGATGAAATTTCAACTATCGGCGGCACGGCCATCTTCGCGCGCGTGAATGTGGCTGATCCGGCGCAGGTGCATCAGATGGTGGCGGCGACCATCAACGCCTTCGGCAAGATCGACATTCTCGTGAACAACGCCGGCATTCTCGCCGACGCCAGGCTGGTCAAAATGGAGCTCGAGCAGTGGCAGCGCGTGATTGACGTCAACCTGAAAGGCGTTTTTCTTTGCGGACAGGCTGTCGCCAAAGTCATGGAAGAACGAGGCGCTGGCGGCGTGATTCTGAATGCCGCTTCGGTGGTGGGGCTTTACGGAAATTTTGGCCAGTCCAATTATGTTGCCGCGAAAGCCGGCCTCATCGGCATGACGAAAACTTGGGCGCGAGAATTGGGGCGAAAAAACATTCGCGTCAACGCTGTGGCGCCGGGGTTCATCGCCACCGAAATGGTGCAGGCGATGCCGGAGAAAGTCATCACGATGATGAAGGAAAAAACGCCGCTGCAGCGCCTGGGCACGCCGGAGGATGTTGCCAACGCCTATCTCTTTCTCGCTTCGGATGAAGCCGGCTTCATTACGGGGACGGTGCTTTCGGTTGACGGCGGTGTGGTGGTATAATGCCGGTCACGGTAATCTTCGAACAGCGATGATGAAGGATTTTGTCTCCGTTAATGGAATTCAGATTTGCGTCGAACGCCGTGGCAACGGCGCGCCGTTGTTGATGATTCCCGGCCTGGGCGCGGGCAACTGGCTGTGGTCGAAAAGCCGGCATGATTTGTCACAGCACTTTGAGCTGATCATGCCCGAGCTGCGCGGCAGCGGCCGCTCCGACAAGCCGGATCAGTTTTATTCGATTGCGCTTTTTGCCGCCGACTTGAAATCTTTGTTGGATCAGTTTGATATTCAAAAAATGAACGTTCTCGGCGCTTCCCTGGGCGGATTTGTGGCGCAATATTTTGCCGCGCTATGGCCGGAGCGCGTGGCCAGGCTGGTGTTGGTCAGCACCTCATTGGGCGGACAACGGCAAATCGGGCCCGACGGCGAAATTCTCAGCCGGCTCATCCGGCCGCGAGGAAAAACGCGGCGAGAGCGTTTGGAAGATGCCTACGCGCTGAATTTCACCAAAGAGTTCATGGAACGGCATCCCGAAGATTTGGCGCGCATCACCAACTCGCGTTTGCAATATCCGCAACCCGAATATATTTATTATCGGCAGCTTCTGGCCGGCAATGCTTATGATGGCGCCGCGCTGGCCGAGAAAATTGCCGCGCCGACATTGATCTGTGCGGCAAAAGACGATCCACTGGTGCCGCCGGAAAATGCGAGCTCTTTGATTGAAAAAATTCCTCATGCGCAATCGATGATTTTTGAAGGCCGGCACATGTTCTTCTTTGAGCAATGCCGGAAGTTCAATCAGGCGGTCGTTGAATTTTTCAAACAATAATCGTTTGTAGTAATGCCTTCAGGCATATAGCTTTGGAATTGATAAGGTGTTTCGATTAAACACGAAAAGTTTGTTTTGATCGCTCATTTTTGCGCCTGAAGGCGCTACTACGAACGAATACAAACAAGAACGCCATGTATATCGGCGACTATCTCGCGCGACGATGCGTTTATACGCCGGCAAAAATCGCCATTGTCGATGCTGCCACCGAGCCGGTAACGCGCTTGACTTATCGCGAGTTGAATCAGCGGGCCAACCGGCTCGCGGCCTGGCTGCGTGCAGTTGGCGTTGATCGAGGCGATCGCCTCGCCATGTTGGCTCACGACGGCATTCATTTTTACGACGCCTTTTTTGCGTGTGGCAAGCTCGGTGCGATTTTCGTTCCGCTTAATTGGCGCTTGCATCCGCGCGAAATCGAAAGCCAAATCCGCCAAACCTCTCCAAAAATTCTCTTCCATAGTTGGGAAGAACCGATGAAAACCGCAGTCGCGTCTCTGCAAACCAGCTCCGGCCTGCCGCGTTTGTTGCCTCTCGTGGATGAGGCAACATTTGATTTTCGCCAGGCGTTGGAGACGGCGGCGCCGGCTCCGGTCACGTGCGAATCATTAACCGCGTCCGACACCGCGTGCTTGTTGTTTACCGGCGGCACCACCGGCCTGCCCAAAGCCGCGCAAATGAGTCATGGCCAAATCGTCTGGAACATGATCGATTCCATGCTCGGCGATGTTTTGGGAACCGACACCTTTCTCAACCTCTTTCCGTTGTTCCACACCGGCGGCTTGTTTGCTTTTTCCATGCCGATTCTCATTCAAGGGGGAACGGTCATTCAAACCAAAAAATTCGATCCCCTGCAAGTGCTCAATTTGATTGAGTCGGAACGCGTAACGATCTTCGGCGGCGTGCCGACGATTTTCCAAATGTTGACGGCGGCGCCGAATTGGGCCAAAACGGATTTAAGCTCGTTGCGGTATTGCATGAGCGGCGGTGCGCCCATGCCCGTGCCATTGATCCAACAATATCAGAAAGAAAAAGGCGTGGTGTTTCGCCAGGGATTCGGCATGACGGAGTTCGGGCCGGGCGTTTTCTCTTTAGCAAGTGAAGACGCCGAGCGCAAAGCCGGCTCCATCGGCAAACCGAATTTCTTTGTCGACGCGCGCGTGGTTGATTTGGGCACCAACAAGCCCTTGCCGCCGGGGGAGGCCGGCGAGCTGGTATTGCGTGGGCCGGCAGCGATGACCGGCTATTTCGGCAATCCGGAAGCAAGCCGGGCGGCGTTCGATGCGGAAAATTATTTGCACACCGGTGATTTGGCTTATGTGGACGAAGAGGGTTATTTCTTTATCGTTGACCGCTTGAAAGAGATGTTCATCAGCGGCGGCGAGAACGTGTATCCGGCGGAAATCGAAGCCGTGCTCTACAAGCATCCGGCGGTGGCGATGTGCGCCGTCATCGGCATGAAAGATGAGAAGTGGGGTGAAGTCGGGCGCGCGTTTGTGGTACCGAAAGAGGGTGAGCAGGTGGATGAAGAGATGTTGTTGGCCTTTCTGCGGGCGAATCTGGCTAAATACAAAGTGCCAAAAGCAATCGTCATTCGCGACAGCTTGCCGCTCTCCGGCGCCGGCAAGATTCTCAAGGCAGAGCTGCGCAAGGAGCAGAGGGCGGAGGGCTGAGAGCAGAGGGCATAGCGCAAAAGTTCCTTGCCATGCTTCATGCTTTGGTCATTACTGGGCACTAACTTGTTGTGCTTCTGCGACAAGCCGTATCGTGCTGACCGCTTCCGGCGCTATCAGTATCGATTGGCCCTGTTCGTCAACCGTAACCAGAAGTTGGTTGGTGATAAAGATGTTCTCTGGGTGAGGAATGAGGTATTTTTCACCGTTCTCAATGCGAATTTCAAAAGCCTTGAAAGGGCGAGCTTTGGTGAATTTGCGAATTTCATCAACTTCCATAAGAGTTTTCCTCCAGTTGGTCGAATTTAAAATAGCATATTTTATACAAAAAATCAAGTATCATGCAAAATAATCACGTCAGCGTCGGCATTGTCAGCACCGGCATGTATTTGCCTGAATCGTACATGACCGCCGCGGATATTGCGCGGGAAAGCGGCATGCCGGAATGGGTGGTGCGAGAGAAGTTGGGGATCAACAAAAAACATATTGCCGGACCGAACGACCACCCCAATGAGATGGCGATCAAGGCGGCGCTGGATTGCTTGTCGAAGTGCGACGTCAAGCCGGAAGAGATCGATGTGGTGCTCTGCACGACGGAAGAGTGGCGCGAGTATTTGCTGTGGACGAGCGGCATTCACTTGGCGCACCAAATCGGCGCGACCAACGCTTGGGCGATGGATCTGCACATGCGTTGCTGCACCACCATCGCGGCGGTGCAAACCGCCAAAGAGATGATGCTTGCCAACCCCGAGGTCAATACGGTTCTCATTGCCGGCGGCTATGGCATCAGCAAATTCATCAATTTGAAGAACGAGCGCACGTCGTTCATGTTCAATATCGGCGCCGGCGCCGGTGCGATGTTGCTGCGCAAAAACTGGCGGGCCAATCATATTCTCGGCAGCCATCTCATGAGCGACGGCTCCATGAGCAAGCACGTGATCGTTCCCGCCAGCGGCACGATACAACACCCGACCGACGAGGCGGTGGCGAAAGGGTTGTTCTATTTCGATCTCGTCGAGCCGGAAGCTATGAAGAATCGCCTTAACGCGGTTTCGATGAACAACTGGATGCATTGCATCGACACGGCCTTGCGCAAGAGCGGTGTCAAAGCCGATGGCACGCCGTACACTCGAAACGATCTCAACTTTCTCAATATGGTTCTCGTCAAGCCGTCGGCGTATCGCGACATGTTGCAGCGTTTGGGTTTGACCGAAGATCAAGCGGTATACCTCTCGGATATCGGCCACATCGGTGAGCAAGACACAATCATTTCATTTATTGAAGGAGAGAAGCAAGGCAAGCTCAAAGCCGGCGATTTGATGGTGATGGTGGGCGCGGGCATCGGTTACGTTTGGGGGGCGGCGTGCGTCAAATGGGGGCCGGGTTGAATAAAAAAAGACAAAGGAGAAACAAAGAGTTGAAAGACGTTATTGGCTAGAGCACTCCAAGATATTTTTTGATATGCTTGGCCAATTTATCAGAAATTTCAGTATGCCGTGGCACCGGTTGCTTTTGGCCGGTGATAGGATTGATATAAATATCATGTTTTGCGCCATGTCGGTACAAAATACATCCGGCTTGTTCGAGTTGTCGAATCAATTCCTTGCGTTTCATATCGCAATGGCTTTCATTTGGTGCTCTTCCGGCACATCATCCAAAATCATCAAGCGATATGCCTCCTTGATATTCTCTTCAAGCTCTTTCAAGGTTTTGCCTTGTGTCATAATTTCAGGATGCTCGAGCAGCTTTCCCAGCCAGAATTTGCCTTCTTTCCAATATATCATGGTGAGCGTGTTCATATCGATGTCTCCGCTGGAACTTTTGTTTCTCAGATTCAAGCCAATTGTATTGTGACAAATATACAGAACATTTTGGTAATTCGCAATTTTCTTTTTATGGAACCACAGAAATCCTTCTACGTCACTGACTGGCTGGACAAGCGCGCCAAGCTCACGCCTGAGCGTATCGGTTTGCACGATACGGTGAGCGGCCGTGATATCACTTTCGCGGCATGGAATGCACAGGCGAATCGCACAGCGAATTTCTTGCGGCACCTCGGCGTGCAAAAAGGCGATTGCGTTTCGGCGTATGCCGGCAATATTGTGGAGTACCTCGATATTTTGTTTGCCTGCGGCAAAATCGGCGCGATTCTGCACAACCTCAATTGGCGGCTGACAGTTTTTGAATTGAAAAATATCATCGCCGACGCCACACCCAAAGCGCTGATTTATTCATCTGATTGGCGCGAACGAGTGAACGAGCTGCGATCTTCGCTACCCGCCGGTTGTCACGTGATCGGCTTGAATGAATTGGCGCGACCTGATGATCAAAAATTCGCCGAACGAGAAAATTACGCCGCAACCTTGGCGGATCGTCCCGACTTGCAGATGGACGATCCCTGGGGCATTTACTACACCGGCGGCACCACCGGCCTGCCGAAAGGCGCGATTTTGACCCACGGCAATATGACGTGGAACAGCATCAACACAGTGATGAGCTGGGGAATAACTGCCGACGATGCGGCGCCGCTGCAGCTCCCGCTTTTTCACATTGGCGGCTCCAATATTTTTATGTTTCCTCTCGTGCATGTCGGCGGCAAGACGATCCTTTGCAAAACCTTCGAGGTGAATCAAACCTTCGATCTCATTGAGAGCGGAGGCGTCACCCATTTTGTCGGCGTGCCGACGATGTTCGTGATGATGCAACAGCATCCGCGCTGGCAGACAACGAATTTCTCCCACATGAAACTCGTCATCAGCGGCGGCGCGCCTTGCCCGCTTCCGGTCATGCAAAAGTTTTGGGACAAAGGCATCGATTTCAAAATGGGCTACGGCTTGACCGAAGCCGCCGGCAACAATTTCTGGCTGCCGCCAAAAGAGGTGCGCCGCAAGATTGGCTCGGTCGGTTTTCCGATTTTTCACATCGATATGAAGGTGGTGCGAGAAGACGGCGGCACTTGCAGTCCACATGAAGAAGGCGAGCTGCTCATCTGCGGGCCGCATGTTACGCCGGGTTATTGGAACCGGCCCGAGGAGACCGCGCAAACGATCAAAGACGGTTGGCTGCACACCGGCGATATGGCGAAACAGGATGACGAGGGTTATTTCTATATCATCGGCCGCAGCAAGGACATGTTCATCAGCGGCGGCGAGAATGTTTATCCGGCGGAAGTGGAGAGCGTGATGTACGCGCATCCGGCGGTGGCCGAAGCCGCGCTCATCGGCGTGCCGCACGAGAAATGGGGCGAAGCCGGCAAAGCCTTTGTGGTCGTCGAGAACGGCCAAACTTTAACCGAAGCCGGGCTGCTGGAGTTTATGCGACCGCGCGTGGCGAAATACAAGCTGCCGCATGCTGTCGTCTTCGTTGAGCAATTGCCGAAAACCGCGATCGGAAAAATCGACAAGAAAATTTTGCGTTCTCTATAAGAATAAGGAATCAGACATGACGACGAATCAGAAGCAGGGGTTGGCGATTTCCGTGATCGTGGCCGCGTTGGGCTATTTCGTCGACTTGTACGACATCGTATTGTTCGGTGTCGTGCGCGTCGCCAGTTTGACGGACATCGGCGTCACCGGCGATGAGTTGACTTCCAAGGGAATCCTCCTGCTCAATTTGCAAATGATCGGCATGCTGATCGGCGGCGTTGGCTGGGGAATTATCGGCGACAAAATCGGCCGGCGCTTCGCGCTGCTTGCCACGATCACGATGTACTCTCTTGCCAATATCGCGAACGGTTTCGTCAATGATGTCACGAGTTACGCGATTTTACGTTTTATCGCCGGCGTCGGATTGGCGGGTGAATTCGGCGCGGGTGTCACACTGGTGGCGGAGATCATGCCCAAGCAATATCGGGGCTACGGCACCACGGTCATTTCTTTTTTGGGACTCATCGGCGCATTGACCGCCTCGTACATCGGCGGCTCATTCAACTGGCGCACCGCCTATTTTATCGGCGGCGGCATGGGGCTCCTGGTATTGGCGGGACGTTTCATCAGCTTGCGGGAGTCGAAAATGTTTGAAGCGCAAAAACTGACGTCACATGCGCGCGGCGATGTCGGACTGATTTTGCGCTCGCCAACGGCATTGTTGAAATATTTGGCCGTCATCGCCATTGGTGTGCCGATTTGGTATATTTCCGGAATCATCGTCACGTTTTCACCGGAGTTTGGTCAGGCGCTCAGCTTGACACGCGCCATTACTGCCGCTGAAACCTTGCGGTGGCAGGCGATTGGCCTGGCGATTGGAAGCGCTTTGAGCGGCATTATCAGCGAATTGATCAAGAATCGAAAAAGAGTGGTGTGGGGTTGCTTCATCTTGATGTTGGTGCTGACCATGGCGCTGCTCACGACCCCCGAAACCAGCCCGGCTTTTTTTATGGCGACAATTTTTATCATCGGCCTCGGTCAGGGGTACTGGACGGTTTTTATCACCATGGCCGCCGAGCAATTCGGCACCAACATCCGCGCCACCGTGACCACGTCGGTTCCGAATTTCGTGCGGGCGATGGTCGTACCGATGACGCTCGTGTTGAACGGCATCCGGCACCAGTTGGGATTGATCAACAGCACCATGCTCATCGGCGGGATCGTCTTTGTGCTGGCCTTTTTGTCGCTTCATAAGATGAAAGAGACGTATGGAAAAGACATCGATTTTGTCGAGGAGGGTTAGACTGGTCGCTGGTTACTCGTTGCGCATTTGCCAGCGACAAGCAACGAGGTACTCAATGCTTGCGTAGATTTTTCTTCCAAACCATAGAACGCTCACCTATTCTTTTGGCAAGAATATCATAATTTTCCCACGTATCAGCAACATGAAAGAAGCTTGGCAGATGTTCGGATAACAACTCATCATAATCATCTAAATATTGGCCATGATCAAAATCAAAATATTGTTGTGTAAAGGCATTCCCCTCGGCAGTCAACATATCTTCGGATAAAACACCTCCTACCGCTCTGTACAAGCTGGAAGGGTAGGCCCTTCTGCTCCTCAATGAGTCTACTTCATTTTTAAAATTGAATGATATTTCCTCAGAGGCGAAGTTATTCATCGCCAGCCACGCAACAAAAAAACCGGTGGGCACATACGCCTGGCTTTTATCCAAGCCTTCGGGGAAATCACCCTCAATATGATATTTCGCTTTATCGTAAACCATCTGCTCGTTCATTGCTGGCTCCCTCTCAACTTTTTCAATTCCTTTTCGAGCATGCGCGTATCGGTAGCGGGCTTGCCCTTGTCAATGCTCTTTACCCATTTCGAATAACAGAGTTTGATGAATTCCATGCCTTCTTCCGTCAAATCTTCCGAGTTGAGAGAGAAATCATCCGGAATGGCGGCGTCAGAGCCGAGCAATTGGCGCGTCGCCAGGCCGTTGGCTTGCAAAAAAGAGGCAATCGCAACGAATCGTTGCTTGATGTCTTGATTAAGTTTAATGTTCTGATACCACGCCAAGCTATCTATAACGAAATTTTTCATGGGTTCTCCTTGCCGGCTAACCGAGGGAAGTGTGGACTTTCTAGTCCGCACGCGCATCGTGACCAAGAAAGTTCGTACTCCTCTTTTTCATGAAGCTTTTGACGCTACCGGCGTAATCGGTTTAAAGCTTATTCGTAGCGCGGCATCAGCCGCAGCCAAACTCAACCACAAAGGGCACAAATTAAAGAACACAAAATTTAACCGTTTTTCTTTGTGCGCGTTGTGGCCTTTGTGGTGAAAAAATCTTCGCAACTTTATTCTCTTCCGGATTTCCGGCACAATAAATGTATTACATTTTTATAAAATATTCAAGCTGGTTTTCAGCTTTTTAGAGATTGCCTTGATGTGAGGGCATTTCATCTCGACGTATGCCCGGCATTTCTCGTATGCAACGATTCAACCGCATCAAGGTTCATGCACAACAGTAGATGGCGGATTTTTGCCCAAATCTATTAATTTCCCCGTCACTCGATCCCTGATAAAATTGCCTCCGGCACCGCGAATGCGCATCTCTTTGGCTATCTGAAGGGATTTATCAACCGTCATGGAAGTGGTTTCGACGGTTTCGATAACCTTCCCATCTTTAATGACGACATGATCTATTCTTCTCGCTTCGCCGGTAACGGGATCCTTCACAATTTTCCCATCGGCGTCTCTCAAATATTGCTCATTTTGAACGGAGGCGTCAGGATGTTTTGCCTTCAGCTCATCGCTAACCTCCTTCTCGCGCCTTCTCCCATCTTCTCTGTTCTTTTTTAATTGCTCTTTCTTTTTTGCTCTCGCACTTTTGCCCTTGACCGTCCCGCCATTAACTCCCGCAGATTTTTTCGGGGCTTGGACTTCAGGCGTTTTATTAGGTGTCCGTTTGTTTTTAAGCAGCTCCTTAACCCGCTCTTTTGCCTTTTTTGTCGCATCCTTCAACTTATCCAGCTTGGCCGTCAGCTCTTGCAGCTTCTTGGTTAGTTTAGCCGCTTTGGCTGCAGTTCGCGATCCTTTGAGGGGTTTGGCAATCGCGTCGCCTGCATACGGCACCCAAGAGAGCAAACTCAATCCGGCCCCGAGAAAATCGCCGTCCTTCAAAGCCATCAAGCCGCCGACGGTATCGCTAATCGGTGTCGGATCAACCAATCCCGCTAAATCCGCCGCCGTCTTGGCTGCCTCCCATGCCATTTCCCGGTTGATTTTTTCAATCTCTTGCAGCGCCGCCTGCTCATTAGCCACGGCATCACGATATTCAGGATGATTCAAAAGCTCTGGATCGTCATCGGCAATGCCAGGTGGCAAATCGGGATCAGATGCAGGTGGCGGAAAATTCTCCGTGTTGCCAGAGTCAGCGTAAAGCCCGTCACCTAAATAAGTGCGTCCGAAAGCATCTTGTGTTCCAATGGCATTATTGTCAAGGACTGGCCCTTCCAGAGCCGGGCGTCCCGACAAAGTTTCGGATTCCTGATGCCACTCATAGTTATTTTGAGCAGGGTCAAAGTCTCCCATTGCCGCCGTTCTCGTTAAATCACCGGAACGCGGGTCCTGCGCCATTGACAGTTTTTCAGTCTGTATTTGGCCGGTCGCGGGGTCGATGATCGTACGTTGTTCCGTTGCCGAAGTAACTTGACCGGTGACCGGGTCACGCGTCACTTCCGCGCTCTGTACGACCGTTTCGCCGGTCTCGGGATCGGTAAACGTCGTTTCCGTCTTCTTGGTGATTTGGCCGGTTGCCGGATCGCGCCTCTCCTCCGTTCTGCGCACCACCGGCTCCCCCGTTTTCGGATCGGTGCTCACCTTCTCTTCGATCACCACAATCTGCCCATTTGCATCAACAGATGCCATGGGTTTGACGTCGATGTAATCGATCTTGCCAAACGTGTTGCCTTTGCCCTTCGGCCCGCTGCAGTTCATCTCCATCAAATCGCCGTGGCGCGCGAGCCACTCGCCTTCGATGCGCAATGAAGTGCTGTGGCTGCCCGGAATCGGCTTGCAACATCCCATATTGACGCCCGAAATAATGCCGCCGCCAACGCCGCGCTCGTCGCCCGTCACCTTCGGCAAATGGCTTCCCATGGTAAATACCGGCTGGCCGCCGAAATTCACTGCTTTTGCCGTCATCGCGGCGACGTTGAAACGCGATTCGATCGTATAGGCAACCGGCACCATATTCGGGCCCATCGGCGTCAAACACACGTCCGGCGCCAGACAGATCACCTTCGCTTCCGCGCTTTTATTCACGCCACGATTGTCAGCCATAACTACTTTCCATACTTATCGGGAAAACGCGCCGTCGTCTTGGCCGGCTTGCCTTTTGCCGTTATGCCGCGTTCTTCCATTTTTGTCTCAAGCAGTTTTATTCCATCCTGGTAAAGCGGCAGCGTGATTCGCCACGCCAAATGCACCCGCATCTGTTCAATATCCATATACACGGTGTCCAGATTGCCCAAGGCGCCGTAACGATAATCGTCTCTGTCCGTGATCACCGCGCCGACGCGATATCCCGGCAGTGAAAATTTCAACATCTGATGCTGCGGATGCAAATGCTTCAGCGCTACTGCTTCATCCCCCTTTAAATAGCCATCGTAAATCAGATCGGGATGGGCGCCATTATAATAAGCATAATCAAAATCTTTGGGCAACTTGGGATGGCGTTGCTGCAGCCATTGCTCGTCATAAGTGCCGCCATATTTGCGGCGCGGCAACCAGGATTTGGTGATCGCAGAAAAGCCCTCGGGTTTATGTTGTTTGCCGAGCTCCAAAATCAGATCGTCCGGCGACATGATTCGCGGCGCGGGCAAGAGTCGGCTTTTGTCCAAATATTTTTTATTGACGTAACCGATGCCCACCGGATTTTCTTCGCACATCCCGGCTTCTTCGTCATGCTGCCATTGGCCGCCATAAGCATGCTCGTAGCGAATGGGAACTTCCGTGCATAGTTCCGGAGCGCAAACTTGCCAGCCGCCAACCAAATAATGTTTCCAATAGCGCGGGCCGGTGACGAGCAGACTTTTTTGTTTTCGCCCAATTTGGATGCCGGCAATCCAGGACGGCAAGGCCCGCCCTCCGGGCGCATAAGCTGTGGCGTTGATGACAATGTCAGAATTTGGTTTGTACGGCACGAGATCACTTTCAAAACGCACGCTGCTCGTGTTGGGATGATCGTAAAACTCATCGCTCGTCGTCAGCGGTTCTTGATCGCGCGCGGGTTGGAGCGGAGCATCCGGAATGATGTTGAATGTTCCCCGCAGGATGACGACTTGAAAAGAATTGTCCTCCACATCCAGATTTTCAAACGTCATCGGCGCAAAAGGCGTGTAGTTGCGAAATTCCATGCTCAGTTAATGTCCACGATTTTGCCGTTGATCTTCACCGGGCCCGTTGCGCTCAAATTCAGCTCCTTTCCCACAATTTCAATCTTGCCGCTTTTCTCAATGACGATTTTCCCATCGCCGCACACCAGCTCGATTTTCTCGCCTGCGTTGATGGTTTTATTCTTGCCAATCTTTTCCACACTGTTCTTGCCGACCATCGCCGTCTTCGTCATGCCCACCTGTTCCGTTCGGGAAATTGCCACGGTTTCATTCATCACGGCGCCGACGGTCATTTGATACGCCCCGCCGATGGATAGCATTTTGGCCATCCCGACGTTTTCAATTTTGGCCCGCATCACTTTTTGAATCATGCTGCCGCCGACTTTTTCCTTTTTGTTTTTGCCGATGCTCACGTCCTGATTCGCGCCGACCGTCACGCTCTTGTCCGCGCCGACGCTCTCTTGATAGTTCACCCCGATGTCTAGCAAGTTATTCTTGCCAATCTTTTCAGTTTGATCGGCTCCGATCGTCTTGCTGCGATTGTTGCCAATCGACACCGTCTCGTCGCTGCCGATGGATTTGGTGCGATTCGTTCGCACTTCCAGCGTTTCGTTGTTGCCAACGGTTTGATTTTTGTCGTTGGTGATTTGAATGGTCTGGTCTTTGGTGGCGTGCAAATAAATATTCTCACTGCCGATGGTGTCGTCGAGCGTCAGCTCGTTTCTTCCGGCGGTGCGAATAACGCATTGGGCTTTGTTGCCGGCGATCGACGGCGAAGCATTCGACGGATTCGGCACCGTCGAAAGGCCAAGCGGGCGATCCACGTTGCCGTCGATACAGGCCCACACCATTTCTGAGTTGGCGCGATTCGGAAAATGGATGCCGTAATTGGCGCCGGAATAGGGTTGGGCCATGCGCAGCGCTCGCGAGGCCATGGCGTTGTTGCGGTCGCTCAGGTCAAACGGCATCTTTACTTTGTAGCGGCCCATCTCGTCAATGTGCGCGTAGTCGCCGCCGGCGGTTTCAATCTTCGCGGTCATAATGCCGGGAATGCGTGGCTCCGGCGTCAGGCGCGGCGGGCGATATTGCACCTCGGCCGGGATGCAGGTAAACTCGTTGCGATACGTGGGCGCTTCCATATTGCCCATCGGTGTCGCCAAGGCCGCTCCTTGTGCGCCGAAGTGGGAGATTTGCGTGAGCAAATAATCGCCGTTCAGATCGCTGCGATAGTGGTTTTGCAGTGAAAAACGGAAGCCGCTGCGCAAGCCTGCACAATCGCTTTGCCCGGTCATTACCCGGCGCGTGCACTCGATCTCTTCGTTGCGCACTTTCGCCAGCCGCGCGCCTTCGGCATTGTCTTTGAAATGCTGGCCGTATTCGTAATACAGGCCCGGCATGTCTTGATTGAGCTGCGACTCGGCGCGCAACGTCGTCTCGGGCGTGCGGTAGTTGTAATCTTTGAGCACCACTTTGCCGGTGACGATTTTCTCCCGGCAAACGAGCTGGCGAACGGTTTCCGCATTTTGCTGCGGCAACAAGCCGGCGCCGGTGTGATAGCTGATGGTGCTTTCGCCATCAATGAGAGGATGCTCGCTGCGGTCATCAGTCGTCACCAGCGTTTCGCGCTCGTCGCCGTGCTCGAAGAAAAAGCCGATGCCCTCAAATTCCAGCAAACGGCTGATGAAGCTGAGATCGGTTTCGCGGTATTGGACGCAATATTCGCGCGGCTTGTAAGCGCCGGAGAGCGCGAAGCGAAAATCGTCTGCTGCAAAGCCCGCGTCTTTGAGAACTTGCGTGACAATCGCCTCCACTGTCATGTTTTGAAAAACCCGGCTGCGGTGATTGAGCGAAAGCAGCCACACGCGCGGCACGAGCGTGGCGCGATAGGCCACCCAGTCCGCCGTATAATCGCCCTGCTCAAAATCGGCGATCAAGCCGTGAATTTTCACCGGCACGTCATCGCGCATCATGGTCAGCGTGGCCGGTTGTTGAATGACCTCGGCAAAATTAATTTCTGGATCCTGGGAGACTAAATTGAGATCGAAGCAGAACAACTGCGAGAGAAATTCCTGGCCGGTGAAATCAACGACCTGCAAAGCATCGGGAGCCAAAGCCGGGGTTTCAAAAAAGTAACGAGACTGGTTTGAGGCAAGCAATGACATAAGTTTACTCCATCCCTGGTTGCGTTCTATTCTATTATTGCTTTTATGCAATTTGTATGCCGCACATGAAACATATCATGAGCGCGTAGACACAGCGTAACAATTTCCTAATTTATGAACGCAACAGGCTCGACCTGTCTCAATATTGTGACAGTGTTTTTTGGTGAGACATTTATAGGCAATATTAAAAATGCCACGGAAATAGCAAAGAAACTGCACACCGGAATGTAAACGGAATGCTCCCGGTTCATTTGCGGGCGCGGTATCGGTGGGTTTTTTTCTCGATGTTTATCTGTTCTGAAAAAAGATTCCCCAACGGATTGATGAACCCTGCTGGCGCAGCCCAACTGTAAAGCGCTTTTCCGTTGGATTCATCTAGCAGTTGGGGAAACAAAACTTTCAGAAATTTTTTTAACTTTTGCGGCTCAATGGCATTATCGCCAATTTCATTGCCCTGCTATTTGGGAAACGATCCGGTTACTCGTTGCGCATTTACGAGCGACCAGCGATGGGTCGAAGCGGAGCGGATATCCCGACCCTCGGGACAACCAGCATCCAGCAACGAGCGTTACTTCTGCGCCGTCCACGCGTCGGTGTGCGAGAGCTGGCCGTCGCAATACGTCCAGGTGATTTTGCCGTACACCAAAGCCACCTCTTCGAGATGGGTGTAGCGCTCTTTGTCCGGATCTTTGGTGTTGGGCATGTGCGCTTTCATGGACGCGACCTTGACTTTCTCCAGCTTGTGGATGAAATATTCCTTCTCTGCGCCGGTGTCGTCGATTGCATACCATTTGACCTCAACTTCCTGCAGCGTTTGGCCTTCGCAGCACGCCTTGTAGAGATACGGCGACGCGGCGTCATAGGCTTTGATCAAGATCACCGGGCTGTGCATGCGCACACCGCGCAGGCTGCCGTCGTGCGGATCGGTCGGAATGTGCAGATCGTGATGAAACTCCATCACCTCACAGCTTCCTTCGCGGCCGGCAATTTGAACGGAGCCTTTGATCTCCGAGCCTTGATCGTCTTTGAACCATGCATAAGATGGGGTTGGCATAGGTTATCCTCCATGATTGAAAATGTTGTTGACCCGCACATTCAGTTCGAGCGGGATGAATACGTAACGCAGACTGCAAGTCTGCAAACACGAATTGTTTTACAATTTCCTTATCATAGCTTTTGCATCTGCTTGCTTATTAAAGCAAAACATGTGCCGTACACGAGATGCGTTTAACACTATGCGGCAACTATATGATTTTTTAAGCCACGTTGTTGATCTCGCAAACGGTTTGGTGTTGTGATAAACGCAAAAGATGGTAAAATTACTATGGGTTATTATTAAAATGCTATGGTCTTGGCGCAACGCCTGTTGGTTTTGGAGGGGATGAAAGCTCATGCGAAAAAATTGGGGCGCTTTTTGATGCGCTAACCTGGAATACAAACACAAAAGGCAGGATGAAACCCAATGGTTTCTGCCTGCCTTTTAAAATCGGTGATCCAGACTGGCAGTCTGGGTTACATATTCGCTACTATCGCCTTGCCAAACTCCGAGCACTTCACTTCTTTCGCGCCTTCCATGAGTCGGGCAAAATCGTAGGTGACGACTTTCTGCTGGATGGTTTTCTCCATCGCCTTCTCGATCAGTCGTGCGGCTTCCTTCCAGTCGAGATACTCGAGCATCATCACGCCGGAGAGAATGACCGAACCGGGGTTGACTTTATCCAGGCCGGCGTATTTTGGCGCGGTACCGTGCGTCGCCTCGAAAATGGCGTAACCGTTTTCGTAGTTGATGTTGGCGCCCGGCGCGATGCCGATGCCGCCAACTTGGGCGGCCAACGCGTCGGAAATATAATCGCCGTTCAAATTCATCGTGGCGATGACTTCGTACTCCGCCGGCCGCGTGAGAATTTGCTGCAAGAAGGCGTCGGCTATGACATCTTTGATCACGACACCGTCCGGCAGCTTGAGCCAGGGGCCGCCATCGATCTCAACGCCGCCAAACTCTTCTTTCGCGAGCTGATAGCCCCAATCCCGAAATGCGCCTTCGGTGAATTTCATGATATTGCCCTTGTGTACCAGCGTCACCGACTTTCGGCCGTGCTCGATGGCGTAGCGAATCGCGGCGCGGATCAAACGTTTGCTGCCCTCGCTCGAGGCCGGCTTGATGCCGATACTGGAAGTTTCAGGAAAACGGATTTTTTTCACGCCCATTTCGGTTTGCAGCCACGCAATCATCTTTTTCGCTTCCGGTGTGCCGGACATGTATTCGATGCCGGCGTAAATATCTTCGGTGTTTTCGCGAAAGATCACCATATCGACCAATTCGGGACGCTTTACCGGCGAAGGCACGCCTTGAAAGTAACGCACCGGCCGCAAGCAAACGTACAAATCCATCATCTGCCGCAGCCCCACATTCAAGCTGCGAATGCCGCCGCCGACCGGCGTGGTCAACGGGCCTTTGATGGCTACGAGATACTCTTTGACCGCCGTCAGCGTGTCATCCGGCAGCCACACATTTTCGCCATAAACTTTCAGCGCTTTTTCGCCGGCAAAAACTTCAAACCAAACGATGCGGCGTTTGCCGCTGTAAGCTTTAGCGACCGCAGCATCAAAAACCATCTGGCTCGCGCGCCAAATATCCGGCCCGGTGCCGTCGCCTTCGATGAACGGAATAACCGGCTGGTCCGGCACGGCCAGCTTGCCGTTTTGCATTTCAATCTTTTTGCCTTCCCGCGGTGGGGTTAGGCGAGAGTAGTTTCCCATCGTATGCTCCTCGTTCCTTCAGTAAAAACGTTCATGTTTGAAGTAATTTATTCAGTGAAACCAAATTGTCGCGCCAAGACTTCAAGTTTTTGACGGTCATCAGCACTTATTTCAACGCCGATGTCGTTGTTATACAAATCCTCTATTGAAAAACACATCTCGCAGTCGTTCCAATCCAAATTTCCGTAAACAAGGCGAAAGTGCCGAAATTTTTCAATGTCGCGATATTGGGTAACCATGGGATTGCGAGCCGTCATCAGAAACGGCTCAAAATCAACGACATGGTTTTTGCCATCGCTGAACCAAAGATGAATCTTGTATCCACCAACATATTCGGCGCGGATAATATCAAGCATTTCAACAGTCAAATTTTCCCCTCGTACAAATCCGCCACCGGAAAGCACATTTCGCAGTCATTCCAATCCAAATTACCATAAACTATCGTGAATTTTTTAAACTCTTTCACATCAAGATATTTCTTGAACAACGGGTGGCGTGCCCTACACAAGAATGGTCTAAAATCAACAATACGTTGAGTGCCGTCATTGAACCAAAGTTGGATGCAGTGGCCATCTTTATATTCGGCTCGGATAATCTCAATAAGCTCGGTTTCCTCCATTGGTTCATAAGTGAATTTGATCTTCTTTGTTTTCATTTCAATCTCCGTGTGATTCTTTGAAGCTTGATTTGCCGGCCATGAACAAAAAAGCCATTCCATTTTTGAACGATTTCGTCGGCCTTATATGCCAACAACTTTTTAAAATTAGAAAGATGCGGTTGTTTCAGAGATTTTTTGCCGCGTACTGGCTTAAAACGGATTTCAACAACCTCGCTATTATCGTCGACTACTAGCTCGGCTTTTATTTCCGAATCTTGGTATCGGCCATGCACATGAATGGGTTCATGTTCGTCAGCATAAAAGAGCACTTCCAATCCGAGGTATTCATAGAGTTTTGGCATATTGTCCCCCAGTTATTCTCTTTCTTTCCGCCGATACTTCTCCCACCAACTCCGCAACCGTTCGCCAATCCCAGCTTCAGCACCATTTGTCGTGGGCTGATAATAAAGCGCGTCTACCAAATTCTCCGGCAAATAGTTTTGCTCGACAAAGTGGCCGGGGTAGTCGTGTGGATATTTGTATTCGACGCCGTAGCCTTGTTGCGCCATCAACGGCGTGGGCGCGTTACGGATGTGCAGCGGAATGGGCGCGGCCGGTTTTTCTCGGACATCTTTGGTTGCCGCCGAGAGCGCCATGTAAGAGGCATTGCTCTTCGGCGCTGAAGCCAAATACGTCGTGGCTTGCGCCAGCACCAGCGCACCTTCGGGCAGGCCGATGTACGTCACCGCCGTAAAGGCCGAAGTTGCCAAAACCAGCGCCATCGGATCGGCATTACCGATATCCTCGCTGGCGAGAATGATCAGCCGGCGCGCAATGAATTTGGGATCTTCTCCGGCTTCGAGCATGCGCGCGAGATAGTGCAGCGCCGCGTTGGGATCGCCGCCGCGCACGCTTTTGATAAACGCGGAAATCGTGTCGTAATGATAATCGCCGGCGCGATCGTACAGTAGCGGCTTTTTCTGCACGGCCTCGCGAATGTGCTCGATGGTGAGCCGGTGCTTTCCCGCCGCATCGACAGGAGCGAGCTTGGCAGCCAATTCGAGCGCGCTCAAAGCGGCGCGGCCATCGCCGGCGGCGAGCTGGATCAGCGCGCGGCGAGAGTCTTCTTCCAATTCGACGTTTGCTTTTTTAAGTTGCGCATCCGTGGCGAGGGCGCGAACAATCACCCGGCCCAGTGCCTCGTCATTCAGCGGTTTGAGCGTATAAACCTGGCAGCGCGAGAGCAGCGGCGCGATGACTTCAAAAGAAGGATTTTCCGTGGTTGCGCCGATCAGCGTTATCGTGCCGTCCTCGGCGCTATGCAACAACGCATCTTGTTGCGCCTTGTTGAACCGATGAATCTCGTCGATGAATAAGACGGTGCGCTTACCGAGGCGGCGATTGTTGCTCGCTTTCTCCAAAACCTTGCGCACCTCGGCGACGCCGCTGGAAACAGCACTCAGGGTAAAGAAATCTGCTTGTATCGCTTTGGCGAGCAGATGCGCCAACGTGGTTTTGCCGCAACCCGGCGGCCCCCACAAGATCATCGAGCTCAAACCACCTTTTTGCCATGCTTCAAACAGCGCCTTGCCGGACGAAAGCAAATGTTCCTGTCCGACAAAATCTTCCAAGCGTTGTGGCCGCATGCGGTCTGCGAGAGGGGTCGATTGTTGAATCGTCTCGCGCGCGGCTTCTTCGAAAAGATCCATTTCTTCCCAAGCGAGTAGAAAAATCCAACGGCCGAATTAAGGCCAATCCCGCCACCGCGGGATTTTATCCGCTGGTCTTCATTCATCCGTTGGAGAAAATTTTTGATTGCGGCGCATTCGTGTTGAATTAGTCAATGCGATACGGATCGTTCCAATAAAAGGCCGTCAGGCCGCTCGGCGTTCCGAACCAAATCCAATCGTCTTTAACGGCGATGGCATTGACGCGATTGTCGATCAGCCCGTCAGCGGTCGTGAATTGGCGCCATTCTTTATTCCTACGATTATATTTGAAAACACCGGCGTCCGTGCCCACCCAAACCGCCTCCGGCTGCGCCTCCAAAGAGTTGATGCTCGCATTGGGAAAACGCTGCCGCGCCGGGCCGGGCAGCCAGACTTTGTTTTTCATATCAAAAACTTCGACGCCGTGAATCGTGCCGAACCAGATCAGTGAATCGGAATGAGAAATTCTCAGTGTTTGCTCGTCACGCGGCCCCATGTTATCGGAGAGAAAACCGCCGCTGGCTTTGGCCATGTCGTAAATAAACGGGCCGCGTGCCGTGCCGACCCACAACAAATTCTCAGTGCGCTCCAAATCATAAATCGCGATGTGCAGCAACTGGTCCGGGAGAATTACCGCGATGTCCAGCGAATCCTTGCCAATGGTGTTAAGGGCGATGCGGCTCAAGCCGAGGTCGGTTGCGGCCCAAAGCGAGCCATTGTCGACGAGAACGTCGTTGACGCGCTCGGCGAGCAAGCCGTCGGTGGAAACGATGCGTTGCCAGCGATCTTTTTTCGGGTCATAAATGTTGACGCCTTGCTCCGTCGCACAGTAAATTTTGCCGCCGGCAACCGTGAAGCGATTCACTTCGTCGCTGCTCATGTCCATATTGAAGCGGGCCTCGTGGTATTGCCAATCATTCGCTGCGGCAGAGCCACCCGAGGAATTGCGCCAGTAAGTAATGCCGCGTGTCTCCGCCTCGAAAGAATTTTCCAAAAGATCGTTCCGGCCGCCGATCCAAAGGCCGCGCTCATCAAAGGCGATAGCATCAACCCGGTGCTGAGCCAGGCCAAATGACAGCAGTTCGGCGCGTTGCACGTGCACGTTGGCGCGCCACGCTCCCAGCCCCCAACTCCCCAGCCAAAAGCTGTCCCAATTGTCGCGCACAAAGCTCGTCACCTCGGCGCGTCGCAACCGAAAATCTTGAAAGACACCAGTCGGATCAAACAAGTAACCGGCCGGCACGAAGAACTGCGGAAACAACTGTGGCTTTTGGGCGCGCGGGCCAGACCAGACGATGTCAGCTTCGAGAGCCAGGTCACTTGCCGGCAAAATCACGGTGCCGAGATTATCTACCTTGAACAGACGCCGTGAGCGCGTCTCAAAAAAAATCGCCCGTTGGCCGACGCCAATGGAAAAAATTTCATCGCCGGACGGGATGCCGATGCTGCCTTTGGAGAAATTGAGCCAGCGCAACGAGGAAGGATGCATCTTGCTGACGCCGGCGCGAGTGGAGCACCACAAAAAACCGGTTGAAGCATCATACGCCACCGCGTAAATTTGATTGTCGGCCAGGCCGTCACTGGTGGTATATGGCGCTTCCCAGCGATTGCGAAAAACGTCGTAACGCAAAATCCCCTCCGAGCAGCCGAAATAAGCGAACTGTGTTCCCACCGAAACCGAGCTGATGTATCGCGAAACGCCGTAGCTCACCCAGTCGCCGGGGCGATAACGATCGTTGCGCGTAGCCGGGTGCGGCGAGGAAGTCCGGCTGAGGCCGGCGGCGAGCACCGATATGATGGCGATAAAAAGAATGAGACGCTTCACGAGTTGATTCTCCACAGGGTGGAATGCGGAAGATGAACTGAAAGAAACAGCGATAATGCGCCAAGCTTCACAAATTTTGTCCGTTGCCGGCCTGGCTTCGAGGCGCTGCGAGCAATTTTTGGAATGCTTCCAAACTCTCCACGGAGATGGCCTCAACGACCAATTTGTTCAACATATCGTCATCCAAAGATTGCAATTGGGTGACAAGGGCATCAGCTTCTATGTCGCCAAAGCGGGCATGAAGAATGGAAATGATCGAGCTGATCCAGCCCTTTCGAAGGCCTTTGGTTTCACCCTTGGCCTCACCCTTGGCCTCGCCTTCGGCCAAGATTTCTTGATAGGTTTCTGATTTTTTGAGTAATTCCAACATATTTGCCTCCTTGAGCAATTTAGTAACAAGAGCGCGAAGTTGTTTTAAACCGGAAAACAGATACATCGCCGCGTACATCTCGGCGCGCAGTCCCGGGTCTTCCACCTTTTGCTGCACTTGTTGAATTGCATCACGTAGAACCTTTTCTCTCGCTTCATTCTTTTGCCTCATCAGAGCCACGATCGGCAAAAGCCCGATGATCTGTTGGCGCAAAATATCGTCGGCGTCAAGCTCCCAGATTTTAATCACGTCAAACTTGTGAAAGCTGCGCAGCTCACCTAAAATGCGGCTCTCGTAAAAGCTCGGAAAAGGCTTGTCGCGATCTTCTTCGTTAATATACAAAACGACGCCATAAACTCCAAAGCCGGGATATTGGGCCGCAATCCGAGCCGCGTAGCTATGCATCCGCTCCGGTACGTCTTTTTCCCAAGAACTGAGAAACTCCACATGCAAGATAAATGTTTCCCCTGATACTGTCATCTTCAAGAGCGCATCGGTGTAGTGCTTCGTGGCGGGAAGCTCGAGATTGAGTAGCTCGATTTGGGCTTCGGCATTTTTAAACACCACCCGCGCAAAATCCTGGGGAAAATTTTTCAGAAGAACTTTTAATGTGACATCGTAATCCTGGGCCATCACTCCCTCCGGCCAATTCCCGTGTACGTGAATTAGGGGCAGTTTATCTCTGCCAGACGGCTACACTGGTAAGTTATCAGAATTACCACAAAAAATCAACTACTAAATTAAAAACCCAGACTGGCAGTCTGGGCTACTTGGGCTACTTGATATTATACCGCTGCAATTTCCGGTGCAGGTTGGCGCGGTCGGTGCGCAAGCGCCTCGCCATTTCGCTGACGTTGCCTTTGACTTCTTGAAAAACCTGTTGCAACAATTGGCGCTCGAAATGTTCAACCCGATCCCGCAACGAGAGTTGCTCATCCGAATCCGTCAGCGAGCCGGGAGCTTCGGGCAGCGGAGAAGCGCCGGCAGCGCCTTGTAAGGCGAACATCGGCAGGGCCTGTTTCACCTGCTCCGCCGAGATGGTTTCGGCGTCGCTCATGATCATCACCCGCTCGACGATGTTACGCAGCTCGCGCACGTTGCCGGGCCAATGATAGTTTTCTAAAATGGCAATAGCCGCCGGGGAAAGCTGTTTGGGGCGGCGGCCATAAGCAGAGGCCAACTGGTTGAGAAAATAATTTGTGAGCGTCACGACATCTTCGCGGCGCTCACGGAGAGGGGGCACGTTGATGGGGATGACAGCGATACGGAAAAACAAATCGTCGCGGAAGTTGCCGGCCTGAATTTCTTTCTCGAGATTTTTGTTGGTGGCGGCGATCACGCGCACGTCGAAGCGAATTGGCTGATTGCCGCCGACACGCAACAATTCATTTTCTTGCAAAACGCGCAGCAGCTTCGCTTGCGTATCCAACGCCATGTCGCCGATCTCGTCCAGAAAGATCGTGCCGGTATGGGCTTGTTCGATGAGGCCGATCTTGCGGCGCATGGCGCCGGTGAACGCGCCGCGCTCGTGGCCGAAAAGCTCGCTCTCGATCAGCTCGCGGGGAATGGCGGCGCAATTGACGCGGACAAACGGGGCTGTAGCCCGCTTGCTTTGCCGATGAATGGCTTCGGCGACCAATTCCTTGCCGGTGCCGTTTTCGCCGGTAATCAGCACGCGCGCTTCGGAGGGCGCGGCTTTGCGAATGGCCTCGCGTAGTTGCTGCATCGCCGGCGATTGGCCGACCATCTCGCTTTCGCCGCCGAGACGCTGGCGCAATAAGTTGCGCTCCTGTTCGAGTTGTTTGCGCTCGGCAAAATTTTTGACTTCGAGAACGACGCGCTCCGGCTGCAGCGGCTTTTCGAGGAAATTATATGCGCCTAACCGCACCGCTTTGACTGCAGTATCGATCTCAGCCTGGCCGGAAATCATAATCGTCGGTATTGTCGCGCCCATCTCTTGCAATCGTTGCAAGACGGTGAGACCGTCCATTCCGGGCAAGCGCACGTCCAAAAACATCAAGTCAAAAAAATCGCGTTGCAACAATTCGAGCGCCTGCTCGCCGGAATCACAAGTGGCGGTGCGATGGCCGAGATCGCGCAACAAGCCACTCAGAGACGCGCCAATTTGCGTGTCATCGTCGACGATGAGAATATGCAATGACATTACAATTGAAAAAATTACTCTAAGAATCAGAATCCGTTGGGCAAAAAATTCGGCTTTAATTTCTGCTTTCCGCCAACAAGTGCCGGATTTTCTCCGCCGCAGAGTGGCTCGCGCGCAAGCGGATATGCACGGTATGATCCTCGTAATGCTTTTCCATCACGTGCGCGAGCGAGTGCAGCCGCGCCACCAAAGCCGGGTTCGAGATCGGCAGATCAAAATCAAGTTCTTCTTCCTCAGCGCGGGCAAATTCCAAAATTTTGGCGCGCAGCTCATCCAGAAACATGCCGCGCTCGGCCGAGACAAAAACCGCCGGGCTGTGAGCCTCTTGCAAACGGCTGATTAGGCCGCTCTCCTGTAAGGCGTCGACTTTGTTGAAGACGTGCAGCACCGGCAGATTGTTGAGCTGCAGCTCTTCCAACACCTGCCGGACCACCGTCATTTGCTCTTCAAAAAGCGGATGCGTTACGTCGATCACGTGCAGTAACAAATCAGCTTCGCGCGCTTCTTCCAACGTGCTTTTGAAAGAAGCGACGAGATGATGTGGCAATTTGCGGATGAAACCGACCGTGTCGATGAGCAAAACAGTGGTGTGGTTCGCTTCCGCCGGCCCGTTTGGAAAATTGAGATGGCGCACGGTGGAATCGAGCGTGGCAAACAAACGATTTTCAACAAACACCTCGGCGTCGGTGAGCGCATTGAGCAGCGTCGACTTGCCGACATTGGTATATCCCACCAGCGCCGTTTTGAACACACCTTCGCGGCGCTGCCGGCGCACGGCGCGTTGCTGCTCGATCTTGTGCAAATCTTTTTGCAAATGGCTGATGCGCTGGCGCACCAGGCGGCGATCCATTTCGAGCTGAGTCTCGCCGGGGCCGCGTGTGCCGATGCCGCCGACCTGCCGGGAGAAGTGCGTCCATTGCCGGGTGAGCCGCGGCAGCAAATATTGCAACTGCGCCAATTCCACCTGGGTGCGCGCTTCGCGGCTTTTGGCGCGGTGCGCAAAAATATCCAAAATCAAGCCGCTGCGGTCGATGATTTTGGTGTCGCAAAGCTTTTCCAGATTTTTGGCCTGCGCCGGCGAGAGATCGTCGTCAAAAATCAGGACGTCGAGATTTTGCTCGTGTACGAGGTTGGCGACAAATTCGGCCTTACCTTTGCCGATAAAATAAGCGGGATCGATGCGGGGTCGCGCGTGTGCGATCGTATCCACCACCTCGGCGCCGGCGGTGTCGGCAAGCTGCGCCAGCTCGCGCAACGAGTCTTCGCAGTCATAGCGTGAAAGACCGTTGCTGATGGTGCCGATCAACAAGGCGCGCTCACGAGTGGGACGGGAAGTTTCGTACATAGATTAGAAAAAGATTTGAACACGGATAACGCGGATGGCACGGATTTACACGGATAAAAATTCGTGAGAATTCATGTCAGTCACGCTCAAAAAAGAGTTTGTGAATTTAAGACACTGATGCAGTTTCATGAGAAGACGAAGCGCTGACGGGCATCTTGACCGACGAAGTGCTCCGCGCCAGCCACATTTCAACAATCATCGCAATGATTGCCGCAACCAAAAAATACGGCCACAGCTCCGAGCCGAAACGCGCCTGTCGCACTGCGGCCAAGACGTCGACTTCGGGCGAGATGAAGGCAACTGAGTTGCCGCCCATCGCGGATTTCCAATCCTGATCGGCCAGCGGCGGCAGTTTCAATTCGACCGGATTGAAATTGACCGCCCAAGCCTGCAAAAGTTTTCCCGTGCGCGCCAGCGAATCTTCTGCCGCCTGCCACAAGCGATACAAACCGGGCTGCTCGACTTCGGCGTACCGCACTTGATAATTCTGCCCCGTCACTTTGACCGGGGCTTTGCGGCGGTCGCCGTCGGGCAATTCGATTTCCACCGCGGCGGCCGGCACGCGCAGATTCGTCACCAATTCCTCGCCGACAAACTGCGACTCGCGCTGGTTGTCGCGGCTTTGGGTCATGTACGAAATGCAGCGATGCACGAGCGGCGCAAACAACCCCTTGAAAGCGAAATCCGACCATTTCTCGGTGGCGGCCGAAGTGAAAATGAGCACGAGGCCGCTGCCGACGCGGCGCTCGACGAGAAACGGATAGCCGTTGGCATATTCCATGATCGGGGTAGTGCCGTTGCCGAGCCGCATCTGCACGGCAAAGCGAAAGAGCGGCGAATCGATTCGCGGGGCTTTGTCGCTCTTCTCAAAAATTCCTGAAAAAACCGGATGCGAAAAATCAATCCGGCCGAGCTTCATGACGTTGTCGCTGGTGGAAGCCAGGCCGTTGGCAGTCAACTGTCCCATCGTCTCGCCAAACGCGCCGGCGCCGAGGCGTGAGAGCAGGGCATCGTTGTAGCTGCGCAAGTCCACCTCGCTGCCGAGAAAAATCATCACGCCGCCGCCGTTTTTGAGATAATCAATCAAGCGTTGGGCCACGGCTTCCGATAGACGCGGCACATTCGCCAGCACGATGCCGTCGTAATTTTCAAAACGTTCAGCGGCAAATTTGTCGGCGGCAATTTCACGCCAGGCTTCCGCCGCTCGTTCATTCTGGCGGAATGGATCAAAGGCCAGACGAACGAATGCCAGATCCTCGGATGTCCCGCTCGCTGCGAGCACGCGACGCTGCGGAGGAATAAAAAACGTAAAGCCGCGAACGTTGTCCAGCAGCAGGTCGTCGTCTTCCAATTCAATCCGTCCGAAAATATAGCCGGTCGTATCCGGCACGGCGCGGAAGATCACGCGGCGCTCGCTGCCGGCCGGCGCTTCGACGGTTTGCTGCGCGACACGTTTGCCATTCAGAAAAAGATGAACGAGCCGGTTGTTGAGATCGCGCTGGCCGTTATTGGCAATCGTCGCCACCGTCTCGAGGGTTTTGCCGCGTTCAAAGATTTGGTTGCTGAGTGTCGCCGCTTGCAGCGATAAATTGCTTGCCACGGTTTTGTCGAAACGGATGACGTAGCCACGCAAGCCGCGAATCGTTTCGGCCTGTCTCGGCGCGGTTTCAGAATTTACCGGCAAAGCGGCGCGACCATCCGAGAGCACATAAATCTCGCGATTGACGTTGCGCGAGCTGGCGAGTTTTTCGCGCGCCAACGCCAGCGCGCCGGCCAGATCGGTTTCGGCGGAGCTTTGCGGTACGGAAGCAATCATTTCGGCAAGCCGTTCCGGGGAGTGCAAAGGTGTGGCGGTGACGAAGCGCGCCGGTTTGGCCGCGGTGATCAGAAAAATTTCGTCGCCGGACGCAAACGCTTCGGCGAGGTGCTGGGCTTGATTGCGTGCTTGCGCCAAGAGCGATGCGCCTTCCGGCGCGGCGGCCATACTCAAAGAATTGTCAATGATGACGACGCCAGTCGCAGCAGCTCGTTGCGCCAACGCCGATTGCCCGCGGCGCAAGGTCGGCCGAGTAAACGCCAAGACCAGCAAGGCGACGATCAGCATGCGCAAGAGTAACAGCAGCAATTGCCGTAATTTGAGCCGGCGAATTTTTTCTTTCTCGAGGCGTTTTAAAAAGGCGATGGTGCTGACGGTGACGACGCGCAGTTTGCGGCGCGTCAACAAATGAATGAGAAGCGGAAGAGCGATGGCAGCGAGTGCCCAAAGTAGTGTGGTATTGATGAAGCCGAACATTAGGGGTGAAATCTCAAGTTTACGTTAATATTCAACAATTGTCGCTATCGTAATGTGCAATCTTTTGTTCGACAATAAATTGACTTGTATCACTGTTTCTTTACTTTTGTTTGTCCGGTACGATAAATTCTTTTTGTATTAAATACAGTTCTGTATTTATCAAAGCGAAGAATTTTTAATAAATTTTAAAAATTGTTCACCTAAATCTGTAGTTCGTCTCGCGACTAAGCCATTTGCAGTCATCATGCCGTGCAAACTTTATGTGTTAACGAGGCCACGTGCATATAAATCTCGCCAAACTTGATCGTGGAATTCTCTGCGGCCTTGTAGTTCAGGATAAGCTCTCTTCAGAGGCATACGAAACAAAAATGTCCCACTGCATAACTCTATCCTCCATGAATTTAGGCCGGATTGGTTTTATTCATGAAAATTCTCAAGCGGCTTGTTTTCTCATTTGTTTTATATCGAAAACTACATCATCGAGTGACATGCCTTCAAACAGTTTTTCACGTTCTTCCGTATAG
This sequence comes from Candidatus Zhuqueibacterota bacterium, assembly GCA_022616415.1. Lineage (GTDB taxonomy): Bacteria > Zhuqueibacterota > Zhuqueibacteria > Zhuqueibacterales > Zhuqueibacteraceae > Zhuqueibacter. The sequence goes on along the minus strand of JAKEEU010000349.1, from coordinate 78,448 downwards.
TTTCCATAGCCCGTTGTAAACTGGTTGATGAAACGCAACGTGTTGACAACGCCTATTTCTTTGTACAACACGTGCAGGGCATCTTGAGTAATTTCAATTAGCGGCTTCAATTCCGTTTTCATGAGGTAAATCTTCATATCCCAAAATACACAGCTTTTATGAAAATAACAACCGGTATGTTTTACAACCGCTCACTCCTTTGTACTTTGTAAAATATCTCCACGTTCCCACGCCGCTCAGTTCTCGCCATCCGCTCCGCTGCAAAACCCAACCCAACTATAATCCACAACGCCATCGCAATCTCTTCGTCGGCAAAGCTCCAATCAAAAAAGCTCGCCAGCAAATAACCGATGAAAGCGCAAAACGCGCCGAGCACGGTGTCGCGGAGATACGAATCGGGCATTCGCCGCCATGCAGAATAGAGCTTCTTTCCGATTGTCACCAAGAGCCAAAGAAACGCGGCGAGGCCGACGCTGCCGCCGGTGATCGCCATCTGCAAGAAATTGTTGTGGACGTGGCCGATATAAAACGGATGTTTGCCAAGATCGGCGCCGGCCGGTGCGAAAGCGGGATACAACTCCACCAAATCCCGCCAGCCCCAGCCGAACCACGGATGCGCCGCAAAAATCCGCCAGCCGGTTTGCCATTGCAGCAAACGACCGTTTACGCTCTGGTCGCCTTGCACATCGAACATGGCGACGAGCCGCTCTTGCAAATCCGGCGGGCTGGCCACGATGACGAGCAGCAAGGCGAGAAAACAATAAATCAACAAGCGGCGTTCCTTCACGACCGCCAAAAAGAGCGAGCCGAGGGAAAATCCCAGCAAAGCGCTGCGCACGCCGGCGAGAACGAACGCGACGGCGATGACGAGCAACAGCAGGGCGAAATAAAATCTTTCGAGAAGGAACTCCGGACGGCCACCGGCATGCAACTCCGGCCGGAGCGAAGAGCGAACGGCCAACAACATGAGCAGCGACATCATGATCACGACGCCATAAGTCACCGTGATGCCGTGCGTGGCCCAACGCAAGCGCGTGTCTTCGAGCGAACTGCGCGCGATTTCAAAAACGCTCATGATCGCCAAAGAAAGCGTCAAAACGACATGCGACCACAGCAAGCGCTTGCGGTTGTTGATCAACCAAATCGTCAGATACAGTATGATGATCGAGCCCAGCTTGCGCAGGTTGAACAAGCTCATCCACGGATATTCTGAAAGCACCGATGACAACGCGAGAGCGAGCACCAACACGACATACGGGGTGCCTACGCCACTACCGGCCAGCGGCGTGCGGTTGGTCCAGGCGTTCGAGACAAAGAACAGGCAGCAGAACGCGAGCGCGATTTGTGTGCCGGCAATCGAAAACTGACTGAAAGCCAGCGTGCTCAAGAAAAAAACGTAAGCGAAACATTCAGCATGGCGGCGCGATCGCAGCCGGACTTGTTTTCGAAATCGTCCGAAAAATTTGAAAATCTTGTTAAGCAAGTCCGGCTGCGCAAAAGTTAAGACGCCAGCTTCCGCAACAACTGTAGCGGATTGAAAGATTTCCGTTTTTTGACCGCTTCCACCGGTTGCGGTTCCGGCACTTTCACTTCTTCGCCGGCCAAAGCCAGGCGCGGGTTTTCAAAAAAAATGCGGTTGGCGACGCGATCGCCCCAAAGATCGCGCACCAGCTTGTAATCCTCACCCATGCACACTTTGCGCGAGCGGGTGTTGTGGCCATCGCTGCCAAAAAAATGAATGAGCCGGCTGTTCATCAGCGCTGTGGCCAGCGCCGCGACGCCGTCGCCGTATTTGCCGGTCAAGCTGCCGGCGTTCATTTGAAACAGCGCGCCGCGTTGGGCAAACTCGTAGGCGCGACTCGGATTTCTCAAGATGCCGACGTTGCGTTCCGGATGCGCAATGACCGGCGTTTTGCCGTCGAGAATGAGCTGAAAAAATATATCGTCCACGCCGCGTGGAATGCCCTGCATGGGAAATTCCACCAAAAAATAGCGGCCGTTGTGGTTGAACGTGGAAATTTGATGTGCCAGCTCCATGTCCGGCTGATAATAAATCTCGCACGCCAGGTGCAGCTTCAAGTTGATTTTTTCAGCCTGCAGCCGGCGCCGCATCTCGGCAAATTTTTCAAGAATTTGCGCTTCGAGCTTTTGATATTGGCTGTTGTCAAGAATATGGTGGGTAATTTGAATCTCGGTGGTGCCGTCGGCCACCGCCTGGCGCGCCATTTCCATGGACTCGTCCCAATTCTCCGCGCCGTCGTCGATGCCGGGCAACAAATGCGAATGCAAATCGATCATGCGTTGTCTTAAAAGTTATTAGCAACGAAAAGGGAACTGCAACGAAAAAGGCAAAACAATTTAGGGCAAAACCATTGGCCTCAAAAAAAACAGAACGGAAGAGATATCGATTAAGCCGGTAAACAGCCCGAATCAAATTCAACTATACTCAGTTTTAATAGTTTTGCCCCAAATCGTTTTGCCTAACCGCGCTGTGAATCGCTTCCGCGAATTCACGGATGAGCTGCACGCCGCCGTTTTTTTCCAAAACGTTTCCGGTCACAACAAAAGAGGCGCCGGCTTTGACGCGCTTTTCGGCTTCCTCAGGCGTGCGGATGCCGCCGCCGACAATCACCGGAATGCTCACGTAGCTTGACACCGCTTTGACCATTTCGGGAGTCACCGCGAGATCCGCGCCGCTGCCGGCTTCCAGATAGGCCAAACGCATCCCCAAAAATTCCGCCGCCAATGCGGTAGCTTGCGCGATGTCATTTTTTTGGCGCGGGATCGGCCGGGAGTTGCTCATAAATTCGGCGGAGGTGACACGGCCGGATTCGATGAGCATGTAGCCGGTCGGAATCGGCTCGAGGCCGAGCAGCCGGATGATCGGCGCCGCCATCACTTGCACGCCAATCAAGTAATCGGGATTGCGGCCGCTGATTAACGAGAGAAAAAGAATCGCATCGGCATGGCGCGAAATCTGAATGTTGCTGCCGGGAAAAATGAGGCAGGGAATATTGGCCGCCTTTTTGATCGTTTTTACAATTTCGTCAAAACTCGAGGTCAACAACAAACTGCCACCGATGAGAATGGCATCGGCGCCGTTCTCACTGGCGGCTGAAGCGATGTCCGGCAGTTGTTTCAACTCCCACTTGTCCGGATCGATCAACACCAAATAGCCGGCGCCGCGCTGGGCGCGAGCCTGCAGCAAGTAATCCAAGACACTTCCCCACGCCTGGGCCGGAGGTTGTGAGGTCTTAATGTCTATTGGTCATCTCCTGAACGATGTCAGTCACTTGCCGCAACGCTTCATTGAGGCGCTGAACGTCCTTGCCGCCGGCGAGCGCTTGATGCGGGCGGCCGCCGCCGGAGCCGCCAACGACTGCCGCAACTTTTTTGACGATGTCGCCGGCCTTCAAATTCTTTTGCTTGATCAAATCGTCCGTCACCACGCAGACAAAATTGATCTTGCCGTCGAGAACCGCGGCGAGCACGCCGACGCCGCTGCCGAGACGATCGCGCAGCGTGTCGCTCATCGTGCGCAAATCATCTACGTTTGCAGCTTCAACTTTTGCAGAAACCACGCGCAGGCCGTTGAGCGAGACAGCGCGATTGGCCAGCTCGACGATTTCTTGTTTGGCCATTTTGAGCCGCAGCTCGCGAATCTCGCGCTCGAGCTGCTTGCGGTTGTCGATCAGCTCCCGAACCTTTGCCGGCAATTCATCGCGGCCGCAATTCAATATTGCACGCAGCTCGTCGGCAATGCGCCGTTCGGCGCGCAACAAGCCCTCTGACATTTTACCGGCAAGCGCCTCGATTCGGCGAATGCCTGCCGCCGCCGAGGACTCGCCTATCAAAGCAAACATACCCGCTTCGCCGGTGTGATGCAGATGCGTGCCGCCGCACAATTCCAGCGAGTAGTCGCCGATCTTCACCACGCGCACGACGTCGCCATACTTCTCTTCAAAAATCGCCATGGCCCCGAGCTTGCGCGCCTCGGTGTATGGCATTTGAAAAGTTTCAATTTCCAAATCCTGGCGAATGTGCTCATTGACTGCGCCTTCGATGTCTTCGAGCTGCGCCGGTTCGATCTTCTGGAAATGCGTCACGTCGAAGCGCAAACGGTCCGGCGCCACGAGCGAGCCGGCTTGCGTGACGTGGGTGCCGACGGAATCGCGCAGCGCCTTGTGGAGCAAATGCGTGGCAGTATGATGCCGCGCCGTTGCCAATCTTCTTGCGGCGTCGATCTTCGCGACAATCTTCGGAGATTCAATCTTGCCGCTGATGAGCTTGCCAACGTGGACGACATGTGAGCCAGCTTTTTGCACATCGACAATTTCAATCGCAAAACCATCGCCTTCGATCCGTCCGCCATCGCCGACCTGCCCACCGGATTCGGCGTAGAACGGCGTATCCGCCAAGGTGAGCAAAACACGGTCGCCGTCAACATGCACGCGCCGAATCTCACTTTGAATTTCATAATCGTTGTAGCCGACGAAGCGCGACTCGTTGCCTTTGGTGAGCTGCCGCCATTCTTCCGGCTTGAAATCGACTTCGTACACCCATTTGCCGGCGGCGCGAGCACGCGCACGCTGCTCCTCCATCGCGCTATTGAAACCCGCTTCGTCGACCGTCAGGCCGCGTTCGCGCGCCATCAGTTGCGTGAGGTCGATGGGAAAACCATAGGTGTCGTAAAGGCGAAAGGCGTCTTCGCCGGGAATGATCGTGGCTTTCTCGCTGCGTACATTGGTCACGATTTTCTCGAAGATTTCGAGGCCGCGATCGAGCGTGTTGTTGAAACTCTCTTCTTCGGCTTTGATGACGAGCGAGACGTACTGATGCTTCTCCTTCAATTCCGGAAACGCCTCGCCCATGATATCCACCAGCACCGGCACGAGCTTGTAGAAGAATGGCTCTTGAAAACCGAGCTTGCGGCCAAAACGCGCGGCGCGGCGGAGAATGCGGCGCAACACATAGCCGCGGCCTTCGTTCGAGGGCAATGCGCCGTCGGCAATCGCAAATGAGAGACAGCGCAAATGATCGGAAATCGCGCGATGCCCGACGCCGTTCTCGAAGTCATAACCTTTGCCGCTCAGCTCGCTGATTTTCGCGATGATCGGCGTGAACAAATCGGTGTCGTAATTCGAGCGTTTGTTGCTCAGCACCGCCAGCACGCGCTCGAAGCCCATGCCGGTATCGACGTGCTTGGCCGGCAATTCTTTGAGCGAGCGATCCGCTTCGCGGTTGTATTGAATAAAAACGAGATTCCAAATTTCCATCACGCGCGGGTCGCCGGCATTGACGAGCTTGCTGCCGGATTTGTCGGGCGTGAGATCGATGTGAATTTCCGAGCACGGGCCGCAAGGGCCGGTCTCGCCCATTTCCCAGAAATTATCTTTCTCATCAAAACGCTGCACGCGCTCGCCGGGCAGGCCGGCGATCTTTTTCCAAAGTTTTTCCGCTTCCTCATCGGTGCGATAAACCGTGGCGTAGATGCGGTCTTTGGACAAGCCCCAAACCTTGGTGAGCAGCTCCCATGCCCATTCAATGGCCTCGGCTTTGTAATAATCTCCGAACGACCAGTTGCCGAGCATCTCGAAAAACGTGTGATGATAGGTGTCGAACCCGACGTCTTCAAGATCGTTGTGCTTGCCGCTGGCGCGAATGCACTTTTGCGTATCCACCGCGCGGACGTAATTCCGCTTCTCCAAGCCGAGAAAAATATTTTTGAACTGGTTCATGCCGGCGTTGGTGAACAGCAGCGTCGGATCATCGAGCGGCACCACCGGCGCCGATGGGACGATGGTGTGTCCCTTGCTTTTGAAAAAATCGAGAAAAGATTGGCGTACTTCGGATGACTTCATGTTGACTTCCTGTATTGAATTTAAGTTTAACGCTGTTGCTCTTCCTTGCGTTCCTGTTTATTCGTCCACCAAACGATATAAATGGCGGCAAGCGCTACAACGGCGAGCATAATCGTAAAAGCAATTTGGCTGATCATGAGTTTTTCTCCTCACTTGACTTTTGTTTGTCTTTCGGCAAATACCACAGCTTGTGGCTGAGAAAAATCATCGCTGCAATCAAAACAACAATAATGCTCGTCCAGACAATCACCAATGCAGGATAGTATTGCAATTGGCCGAGAAAAGTTGGTAAGATAACGACCGCGAAAACCAACACGGTAATCTTTTCAAAAAAACCGAGCCAGAATTTATAAACTTCCTTTCGGTTTTCAGGATGAGTTGTGCGTGGTTTTGCCATGCTCCCTCCGAACGAGCTTTTAACGTGCCGGACTCGTTAAGCTTCTTTGCTCTTAATGAATCATTGGGGATCAAAAATCCTTTTTAAATTTTTTTAAATATCGCCATTTTCATTATACCCTTTCGCGTGCATCACGCAGTACATCTTCTGCCGGCCTGCAAACCGCCGTACCATCTTGAATTTCTTTGAAACGTCTTTCCGCTTCCTTTATCCAAAGAGCTTCATTGTCGGGCACAACTTTTTCATCCAAGCTGGCAATAAGCTTTTCAGCTAAAAGCGCGCGATACTGAACTGGCAAGCCCAATAACTCAAGGGTTATTTGTTCGATACTCATTGGCATCTTGCAAGCCTCCTTAGTTTTTTTCACAGCTTTTTCAATTCATTAACCGATTGATGATAGATATCGCTGCGCACCACCACGGCTGGCCGAGCCCTGGTCGTGTTCAAATCACTAAATGGAAAATTCACCAGCCACACGTCATGAGTTCGAAACGCCATATAACTCCCTCCAATTGTCATAAATGGCATCGTGCTCATTGTCCCAAACACGAGCAAAGGCTTCTTCTGAAGCCATGTGCCACTCGTAGCGTTCTTTCTCGAAACGATCCTGCGCCAATAAAAACTCGATAAAGGCTAAAGCTTTTTCCGCTTGTGCATCATCGAGTTGCTGGGCGCGTTTAGTCAAGCGCTCTGTGAGAACTTGTGTCATTTTATGTTTCCTCCAAATCTTTCCAAAGTTTTGTCCCCTGAATCGTCTCCCAATCGAACCCGCGATGGTGCTGAAAATTCAGGCACTGCTGAACTTAAGTTCCTAAATCAAATAAAGTTTGATGTTTTTCTTGACACGCTTCATGGTAGCTTCGTCAACGGTCCCAATAAGCTTGATAAATCTTCCCTTGTCGAACGAGCTAACTTGTTTCATTTTGAGCAACGAGTCTTTCATAATTCTTTTAGATTGAGATAGTAACTCAATTCTTCAGCAGTCAGGAAATCATCGGAAACGTCGTGAATGGCTGATTGCTCAAGGTCGCGATCTGCTGCTTCAGGATAGGTTTCCCCCAAGGTTACAACAACCTTAAAACGAACGTTCTTCTTTTGCACGAATTCCTCGGGGCAATACAGATGCCCATCCGGAAGCAATTTACTCTCGAAGACAACGGTTTGCATAATTGATTCCTTATCTTTAAAAACTTGTGCCATCATATCATCTCTTCCAACTCTTTCCAAAGTCTCGTCCCCTGAATCGTCTCCAAATCAAACCCGCGGCGGCGGAGAAAGTCGGCGAGGCATTGGCGTGCTTTTGATGGAGACAAATTCAATGTTTTTCTAAGCCAACATGAGACGACGTCCCTTGGGCGCTGGAATCGGGTCGCCAAATTCTCTGGCGGTATCAATCCACAAACGAATCGCCTTCTTGGCGCTCGTTAGCGCTACTTCTTGTGTTTTACCGTGAGCCATGCACCCTGGCAACTCCGGCACTTCAGCGACAAAGACTTGATCCTCGTCACTCCAGTAAAGAATGATTTCGTATTTAGGCATCAGGCTTCATCTCCAAGCTTGTATCTCAAAATGATGGCTCGCACCTGGCGAACTTGATAAACTTTGGCTTTGCTGCCATCACGTTGCAAATTGATTCTTTCCTCTACGCCATCTTTTCTAAAAATGTGATGGCTGCTGCGCACTCGCTCTTCAAATCCCAATCGACGTAACAAGTGACACAAATCATCAAATTGGATGTTTGCATCCGACTTGCCGTGTAATATTTGAGTCAGCAGTTTTTCGTGCTTGCTCACGTCGATTGTTCCGAAAAGCGTTCAATCAATCGGTATCCATCAATAACTCTTTCCAAAAACTCGTCCCCTGAATCGTCTCCCAATCAAACCCTCGCCGGCGGAGAAAGTCGGCGAGGCGTTGCCGTGCTTTGGGCGGCGGCAGATTCGCCAGGCGCTTGCGCTGCTTTTCTGCAAGTTGATCCGCAAGCGTTATTTGATTTTCCTCCGAGAAAAATTCGTCGAGCGCCGTGTTGATGATTTCTGCATCAACGCCCTTTTGCCGCAACTCAATCGCCAAGCGCTGGCGGCCCATCGGACGGTTGCGCAGCCGGCTTTGGATGAATTGCCGCGCGAAATTGGCGTCGTCGATGAAGCGCTGCTGCTTGCAGTCTGCAACAGCCGCGGCGATGATCGCTTCGGCAAATTTGGCGCGGGCGAGCGCATCGCGAAGCTCTTTCTCGCTGCGCGCGCGCACGGCGAGAAGGCGATACGCTTTCGCCAGCGCCGCTCGCAGTTGCTGCTGCGGGTCCAGCGATACAGTTTCGTCGAATAGCGCCTCTCGCGGCTCTTTGGCTGACATGAGTGCAATCGCCTGCTCGTTTAAAAAACTTCCATGTCATTCCGTAGGAATCTTTTTAAATTCCGGTACGATGTGAGAAAGTTAATTCCGATGTAGACTGAAAAAAGATTCTTTCAGAATGACATGTAAAACTGAATCAACTCTTCGCGGCGGCGCGAGAAGACTTCGTTTCTTTCACCGGCTCTTTGGCGGGGGCACTTTCCTCCGGTTTTTCATTGTCTTTGATCAACCCCACCGCTTTGCGCACCCGCAGGTCGAGGTCTTTCATCACCTCGGGATTTTCAATGAGAAAGCGCTTGAGATTTTCGCGGCCTTGCATGCGCTCCTGGCCGAGGGTGAACCAGGTGCCGCTCTTTTCGATCATGCCCAGCTCGATGGCCATGTCGGCGAGATCGCCTTCGGTAGAAATGCCGCTGCCGTACATGATGTCGAACTCGGCTTCTTTGAACGGCGGCGCCACTTTGTTCTTCACCACTTTGACTTTCGTGCGATTGCCGGTGAATGTATCGCCGTCCTTGACAGAGGCGATGCGGCGAATATCGAGGCGCACCGAGGCATAAAATTTCAACGCGCGGCCGCCGGTGGTGGTTTCAGGATTGCCGAACATCACGCCGATCTTTTCGCGGATTTGGTTTATAAATATAACACAGACGTTCGATTTGCTGATGACGCCGGTCAATTTTCGCATGGCCTGGCTCATCAGCCGCGCCTGCAAGCCCATTTGCGCGTCACCCATCTCGCCTTCGATTTCGGCTTTGGGCACCAGCGCCGCCACCGAGTCGATGACGATGACATCCAGCGCGCCGCTGCGCACGAGCGTCTCGGTGATCTCCAGCGCCTGTTCGCCGGTGTCAGGTTGAGAGATGATGAGATTGTCCGTATCGACGCCGAGTTTTTTGGCGTACACCGAATCCAGCGCGTGCTCGGCATCGATAAAAGCCGCGAGCCCGCCGAGTTTTTGCGCTTGCGCGGTGATGGTCAGCGCCAGCGTGGTTTTGCCGCTCGATTCCGGGCCAAAAATTTCCACGGTCCGGCCGCGCGGCACGCCGCCGACGCCAAGCGCCGCATCCAACGAAATCGCGCCGGTGGGAATGACGTCAATTGCTAGCCTGGCGCGGTCATCGCCGAGCCGCATGATGGAACCTTTGCCGTATTGGCGGTCGATTTGGCTAATAGCCAGATCGAGCGCTTTCAGTTTTTCATCTCTTTCGTTGCTCATTTTTCCTCCCTCGGATTTTGTTTGTGTCAAAAGGTTTTAGAGCCCCAACGGATAGATTAAGACCAGTCCCGCGAAGCGGGATTTTTATCCGTTGGCCTTAATCTACCCGCTGGTGAAATTTTTAAAGATCAACTTTTCCTAACTTTAGCTTGCGTAGCGGCGTGTAAATCGAACCCGCCGGATGCAGCTCGCTCTTCATGAAAATGATTTCGTGGAACTGCGCCGGCATCGCTGCAAAAGGCTTTTCTTTGAGTGCACAAACGATCTCGGCGATGCGGGCGTCTTTGGCGCGGCCAATCGTCAGATGCGGAGCAAAAAAACGCTTCTCTTTTGCGAAACCGAATTGTTGCATCCGCGTGTCGATGGCTTGCGCCAATTTCAGCAATGTTCCGCTTTTCTCGTCGATGCCGACCCACAGCACGCGCGGGTGTTCGTCATTCGGAAAAACGCCGCTGCCCGATACCGCCGCCCAAAACGGCGCGGCTAATGAAGCCGCTTCTTGCAGTGCTGCCGCAATGTCGTCAATACGATCCGCTGGCGTGTCGCCGAGAAATTTCAGCGTCAGGTGCAAGTTTTGCGGTTTCACCCAACTGACGCGGCCGCGCAAAGACTTGAGCGGCTGCACATATTTCTCCAACGCCGCTTTGATTTCCGGCGGCATGTCCAACGCGATGAAAGTACGGAGTGTTTCCATCTGCAATACCCTCCCCTTATTTAATTCATTGTTATTTTCTCCAATACTTCCAGAGTATGGCTTGCTCAATGCTCAGGAATCTCTTGTCCGAATTGTAGCAAGTAACCGTTATTATCGTAGATGGCAAATTCTCGCATGCCATACTCGAAGTTCTCGATGGGATAGCAAATCTTGGCTTTGTCCTTCAAATGCTGCCACAAGGCGTCCACATCGTCTGCATAAAGATACAGCGAACCCGTAAAAGTCGGTTTGTCAAAAGGTATATGCGCATTAGGCAGCGCCAACATGATCGCCACGCCGTCCCGTTTGACCGAAGCCCAGCCCCAATCGTCGCTCATCGCCTCGCATTTGAAACCAAGAACCGTTGTATAGAACTCCACGGATTCCTTGAGGTTCGCTGTGTAAAGCATGGGGGTAAGCTCTTGAAGTTTCATTTCAACTCCCGATATAACAAATTGAGCGCCATTTGACTAAAGCGTTCTTTATTGACTAAACGATCTTTAGCGAAAAGCGCTTTTTGCGCGAAGACGCGATCCGGCGTGGCGACGCCGACCCATACGAGTCCGACCGGTTTTTCTTCGCTGCCGCCGGTTGGGCCGGCAATGCCGGTGGTGGCAATGCCGTAAGTTGTGCCGCTCACACGTCGAATCCCGTCGGCCATGGCCTTGGCGCACTCTTCGCTCACCGCACCGTGCTGCTGCAAAATTTCTTCGGGGACGTCGAGCATTTGCACTTTGGCGGCGTTGCTGTAGGTGACGATGCCGCGATCGAAATATTGCGAGCTGCCCGAGATATTGGTGAGGCGGTGCGCCACCAGCCCGCCGGTGCAAGATTCGGCGACAGCCAGCGTTGCTTTCTTCTCGATAAGTAGACGGCCGATAGCCGCTTCGATGGTGTCGTTTTCAAAACCAAAAACGTGTTCACCGGCGCGCGCGAGAATATATTCCTCGGCGGCGCGAATGCGCGCTTCGGCGTCTCGGGCATCATCGCTATAAACCGAGATGCGCACATCGACGGCGGCGTAATGGGGCAGAAAAGCGATTTTGCCGAATTTCTCCAGCTCGGCAATCGGCGACAATTTTTCAAAGAGGTGCGACTCGGCGACGCCGAAGGTTCGAATCGTCCGATGTCGAATTGTTGCGTTTTTATTTTTGCTCTTTACGAACGGCAACACGCGCTCGTTCATGAGGTGCTGCATTTCTGCCGGAACACCGGGCAAGACCACGCAATAGCGGCCGTTGCGCTCGAACAACAACCCGGGGGCAGTGCCGTAATCATTCCACAAGACCGTCGCCTTTTTCGGCACCAGCGCTTGCGCTTCGTTGACCGGCGTCATGCGCAGATTGCGGCGTTGAAAGAGCGCTCGAATATGCGCGAGCACCTTTTCATCCATCACCAGCTCGGCGGAATCAAAATACCCGGCGACGACTTTCTTGGTGATGTCGTCGTGCGTCGGCCCCAAGCCGCCGGTGAGCAGAACCACCTCGGTGCGGGAAAGCGCCAAGTCGAGACTTTGGCGAATATCCTCGGCGTTGTCGCCAACGGCGCTCATGTGCCTCACTTGCACGTCGGCCAAATTGAGCTGGCGGCTCATCCACGCGGCGTTGGTGTTTACGACTTGGCCGATAAGCAACTCGTCACCGATGGAGATGATTTCTGCGGTCATGAAATTTAAGCTAAAGGGTTATTTCTTAGATGCCAATTTATCAAATAGAGCTTTCATTCACCACACTATACTGAATACTGATACTTCCCCGATATGACCCTGAGAATGGCCTGAAAAAAACGAAACAAGAACTTGCGTTCACCAAAAATCCACAGCCATACTGATCCTTGCTAAGGATGTCCCTGGAATGTCCTAGCAATGTCCTAGCAATGTCACCGAAAGCTTATTTTTGCCCGCTAAACAATTTGTATCGGGTTAACTTGGAATCACCAATCATTTTAATGAAACCTTTGTTAATTAATTTTTGAAAATCGCGGAAAGCAGTTTTTCCGCTTACCCCAAACATCTGCTCATATTCAACTCGGCTCACCGATTCATTCTCCCGTAAATAAGCCAGAAGTGCGAGTTGACGCTGGTTCAATTCTGCTAAGTCATCTGTAACTTCGGCGCGAGCTGGTAGTTTCAAACCGCGCTTCTCCAGATTGTTTCGCAAAGTCGCTCGCATCATGAAAGCATACTCTTCAAAAACCGGCGGCTCCAACCCAAGCTTTTCCATTTCTAAAATCATTCGATCCACTCCTTCGCCCAAGTCTCGCATGTACTCCATGTCCGTCATGATGCGTGCAATGAGCGGATTGCGTGAAAAATGAATCCGGCGCATGTTGTGAACCCGCACCAATCCGGGCAGCTTGCCGGGGCTTTCCACCTCCACACGATCGTCGAAAACTTTGACGTGAATGTCCGTACCGGTAATGTTGTAAGCGCGATGAATGACGGCGTTGGCAATCGCTTCCTGCCAGGCGAACTCAGGGTATTCCGGCGTGGTTGCGAACTTGCCGCCTTTGACCAAACGAGTGAACTCGCGCAACTGCGTGCCGATGATGCGAAAAGCCTCGTCCAACAATTTCGGCAACGGCAGTTCCAAACGAATATCTTTCGTCAGGTTCATTCGCGGTCCAGTCTCCGCCGTCGTGCCTTCATATCGCAACAATCTGAGATTGGCGCGCGGGAACCAGAAGCAAGGATTTTTGGCAAAGAGCAAAACACCTGCACGGTTCAAAACAAGTTTGCCGTCCTTTTGCTGGGCGAGACGGCGGGCCAGCAACAGCCTATGTGCATCCAACGAAGTTCCAATCATGCTGCGGTAGCGCTCGAGCAATTCCGTGTCCAACTCGTCAAGCTCAAACTCCGGCACCGGCACACTATCCCACGAGGCCTCGCCCCGATCATACGCCAACTGCATGCGCTCTTCAAATGTGAGCTTGCGGCTTTTATCACCGAGACGCAGGTAAACTTCGTCTTTGGTATTGGCATGCAGTTTCCCGCTTTGCAGAATTTCAAACAAGAGAACTTTATCGGCTTGACCGTGAATATTGATGCAATCAATGAATTTGTGCTCTGTCATCACAGCAGGAACGCACAAATCCCATGGCGCCTGCAGAAAAGCGTTGAGCTTTGTTGGATAATCATTGAGTCCGGTAATCTTGTGATCGTCTTCAATGCCGACGACGATAAAGCCACCATCGGCATTGGCAAAAGCAACCAAGTGATTCGCCAAGTCGCGCGGCTCGATTCGAGCACTCTTGCGATCGAAGAACTGGCCTTCTTTTTGTTGGAGGATTTCTTCGATCGTTGGCTTTTCAAGCAACCCCAGCATGAGTCTCCTTACGGCAGGTGACTTCCTCCGCCAGTCTGTGACCAAAAATCCTGCACTGTTTGCGAATGAATTGTTCGCAAACAGTAGAAGCAGGATGGCCGTCAATGAGACCGTAAACGATGAGCATTGTATCGAGCCCACGTTCGACTTTTTGACTAAAAGAGGAGGTCATCTCCACTCAATTCAGACAAATCCTTCGCCAATGATTGTTTTCCAATTGAAAGCTTATTAGCGAAAACCTCATCCCAAGTCAATGTGCGACATGGGCGCACCCAAATACCTGTTGCTGTTTTCTCAGCCGCAACAGAACTTTCCAAACCAAACTCTACTGCCCATTCGAGAGGAATTTGGATTTTGTAGCCAGTTTCAACTGGTACTATTCTCGTTGTACTCTTTTCTTGAGTTGGTGGAAACATATTCAACTCCAAATTGATGGCCAGAAACTCAAAATTATCCTCAACCCCACATTCGCATAAATTCCCGCGATCACGTCATCCATCACAATGCCCCAGCCGCCGGATAGTTTTTCCGAGCGTCGCGCCGGAAAAGGCTTGATAATGTCCAAAATCCGAAAGAACAAAAAACCAATGCCGATGGTTTGCAACGATAACGGCAAAAACGCCAGCGTCACCGCCATGCCCATCGCTTCATCTATCACCACTTCTTGTGGATCGACTTTGCCGGACTCGGCGCGTTGAGCTGCTGCATCGGCCATCTGTTGCGCCGACCACACGGCGACAATGAACAAGAGCGCCAATCCCGCCATCCAAAACCATGCTGAAAGATACGAAGGAAAGAGGAGAAATACAAGGGCAGCGGCCAAGCTCCCCAGGGTGCCAGGTGCAAGCGGAGAATATCCGATAAAGCCAATCGTCGCAATCAGTCGAGGAAGAAGATTGGCCTGGAGAGACGGCCTCATTTCGCCAGATTCCCCGGATCGAAAACGCGATAGAACGCGAGCATCAAATTGCGCACGTGCCGCCAATTCTCAAAAATATACTGCACGCCGGTCGCCAGCGTCAAAAGGGTGACGGCAAACATCATTTTGTCGATTGCCTTTCTTTCCACGAGCCACATCACCCATCCCGGACTGGAGTCTGCCGCCGCGGCGTGCGCGAGAACAACCAGATAGAGCAAAATCAAATAAATCGCGGTCATCTGGCTGAAGGTTTTCCATTTCGCTGACATGCTGGTCACGATCGGCTGCCGTTTCCACTCGGCGTAGCTGCGCAGGCCGGTGATGAGAACGTCGCGGGCCGTGATGGCAACCACCATCCAACCGCGAACGAGGCCCAGCGACATGAAAACAAAAAACATGGTCAGAACGAGCACTTTGTCGGCAAGCGGGTCGAGGAATTTTCCCCACGCCGTCACGCGCCCGAATTTGCGCGCCGCATAGCCGTCATACCAGTCCGTCAGCGAGGCCAGCAGAAATACCGCGAAGGAGGCGTAACGGTAGGAGAGCCCCTCACGTGACAACAAAAAAACCAGCACCGGGGTCAGCGCGATCCGCAGAACTGTGAGTTGATTTGGAAAGCTCATGATGCATACGAGAGCGATAGAATGATTTTGTCCAAACGCGGCCCCAAAACCCGGCCCAACTGATGAATTAAGACCAACGGATAAAAAATTCATTGGGCGCTTTTCATGCGTTGGAGTTTTTACTTTTTAGCAACGAAGCGACTTTACATAAAAGCTGAATAAATTTTCCTTACCATTGCACGCGTCCCTCGAGCGCGCGTGTGAGCGTAATCTCGTCGGCATATTCCAAATCACCGCCGACCGGGATGCCGCGCGCAATGCGGCTGAGGCGCGGGCCGAGCGGGCGAATCAGATTGGCCAGATAAATCGCGGTAGCCTCGCCCTCGGCTGTGGGGTTCGTGGCGAGAATGATTTCCGCAACACCGTTTTGCAGCCGCAGCATCAATTCCCGCACTTTCAAATTCTCCGGCCCGATGCCGTCCAACGGCGAGAGCGCGCCGCCCAGCACGTGATACAAACCGTGATACTCGCCGGTCTTCTCGAGCGCCAAAACGTCGTTGGCCTCTTCGACCACGCAGATCGTGCGGCTATCACGCTGCGGATTGGTGCAAATCGGACACGGGTCGGCTTCGGTAATATTGAAACAGCGCGAGCAATGGCGGACTTTTTCTTTTAAGGCCACCAACGCCGCTGCCAAAGTTTCGACTTCGGGACGCGGAACTTTGAGCAGAAAAAACACCAGGCGTTGCGCCGACTTGCGTCCGATCCCAGGCAATTTGCTCAACGCCTCGATGGCGGCTTCAACGGCGTTCGAAGAATAAAGCATCGCGACTTGCCAATCAGGTCAGCCCCTTCCAGCCCAACCGGCTGGCTGCGCCCGTAGGGGCTACGATTCGGTTCCGGGAATTTTCAAATTGCCGGGCAAACTGGATAGCACGCTGCCGGCGGCCTTGCTCATCTCTGCGCTTGCCAGCTCCTGCGCTTTCGACAAGGCTTGATTGACCGCGGCGACGACCAAATCTTCCAACAACTCGAGATCATTCGGATCGACCGCCTGCTTGTCGATGCGCAGTTGCAGAATTTCCTGTTTGCCATTGGCGATGGCAGTTACCATGCCGCCGCCGGCAGAACCTTCGGCGCGCAGATTGATCAGGCCCTCCTGCGCCTGCTGAAATTGCTCTTGCAGTTTTTGGGCTTGCTTCAACATATCGGACAGGCCGACACGGCTCATGTTGTCATCCTCCGTATTAACATGTTCATCAAATTATTTTTGCAAACTTCTATAGCTTTCAAGGATCATATCAACTCGCCATCCAACGCTTCGACCAACTTTTTGGCCGCTGGAAAAGCTTGGTAAAGCTCATTCAACGTTGCCGGCGCGGCTGCGGGCTGATGATGCTGCGGCTCGCCGTTGGAATTTTTGGCGGCCCCATTCACCGGAGCGCCAACCCGCTCACTGGCATCGGTAACCGCGGCATCGTTTGGCGGCACCGCGGCGGAAACACTTGCGGCTGTATATGCCGGCGCGGTTAAACTTTGCGCCGACAGCTTTTGTATGTGCGCGCGCTGCTCGTGCAGCGTATTGCTTTCGTCCTTCCGGCAAACCAGGCGCACGCGATAGCCGGTCTCGGCCGTGATAATTTGTTGAATAAAAGTTTTCTGATTGTTGACCGAGTTGATCTGAAAACCGCTGCCCTGGTCGAAACAAATTTCCAGCGTGCCGTCCGTCAAGCTCGTGGGCACGCCCAACTCCAAAAAAGCGCCGAGCGAGATGCGCTGGGTTTTGACTTGCTCGAGAATGTGCTGCCAGCGCTGCTGAATTTTTTCGAGCGCCGCTTGCGCATCGGCCACATTTGTCAGTTTCGGAAGCGCCGCCTCCTTGGCCTGCAAAACCGGCACTTTTTGGATGGACGGCAACGCGCCGAGATCGAACAGACTGCCGCGCGCCGGACGTGTGGCGTCGGGTGTGGCGCGTTTTTCGTTCTCCGCACTCCGGCCCTCGTTTTTCTGCGCCGGTGAAATCTCTGGAATCACCGCAACGCCCGCGTCGGCTGGATTTGCCGAAACTGCCGGCGCCTCGATATCATTTATAAACGGCTGCGGCTTTTTTTTTAATCCGTCATCGCGGTTCTCGGCTCGAACGCCCGGCTCCGGCTTGGCCGCGCCCTCGGACATGGCAGACGCGGGCGAGAGTTGAATCATTTTCAACAGCAGCATCTCGAGCAGAACGCGCGGGTTGGAGATGCGGCTGAGCTTGAGCTGCGTGTCAGTGATCATCTGCACGCAACGCAAGACCTCGATTTCCGAAAATTGCGCCGCCGCCTGTTTGTAGCGCTCGAGGTAGCCGTCGAGGCCGAAAAGATGCACGGTGCTGTTGGTCACGCGCGTCATTAATATGTTGCTCAAATGCTCTGAAAGCCGTTCGAGAAATTCGCCGAGATGATAGCCGGTCGTATAAATTTGCTCGCTCAGCGCCAGGCCTTTGGCAACATCCTGCCTGACCATGGCGTCGGTGCAGGCGAAAAAAATCTCTTGATCGATGATGCCGAAAAGCTGCGCGACGTCTTCCGCTTTCACCTGCTGGCCGCAATAGGCGATGACTTGATCCAATAGGCTCTGGCTGTCGCGCATGCTGCCCTCGGCTTTTTTGGCAATGAGCGCGAGCGAGGTTTCGTCAATCTGTACGCTTTCTTTTTGGCAGATGTTGCGCAATTGCCCGACGATTTCCGGCAACGGCACGCGGCGAAAATCGAAACGCTGGCAGCGGGAGAGAATCGTGGCCGGAACTTTGTGTACTTCGGTCGTGGCGAAAATAAAGAGCACGTGCGGCGGCGGCTCTTCGAGCGTTTTGAGCAGCGCGTTGAACGCCGGCTCGGTGAGCATGTGAACTTCGTCGATGATGTAGATTTTGCGCTTGCCTTTGGCCGGCGTGTAGCGGGCATTTTCGCGCAGGTTGCGCACCTCGTCGATGCCGCGATTGGAAGCGCCGTCGATTTCCAGCACATCGAGGCTGCGGCCTTCGGCAATTTCAACGCAGGTCGAGCAAGCGTCACACGGCGTGATCGTCGGCCCTTTTTCGCAATTGACGGCTTTGGCCAGCAGGCGCGCCATGGTGGTTTTGCCGACGCCGCGCGGCCCGGTAAAAAGATAAGCGGAGGCGAGCCGGTTTTGCGTGATCGCGTTTTCCAGCGTGCGGGTGACATGCTCTTGCGCCACCACTTCGGAGAATTGTCGCGGCCGCCACTTGCGGGCCAGTACGAGGTAGCTCATTCCGTTTGTTTCAAATTTAAACCTGGGTAGTCCTGCCCCCTTGTGGGGCACTATCGGGAGGAAGCATTCGTGAAATGTAGGGACAGCCGCCCACCCCGTCCCGCTTCCATATAAAGCTAAGGAGACGGGGCGGGACAAGGGGCGGGGACTACGAAATTGAAATTTAAATTGGCCAAGGTTCCCCGCGGCACATCATCACAACGCTTACCGTTGCTGCCTTCCGGCCCTGGCGGGGTTGGGCATGCTCCGATTGCGCGGGCCTTGGCCAATGCTTTTAGACTTCCACTTTTCTCAAAGTACGTTTAAAAATATACGTTTGCAAGCGAAGCCTCAGATTGCCGCCTCGCGCAAAGATATATTGCAAAGAATAGCACCGCTTGAAATTACACAAAGAGGAAGAGAAAGGCAAGAGGTTTTTTGAGCTTTTTCTTGACTTTCTTCATCGACATGCTTATATTTTCGTTATCCGAAGTTTTTACTAAAATTGGGGTGACTCAAAAAAAGTTTAGACCCATCCAATTGCGAGGCACAAAATGATAGATGCACTGGCGCCAACACAGGTCGCCAATCTTTTTCCTCGAAACACTACGCGCAACGATGGCGAGAGCGGCCTGCCAACTCATGATGATCTTGACCTTCCAAGCGTTGACGAGGCAAAAAAGCTGCTTGCTAAAATAGACGACGAGCTTCTCGTTTCTTTTGCCAGAGAAGCCTTGCCCAAGCTTGTTCAAGCGCTTCGTGAAAACAGCTTGCCCAAAGTTCACGAAATTATCGGAGATTGGTTTGCGACTTTCGAAGAGTGTGCAGCACCAAGTTCCGTTAATAAGATTTTGCAAGCGGCAAAGAACTTAGAGGAAGGCAAAGGAACATCTTGGGAAGAGATGGAAAAGTTGGTACAAACTCGGTGACAATCTATATCCTACACCATTGGGGAGGTTGACAAAGAAATTGCAAATCGAGATGGCGTTTATGATTGACAAATTTGCCGTAACTATCTCAGCTATTATTTTTGTAAGCGGATTGAACGGATAAAGCGGATTTCAGGAGTTTGTTTGTCAGAATCAATATCCGCTCAATCTGCTTTATCCGCTTACAGCTTTTGTTTTTGTGAAAGTGTGAGCTGAACAGTTACAATTTGCCTTAGATTTTTATTTCGTGATGTTTGTCAAATCCGTTGTTCAATCTTGTTTCGGCCTTTCCCCTTCTTCCAAAACCTGCGGGATGCCTTTGATATCAAAATGCACGCGCTTGCCGAGAATGCGCCACGTGGTTTCGGAAACATAACCGAGCCAGCCCATACCAATGGTGCCAATGATGATGAGAATGCCGAGCGTGGTCATGAATTTGCGACGTTTGGGATGGCGCTCCGGCGAGCGGTCGAGCAGCGGCAGCAAGACGAGCAGCAATATGAACGCGCCGTTGCCGAGCACGCCGAGCCAACCCGGCACGTATTTCAAGCTCTGATAAATCGGCAGAAAATACCATTCGGGTTTGATGCCCGGTGGCGTCACCATCGGGTTCGCCGGCCTGCCCAGCGGCATGTGTACCGTGATGGCCGTAATCACCAACGCGATGAGCACGCCGTAGGAAACGAGCAACTCTTTTTTGAAATGATCCGGAAAATACGGCCGCGCTTGGTCGACGAATTGGGGATTATGCGAAGGCTCAGGCTCGTCCCGCAAGGCGGGATTGAGCGGGGAAATGTGATGGTAGCGGATCAAGAACAGATGCAACCCAATGAGCAAGAGCAGCGCCGCCGGCAACAACGCCACGTGAATCGCAAAAAAGCGGGTCAATGTGATGTCGGTGACATTCTCGCCGCCGCGCAAAAACGTGAGCAAAAATTTGCCGATGAGCGGCACTTCTTTCGTCGAGTCCGTGCCGACCGTCGTGCCCCAAAACGCGAGCTGATCCCACGGCAACAAATAGCCGGTGAAAGCAAATCCCAATGTCACTAAAAACAAACCGGCGCCGACCATCCACGTCAGCTCGCGCGGCTTTTTGTAAGCGCCATAAAAGAACACGCGCACGAGGTGCAACGCCACGACGGTGACAATGAAATTCGCGCCCCAAATGTGCAATTGCCGAAAGAACCAGCCGAAGGTCACTTTGTCGCTGATGAATGTGATGCTCTCGTAAGCCGTCGCCGCCCCCGGCTTGTAATAAAACAACAGGAGAATGCCGGTGGCGATCTGCAGCGCCAACAGCAAAAGCGCGGTGAAGCCCAACGTGTGCAGCCAACTGACGTGGCGCGGCTGCGGTTCCGCAAGCTGCTCGCGGGTGAATTTCGTCAAGAACTCAATGGGCAGGCGTTCGGCCAACCAAGCGCGAAATGACATCAGTTCCTCATTTAGTATTTTAGCGATTGAAAAATTAAAAAAACATTTTCCCCAACTGATGAATTAAGACCAACGGATAGCTTTTATTGGTTGGTCTTAATTCATCAGTTGGGGATCAAACATTTAAAAAATCACTCAACTCAAAACAATCTTATCATCTTCGATTTTGATATTGATCCGCTCCAGCGGCTCCGGCGGCGGGCCGGCGATGACGTTGCCGTCGCGATCATATTTGCCGCCGTGACAGGGGCATTGAAAAATGTTCGCGCCGGAGTTGAAAGTGACAATGCAACCGAGATGCGTACACACCGCCGACAGCGCGACGAGCTCGCCGTTGTTGCGCAAAACGATCGCCGGCTTGCCGCCCAACATGCCGATCTGATTTCCATTTTCGGGGATGGAATTAGCCGAAATCACTTGACCGAAGGCGTCGGCAAATTCGCGGCCCGTGGCGCCGAAATTGCGGTTGGGAAAAAGATAGGCGAGCGCCGGCGCGAAGAACGCCAACGCGGTGCCGCCAAACAGCGCGCCCACGAATTTCTCAAAAAAATGGCGTCGATTCATAAGTTTGTGGTAGCCCTTTCAAGGGCCGGTTGTGGAATGAAAAAGCTTGCTACATCAATTAAAATGATTAACGTGTTATGGTTCTCCAAGATCAGCGCCTGAAGGCGCAACTACGGACGAACTACGAACAAACCACGAACATTTCAACAATTTTTGCCTGCCAACAATTCCAACAAAATAATGTTGCGTAAGACAAATGAGTTTATTATATTTGAAACGTCTGCAGTTTGCGGCGCCCGGTTTCAGAACCGAGGCATGAAAATCGAAAGTTCATGGCCGGCGGTGGAGTTGCGCGCCCCGGAAAGTTGCGGCCGTTTAGCGAGTATTTTAATCCAATCCCACACTACAACTTCAAGCACCAGGAGATGACTTATGACCTACATTATCGCTGAGCCTTGCGTCGATGTCCGTGATCGCGCCTGTGTTGACGTTTGTCCGGTTGATTGCATATATGAGTTGGAGGAAACTCAGTTGAAAGAAGGCGACCCGGCTTATAAAATGATGCTTTATATTCACCCGCAAGAATGCATCGATTGCGGCGCCTGTGAGCCGGAATGCCCGCCAGTAGCCATCTTTCCGGAAAGCGAAACGCCGGACAAATGGAAGGACTACATCGACTACAATTACGTGGCGTTTGGCGTCTCGCGTTAGCAGATAAGCCCAACGGCGCTCTTCCATCGTCTAAATAAGCAGGCGCTATGCTGAAGATCAAGAGCATTTATGATAAACCGGCGCCCGACGATGGCTTTCGCGTTTTTGTCGACCGCTTGTGGCCGGAAGGCATTTCCACGCGTCAAGCCGCCGTCGATTGGTGGGCGCAAGAGATCGCTCCCTCTTACGAGCTTTGGCGGCACGGGTACAATCTCGACAAGTGGGCGGCGTACCATGAAAATTATCTCAAAGAATTGGGGGCGCGCGACAAGCAGCGGGCGTTAGAGCAACTTTGCCAGTGCGCGGCTAACGGCACGCTCACGCTGCTGTACGGCACGAGCGATCCGGCGCGCAACAACGCGGTGGTCGTGCGGGAACTTTTGGAGAGCGGCAGTGTTTCAAAAAAGAAAAGATGAGAACCAGAAAAAATGAATGACGTTCGGCGTTCGTCCATAAAGTTTGCGAATATCTTTTCCGCGTTTCTCTTTCTGGCCGGCGGGTGGTGGCTCGGCTGCGTCAGAGAAACCGGCTCCCCGCCGCTCGATACGCTGCCAACCGAAGAGCAGGTTGCAATTGCCAAAGCTGATGTCGAAACCGCCAAAGCCAGCATGATGCACGACGGCAAATATAACTGCTGCATCAAGCCGGCGTGCGATTATTGCCTACTCAAAGCGAAGGGCTGCGCCTGCGCCGATTTGATCGACGCCGATCAGCCTGTGTGCACGGATTGCGGGCTGGGCTGGAAGAACGGGAAAGGTTCGATACCTGACGTAGAACCGAGCGAAGTAAAAAATGTCCTGGAATCACGCTAAAATTGCAGTGATGGCGCCGTTTGCCGTCTTGAGCATGCAAGCGGCGCTGCAAAAATCTCGTGGAAATTTTACAGGCCTGATCTTGCCCTGGCCCGCCCTGGTGGGACAAAACGCACAATCAGGCCTTTTAATTTGTAGGGCGTTTATGCAAGGACAATAGGACTGTCTCGACGGCGCTCGAGGCAAGAACTCAATTACCTAACTTGTTAAGGAGGAAACATGGACTGGCACGATTTCCTCGTCGATACCGACGAGTCCATCCGGCAGATTTTAAAAACCAGCCGTACCATCGCTGTGGTCGGAATCAAAGATGAGAATCATGCTTATGAAGCCGCCCACAGCGTTCCTGCTTATTTGTATTCTCGCGGTTACAAAATCATTCCCGTGAACCCAAATTATAAATCCGTTTTTGGCACCCCAACGCTCCAGTCGCTCAGCGAAATCAATGAGCCGGTCGATATTGTCATTCTGTTTCGCGCGCCGGCGAATGTGCCCATGCACGTTAATGATATTCTGAAACTGCAGCCGAAAGTTTTGTGGATGCAAACCGGCATTCGCCATCAGGAAGCGGCGCACAAGCTCGCTAGGCACGGCATCAAAGTTGTGCAAGATCACTGCATGTACATGGATCATCTGCGGTTGATTCGCGCCGCAGCGTAACCCAGACCGCCGGCCTGAAAAAATTTCTCCAACGGATAGATTAAGCCCAACGGATAAAGATTTTACAGTTGGGTTCATCTATCCGTCGGGGACATCAACCATTCTACTATTGGTCCGTCTTGCCGATGCGGATCAAGCCTCGCAACGCATTTAATGTTTTTTCATCAAAACGTCATTCAATCAAACAAGGAAGTTCGAAATGCCACGCCGTACTTTGCCCATTCCGCCGCATTTCAAGCCTAACAAAGTTGGCAAAGTTTGGAAAGTTGCGTATCAAGAGCGCGCTGTGGAGGCGGAAAAATGGGCCAAACAGTTTCACATACCACTCGCTGCTTCCGATCGTTTCAAAATTTGTTTGATGCTGGTGGATTTGCAGAATACGTTTTGCATTCCTGGATTTGAATTGTTTGTTGGCGGACGTTCGGGAAAGGGCGCCGTTGAAGATAACCGGCGGCTCTGCAAATTTATTTATCAGAATCTTGACATTATTACCGAAATTTGTCCGACTCTCGATACGCACCTGCTCTTGCAGATTTTTCATGCTATTTTCTTGATCAATGCACAAGGCGAGCATCCCGCGCCATATACTTTGATTTCAGCAGAGGACATTCAGCAAAACAAATGGCAATTCAACCCGGCGATTGCGGCAAGCTTGCAGACCGATGCCGCGTATGGGCAAGAATATCTGCTCCATTATGTTCATAAACTAAAAACGGGCGGCAAATACGATCTCACGAGCTGGCCTTATCATGCGATGCTCGGCGGCATCGGCCACGCGCTTGTGGCGGCAATTGAAGAAGCGATCTTTTTTCACAGCGTCGCGCGTGTTAGTCAGCCGGATTTTCAAATCAAAGGCAATAATGCGTGGACGGAGAACTATTCCGTGCTGCGCCCGGAAGTTCTGGAAGGCGCGCATGGTCAAATCATTGCACAAAAGAATTTGCGTCTCATCGCGAAACTATTAAGTTTTGACGTTGTCATTATTGCCGGACAAGCGAAGAGTCATTGTGTCGCATGGACGATCGCCGATCTGCTCGATGAAATGATCTTGCATGATAAGTTACATCTTGCTAAAAAAGTATATTTGCTCGAAGATTGCACCTCGCCGGTTGTCGTGCCCGGCGTCATCGACTACACAGAACAAGCCGATGCTGCATTCCGTCGTTTTGCCGAAGCCGGTATGCACATCGTTCGCTCGACTGATCCGATAGCGAACTGGCCAGGCATTAATCTGTGATGTTCCGATTCTGAATCGAATTTATATTTCCCAAAGGGGCATGGAAACGATGCTTCCGGATTTGACTGCAAATATTATTGCGGCAATCATCTATGATGCTGCAAAAAATATTTATCGAAAATTTAATGATCCTTTTAAAAAGGCACTTGATGATACAAGTTTATACTTCTATAAAAATCAAAATATTGAATTCGACACTGCGAACTTAAAAAAAATTTTGGAAGGAGATATATCATTTGAACAAATCGAAAAATTTAGATCTGGCGAGGGCTTTATTGATGAAGTTGAGCTTGCCTACCAATTTGCAGCTTATGGTGATCTTTATTTCGAAGATCAATCTCAAATTTTTCCTATAGCCAAGGAAATTCTAACCCATTTTATAAAAAGGTTTGAGTTTTATCTTTTATCAGATCCAAAATCTGGCCTTCTTGTCATTTCAAATTATATCAAAGAACACGGAAAACTAAATCAGATTGAACATCGCCAAATCATTGCGTTGCTTCAAAATATTGCAGAAGAACTTACTAAAATAAATTATCAAAATCGGTCGGTACGGCCAACAGAACAATTGTGGAGCAATATGCCGCCCCCTCCATCTGATTTTGTTGGACGTAGTAATGAAATCGAGGAAATTTCCAATAAGTTAAAAAACGGCGCGAATATTATATTATGGAATACTGGCGGAACGGGCAAGACAGCGTTGGCTAAAAAAATTGCCGAGGTTTTAAAGACCGAATTCTCAGGCGGTATTTTGTGGGCTTACCTCGGATATGACTTTGGTGAATCTATATTAAAACAAACTTTTGTGGAATGGGTGGCAGCTCATCCCCAGGGGAAAAGTATTCAATTCGAAGATGTAACCCCGGCGTTGATTCAAAATTTGCTGAGGATGGCAGATGGCAAAATTTTGGTTATTATTGATGATGTTTGGAACCGCCAAATATTTCATGAACTCGCCCAAATACTGCCATCCCACAAAGTTACGATGTTAATCACGACTCGAGATAAAAATGTTTATGATCTCTCTATTTCCAATCTTGGCTTATTCGAGCTTCATCATCTGAGTCCTGATGATGCCTACAATCTGTTGACGGCGCAAATTGATAAGTTTGATAAATATGTCGAAGAATTAAAGCAGATAACGTTATTGCTAGGGCGCCATGCATTGGCTTTGAAAATTGCATCGGCATGGTTGGTGCGTAATGGCGTTCATGATATACCGGTTCTGATTGCTTCCTTAGAAGACAAAGACCTGACCAATCCATTTGCGGAATTGAATCTGGGAGATACCCGCGATAACAATTTGGAAAAAGCCTTCTCATTGAGTTATACGAGTCTGGATGACGACCACAAGCTATATTTTCGGAAATTGGCTGCTGTTCCAATGGGTTTAAGATTTACCTCGGAAATAGCATTTGCAGTTTGGAAAATAGAAAATCGTGGAGATTCACTCAAAGCTCAAAAATATTTGCGTACATTGGTTGATGCCGCTTTAGTTGAGCGCAATGATGAAGATGGGAGTTACCAATTACATTTCAACTTGCATGCCTATGCCATGGCGTTGATGATTCGCCAAAGTAGTAAAGAGTATGATGAGTACAGTCAGACGCTTGGCAAATATTTTGAATGCGTATTGGGGATGGCTTACATTTTTGGTGGGTTGCCTCCGGAAGAATGGGCTGTCAAGGCTTATGATATACAACACTTCCATACATTGGGAGCTATACTCGTACATCAGATTCAAAGCTGGTTAGAAAAACATGGCTTAGATGTCGAAATGCTCTCTCAGCCAAATCTATCATTTTCTCCTCCATCAGAATTGAATACTAATGAACTCAGTTTGTTTCACATTGTATCGGATCTCGTTTTTTCTTTAAAAGAATATATTAAATCACAGCATTTGGATAAGGAAGGGAAACAATGGTTATCAATGGGGTTATTAGCAGCACGAACATTAAAACAAACCGATCGTGAGCTTGTTTTTATTCATTTCTTAGCAGACTGGCATCGATGGGAGGGTCAAATCCAAGTTGCGTTCGAATATACTGAGAAAATGTCTTTAATCGCTGATAACCAGAAATCAGAGCAGTACAAGCCGATGATTTTTGGCAATATCGTACAAAACTATATTAGCAAAGGCGAGTGGGATAATGCTCTCAGATATCTTGAACAAATTTTAGAATTATCTCGAAATGCAAAAGATTCGCATTTAGAAGCCGAGGCCCTCAACGGTATTGGAGCCTACTATTCAAATAATCGGGAATGGGATAAAGCTCTTTCTTATTTGAAACAAGCACTGGCGATCATTGAGGAATTAAATGACAAGGAATTTGAATCAGTGATACTCAATCAGTTGGGTGATTTATATGTCCACTTAGGTAAATTCGATGATGCTCAATCCATCCTTGCCAAGACTTTACTACTGAGACGCGCCGTTTTCAATCTAAAAGGTGAATCTATCACTTTAAGCAGCTTGGCGAACCTTGCTCTTCATAGAGGTAATTTTGAAGAGGCTTTGAGGCACCTTCAGAAGGCTTTGGATATTCAACAGCAAAACAATATGCATTTTAATGAGGGCACTACTTTTCATAATATTGGTTTCACTTACCTATATATGTCTAAGGAGCACTGGAATAAGGGTAAAGAGTATCTTGAGCTAGCATTGCAAAAACGACGTTTCGTCGGCAATCTGGAAGGTCAGGCTCGAACGTTGGATAGCTTGGCAGACTATTATGCATTGATGGAACAAGCCGAACAGGCAATCGAACATCGCAAACAGTCTGCAGCCCTTTGGAGAGATTTGAAAAAATTTTGGGAAGAAGCCGTTGCTTTTCAACATATTGGCGTTTTATATAAAGCATTGGGAAAACCCGAAGAAGCGCGTAAATACTATGAACAAGCGTTAAGCGTGTATCGGAATTTAAACGAGCATGCGGCAGTAGGTGCCATGCTCTTTGAGATAGGTGATATTGACAATACTCTCGGTCACTCCCTTGAAGCACTTGATTGTTTTGAGAAAGCTCTGCCGCTTATACGTGAACAGGGCAATCAAAAACGACTAAAAGCAATTTTGTTTGCAATGGGCGTTTTGTATTTTAATGAAAGCAATTTTGAACAAGCTATTAAAATTTTTGAGGAAGTTTTGCCCCTCTTTAGCGAATCAGATGAAGAAGAGTTAAAAGCTTTAGTTCTCAATTCCATAGGGCGAACATACGAAAAATTAGGCAACAAGCAAAAAGCGCGAGAATATTTGGAGATGGCTTTACCAATCTTTCGTAATTTGAAAAATTACATAGAAGAAACACAAATATTGAACACCGTTGGTGCGTTTCTACGCGGAGACGAACAGCCCGAATTGGCCCTCACATACTATAAAAAAGCTGAAATTGCTTTGAGAAAAGCCTTTCCACAAAAGACACGACCACGAGAACGAGAAGCACGAGAACTTGAAGCAACAATATTGAGTAATATGGGGCTAGCCTACTACTATCATGAGTCTTTTCAGAATTCCCCCCAATATCGTAGAGAAGCCAAAAGATGCCATCAAAACGCAAGGATAATTTATCAAGAGCTCGGAGACAAAGAACAAGAAGCACAACAATTATGCAATTTGAGTTTGTTGTATGATTCTCAACATTCTGTAGAATTGTTAGAAGAAGCCCTAAAAATATTGGAAAATGACGCGCCACTGTCTCATCTATTGCCGCAAATAAAATCTGCGCTGATGCAAAGGCGCAAAAATTTTAACATTAAAGTTCGGTAAGCTTTGAGTAACGTGCTCGTGCTAATGCGACAAATGCGGTCATACTGAACATCTCAAACGTTTTATTTTTTGATATCGTACGAAGGAGAAAATTTGAAAATTTACGTCACCCAACCCATTCCCTCCGCCGGCCTGGAGGTTCTCCGCCGCGCCTACCCGAATTTTCAAATCAACCCCGAAGAGCGCGTTTTGTCACGCGCTGAGTTGTTGGCAAAAATCAAAGGCGGCGACGCCATCCTGAGCTTGTTGACCGACAAGATCGATGCTGAGGTGTTGGACACCGCCGGCCCGCAATTGAAAGTCGTCGCCAACATGGCCGTCGGTTATGACAATATTGATTTGGCGGCAGCAACTTCGCGTGGCGTGATGGCCACCAACACGCCCGGCGTTCTGACCGATGCCACCGCGGATCATGCCTGGGCGTTGCTCTTCGCGGCCGCGCGCCGCATTCCGGAATCGGAAAAATTTTTGCGCGCCGGAAAGTTCAAGAGTTGGGGGCCATTGCTTTTTCTCGGCGGCGACGTGACCGGCCGCACGCTCGGCATCATTGGCGCGGGCCGCATCGGCCACGCCGTGGCGATGAAATCGCGTGGCTTCAACATGCGCGTGCTCTACGCCGACGAATTGCCCAACGCCAAGCTCGAGCAGGAGATCGGCGCGCGCAAAGTGCGCGTCGAAGAGTTGCTGCGCGAAGCGGATTTCGTCTCCGTTCACGTGCCGCTGCTGCCGAGCACGAAACACTTGATCAATGCCTTGTCGCTGCGGCTGATGAAAAAGACAGCATATCTGATCAACACCAGCCGCGGCCCGGTGGTCGATGAAGCCGCGCTTGCCGAAGCATTGAAAAACGGCGTCATCGCCGGTGCCGCGCTCGATGTTTTTGAAAACGAGCCGTTGGTGCATCCCGAATTGCTGAAGCTCGACAACGTCGTGCTCACGCCGCATACGGCCAGTGCCACGATTGAAACCCGCTCGAAAATGGCGACGATGGCCGCCGAAAATCTCATCGCCGGCCTCGCCGGACAAAGACCGCCGAATTTGGTGAATGGGGAAGTTTGGGGAAAGCATCAAACGAAATCGTAGTCCTGACCCCTTGTGGGTCGCTGCCGATAAAGTAAATTCTGTTTTTTGAAAACCGCCCACAAGGGGCGGGGACTACTTTTGCGAGGAAGGAGGAAAAGTGGAGCTGATCAATCGGCTGGTGGTGACGACGCTCCCGCTGGTGCCGAAGCCGTTAGTGCGCCGTGTGGCGAACCGTTATATCGCGGGAGACACCATCGATGATGCCGTGCGCTTGGTGCGCCAACTGAATCAAAAAGGCATGATGGCGACGCTCGACGTGCTTGGTGAACATATCTCTAAGAAAGAAGAAGCCGAAGCCACCGCCGCCAACTATCTCGAAGCGCTGGAAGCCATCCATCGCGAAAAGCTCGACAGCAACATTTCCATCAAGCTCACCGCCTTTGGCCTCAAGCTTGATTTCGACTTTTGCTTCAGTAACGTTCGCCGTGTCGTGCAGCGCGCCAAAGAACTCAACAATTTTGTGCGCATCGATATGGAAGACTCCACCTGTACCACTGACACACTGCGTCTTTACGATCTCCTCCGCAAAGAATTTTGCAATGTTGGCACTGTGATTCAGGCTTATATGCGCCGCGCACTTACGGATATTCACGGTCTCATGCAAAATGGTGCCCCCACTAATATTCGTCTTTGCAAAGGCATTTACGTCGAGCCGCGCCACATCGCCTACAAGAACCGCGAGCTCATCAACAAAAATTTTACCTTCCTGCTCACCGAATTGATGCGCAAAAAGGCTTACGTCGGCATCGCCACGCACGATGAGCGGCTGGTTTGGGACGGCATGCGCTTGGTGGATCGTTTGAACATTCCGCGCGAGCGCTACGAGTTTCAGATGCTGCTCGGCGTTGACGAAGAGCTGCGCGATACGATTGTCCAAGCCGGACACCGCTTACGGATTTACGTGCCTTTTGGGAAAGCCTGGTATGCTTATTCCGTGCGCCGCTTGCAAGAAAATCCGCAGATCGCCGGATACGTGATCCAAAATTTCTTCGGCCTGAAAAGCACTTGAATTGTTCTTGCGTTTTTTCCACAAGACGAAAATCCTCCTCACCTCGCCTGCTTTTTCACTCTTGTTTAAGCTTTATTTTTTTATTATATTATCTCTTGGACGATTTTCATCCGTTTTGAAAAATTCTAAAGAGCTTCGCATGTCGTTTCTGGGCTTTTATCGGCGATCACTCATGAAGTCTTCGTTTGAACCAATCGAGCATACCGCCGACGTCGGCTACCGTCTTTTCGCGCCGACTTTGGCGGAACTCTTCGCCGTTGCCGGTCGTGCTTTATTTGACGCCATCACTGAGCTTGATTCCATCCAGCCGCAATTCGAGCGCAAGGTCGCAGTTGAGGCCGGCGATATCGAAGCCTTGTTGGTGGCCTGGCTCTCCGAGCTGAATTATCGTTGCATCACCGATCTTGAGTTGTATAGTGAATTTGCCATTGAGGAGATTTCGCCAAATGCCGTGCGCGCCACTGTTCGTGGCGAAAGAATCGATCCGGGCCGGCACGTGATTCAAACCGAAATCAAAGCCGTGACCTATCACGAGCTTTATGTGCGGCAAACTGAAAACGGCTGGGAAGCGCAGGTCATTTTTGATGTATAAATTTTGAACTGATTTCAAAATTTCAGGAGGGGTATTATGTCACGATACATTGATCCCACCACTGATTTTGGCTTCAAAAAGCTCTTCGGCGAAGAAGCCAATAAAGACATCATTATGAGCTTTATCACCGATGTCTTAGAGCTACAAACGCCTTTGGCTGATCTCCGGTTTTTGGACAAAGAACAACTTCCGGAAATCATTGAAAAACGCGCTGGCGTCTACGATCTTTTTTGCACCGATCAGGCAGGGAATCATTGCATCGTCGAAATGCAGAAAAGCCCGATTGCTTATATCAAAGATCGAATGGTGTATTATTCGACTTTTCCAATTGCTAAACAAGCGCCCAAGGGTGAAATGTCGCGCGTCGCGGAGCCTGTCGCCACCTATGGCAAGCCACCCCAAAAGGCGCCGTGGGATTTTCGTCTCGACGCCGTCTATTGCATCGCCATTCTCGGCTACGCTCTTGACGGCAGTACAACGGCAGTCAATCGCAACAGCATTCGCAACGACGAGCCGCCGCACGAGCTGTTTTATGACAAACTGAAATTCATCACAATCGAGCTGCCTTTATTTGACGAAAGCAAGCCGGAATACAATCTGGAAAAGCATCTCAACAAATGGCTTTATTTTCTCAATTATCTTCCCAGCCTTAATCGAATTCCTGAGCTTTTCAAAGGCGATGTGGTTTTTGAGAAGGCCTTCAACTTGGCCGAAATCGCCAACCTGACACCGCAAGAGTTGAGCATGTACCATCGCAGCCTAAAATATGAATGGGATGATTATGCCAAACTTACGACTGCCGAAGAAAAAGGCGTTAAAAAGGTTGCCAAGGCTTTGTTGGAAGAAGGAAGTGATCCTGCGTTTGTTGCAAAAGTAACCGGTTTATCAATGGACCAAATTCAGAAATTACAAAAGCCGGCTGCGACGATCCGGAAACTTTATCTAACCAAAGAATAACGGTGTAGTGCCATGTCCGAAATCAAACTCAACAAGCTCGCCGACTACCTCTGGGAAATTCCCCAGGAGGGAAACATGTTGGCGCCGGCGCGGATTTACGCGACCGAGAAAATGCTGAAAGACATTCTCGCCGACAACGCGCCGCAGCAAGCCGTCAACGTCGCGCACTTGCCCGGCATCGTCGGGTATTCGCTCGCCATGCCGGATATTCACTGGGGATACGGTTTCCCCATCGGCGGCGTGGCCGCGTTCGATGTCAACTCCGGCGTGATTTCACCTGGCGGAGTTGGATACGATATCAACTGCCTTGCCGGTGACACGCGGGTGTTGTCTGCTCACGGTTACAGCCGCACGATTGCTGAAATGGAAAGCGACTGGCAAACAGCAAAATTGCGGTGTCAAGATTTCAAAGCCAACCACGATACCGAAACGAAAGTCTTGGGCTATCTCAAACGCTGGCCCAATACACCGGTGTATCGTGTGACCACTGACACGGGCGATGAGATTATCGCGACTGCCGATCATCCGTTCTGGACGCCGGACGGCATGATCGAATTGCGCCGGTTGAAAGTCGGGGCTCGCGTGGCACGCTATCCTTTTCCAGGCGTGCCTTACAAAACACCTGATGACAAAATTTTGGTAGATGAAGCCGATATTGTCAACCTGCTTGCGATACACGGAAAGGGCAAATCCGGCAATGCGCTGACGCAAATTCTGAATGAGCTTAAAAAACAAGCGCTTTTGCCTTTGCGCGCCAATTCGCCGCAATTGCCTTATCTGCTCAAATTGTTGGGCTATGTTTTCGGCGACGGCACGATTTATTTCAGCGGCGGTGACGGCAAGGGTACCACATGGTTTTATGGCAAAGCCGAAGATTTAGAGATGATTCGGGCCGATATTACTGCTGCCGGATTCACACCGTCGCGAGTCTATGTTCGTGAACGCCACCATAGTATCACGACAACCTATGATGAATATGAATTCGAGCATCGTGAGTACGCTTTTAAAGTCGTTGGCAGCAGCTTCGCGGCTTTGCTTGCTGCTTTGGGTGCGCCGGTTGGAAATAAAGCTTCGCAAAACTACGGCGCGCCAACTTGGCTATTCGAGGCTCCGCTTTGGCAGCAGCGCCTTTTTCTCGCGGCTTTTTTTGGCGCGGAGCTTTCATCGCCGCGCGCTTTTGAAGAGCACAATTATAATTTTAACCCGCCGGTGCTCTCGCTCAATAAACGCGCAAGCTATTTGGAAAGCGGCCAGGCTTTTCTCGAAGGCATCAGCCGGTTGTTGGATGAGTTTGGCGTCAAAACCAACACGATTAATCAGCGTCAAGAACTGACCAACAAAGATGGCAGCGTCTCATATCGGCTGCGATTAATTCTCTCTTCACAAACCGAATGCCTGCTCAACCTTTGGGGGCGAATCGGTTTTGAATACAACCGCAAGCGCCGAGCTTTGGCAAATGTGGCCGTCTCCTATCTGCAACATAAAGCGAACATTGTGCAAATCCGCGAAGAAGCTGCTAAAACGGCAATGGCTTTGCAAGCTGAAGGGATGGCGCCACAAGAAATCTACGACAGCGTTGTTGGAGCGCATGTCAATCGTCGTTTCGTGGAGCGATCATTATACGGCGGCAGAACAGCGTCGGCACGTATCGGTGAATCTTTTATGGCTTTTGATGAATTCCGCGTCGACGCCACGCGCGGGCTTGGCGACAGCGGCATGGTCTGGAGCCGTATCATCCGTCTCGAAGAAATTCCTTTCAATGAAGAAGTTTATGATTTTACCGTTGCACATCACGACCACAACTTCGTTGCCAACGGATTCGTTGTTTCCAACTGCGGCGTGCGTCTGATGGCCTCCAGCCTCACCCGCGACGAGGTCGAGCCGAAAATTCAAGAGCTTGTCAAAGCGCTCTTTCATCACGTGCCGACAGGTGTAGGCTCCAAAGGCAACGTCAAGCTCACGCAAAAAGAGCTTGAGGAAGTGATGACCAAAGGCGCTAAATGGGCGATCAAAAACGGCTATGGTGATAACGACGATCTCGAGTTCATCGAAGAGAACGGCCAAATGGATGACGCCGAACCGGGTAAAATTTCCAAGAAAGCCAGCGAGCGCGGCCGGCCGCAACTTGGCACGCTCGGCAGCGGCAACCACTTTCTCGAAGTCGGCTACGTGTCGCAAATCTTCAACGCTCGCGCCGCCGAAGTGCTCGGCCTCTTTCAAAATCAAATTACCCTCATCATTCATTGCGGCTCGCGCGGCTTTGGTCATCAAGTTTGCGAAGATTACATCGGCGTGATGAATAACGCCGTCCACAAATACGGTATTACTTTGCCGGATCGCCAGCTCTGCTGCGCGCCGGTCAGCTCGCCGGAAGGTCAAAGCTATCTCGGCGCCATGCGCTGCGCCATCAACTTCGCGTTTGCCAATCGCCAGATGATTGCGCATTGGACGCGCGAAGCCTTTTCTAAAGCCATCAACAAAGTACCCAAGTACATCGGCCTGCGCACAATTTACGAAGTCGCGCACAACATCGCGAAAATGGAAGCCCACGTTTTTGAAGGCAAGCAAATGACGGTGTGCGTGCATCGCAAAGGCGCGACGCGCGCGTTTCCGGCGGGCCATCCGCACATTCCCGAGGCGTATCAGGAAATCGGCCAGCCCGTGCTCATCCCCGGCGACATGGGCCGCTACTCGTACGTGCTCATCGGCGCTGAAGGCGCGATGGAGCAAACATTCGGCTCCACCTGTCACGGCGCCGGCCGCGCGATGAGCCGCCACAAAGCCAAGAAAACCGCGCAAGGCCGCAACATCACCCGCGAGCTCCTGGAAAAAGGCATCTACGTCATGGGCGCGAGTAAAGGCACCATCGACGAGGAAATTCCCGAAGCTTACAAAGATGTTTCGGATGTGGTGGATACGTGCCATCTCGCCGGCATTTCGCGGAAAGTGGCGCAGTTGCGGCCGTTGGGATGCATCAAAGGGTAGCAGAGGCAGGAGCAGTAGCAGTAACAGTAACAGTAACCCAGTCGGCGCGACTGGAATTTTGAGTTTTTTGCATGATCTCAATCAATTTTTGGAGACAAAGATGTTTACCCAAACAATAGCAATTGATCAAGCAGGCCGCATTACTCTACCCAAACAGATACTCGATGCACTCGGCCTGCGTCCTGAATCAGAGCTCGTCATCGAATTGAAACAGGCTGGGGCTGTAATAAAACCCAAACATCCAATCACCCCAATCACTGAGCGCATTGCCGCCATGAATTTGCCGGTAGCTGATTGGAATGTGATGGAGAAAGAGATTGAAGCAGGGAGATTGGAGTAATGGCTGAAATCACATTTCTTGACGTTAATGTCTTTATGTATTCAGCGGGTGCACCACATCCTTACAAAGCTCCCTGTGTGCGCATCTTGTCCGATGTAGAAACTGGTGTGTTAGCAGCCGCTGTCAATACCGAAATTTTTCAGGAGTTGCTTTACCGCTATAGCCATATCAAGCTGGCCAATAAAGGCATACAACTTTGCCGCGACGTCCTTAAATATCCTGTCATTGTTTTGCCAGTGATCGAGGCTGATATTCGTTTGGCAATTGATTTGTTTGAGTCGCATTATCCAAAAGGATTGAAGCCAAGAGATGCCATCCATGCTGCGACGATGAAGAACAACGGTATGACTCGGATAATCAGTGCGGACACAGATTTCGATCATTTGGATTTTGTTACTCGTATTGATCCATTGACTTATCAATCTCCATCTATACTTTGAAAACCACAGCAAAACAAAGGGAGCATATGGTTATGGGCTTGTCAGTTTTAGAAATTGAAGTCGGCAACCCTGCCAACCCCAAGATCACGGAAAAACTCGAATTTCTAATTGACTCGGGCGCGATTTACTCCGTGGTGCCGACGCCAATTTTGGAACGGCTTGGCATCAAGCCTTTTGCTGAGCAAACCTTTCGTCTCACCGATGGCAGCAAAATTGTGCGCAAGAAGGGTGGTGCGCTCTTCAAATATCAAGAGCAGGTAGGTGGCGCTGATGTTATTTTTGGCGAAGACGGCGATTGTTTGCTCTTGGGCGCTTTGACTCTTACTGCCCTTGGCTTGGCTCTTGATCCTCTGCGGCGAGAGTTGAAGCCGCTGCCGATGATTTTGGCGGCACAATTTTAACCAATAAATCCGCGCATTACGCACGAGTTTTAAGGAGTTTTATTGTGACCGTCATCGAAACCGACAAACAGCAAGTTGAAAAGATCGTCCGCGCCTTTGCGAACGAATTATTGCAACAGCTCGGCGGCCAAATTTACGAAATTATTTGGTACGGCAGCACCGCGCGTGGCGATGCCGCAGAGGATTCCGATATCGATGTAGCAGTTATTTCCGAAAGTGACGATTTTGCCACGGAAGATCGTATCTGGAGTATTGCCAGCGATGTTTCGCTTGAGTACGATACTTTGATTGATGCCAGAGTTATCAGTCACAAGCGTTTCTATGGAGAGTGGGGTCGTTTATCATATCTTGCTGAGGATATCCAAAACGAAGGTGTTTTGATATGGAAGAGAAACGTCGAGTCAATGGCAACAAACTAATTGCTATTGCCAAACGCAATTTGGATGAAATGAGAACGATGTTTGCGAATCAACATTATTATGGCACCGTCAACCGTGCCGACTACGCGATGTTCCACGCCGTATCGGCGCTTTTGCTTTTGGATGGGAAGCGCTACAAAAAGCACTCTGGCGTCATTACTGCTTTTGGACGTGATTATGCCAAAATCGGTTTGGTGCCTAAAGAATATGCCGAGCTACTGAACAAAGCTTACGATGTTCGCAACAAAGCTGATTACGACATCGATATGGTAATTGACGACAACGTAGCTGAGTTGTATCATCGAAAAGCGGAAGAGTTGGTGGCGTTCATTGAAAAACTGGTGGCGGAAAGGCTTGCAGAAGATAAACCAACTCCATAATCATATAATCAGGAGAATATTCCAATGAACGATAGAATCGTGATTGATCCCGAAATCCAGCAGGGCAAACCGGTCATTCGCGGGACCCGCGTGCCGATTGCGCGAATTGTAGGTGGACTGGCAGGTGGAATGACTATGGAGGAAGTCATTCGTGAATACGAAATCAGCAAAGAAGATGTGTTGGCGGCTCTTTATTACGTTGGAAAGTTTTTTTGCACAAGAGCAATTACTTCCCAAGCTTCCTGGCAAGCTGGCTATCGTTGAACCAGGGCGTATCAGGCTTCGAGGAGTAAAATAGCTTAATAATTCATAAAAATGCTGATCAAAACAAAACGGATTTACGCCAAGACAGGGACTGATGACGGCGCGCGAATTTTGGTTGACCGGCTGTGGCCGCGCGGCTTGCGCAAGGATGAAGTCAAGATCGCTTTGTGGCTGAAAGACATTGCGCCCAGCGAAGAGTTGCGCAAGTGGTTTGCGCACGATCCCAAGAAATGGAACGAATTCAAGCGACGCTATTTTGCCGAGTTGAATGAAAATCCGGAAATGCTCGCGCCGCTTTATGCTCACGCCAAAACCGGGGCGACAACCTTGCTTTTTGGCGCGAAAGATGAGAAGCATAATAATGCAGTGGCTTTGAAGGAGTTTATTGAAACAAATAGGTGAAGAGTTTGTTGGACGGCTATTTGCAAATGAC
This sequence comes from Candidatus Zhuqueibacterota bacterium, assembly GCA_022616415.1. Classification (GTDB taxonomy): domain Bacteria; phylum Zhuqueibacterota; class Zhuqueibacteria; order Zhuqueibacterales; family Zhuqueibacteraceae; genus Zhuqueibacter. Next base: position 40,521 of record JAKEEU010000349.1, on the reverse strand, counting down.
ATCAAGAAGAGTAAATCACGCATTTCAACCACTCCCATGACCCCCTCACAAGCCAAAACCGAGATTGAAAAGCTCCGCAAGGAGCTAAACTACCATTCGTATCGTTACTACGTGCTCGACGATCCGGAAATTTCCGACGCCGTGTATGACCGTATGTTTCGCAAATTACAAGCGCTGGAAGAGAAATTTCCGGAGCTGGTGACGCCGGATTCGCCGACGCAACGAGTCGGGGCGGAGCCGGTAGAAGAGTTTGAAACCATACAATAGAATTTGGTAGAGAAAAGATATGCCGTTCACAGCAAACGATATTCTTGCCATGATCGCCGCTGGCGAAGGCCAAACCGTTGAGCTCAAACGCGATATTTCTCAGCGCAGCGATACCGCCGGAGAGCTTATTGCCTTTGCCAATACAAGTGGCGGAACGATGCTGGTAGGCGTAACCGATGACAGGCAGATTATCGGTGTTTCTGATCCCGATGCAACGATGAACGCGCTGGCCAACATCTCCCGTGATAACTGCCGTCCGTCTCTCTATCCCGTTATCGAGCGGGTAGACGTAAATGGAATTCCGATTATTGCAGTACGCGTCGACAAGAGAACGGGGCCGCCTTACGAAAATAATAGCGGTCAATGTTACGTTCGTGTCGGTGCGGCCAAACAACTTGCCTCGCCGCAACAACGCGCTCGGATGCTCCAGCAATCCGGGCTTTATCATTTCGACGAAACGCCCGTCGCCGGAACGACGCTGGCTGATTTGGATCAAGAGGCCTTCAGAAACTATTTCGAAAAAATTTCTCGCCAGCCCATCGAAGCGACTGGTGTTTCATTAGAACAGTTATTGGAACGCACGCGTGTGGCCACAACTGTAGACGACGCGCAGAAATTAACTGTTGCCGGTTTGCTCGTCTTTGGCCGTGAACCGCAGCTTTATATGCCTCAGAGCCGGATTACAGCAGTGCGATTTCTTGGCAATGACAGCACCGCCGATCGTTTGAATCCACAAGAGTTGACCGGATCGTTGCCTAAGCTTGTAAATCAAGCCGGAGATTATGTCAAACTTTATAACGGCGTCTATTCACAGATCGAGGGTTTTGTACGTCATGAGCGGCCGTTTTGTCCACCGGAGGTGCTTCGCGAAGCTATGGTGAATGCCGTTGCGCACCGTGACTACAGCATTGCAGGCAGCCAAATTCGCTTGTTCTTCTTTGATAATCACCTCGAAGTCCGCAGCCCAGGACGCTTGCCCAATTCGATGACGTTGGAAAGCATTCGCTTTTACAATCACGAATCGCGCAATCCTTTAATCGCGCAATTTCTCAACCGTCTCGGCTTCATGGAAGAATTTGGCACCGGCATTCCCAACATGATTCGCTTGATGCGCGCCCACAACGGCACCGAGCCGGAATTTGCCATTGAAGGCGAAGAATTTGTTGTGCGGCTATTTGCAAATGGCATACAAAAACAAGCTTAACTCAACCCCAACTATCCACTAGCAAGTTTTCGTGCCTACATTCCTGGGTTTTCAAATGATTGAATTCAAGCACGAAAGTGCTGTTAGCGGATAATTAGAGATCAACAATTATGACCCCCTCCCAAGCCCAAACCGAAATCGACAAGCTCCGCAAGGAGCTAAACTATCACTCGTATCGTTACTACGTGCTCGACGATCCGGAAATTTCCGACGCCGAGTATGACCGTATGTTTCGCAAATTACAAGCGCTGGAAGAGAAATTTCCGGAGCTGGTGACGCCGGATTCGCCGACGCAGCGGGTTGGCGCAGCGCCGTTGGAGGAGTTTGAAACAGTGACGCACACCATTCCAATGGTGTCGCTCGACAATGCATTCGACGACGGCGAGATGCGGGATTTCGACCAACGCTTGCGCAAGCTGCTCGAGCTTGATGAAATCGAGTACATCGTTGAGCCTAAGCTGGATGGCACGGCAGTGGAACTCGTTTATGAAAATGGACTCTTCGCCGTCGGCTCGACGCGCGGGGACGGTTTCACCGGCGAGAACATCACGCAGAATTTGAAGACGATCAAATCCATTCCATTGCGGTTGATGAGCGGTAAAATAAAGATTCCCGAGCGGCTCGAAGTGCGCGGCGAGGTGTTTTATCCGCTTGCCGCGTTCAAGAAGCTGAATGAGCAGCGGCTCAAGGCCGGCGAGCCGGCTTTTATCAATCCGCGCAATTCTGCCTCCGGCTCGTTGCGGCAGCTTGATCCAAAATTAACGGCGGAACGCCCGTTGGACATGTACGTTCACAGCCTCGGCCAAGTCATCGGGTACGAATTTAAAACCCAATGGGAAGCGTTGGAAACGTTTAAAAAGTGGGGCTTCAAAATTAATCCGCTCTCCAAAGTTTGCCGTGGTATTGACGAAGCTTTGGCGCATTATCGCAAGCTCGGCGAGCTGCGCGAGTCGCTGCCTTATGAGATCGACGGCTCGGTGGTGAAAGTCAATTCGTTTGCATTGCAGCAGCGCGCTGGCATGCGGACGCGCAGTCCGCGCTGGGCTATAGCTTACAAATACGAGGCGCAGCAAGAGACGACGCAGATTCTCAGCATCGAAGCGCAAGTGGGCCGCACCGGCACGATCACGCCGGTGGCGATCATGCACCCGGTAATGGTCGGCGGCGTGACGGTGAGCCGCGCGACGCTGCACAACGAGGACGAGATCGAGCGCCTCGGCGTGATGATCGGCGACACAGTGGTGATCCAGCGCGCCGGCGACGTGATTCCGGAAGTGGTCAAAGTCATCGAATCGAAGCGTCCCAAAGACGCCAAAAAATTCAAATTTCCCAAGAAATGCCCGGTCTGCGGCGAGCCGGTCGTCAGGCTCGAAGGCGAGGCGGCGCATCGCTGCCAAAACATCAGTTGTCCGGCGCAATTGAAGGAAGGCGTCCGCCATTTTGCCTCGAAACTGGCGATGAATATCGACGGCCTCGGCGAGAAATTAATCGAGCAATTAGTTGATAAAGGACTTGTAAAAAGCTTCGCGGATTTGTATTTTCTAACTAAGGATAAGCTCGCGGAATTGGAGCGCATGGCCGAGAAATCGGCGCAGAACATCATCGACGCCATCGCCAAGAGCCGCGAGGTGACGTTCGACCGCTTCATTTATGCGCTCGGCATTCGTCATGTCGGCGAGCACATGGCGCGCGTTCTTGCAAAGGAGTTTGGCTCGTTGCAGGCGCTCATCAAAGCCGATGAAGAACGCTTGATGCAAATACACGAGGTCGGCCCGCAAGTAGCGGAGAGCGTGAGCCGCTTCTTTCGCGAGAAGAAAAATCTTGCCACCGTCGAGCGCTTGAAAAAGGGCGGGGTGAAGATTCGCGAAGCCGCGAAGCCGAAGGCCGCCGATCAAAAATTCGCCGGCAAAACATTTGTGTTCACCGGCGCACTGGAAAAATTCACCCGTGACGGGGCGGAGCGGATGGTGGAAGAGCGCGGTGGTCGCGCCTCCGGCTCCGTGAGCAAAAAGACCGATTACGTCGTCGCCGGTCCGGGCGCGGGATCGAAATTGGAGAAGGCACGAGAATTGGGCGTGGCGGTGATCTCGGAAGATGAGTTTTTGAAGATGGTTGGAAAATGAATTTGGGCGTGAGGGTGTGGCGGCACAATGATGGTTCGCAGTAGTGACTTCGGGTACAAAATACTAAGCACAAAATATTTGCCCCTACAAGGGGCTACTACAAACGTAACATCAACATTCAACATTTGGAGGATGTCATGAACCAGGAAAACCGAGGTGCGGATTTTTTCAAAGGCTTTTTGATTGGCGGCTCGATCGGCGCCATCATTGCGTTGCTTTTTGCCCCCAAAACCGGCAGCGAGCTGCGCGCCGATATTCGCCGCAGGTCGCGCGAGTATTATGACGAGGCCGATGTCAAGTTCGGCGAACTGAAAGGACAAGCTGCCGAGATCATGGAGCAAGGCAAACGCCAAGCCGAAGCGCTGCGCACGCAAGCCGAAGCCAAAATTGCCGAGGCGCGCGCCAAGGCCGAGCAAATCATCAGTGAAGGCCGGGCCAAAGCCCGTGATCTCGTCGACCAGGGCGTCAAAACGGTCGAGCGCGAGAAAGGGCGGATCAAATCGGCCGTCGATGCCGGTGTGAAAGCTTATCACGAAGAAGCTGAAGGCAAAAAAGAGAAGGCGTAAATGCTCTCCGTCAAAAATTGAATTATTACGAGTCGGATTGGAAAAGATGGTTGCCGTCGAGTCGCTGATGGCGGCGGTATCCCAACCACGCGAGGAAGAAAAATCATGGAATTGATGATGACGGTGAGCGTCATGGTCATCGCGGTGTGTATGTTCTTCATCATGATGGCGGCGGTGGCAACGCTTTTGCGTGTCCGCAAAGTGGCCATGGAAGCCGAGCGCCTGGTGGAAACAGTGCGGATGAATCTGCCTCCACTTATTCATGATATGACCAAAATCACCAGCGATATTCGCAGCATCGTTCACACGTTGGAGCGGCAAGCGCCCAAGATCGGCGACGCCTTTGAGTCCCTACGAGTCACAGCTCGCGATATTCACGATTTCGAGCGCATGATCCGCGAGCGCCTCGAAAGGCCGCTGCTCGATCTTACCGCTTTGATCAGCGGTATCGTCCGCGGCGTCGTAACCTTTTGGCGCACATTATTTTCCCGTTGAAACGACAACATGAACTAACATCAGGGCTATGCCCGTAGGGAGTTTGTTATGCAATCATCCGAGCTTGATCGCCGGCTGCAGATCGCGCGCGACGTCGCGCGGCTGGCCGGCGAAGCTGTTTTGCAGTATTACGCTGAAAAGGTGGAAGTGGAATGGAAAGCGCCGGGCAATCCGGTCACCGCCGCTGATCACGCAGCAAACGCGTTAATTCTCGAACAACTGCACCGGCACTTTCCCGGCGAGGCCGTGCTGGCCGAGGAAACCGATGATGACATGAGCCGTCTCGGCCACGACGTGGTCTGGATGGTTGATCCGCTGGATGGCACCAAGGAATTTATCAAACGCAACGGCGAGTTTTCCGTCATGATTGGCTTGGTGGAAAATGGCCGGCCGGTTCTCGGCGCCGTGCTGCAGCCGGCGCCTCCAAGCGGCATCAACCCCGGCGCGCTTTATTCCGGCGCGCTCGGTCTCGGCGCGTGGCTGTCGCTTGGCGACAGCGAGCGGCCGATTCGCGTCTCGGCGATTGACGAGCCGGCGCAACTGCGGATGATTGCCAGCCGCTCGCATTTTGACGAGCGCGTCGATCGAGTCCGGAAACGTTTGGGCATTCACGAAATTTTGCGCTCCGGCTCGGTCGGGCTTAAATGCGGCGCGATTGCTGTGGGCGCATGTGAATTGTATATTCATCCAAGCAGCAAAGTGAGCTTGTGGGATAGCTGCGCGCCGGCAGCGATTCTTACGGCAGCCGGCGGGACGATGACGGATTTGCGCGGCGAAGCGCTCGACTACAAAAGCGTGCATGTCGGGCATCCGCATGGATTGTTGGCGAGCCACGGGCGGCTGCACGAGCACATCGTGGCAGTGATCAAAGAAGTAGGCCTCAAAACGCAATGACTGAAACGGCAGCGCAACCGCTTTACATTTTAGTCGCCGATCTTTTCTTTCGCAGCAAAATTCGCGCGGTAGCCGAGGCCGCGGGCGTGGTGGTGCAGTTTGCTCGCAGTGTCGACGAGCTGCAAACACTGCTGCCGAAAACCCAGGGCGACGCGAGGGTCATTATTGACTTGAATGATCGCTCGCTACGGCCGTTGGAAATTTTGCCGGGGCTGGCGCAAGCCGGCCACAGATTGCTGGGTTTTCTTTCTCACGTTGATGTTGCCACGGCAAATGCCGCCCGCGAGATTGGCTGCGCAGTGATGCCGCGATCGAAGTTTGTGGAGAATTTGCCGGCAATTTTGGCGGGAGAATTTTGGAGTTAAGCCGACATGGAGAAAGAAGATAAAACGCTGTTCGAGATCGACCGCGCGGTCAAAGTGCTTTTGCGTGAGCATCCTGAGACCTTTCTGGATTTGTTTTTTGGCCGAGATCGAAATGTCGTTTTTCAAGGCGTCGAAGATCCACAGGTCAATATTCCCGAGCGCCGGGCGGACAAAGTTTGGCTGATTGCAGATCAAGGCGAGAACGCGGCGCTCCATATCGAAGCCATGCTGGAACCGGACAAGCGCGAACTCGCCAATTTCAAAACCAAGAACGCCTTGCTCGAAGAAACTTTGAAGCGGCCAGTGGTGACGATTATCGTTTATTTGGAAAAGGGCAGGTATGAAACCTTTCCATATATCTACGAAACCCAGGCTGGCTTATTTAAAAACACTCTGATCTTTGCACGAATTCTGATTTGGGAACATAAAGAGCGTATCTCGAATGGCGAGCTAAAAGAATTGGCGCCATTTCTGCTGTTATGCGAAGACGAGCTGAGTGACGCTTTGATCGAACGCGTGAAGAAGCTTATTTATCAAGTTTCTGACGAGCGTGAACGACGTAATTTGTTCAGTGTCGCGTATATGGTAGCCTATCGAAAAGCCAAAGACAGATTTCCAGACAAAAACCAGCGCAAAGCGTTCGTCCAAGAAAAATTTTTTGAGTTTAGCCTTTTTGGATCTGAAAGATATTCAAGAGCTGCAAACTTGGCTTGCGAACGGAACGGCAACGCCGAGCGCCAATTAGTAGAAGTGAAAAATGACATTCGAGGAAGTTTTTGACCGCATCGCGCAAAGATTTGGTCAGGATGGAGAGGACATTAGGACCCACATGGATCCGGAACTATATCTGGTGGTGCGTGATGCAATCGTGAGCGGCGAGGCCGTCAGAAAGCTGGTGCGCGCCCAGCTTGCCAAAAAATTTGGCGACCTGAGTCCAGTAATGCATGACCAAATCAAGCGACTCAGCGGTGAAGAAGTCGAGTGGCTGGCCTTTGCTTTCTTGGATATGAAAGATCGTGAAGAATTGCAGTCTTGGCTCAATGAAAGATTTGTGAGCTCAAAACGCCAACGAATCGAAGACCAATGATGAACACCTCCTCGCCTCGCTTGCGCATCGCCATCTTCGAAATCCCGCCTAACGAAGAAGCCTACTTGCGCCAGTCGGCTTTGGCTGAGCATGATTTGTTTTTTCATCCCGAGCCTTTGAAGCCGGCAAATCTGTCGCTCGCCAAAGATGCCGAAGTGCTGTCGGTTTTCATTTATTCTCGCATTGGTCAGGCCGAGCTTGAGCAAATGCCGCAGCTCAAATTGATCGCCACGCGCTCCACTGGCTTCGATCATGTCGATTTGGCGGCTTGCCGCGAGCGCAATATTGCTGTGACCAACGTGCCTTTTTACGGCGAGAACACCGTGGCCGAGCACACGTTCGGCTTGATTCTTTCGCTCTCGCGGAATATCCACAAAGCTTACGTACGCACCATTCGCGGCGATTTTTCGCTTGACGGCTTGATGGGCTTCGATCTGAAAGGCAAGTCGATTGGCATCATCGGCGCAGGACGTATCGGCCTGCACGTCATTCGCATGGCCAAAGGCTTCGGCATGAACGTGCTGGCCTACGATGTGCGGCAGGATCATTTCCTCGCCGAGGTGCTCGATTTTGCTTACGCGCCGTTGGAGGAGTTGCTGGCGCAGTCGGATGTGATTTCATTGCACGCGCCGTACAACACTCGCACCCATCATTTGATCAATCGCGACACGCTGAAATTGGCGAAACGCGGCGCGATTTTGATCAACACCGCGCGCGGCGGGCTTGTCGATACGGCTGCACTGGTCTGGGCCTTGGATGAAGGCATTCTTGCGGGCGCCGGACTTGACGTGCTCGAAGGCGAAGATTTGATCAAGGAAGAGAAGCAACTTTTGGCGAGCAACGAGCCGGCGGAAAAGCTGCGCCTGCTTCTCTCCAATCACATCTTACGCAATCGCGAAAATGTCGTCATCACTCCCCATAGCGCTTTCAACAGCCGCGAGGCGCTGAGCCGCATTCTCGACACCACCGTTGCCAACATTCTGGCCTTTGCCGCCGGTAAACCGATCAATATCGTTCGAGATTGAATGTTTCCCAAATTCGTGGCCGCGCCGACAAAGCTGCTTCTTGCCGCGGGTTGGCTTGCCCTCATGACGACGAGCTTGAGCTTACCTCCATCAGCCATCGCCCAGGAAGAGCCGGAAGCCGAATCGCCGGCGCCCGAAACGAAGCCGCAGGATGAGCCGAAGCTGCCCGTCGAGGTCAGGATGAAACGCCTGGTATTTAAATATGAAACGGAAGTTTCTTTTTTACTGCCGGAGGGGGAATTTGACGCTGCGCTCGAAAAAAAGATCGGCCATTTTGCCACCCAAACTCGGGCGCGTTACAATTTCCTGCGCGGCGAAATGGGGTTCTCGCTGCAAAACGCTTATACACGATTTCGCCTCGTTCCGCAAATGCAGGTTTATGACCGGCTGCATTTTGTTCCGGTTTTTGAGGAGCAAAACCGCCAAGACCGCGTTTGGCGCCGCGAGCAGGGTGTTCAGCTTGGTGCGCGGATGTTTCTCCTCCAGCCGGTCAGCGCTTTGACCAGCTTCAATTATCAACGTTACTCCTTTCCATCAACGGTTAACAAACAAGACCTGGAGACGCAGCAAGTACACTCAATCGGCCAATCGCTCGGCGTGCAGGCCGATTCGTCGCACGCTCTGGGATTTTATCATTCCGGTTTGTTCGATGTTGAAATCGTGCGCGCTTTTCCTTTCGGCCGCAACCGCAGCGACTTTTGGCAGCTTCATGTGGCGACGCGAGGCGTTTCGGAAAATGCGTGGCTCTCCGTAATCGGCGAGGCGCGTCTCATTTCCTTAATTGACGGAAAAGGCGTGCCGCTCTCTTTTCTCGGCGGGCGCAATCGCCTCTCCGCCTACGACGTCAATGAATTCTCCGGCATCAATCTCTTTTACGTGTCGCAAGCCAACCGTTTTCATCTCAATAAAAGGAAACCCCTCGGCCTCGTCCGCGGGTTCAGCATGTACGAAACCAATTTGGTGCTGCACGCGGAAGCCGGGCAGATCGGCTTCGATAAAAAAGTGCGCGACCTCTCAACATACCACGTTTCCGTTGGATTAGGCTTTAGCGGCATCGCGGCGTATCGCCAGCGCCGCGCCTTCGAGCTGTTTTTCTTCGTTTATAAAGCGCTCGAAACCGGCCGGAAACCGAAATACTATTTCGGCATCAGGTATTAGCGCCAACAGAAATGATTTTCTCGGAAACGTCTCGCATGAGGATATTGCGACATCTATTCGTTTGTATTGGTTTATATTTGGCGCTGCTGCCTTCGCTCACGCACGCGCAGGACAATTACGAAATCAAGGCCTTTCACCTCGAAGGTGTGCGCGGCGATTTTGCGCCGGCATTGCGGGAAGCTTTGGCGACCAAAGCGGCGCCGTGGCTCAATCGCTTGTTGTTTTGGCGGCGCGCCCCTCTGTTTAGCGTTGAAGAATTTCAGCGCGACCTGCAGCGCATTGTCAAATTCTACGAGCTTCAAGGCTACTTTCAGGCGCGGGTCGTCGATCATAAAATCGTGGCGGACGACGAGAAACTGCAGGTGCGCTTGTGGGTTAAAGTAGAGGAAAATCAGCCGACTCGCGTTATCGACATCAAGCTGGCCGGGCCCAATCCGCTCGAGCCGCTGCCGAGAGTGGAAAGCCTTTTTAAAGCGCTGACGATCAAAGTCGGCGACCCTCTGCGGGAAGCTGCATTGCGAAACAGCCAGGCGGCAATGACCGCGGATCTCACCAATCACGGCTTCCCGTTTGCGAATGCCGGCGCCGAAGTCAAGCGCGAGGACGCGAGCCAAACCGCGAAAGTCGTGTTCCGCGTCAAGCCTGGCCCGGCATACCGTTTTGGCGAAGTGCAAGTAACCGGAAACCAGAAGATTCCCCAGCGCATTATTCGAGAAGAATTGCCCTTTGTGCCTGGCGAGCTGTTCAGCCAACGCCGGCTCATCGAAGGGCAGCAGCGCGTGTATCGGCTCGAGCTTTTTCAATCCGTCAACGTTCGCGCGCTGGCGGACGCGCTAAACGGCGACAAAATTCCCATCGAAGTGCGCGTCCGCGAAGCCCCTTTGCGCACCCTGAAAGCCGGCGTCGGCTACGGCACGGAAGAGCTTTTTCGCGCCACGATCAATTTTCGCCGGCGCAACTTTCTCGGCGGCGCCCGGCGCTTGGAAGCCGAGGTTAAATATTCCGACCTCGAGCCGGGACGAATTCAAGCGCGCGTTTTTCAGCCGCATTTTATCGATCCAAAAACGACGTTGATCATCAGCCCATTTTATCTTCGCCGTCATGAGAAACTTATCCGCACGCGTGAGATCATTTATAAACAGCGCAGCTTTGGCGGCGAGCTGACGGCGCAGCGCCAGTTCAGCCCGCGCACCAACGGCTATTTGCGTTATCGCTTGGAAGACGCCAACGTCACGCCAGGGAAAACGACAATCGATACCACCAGGGCCCAAATTGAAATTCCACAAGCTTACAAAAAAGCCTCATGGGGATTGGGCTTGTCTTACAACAGCAGCCAGCCGCTGTTTTCGCCCACGCGCGGCCAGTTCCGCTCGCTGCAAATCGATTACAGCGGCCCGTGGAGCGAGTTTCGTTATTTGAACGTCCAATTTCATTACGTGAAAGCCGTCGCCGAAGCCCGGTTTTATCATGAAATGGTTCCGGACTGGTTGGTCATGGCATATCGCCTGAAACTCGGCGCGCTCGAAGTTTTGGACGATGCCCTCGGCCGCACGGCGCTGGAAGAACGGTTTTATGCCGGCGGCAGTGCCTCGGTGCGCGGATGGCAGCGCTCGCAATTGGGGCCACAACCTAACGGGACGCCAACCGGCGGCCAAAGCCTTTTGGAGGGAAGTATGGAGCCCCGTTTTAAAATCTTTGGCCCGTTTGGCGCGGCCCTGTTCGTCGATTTTGGCAACGTCTGGTCGACGGCTTTCAGCTACAAGCTGAACGAGCTTCATTACGCCGCCGGACTCGGCTTGCGCTACGAAACGCCCATCGGCCCGATTCGCCTAGACGCTGCACGCAAAATCAATAGGCAACCGTCTGACAACCTGCGCTGGTGGGAATTTTATATTAGTGTCGGGCAAGCTTTCTAAAAAACAGTGTTGGCCGGTTGGCCCGTTTGCCGGTTAGCCAGTTAACCAGGCAACTGGCTAACCGGTCAAACCGGCTAACTGGCAAACTGGCTAACAGGCCAACCTCGAGTGACCATGCTCAAACGCCTCCTCAAAACTTTCTTATATATGCTCGCCGGATTCATCGTATTGCTCATCTTGATCGGCGGGCTAACCCAAACGCGCCGCTTCAAAAACTGGCTGCGCGACCAGATCGTCACGCAAGCCGCAGCGAGCCTGAACGGCACGCTCCACCTCGGCCGCATCGAAGGCAATCTCGTCTCCAATTTTGGCTTTCGCGATCTTCGCATCGAATTGGATCGCGACACCCTGCTTTATGTTTCCAATATCGAGGTCGGCCTCAGTCCCTACGAATTATTGAAACGGCAAGTGCTCGTTGGCCGTCTCATTTTTCAAGCTCCGGTTTTAACGTTGCGGCAGCGCCCCGACAGCGCCTGGAACGTCGCGCATCTGCTGAAACCCTCGGCAGCTACTGCAGAGCCGGAGCCGCCAAGCCCGTGGCGGATTGCGTTGCAAAACCTGCAAGTGGAAAACGGCGCAATCATATTCGCGCCGTTGGACACCATTGCTTACAAGCTTTTGCCCCGGCGCGTGCAAAAAATCTCGACCGCGATGCGCCTCGAGTATGCGGATGATCATTTGGACGCCGTGCTGCGAAATCTGCAATTCAAGGCCGTGGAGCCGAATTTGAAATTGAATAGTCTGGCGGCGCGCGTGTTTTTGGCGCCCGACTCGCTGATGGTGAAAGATTTCAAGCTGCACAGCGGCGAGTCGCATTTGGCCGGCCAAATCATGTTGCGGCACTTTACCCAGCCGATCTTCGACGTCGACCTACAGGCCGCGCCGCTGCAGTCGGACGATCTGCATGCGTTTCTTCCCGGTTTGAAAATCGCCGGCCCGGTGCAAGGTGCGATTCACGTTATCGGCGACGTGCAAAATGTGCGAGCCACGTTCGAGCTCGCGCACGCTGACGGCCTTGCGATGGGCAGTTTTTTTGTTTTGCAGGATTCGACGGCCACCGTTTACAATGTTGAAGCGATGGTGCGCGCATTGAATCTCAATCCTTATATCGACGGCGCGACGCGCTTGAATTTTGATCTCAAGCTCGACGGCTCCGGCATAACGCTCGACGATCTCAATGCAAATCTCGCTGCGACGATTGACTCATCACAAGCGCTGGGACGCGAGCTGGAGCATGTCCGTTTGACCGCGCAAGCGCGCGAGCGGAAAATTCAGTTCAAGCTGTTGGGGCGCTCCGCCTTCGGCGAATTGGATTTGTCCGGCTGGCTCGATGATCCTCTCGGGCGGCAATTTTTCAAGCTTGATGCCGAGGGCCGCCATTTCGACGCCGCTAAGCTGCTGCAAAACGATACACTCGCTTCCGACGTATCTTTTCGCCTCACCGGCGCCGGACAACATTTCAATGCCGAGCAGCTCAAATTCGACGGCTGGCTGCGCCTCTCTCCTTCGCGTTTGCCGGCTGTCCTGATCGATTCCGCATATTGCCAATTGCATGCGCGCGGCTCTGATTTTCAGATCGACACGCTGCGCCTGGTCAGCTCGATGGGAAACGTGCAAGCCGCCGGTCTTTTAAGCTTGCGCTACGAAAACAACTTCCGTTTCAATGCCGAGCTCGGCGATCTCACGTGGGTCAAACGCGCCATGGAGGCGGATACGCTGCGCGCCACCGGCACGATCTCCGGCAATGCACGAGGGCCGCTTGATTCGCTCGCCGTCGCCGGTCGTTTCGATCTGCGGCAAGTGCAATACAACACCACTTCAATCAAGCGGCTTTTGGGAAATCTCACCTTTAATCGCCTTCACGATCGAGGTCGCGGCCTGATTCAAATGCAAGGCCATGAAATGGTCGCTGGCTATCTGCCGGTCGATTCGGCGAAAGCGCTCGTGCTCTATGATTTGAAACAAGCGCAAATCAACGCCAATTTCTGGCAGGGCTTGAAGAATTACGGCGAATTGGATGGCTTGTACACGTTCGGCGAGATCGGGCGCTTCGAGGTGCAACGCGCCGAGCTTAACGTGCTCGGCCAAACCTGGCGAACGCCGGCTGACAGCGCGATGTGGATCGACGTCGGCGACGAGGATTATGATTTTCATCATTGCGCCTTGATTGCCGACAATCAACGGCTTTACCTCGACGGCCGTTTGAGCTACACTGGCAATGAAGATTTGAATTTCCGCATCGAAGGCGTGGACATCGCCACGCTCGCCGCGATGATGGGGAGTGAAACCTCGCTCGCGAAAAATACCGTCGCCGGCGTTTTGGCGCTGCAAGGCCGTTTAACCGGCGACGCCGAAGCGCCGATCTTGGCCGGACGAATCAATTGGAATCGCGGCCGCGTTGCTGATTTTGTTTTCGATAATTGGGAGAGCGATTTCGGCTATCGCAACGGGCAATTTTCCTGCACGTTCACATTGCACCAAAATCAAAATCGGCGTTTGACCGGCGAAGGCTATTTGCCGATGAACTTGGGCCTGAATAACCCCGGCAAAGTTTTGTACGATGACCGTCCGATCCGCATTCAAGCCGCGACCAGCGGCATCGAAACCGGAATCGACCTGGCTTTTTTGCAAACGCTGACCAGCCGGGCCAGGCAGGTGAAAGGCACGCTGGTGTTCGACGTCAAGCTGGAGAACACTTTGAAGGCGCCGCGCGCCACCGGCGTCATGCGAGTTCTTGACGGCGCTTTTAATGTGCCGGAATATGGTGTCAGCTACAACGACGTGCAGCTCACCGCTTCCATCGACAGCACGCATGTAAAAGTAAACGATTTTCGGGTGCAGAGCGAGAGGGGCGGCTTGAATGCGAAGGGCCAATTTAAATACGACCGGGGCACGATTGGCGAGGCCAGCGGCTCTTTGGCCGCAACCGATTTTCTCGCGTTGCGCACGCGTGACATGGAAGTGCGCCTTGACGCCAATATCAATGCCAGTGGCAATACGCAAGGTGCGCGTTATCGCGGCGACATTACTGTCGACCGGTCGCGCTTTTTTCTGCCGGCGCTGCAGCAGAACTCGGTGCTTCAGCTCGAAGAAAACGCCGCCGTCACCTCGGCGCCGGCAGATTCCACCAAAGTCGTGACGGCGAAGCCGGAGGCGAACGGTCTCATGCAACAATGGCTGCAAAATTTGCGCGGCGAGCTGAAAGTTAAAATTCCGCGCAACACCTGGATTCGCGGCCCCGAGCTTAACGCCGAGATCGAGGGCACGCTTGATTTTACTCAGGAAGGCTCGAATCAATTTTTCCTCTTTGGCACGCTCAATATCATTCGCGGGAATTACGAGCTTTTCGGCAAAAGGTTCGAGATCTCCAGCGGCCAAATTACATTTCAGGGAGATCCGTATGCGCCGCAGTTCGAGCTGGAAGCCAAACACGTTTTTCGCGCGCCCGGCGACCGCGAAAAGAAAAGCCTCGAAGTGAGCATCAGCGGCTCACTCGCCAACCCACAAATTCAATTCAAGCAGAACGGCGAGCAGCTCGACGAGCACGATGCGCTCGCCAATTTAATATTCGGCCTGAATTTCAATCAGCTCTCCTTTATCCAGCGCAAAAAAACAGAGACGGAGTTGGAAAACGAATACACCGCTGCTGCCAAGGGCTTGATTTCGGGCCTGGTCTCTCAACAATTGGAAAAGTCTCTCGGCCGCGGCTTGAATCTTGACGTCATCGAATTTCAAGGCGCCGGCGGCGATTTCTCGCAAACCTCGGTTTTGGTGGGCAAATATATCACCAACGATCTTTTCATCAGCTTCGAGCAGGAGCCGGAAGGCCGCGTCTTCTCGCTGGAATTGGAGCTGCTCAAATCTTTATTTCTCCAGGCGGCGCACGGCGGCGAAGAGAACCGCAAAACCGGCTTCGATTTTATTTGGAAGCTGGATTGGTAACGTAACACAGACTGCCAGTCTGTATACACGGCTGGGAGTATTAAGTTTGCAAAAGCACATAGAAAATTGCAAAGTCTTCCGTTTTTGTCATTCAGGAGGAATCCTTTTAAAATCTGGGTCAAGTGCCAGAAACGAAAAGGATTCCTCCGGAATGATACGTTCTTTTTATTTTAGCAAAATTCAATGTGTGTGCTTTTGCCTCCTTCTCGCCGGCTGCGCTGCTTCCTACCAGGTTATCGACGTCATCGACTTGCCGCCGCCGCGTCAGGTCCAGGCCGAACGCCGTGGCGACCAAATCACGATCCGCTGGCAGGCCGGTTCCGAGCGGCGACACGCGCAGTTCTCCGGATACAAATTATTCGTGGCGACCCAGAGCCTCGCCACCACGCCGGTGCAGGAGCTGCCGCCGCCGTTTTGGCTGCCCGATACAGCCACAACTTTTACGTTTGCCGTCAAAGATACGGCGAAGCTGTTCATTCATATTCGTAGCTATGCCGGAAAACAGAAACTCAGCTTGCCCTCACTGCCGGAGGTGATCGTGCCGGGGAAGTGACGCACTTTATTTCCAGAGCAATAATCAACCAGCAACGAGCAACGAGCAACCAGCAACGAGCAACCAGCAACCAGCAACCAGCAACCAGCAACCAGATCATGTTCATCGACTACGCCAAAATTTACATCGAAGCCGGCCGCGGTGGCAGCGGCTGCATGAGCTTTCGCCGAGAAAAATACGTTCCCAAGGGCGGCCCGGATGGCGGCGACGGCGGCAAAGGCGGCGACGTGATCATGCAGGTCAACGCCGGCATGCGCACGCTGCAGGATTTTCAGATGCGCAAGCATTTTCGCGCCGAGCGCGGCGAGCACGGCAAAGGTGCCAACAAGACCGGCCGTGATGGCAAAGAGGTTCTCATTAACGTGCCGCCCGGCACTGTCATCAAAGACGCTGAAACCAGCTCTGTGCTGGCAGATTTGGTTAAAGCGGACGAACGCGTGATCATCGCCAAGGGCGGACGCGGCGGACGCGGCAATGCGCGCTTCGTCACCTCCACGCATCAAGCGCCGCGGGAGTGGGAAGTCGGCGAGCTGGGCGAAAGTCGTTGGCTGATTCTTGAGCTGAAGCTGCTCGCCGATGTCGGCTTGGTCGGCTTGCCTAATGCGGGCAAATCCACTTTGCTCGCGCGCATCAGCGCCGCGCGGCCGAAAATTGCGGACTATCCTTTCACCACGCTCACGCCGAATCTCGGCGTTGTCTCCTACAAAGACGAAAACAGCTTCGTCGTCGCCGACATCCCCGGCCTCATCGAAGGCGCCCATGAAGGCCGCGGCCTCGGCATCGAATTTTTGCGCCACATCGAGCGCACCTCGGTTTTAGTCGTACTGATTGACGCGACCTCGGACAATTTGGCTTCGGACTATCAAACTTTAATCAACGAAATGGAAAGCTACAACCCCACGCTCGTGCAAAAGCCGCGCATCGTGGCATTGACAAAAATGGATTTGGTGACGGATAAAAATATTGGAGGTCAATTCTTGCAGAGCACCGGCTATCCGGCTTGCCGTATTTCCGCCGCGAGCGGCGAGGGGATTGAGACGCTACTGGGGATGATGTGGGAGATGGTGAAAGCTAAATAAAGCCGACAAAGTTCCTTCTTGTTTTTTTCGCATCAAATTGCTAATTTATTATTGAAAAGTTTTATCCCTCTGCAAGAGACTTGGCTTCAATGCCAGTTGCACAATCAAACTCACGGGTTTATCCGATGACAAAAGTAAAAATTCGGTCTGGCCGGCAAGTAACAATTCCGGCTTCTATCGCGCGAAGTTTGCGCTTGAAAGACGGTGAATTCATCGAAATAGGAGCAATTTTCGGCAGTGTGATTGTCATGCTGCCGAGCAAAAAGTCCAGGAAGAATCACCGTTCGTTTTCTGACAAAATCTGGGATCTCATGGAAGAAGAAGCCGAAGAAGACATCAAGGCTGGAAGAGTCGCTGGGCCATTCAAAAGTGTTGAAGACCTCATGCGTGACTTGCGAAGCTGATCATGGAGTTTTTTCGAAGCGGATCATTTCGCCGAGATTTCAAACAGCTAACTCAAGAGATTCAAGATCGGGCTGAAAAGCAGTTTGAGCTCTTGCTTCAGAATCCCCGGCATCCTTCCCTCCGCACGAAGAAGATGAAAGGCAAGTGGGGGAAGATGGGCGTATATGAAGCCCGCGTGACGGAGGGTTATCGCTTTACTTTTCAGATCAAAGGTGATACCTATTTCTTGCGCCGGATTGGGCCGCATGATATTCTACTGCATCCGTAATAAATACGCTCTTGGGATTGACACCAAAGTGGGATAATACAGCCTGATACTGCGGAAATGCACGCAAGTAACGGTTGATATTCAACGCTGTAATCCAGGTGGGCCGTGGCAAACAGGAAGACTCCATGTCGATGGATCAGCCGGATCATTTCGGCCAGCGTGATGAGTGCGATAAGAGAATCCTTCTTCAGCACGGCTACGTTTCAGCACGCGGCAGATTTCATTCAGTATCCGACCGTTTGCTTTTACAATGTCCATATTTCCAATTTTTTCCCCATCAATTTCCAATTTTTTATACTCCCAAAATCGCGCGAAGAGCCTTTGCTATTTCTGCAAGATAGGGGGCGTCCAGGTGGCCAAGAACCTTGATAATCCTTTGTTTATCGATCACTCGAACCTGTTCGCAGAGAACGACGGAATCCTGGCTCAGCCCGCCCACGCCTGCTGGAACAGAAGCATGAGAAGGCAAAAGAGGCCGTTTTATCTTTGTCGTAAAGGGCGCTATGATTGTATGGGGACTCGCCGTATTTGCCCGATCGATTTGCAAAATAACCACTGGCCTTATTCCAGCTTGTTCTGTCCCGATTACTGGATTTAAATCACACAGAACAACGTCGCCACGGTTAATCGTTACCATTGAATCTCTCCGCGTGCCAAACGATTCTCGTAGTCTTCAAGATTTGTTAAGTAGTCAACGAAGTCCGATTCGGTAAGCTGTTGTGCCTCGACAAAGTGTGTCCACATTTGCCAGCGTGTGCTATCGTGCTTCGTCAATAAGAAGTCAACAAAATCGCTCACTTCGTGGACGAGCAATTCGGGAAGTTGTTGAATCTTGGAAATTGTGGCTTGATGAGCTGTCATTGGCTTTTCTCCTTAAAGTAATCAATTGTATATTACAAAATTCTTTCAAGGGTGTCAAGGGAAATTTCGGCCAAAACATGCGGCCGTCAACCAGACATTTTGTAGCACACCGTTCATCCCATTTGCCGCCTTTCCGCGGCGAGCGGCGAGGGAATTGAGGTGCTGTTGGGGATTATGTGGGAGGTGGTGACGAGGAAATCTGACAAAATTCAAGATCTCATGGAAGAGGAAGCTGAGGGAGACATCAAGGCTGAAAGAGTCGCAGGACCATTCAAAAGTGTTGAAGAACTCATGCGTGACTTGCGAAGCTGAAGCTCAGAACTTTGTTAAAAATGACTGAAAGCCAGTCGGAAGAGCGATAGGGCTTGCTCCTGGTGAGACAAGGCCTAATTTAGTGAGCTTAATTCTTATTGTTGAATTCTTACGTTTAGCAGTATCTTTCGCAAGCGCTTGCAGAGCATGGACATCCTTTCTTTTTAAAGCCTGTTGGCAGTCCTGTAACCAACTCCGTTCTGAATTGCTAATCTCGCTATTCCAATAATAACGGTAGATGCTCTCGGCCTCTTGCATATAACCGTCGCATAGATGGTCATAATCGATCACCTTTTTCCCGGCAGTACGACGGGCATTAAAAAGGTGGTAACATCCTATTTGTAGTAGCAAGGGGTGATTTGCCGTCAAGGAAGTCACGAAGGCAAAATCATCAGCAGCAAACAGTTTCAACTTCTTTCCCCGAGGTTTAAACATCAAAGATCGCGCCACAGGTTCATCCCAAACCGCCAAGAAATGCTCTTTTAAGAAATTAAAAAAAGGTGAGGTGCCGACACTCTGAGGCAAGGGCAGATCGCTGACCTGCTGACGCGAGGCAATGACAAGGCAAATATTGTAGTGCTGGGGCAAGCTGCGCAGCTCGTCAAAAAAGGGCTTATCGATTCCCCTTAATTCAACCACCCGATCAAATTCGTCAAAGAGTAGAATCCAGAGCCGATCTCCGGTTCGACGCCGGCCCACCGTTTGCTTGATCCAATTGAGCGCTTCCGCGTGAGTTTGACCTTGAAACCGTTCCTTATCAGAAAGTGCGTCTGACATGGCATGCGCTAGCTCAGGCAATAAGGCATTTCGACTTTTGCGGGAATACTCTTGAAAATCGAAATAAACAAACTGCAGTTCCGGGACTTGGCCACTTTCACGATAATAGGCCCGGCATCTTGGTGAGGCCAGAAATTTAAGCAAGGAGGTCTTGCCCATCATTCGCGCTCCAACGATGGAGATTGATTGCTTTTTGACCAGGTCTTCTGTGATTTCTCTGATCAGGCGCTCTGGCACAATGAACCGCTCCGGCTCGATACCGCCGCGCAAGCCAAAGGGATTTTGCACAGTAGGCCGTCCGACGCTGAATATACGCCTATTTTTAAGCAGACCGCGTCGCACCAGATGCCCTTCGATGCTTTCCACCAATTCTCTGAATTTTTCCTCCGAGCCTTGGCGCGGAAACCGGATCCACTTTTTGCCTTTCAGAAATGACGACATTTCGCCCGGGTCAGTTTTATCCAAAACCACCGGCAGGACGGCTATGTTTTGCCCTTCAATCTGTTGTAGTATTTTAGGTTCAAGCTCGGCTTCCACCCAATTGGATTTTGCAGACCCCTTTGAGATCACTGCAATAAGAAGTTCACTTCCGTTAAGGCCTTCGTCTATTCTTTTAACGATGGAATCGCCCACCAGAATTTCATACTTGTCGTACCAGACAGTCAAATCCGCGCTGCGGAGCTTGCTATAGAGCCAATCGACGAATGGCTTATCCTTGGAGGAGTGGCTCAAGAATATCGTCCACTTCTTCTTCTTCTCTGGTTTGGCGGCCATAAAACTTTCCTATTCTTTCTTGCGTTTCAGCATAAGGAATGTGAGCACCGATGTAACGCTCAACCAATCCGATCTTGAATTGATAGGTATCCAAGCGCGTTTTATCTTTTTCCAGCAAATCTTTTTCGACCAGGCTTTTCAGAGCGGTTGAAACCTCCTTTGCGGCAATAAGCGGATTGATCTCACTCATCGCTTTCCAGATGTTGCTGACATCGGCGTGCTCCCGGCGCCGCAGCAACTCTTGCATGGTTCCGCACACTGCGCGCTCCTTCTCATCCATTACCTCGGCCCAGTAAAACTTTAAATTTGAGGCGCCATTGATTACCAAATCACTCACCGCCGCTTCGATGATTTGGGCATTCACCAGCATCTGCTGTCGAGCGTTGAGCTCGGACACGATGCGGTCACAGAGCAATTGGATGAAATACGGGTGATTGCCAGTTAATTGCTTGACGAGTGGAACCGCAAAGCGATCATGTTCGACGCCGAAAGGCTTAACAGGATCTATGATCAGCTTTGCTGCTTCCGCATCATTGAGCACACCAATTTTACGTTGGACGGCAATATTGAAGAACACCGACCAGTATCGCCCAGTCATCTCCCGCGTGCCGGCAAAGACGAATGCCATCTTTTTGCCGAATTGCATCAAGTCGCGCAGAAATTCCATAAAAGTTGCAGGTAGCTTGCCGGAGACGACCATGTCGTCAAGCCCCTGAAATTCGTCAACAAGCCATAGCAATTTGCGCTCACCAAGTATTTTCTGTACATCATCTAAAAAGCTGCGTTTAAAGTAATAAGCATAGTTTTGTTCATATTGCTCAAGGGTTGGAATACGGATGGTTGAAAACGTTTTGGCATCGATCTCGCTTTTTTCCTTTAGCATACGAAAAATTTCGTCGGCAAAGATTTGCAGCACGGCGGGAACGCCGGTGATACCAGTAAATTCTTGGACATCGATATAGATTGGCAAATACGTTGCGGGTAAGCGTTCCTGCAAACGTAAGAGCATCCATGTTTTACCAGTGCGTCGATGTCCATAGAGCACCACAATACGCTCGGTTTCTGATCCGACCAAGTTTTCTTCGATGAAATTCA
Source organism: Candidatus Zhuqueibacterota bacterium (assembly GCA_022616415.1). Classification (GTDB taxonomy): domain Bacteria; phylum Zhuqueibacterota; class Zhuqueibacteria; order Zhuqueibacterales; family Zhuqueibacteraceae; genus Zhuqueibacter. The sequence continues at coordinate 19,355 of JAKEEU010000349.1, read as the reverse complement.
AAACATCCTTGCGTCCCACGAACAACCGTTCCACAGCCTCCGGAGTTGGCAATCCCGGCTGATAGGGATTGGAAATTTTTTTCCAAGCGCGTACCGGCGTACGTACGGCAATCGTTGCAGTATAGCGCCGGTCTTTCGCTTTCGCCAACAGATCATCGTAAGTGATGAGAAATTCCGCAATAAATCGCTTTGCACGACTACGAGCGCTGAATGTCAGAGTCTTGCTTTCGTTTGCGGCCAATGAAGGTATTGTCTGTGCTGTAGGTTGAATCCCAAAGAGCCCCTTACCCTGCAATTTAACCCGAAAGTTACTCGCTGGCGCCGGTCCATTGTTGCGGATCTCTAATACAACCGTAATCGTTTCACCCGCTGTCACTTCTTCCACAGTGGAGAATTCCAATTTCGCTTCGCCCTCGAGCCGGCGAATTTCAAGACGTAGGAGTTCCCGCCAATTTGAAATGACCTGCATAAGAATTGTACGGTAGGGTTCTATGCCTTCAAAGCTGATGAGGCGCGCTGTCTCTTCAAGATTGGAGATAGTCTCGGACAGTGGCACGACGCGCAGGGAGAGGGTGGCCTCCTCGCTATATTGGCGAAGCGGATTGATCGCTTGGTTCAGCTTGATGAGCAAGCGTCCGAGATCGTCTTCTTCCCGCAGCTTATGCCGCCCTTTAGATAATGAGCTTAATTCTTTCTCGGAAGCAGTCAGGGCCCGCAAAATTTCAGGCAACGACGAAGCAATAAGCAACTGGCGTAGAGACAAGAACTGCGCGGCACGCTCTTCGCGATATTCAAACAGCGGCAATTCTCGAAAACCCTGCGCCAACTGCTCCAGTAGTCGGGGCAATTGGTTACGCAGACGCGCCGTTTCTCGTTCTCGAAAGAACTCAGCAGATTCAATCCTATCGATCAGTGAGGCTGAATCGTAAAATAGGCGACAAACAGAGCGACTTTGCCCATCACGTAGCTGTTTGTAGATAAAATAGAAAATCAAGGGTTCGGGAAGCAACCGCAGGAGCCGTTCCAAAGCCTCCAGCGATTGCTTCTGACCCGTGACAAAATACTCCAATTGTTGCAGCAAAAGACGCAGTTCGTCACGGTTCACCTTGCGGTGTTTTGGATATGGAAGTTCCGTCAGACCTACCAGAGAACGTCTGGATTCATCTTCCTTCTCATAGAACAACTCCGGTTCTATAAATCCGAGTTCGACGGATTGCAACCGACGCTGTACCAACTCCTCAATAGAGTTGACACGATAGCGAACGATCACTTCACGCAGCTTTCGACGATCTTCCGTGTAACGGTCTTCGATTTCTAACAGCCATGCGCCGAGTTCGCGACTGCGAGTGCCCCAGGTGATATACATCGCGACGACAATGATTAGCGCAATAATACAGAGCGGCAGAATAATGCCAAGCGCATTGCTGTCGCTGTTGAGCAATCGGTTTGCCAGGTCGATGACCAACGCAACAATCGCCACTACCGCTCCGATCGCGGCAACCCCTTGTCGGCGTTCCCGGTCTTTCTGATGCTGGTCATATCTAACGCGTGCTTCCTGAACCGCTGCTTCTTCTTCCTTAACTCTCGCTTCAAGAACTTTATACCTTTCAATCTGCTGCCAGTTTAAAGCGGCAAGATCTGGTTCATCTTTTTCATCGATTGCAGTGTTTTGTAAGGTGGCATCAGACCCAAAAAGGTTTGTTGAAAAGGAAGGCCCAAATCCACCTCGGGTGCGCTCTTGCAGCTTGTAATGCCAGCGGTCTAAGAACTTAGATCGTCGCGAGCTTTTTGCATATCGACGGAGACGGCGCTGGGCTAAAAAGACGCCCTGCTGACCGGTCACCAACTCTAAAGCCGTTAATGCCGAATAAACCACAGCAATTTCTTCGTCATCACTCAACGCATGAAGAATTTTCTCTGTAGCTTGTGCACAAAACAGGCTTCGATGCGCCAGAGGTATCGCGACGGCCTCGCGCACGATCCAATCGTCATCATCAGCAAGTTTTTCAAATGCTTCAAGGATATGATTAGTTTTCACGGGCAATAACTCCCCAAGCAAAGCCGCCGCATCAGCACGCTCGGAAGATTTGTCGCTTTTTCTCAAATCTTCAATTGCATCGACGGCCCCCTGAATACCCAAAAACGCGCAACGCCCGATTATCTCTAAAAACAAAGATCGCTGCACGAGATTGTTCCCCGAAAGGCGCAGTTTTTCTTCTGCCAAACGAAAAGCCCGTTCGGGGTAGATCGCAACAAGCGAATTAATGGCAAGACAGGCAGCGTAACAAAGATCATGGAGATTATTCCATGTGTCTAGCTCATCAGAGTCTAGCGCATTGAGTTGCGTGAAGAACTGCGAATCATCACGACCGCGTCGTCCAAGCGCCAGCCTCTCGAGTTGCACGAAGAGTTGCACATTGCCACGGCCGAGCCGTCCAAGTGCCAACGCCGCACTTTTGCGTACTTCTTCGCTTTTATCCTCGAGTGCCGTAAGCAGTGGTTCTATCGCTCGAACATCACCCAGCTGCCCAAGCGCTTGAACGGCACTCTTTCGTACGCTTTCATTTTCGTCCTTCAGTGCCCTCAGCAATGCTCTAACCGCGCCGGCATCGCCCAACTGTCCCAATGCCTGAGCCGCACTCTGTCGTACCGCCGCATCTTTGTCTGCAAGGACTCGCAACAATGCTTGCAAAGCTACGACGCTACCTAACTGCCCCAAAGCTCCGGTAGCGCTTTGCCGTACATCAGCGTCTTCGTCTCTCAAGGTCTCTAGTAACGGCATAGCCGCACGGAGATCACCGAGTCGACCTAATGTGGAGGCGGCGTTTTGTCTTACTGACCAATTCTCATCCTTGAGGGACCGGATTAATGTTTCCAGCGTTCCAGGCGTGCTCAAATGATTTGAATCTTTGCTGGCCTTAAGTTGCACATCAAAGTCTTTATCTTCCAGAGTTTGAGATGACTTTCGTGTTCCATACTCAGAGGTTGCATGTGCGAGAATACGATGGGCTGCTTGATGGGTGGAGATAAGCTTGCTGTCCAGCAAGTCTTTCACAAATCCGTCGACGCGATTGTTAGATTCTAACCATCGTCCCAAGACTTTGAACCCGGCCTCGGCAACGGTTTGATCGCCGTCCGTCGCCAGCCATTGCGCCAGCCCTAAAAACAAATCGCTATTCGGTGAACAGTGCTGGAGCACCTGTGCGGCAAAAATACGCATACCGGGCTCATCATCAATGGCAAAAGCGCGAACTACGTCTTTTGTCGTTTTTGCAGCAAGAGCTTCATCTGCGATCGCAGCGGCATAGGATTCCCGTTCCGGTTCCGAGGCTTTTTTGATGAGCCCGGCACAGAAGGCAAGCAAGGCAGGCAAATCTTGGCGGGCGTATTCTCTCGCCTTTTGCAAGTCATCTACTTTGTCAAGATTGGACGTGCTCATGTCCATTTTTATAACTTTCGGGCGCCACTAATGCGAAACATCAAAACTATTGGTTTCATCAATTGTACATTACAAAATTTTTTCGAGGTTATCAAGAGAATTTGCAGCTTAAATGATTCCCCTCCCTCTCCTCCCCGGCCCCCGAAACGACAGCTTCTCCCCTCCCACATAAAACCGCTCATAAAACTGGTACAACACCATGTAATCAATCCCGGCGTACTCGTGAACTAACGCCGCCTTGGCATTTGCCCAATTGCGCGGGTCGCGTTGCCAGAGCACGTCCGAGTGGGCGATCTCATCCAGATCGTTGGGAAGATGTTCGGGAGAAAAGATTTCTAAAATTTTCTCCACCTCGGCTTGGTGCGATTTGGAGCGGCGAATGAGATCGCTGACCATCAGGAAAAACGGATTGTTTTTATTGATACCGGCGAAGCCCTTGATCGACCGTTGCAACGACCAGCGCTCAAAATTGTTTTTCACAAACAAGTGATACATCAAATACTGGCAGCCGATCATAAAATTGTTGTAATAGCTTTTTTCGGAAATGTAGATGATCGCTGAGAACCCCGGCAAGACGCCCAAAGAAAGATAGTAGCCCAACGCGGCGCGCCCCTCGATCAAGCCGAAGATCGGCTTGAAGCCGCGCATGTCGCCGTGAGTCGTCTCGGTGCCGTCGGGATTTTTGAGCGCGTAGCCGTTTTCTTTCACCGCCTCGACGATTTCCCGCAGGGTGTCTTTGGCCAGCGCATTGTCCGGAAAAGTCAGCGTCGCATACACCAGCGCCAGAATCAGGGGGTAGTATTGATCCTTTGAAGTGCTGAATTTGTCCGTGTAGCGCGGGTACATGCCTTTGGCAAACTTTTGCCGATTTACCGCCTGCAGCAGCGCGTTGAACTCTTCCGCGTTTCTCTCGAGGGCTAACGCTGTCAGCAAAATGCCGGTAAAGAAAAGCGCATCGCCCGTCCCAAATTCGGCAAATTGGTTCTTTTGCAAATCCCAATTGAGCACCCAGGTCTGCCCGTCGAGATGGCGCTCGCGCAGCCACTGCTTGTAATTGTGGTATTTGGCTTCCAAATCTTGGCTCATTTTCTCAAGCTCGTTTTGAAATTCTCGGTGTGCGGCACCCAATGCCGGCGCGTTGGATTGATGGTATGTTAAACAATTTTCCAGTTGATGTCAAGCAATTTTTGGCCAAAACATTTTGCTTGACAAGTAAAGGCCAATCTCTTATTTTCAATTACGGGTACGGCGTCAACGTACTTGTGCGTTGGGCGCTTCGTTAAACGAGTTCGGAATAAAACTGGAAAACTTTCTGATTGGGGTAACGTGGATTATAACGAACTATCCGCTCTTCTCCAACTGCTCTCCGTTGCCGGCATCGGCCCGGCGCGGGTGCGAGCGTTGGTTGGCCACTTCCGTTCAGCGGCGGCGGTGCTCGCCGCGCCGATTCATGCCCTTTGCCAGGTCGAAGGCATCGAACGAACGCTGGCCGAAAATATTCGCCAGGCGAACAACAAGTCCGCCGCCGAGCAGCAGCTCGATGCGGCGGAAAAGCATCAATGCCGCATACTCACTTTTTGGGATGCGGGATTTCCAGGCCTGTTGGGAAAAATTTACGATCCTCCGGTTGTGCTCTTTGTCAAGGGCGAGCTGCGTCCCGAAGATGAAACGGCGATTGCCGTCGTCGGAACCCGCACGCCCACCGAATACGGCAAGATCGTGACGGAGCGCTTGACCACGGCGCTCGTGGTGCATCGCCTCACCATCGTCAGCGGCTTGGCGCGCGGCGTCGATACGGTGGCGCATCAAGCTGCGACCAAGTCCGGCGGCCGCACCATCGCCGTTCTCGGCTCGGGGCTTGACATCGTCTATCCGCCGGAAAATCGCCGGCTGGCGCAGGAAATTTCGCAACACGGCGCGGTGATCTCCGAATTTTTCTTCGGCGCCAAACCGGATGCAGTGAATTTCCCCCGGCGCAATCGCATCATCAGCGGCTTGACACTCGGCACGATAGTGATTGAAGCCGGTGAGTCGAGCGGCGCGCTCATTACCGCCCAAGCCGCGCTCGAGCAGGGCCGTGAAGTGTTTGCCGTGCCCGGCAGCATTTTCAGCCCTAAAAGCCTTGGCCCCAATCGGCTGATTCAAGACGGCGCCAAGCTGATAACGAGTGTGGACGATATTCTCGCCGAATTGCCGCAACAACTCGACATTTTCTCCAAATCGCAAGCGCCGGCACCCTCGGCTCTCTCGCTCAATGAAACCGAGCAAAAAGTCGTGTCCTTGCTTTCACACGAGCCGGTGCACATCGATCTGCTGGCGCGACAAGCGAGTATGCCGGCTTCGCAGTTGCTGGCGGTTTTGCTCGATCTCGAGTTCAAAAATGCCATCAAGCAGTTGCCGGGGAAATATTTTGTGAAGATGGTTTGATGAAAAAATCATTGACTCAATCTTTCAAGATTCGTATATTTATAAGTTCGGAGGTCAAATATCCCGCTTGAGCGGGATTGCATAATTTAGCCACAGATTTCAATCTGTGGCGGGCTTCGGAGGGCTAGACCTAATTGGTAAGGCGGCGGTCTTGAAAACCGCTGGGCTTATCACCCTTGGGAGTTCGAGTCTCCCGCCCTCCGCTAATTGTGAATTGACAATTGTCAATTTACAATTGTTAATTTGCAATCTTCAATTGACGATCCGGAGAGGTGCCTGAGTGGCCGAAAGGAGCCGCCTGCTAAGCGGTTGTAGTGACAAAATCGCTACCCAGGGTTCGAATCCCTGCCTCTCCGCTCGATTCCAATTAAATTGACAATTATCAATTGACAATTGTCAATTTAAAAATTTGCGCTTGAAATGAATACGGCTTGTTTATGATCGTAGTTCGCTTTGCCCCCAGCCCCACCGGTTATTTGCACATCGGCGGCGCGCGCACGGCAATCTTCAATTGGCTCTTTGCAAAAAAGCACGGCGGCAAGTTTTTTCTGCGCATCGAAGACACCGACGTGCAGCGCTCCGGCGAGGAAATGACGCGCGCCATCCTGGAGAGCTTGACATGGCTCGGTTTGGACTGGCACGGCGAGCCGGTGTATCAGTCGCAGCGCTTTCATATTTATCAGGATTTTGCCCATCGCTTGGTGCGCGAAGGCAAGGCTTATCGCTGTTTTTGCTCGCCCGAGCGAATCGCGGCAGCGCGCGACCGCGCCAAAGAAGAAAAGCAAACTTTCAAGTACGATGGCCGCTGCCGGCGGCTCAGCTCAGTCGAAATCGAGAGCAATCTCGCCGCCAACAAGCCGTTTGCGGTTCGTTTCGCCGTGCAAGCCGGCGGCGTCACCTCGTTCAAAGACGAGGTGCGCGAAGAAGTCAGCTTTGACAACGAAGCCATCGACGATTTTGTGATCCTGCGCTCGGACGGGTTGCCGACTTATCATCTCGCGGTGGTGGTCGACGACCACGAGATGGGCATCACTCATGTCATTCGCGGCGAAGATCACATATCGAACACGCCCAAGCAGGTGCTCTTGTATAATGCGTTTGGCTGGCAGTTTCCGGTTTTTGCGCACGTACCGCTGATTCTCGGTCCAGACAAATCGCGGCTCAGCAAAAGACACGGCGCCACCGCGGTCGGCGAATATGAGACGAAGGGCTTTCTGCCGGAAGCGCTGTTCAACTTTCTCGCGCTGCTCGGCTGGTCGCCCGGCGACGATCGCGAAATTCTCAGCAAGGCGGAGTTGATCGAGTTGTTCGATCTCGCCGGCATTTCCAAAAGCGGCGCAGTTTTCGACGAGAAAAAGCTCGAATGGATGAACGGCCAATATATGAGCGCGGCGCCGGCGAAGCGGCTGGAGCCGCTGATTAAAAAGGCCTTCGTCGGCTCCGGCGCTCTTACCGCCGCCGAATTGGAAAAAGATCGCGAGTATTTCCGGCGCGTGATCGATCTGCTCAAGCCCAAGGTCAGATTGATTCCCGATTTTGTGAGCTTCGGCGCGTATTTCTTCCGCGATGCGGAGCAATACGAAGAGGCGGCCAGAGCCAAACATTGGAAAGATCCGCAAACCGCCGAACGCTTGGAGAAGCTGGCGATGGGTTTGGCAGAACTTCCGGAATTTTCACAGCAGGCGGCGGAAGAAACGGTGCGGCGCCTGGCTGAGGAGCTTAATGTGGCCGCGGCCAAATTGATTCATCCCATGCGGCTGGCGCTCTCCGGTTTCAGCGTGGGCCCCGGTCTGTTTGAAATGATCGCGTTGCTCGGCCAAGATCGTGTCGTCACCCGCTTGCGGAAAGCCGTCAAACTGTTGAAATCGGAGTAGGCGAACCGGAGCGTTTCTAAATTGCCTTTTGCTTTTTTCTATTTGCTTTTTGCTGTTTACACTGGGGTGTCGTCCAACGGCAGGACTCCAGACTCTGGATCTGGCTATCTAGGTTCGAATCCTGGCACCCCAGCTAAAGCAAAGAAGATGAATAGATAAAAAAGACGAAAGGTGAAAAATTCGGCGCATTCGTCTAGTGGTTAGGACGCTGGCCTCTCACGTCGGTAACACGGGTTCGAATCCCGTATGCGCCACAAAAGCTTTGACTTTTTCGGAAAAAATTTTTATATTTGACAATATGCGCCCGTAGCTCAACTGGATAGAGCGCTTGGCTACGGACCAAGAGGCTGAGGGTTCAAGTCCTTCCGGGCGTACTAACAAGGCAAGTCGTTTAGCCTTCTTTTTAAGTCTTGGGGTGAATTAACCGCGCAGAGGTAAACCGGTACGAGCGGCATGACGCACGATTACTGGATGCAATCCGCCATTAAAGAGGCGGAAAAAGCGCTCGCCAAAGGTGAAGTGCCGATCGGCGCCGTCGTGGTGATGGAGAATCGAATTATCGGGCGGGGACACAATCTGGTGGAAACGCTGCAAGACGCCACGGCGCACGCCGAAATGCTGGCGATTACCGCTGCAGCCGGAACGGCCGCAAGCTGGCGGCTCGAAAGCGCAACGCTCTATGTAACCGTCGAGCCGTGTCCGATGTGCAGCGGCGCGTTGTTGCTCTCACGAATTTCCGCGCTCGTGTACGGCACCGAAGACGCCCGCTTCGGCGCCTGTGGTTCCGTGAGCAACGTCATCAGCACCAATCCCTTCGGTCCACAGATCGAAGTGGTGGTCGGCATCAAGCGCAATGAATGCCAGGCGCTGCTGCAAGAGTTCTTCAAAAAACTGCGCCAAAAATAAATTTGCTTTTTGCTGTTTGCCTTTTTCTTTTTGCTTCACCCTCGGGGCAGTAGCTCAGCTGGGAGAGCGCCACGTTCGCAACGTGGAGGCCGGCGGTTCGATCCCGCTCTGCTCCACAATCTTTGTAGTAGCAGTTGCAGCGGCAGTAGCAGTAGCAATCTTATTTGAGATATGTGAGTGCTACTGCCAGTGGTGACTGCCACTTTTTCTTATGTTCTCACTCGGAGAGGTGGCTGAGTGGTCGAAAGCGGCGGTCTCGAAAACCGTTATCGGGATTAATCTCTCGATCGGGGGTTCGAATCCCCCCCTCTCCGCTGGCAGCACGGCCATTTTAGATGGCCTTTTTTGTTTGACTTTGGATTGATGACTGCGTCCGTGGGATTGCGCCCGTTAAATTTCGCAATTCGAAATCCCATTCCGCATTTCGGAGAGGTGTCCGAGCGGCCGAAGGAACGCGACTGGAAATCGCGTGTAGGGCCAAAAGTTCTACCGTGGGTTCGAATCCCACCCTCTCCGCTTACGCTTTTGCTGTTTTTTATCGCTTGTCGAAAGACCTTGCGGTAACCCACATCACCAGACCTCACAAGCCGATTTCTTCCAGCCCACGCTGCCACGGAAAACACCAAACCGCGCCCATTTTTTTCTCGGTCTGATCGAGCGAGAGACAATATGCCTCGCTGCGGGCGATGTCTTTGCCCAGCGATTGCAAGGAACGGACATCTTCGTCCGTAACCCGTTCGGTGGATTTGATCTCCACCAGAGCGCGTTTCAAACCTGGCCGCTCAATGATCAAATCGATTTCCACGTCATCTTTCGAACGCAAATAGGAAAGCCGGTAATCCTTCTTGGCATAGGATTGCAACCGGTTGATTTCATTGATGACGAAATGCTCGAACGCGACACCGAAAGCATAAGTTTGCGGCTTCAGCTCGACCGTCAGCGTGTTGTTCAGCGCGCGTTGTACGCCGGTGTCAAAAAAATAGAATTTCGGATTATCGCGCTGGCGTTTGCGAATCGACTCGTGAAACGGCTCCAGCAGCAAGCCTACCAGCGTGTCATCTAAAATTTGAAAATAGGTTTGCACCGTCGGCGTGCTGGCGCCGACTTCCCGCGCAATTTTTGAGAAATTGACGATCTGCCCGCTCATTTGCGCGGCTACGAAAAGAAACCGGCGGAACGGCTCGATTCGACGCACTACCTGTTCGGCAGTAATCTCTTCCTGCAGATACGTGTGGGTATAGGTTCGCAGAAAATCGCGTTTCTCGTCGGAGCTTTCCAGCGCAAACAGGCGCGGCAATGTGCCCCACGCAAGCGCGGCTGCGAGAGAAAATGGCTCGCCGATTTCCCGCGTCGTCAGAGGAAACAGATGATTGACAAAAGCGCGCCCGGCCAGCAGATTGGCGCCGCCGCGTTTGAGTTTGCGGGCGCTGGAGCCGGACAGTGCAAACTTGAAGCGCGAGGCTTCGATCTGCTGATGTACCACATCGAGCAGGGCCGGAACTTTTTGAATCTCATCAATGATGACCCATTCCGTTTTCTTGGGAAGCGCCGCGAGCTGTTCCAGCAGGGTGCGTGGCCGCAGGCTATAAGTTTGATTCAAATCCGGATCGAGCAAATCAATGTAAAGCGCGGCTGCATCTTTGAACCGCTCTTTCAACAGCAGCGTTTTTCCTGTCCCACGCGCGCCGAAAAGAAAGAAACTATTCTTTTTCGGGAACTGGATAATTCTGTTAAACATACTTTATAAATGTCCGCCAAATTTAAAGTTGACTTTACGAGAATATAGTATGCTCTTGGCGTATTTGCAAGAAAGATTTAAAGGGAGTTCGACTGGAAATCGCGTGTAGGGCCAAAAGTTCTACCGTGGGTTCGAATCCCACCCTCTCCACCAATTCCCCACAAACTGCTGATTTTCAATCCCTAAACCGTCACGATAGAGCCTTTTTGTGATGCTAACGGGGGTGCTTTGTTGTCCAGTATGCTGAATCTGACAAAAATCGAGATGATCGTTTTGAGAAACGCGCTCTTGCCATTCGCACCTACGCCATAAAGATTGAAAAGCTTTTTAATTATTTGCCACAATCCCTGGCCTGCGGCAGGATAGGTATCTTGCAAAAAATATCTTGGCGAGTCTTTGCGGCGTGAATGCTTTTTTCTGTTTGGTTATGACTCGTCCGGGTTGCGGTTACCGTCCAGAATTCAGCGCGCGTTTCAGCATCTCCATTTGAATGGCGCGCAGCTCTTGTTCCATGTCGCTGAGATCCGCAAAGCGCTTGTCGGCGTCGGGGTGGATGGCGCGCATGACGAAATCATCCCAGGCGCGGTGATGCGGCCGTTCCTGCTCGTTGAGCGGCGCAATGCGCGCTTTGAAAATATCCTTGGGCGATTGAATCGACCCGACGGTATTATAAGGGTGCCGGCCGGCAAGCAGCTCGTAAGCCATGATGCCGAGCGAGTAGATGTCGCTGCGCGAATCGCCGCCTTCGCCGTAAAGAATCTCCGGCGCCAGATAGCGCCAATGCGCCGGATAAAGCACGCTGGCGTTGGCGCCGTCTTCGGCAAAGCCCGCAATGTGAAAATCCGAAATTTTGAGTTCTTGCGCCTCGCTCAGCCAAATGTTGCCCGGCTTCAAATTCAAATGCGCCACGCCCTTGCTGTTCGCATACAGCAGGGCGCGCACGATTTTTTGCAGCATGGCGAGAATCTCGCCGTCGCGCTGCTCGTCGCGGAAATTCAGCTCGGTGAGATTTTGGCCTTCGATATATTCGCGGCCGAAAAACAACATGCCTTCGTGCTCGCCCATGTCGTAAAGAAACGCCAGGGTGGGATGGCTCAAACGGGCGATGGCGCGAATGCGGCTGTAAATCCGGTCGCGCTGCTCGTCATTTTGCAAAAACGGCGCGGCCTCCGCCGGCAGCATCACCTTCATCACCAGCGGACGGTCGAGTTGCAGGTCGCGAGCCAGAAAAGTGGTGTAGTTGTTGTGCCTGAGCAGACGTTTGCTGACTTCAAAACGGCCAAAAGCGTAAAATTGCCCGGGCTTGAGCTGCGCCAGTGGATTGCGCCAAACCACTTCCGTACAGGTGGTCTTCCGGCCGGGCAGCAGTTGCACCGGTTCCATCGCCATCAGCGTGAAGCCGGCGCCCGGATGCTTGCCAAGCGACTCGTCGTCCGTGCGCAGCAGCAAGATTCCCACGCCGGGCTCCGAGGTGGCCACGTTCTCCGCGAGGCGCAAAAGATGCGCGGCGTCAACCAGTGCGGCAAGCGTTTCACGATCGCTGCCTTTGTGCGGTTGCCGTGTCACTTGCACACCGCCGATCAGCATCACCCGGTCGATTTCCGGCACCGCGGCGTTATATTCATCCAGGCTCTGCATGAAATCGATCATCGACCGAATTTGCACCACCGGATCCTTGGCCAGGCTCACAAATCCCACGCCGGATTGCCGCAAGATAATATCCGGCAATTGCGTCAGGTGATTGCTCAACAAATTGCGCAGCCGATCCGGCACGATCTTGCCGTCATACTTGATGATTTGCGCAAACATGAAGCTTTGCCACTCGCCACCGAACGTCTCGGATTGCTCCTGGCTTTCTGCCGGCTTGGCTAGCGGCTCGAGCACTTCTTCCTGCAAATTAAACGGGGCCACGGCAAAAAACTCTTCCCCCTCCTTCGCCGCTCCCTGATTGAGAGCCACTTGGTGTGCGGCGTCCGGCGCTGCCGGTTGCTGACTGCCGCTGAACAGGCTCAATCGCAAGGTCAAATAATCGCGCAAATCTGCCAACGATTCCGCCGGCGCCATGGTCGGCGCCGCCGCGAGAATCGTCTGCAGGGCATCGGCATTATTCTCCAGCCGGCCGGCCGCGAGTATCTCATAAGCCTGGGTCACGCCGAGCTCTTTGGTGATGTAGCCATAAGCGCCATTGGTCTTCGGAGCGGCGCGCAAAGCGGCGAGGGCCTCGGCAAATTTGCCTTCCCACCAAAGCTTTTCCAGAAAGGCGCGGATGGCTTTGCCGTCCCGGCTGTTGAAAATGGCTTTTTGCTCCTCGCTCTTCGCCTTGTCCAGCATGCCCGCGGCCTCGTAATATTTTTTCAAATAAAGCCGCATTTGCAGCTCGTTGGCCGGCGCCCTCTCAACTATGTCCTGGCACAGCTCGACGGCGAAAGGCGTGGTGATGTCGTGATGCACGAACAAAGAGGCCAAGCCGTCTTTGAGCGCCGACGAATCGGGATTGTGCGACACGGCTCTCTCGTACAGATCGAGCGCTGGCGAAGAAACGTCATCCGACCCCAGCGCCGCGATGGCGGCATCCAAAAGAATCTCCGGATTGTCCGGTTCGAGCGCCAAAAGCTGCGTGAATTTATCGAAGGCCTCGGCGTATTGCTCCTTTTGCAAATACGCCCGGCCGAGCGTGTGCAGAAGCTGATGCACCCGGTTGAGCTGCGAAGTTGATTCGAGGTTAGGCATTCGACGTGACCCTTATAAATTTCCTTGGTTCAGTTTCTGACGTTCGGCTTTCAGTGCACTCTCCAGCACTGTGATCGCATCCGAATCCGTCCTGCCCTCTGTCAGGTAGTTTTGCGCGACGATGGTGTTGATCTCGTCATGCTTGTGCGTTGCGATATTCATTGAACTTGGCTTCGACGAAAAGCGAATCCAGCTCGATGGCTTTGCGATACGCCGCTATTTTCTTTTGCGGATCTTTCTCCGTGAGGCCGTTTTTCAACCACGCCAGCGCTTGGGAATTTTGCGATTGCACCGCGGCCGGATACACGGCGGTCCCGACGAATACCGCAAACATTAGTCCAGTATAAAGACGGCGAGCTTGGTTCATGTTAAATCTCCCTTCACAACTGTTCAACGGTTCGTTTGGGCTTAACAAGAATAAGAGCGCGAGTAAAATCAGATTTATTACGTTTGCGCATGGCCCAAGAGTTGATTTTGCGAGCGCTCTATTTTCGTGAGCCGAGTGCTCTCTAGCGGTGTATGACGAAGCCTTACCGGATAGTTTCGTTTGACTTACGTGACATTTATAGCGACAGATGAGGATGATTGCGGAAAATTATCGCGGCTTTACGGCAAATCCGCAAATTTCACTTTCCGCTTGCATGGCGAGCTAACATTTTCTAAATTACCACATTTGTCAAAAGTCAGATTTGGGTTACAAAGAAAAGCAAGCTCTGAAAGGCTTGCACCCGAAATTTGGCGCATTACTGGAAAGAAGATATCGCGCCGATTACGGCACCCCCTCAAAAGCTGATTTATCGCTTGTCAACGCCACCTGGAGGGATGCAAATCGGCTGGTGAGCCTTTTGAAATCACTAATAACGAGAGGATTGTTATGAGACATCAAAATGATGCATTGAAAAATAACATGACCCCCCGCCAAAAGGAAACACTGCTGAAGTTCAGGAGAAAACTAGCAGAGTCTATGCCAAAAGTTCGAATAGAGTGGGCCAAAGCATACAATAAGGAAATAATTGAGCTGCATCTTGAATACGACAAATACACCTACAGAAATAGTCTAAAGGCAGCAACAATGGCAACCGAGGTAGAAGATGAGACGGATATAACGATCATTTTGCGGTGAGCGGACTTTGCCGGAGAAATAACAAGCCCGTTGAGGCGGTGAGCCGGACCTATTATGCGGCATATCAAATGGTGACCGGCGTGCTTATCAAGCTCAATTTGGATCCAAGAACCGCTTATGACAATTGACCACACCATGAGACCATTAATATGAATACGCAAGCTGGGTTTGCCACAAATAATTTGAACGCTTTGCAAAAGAAAACTCTGCAAAAATTCAAGGCCAGACTGGCGCAAGAGTTGCCGAAAGTTCGAATTGCATGGGCAAAAGCTTACAGCGAAGACATTGTCGAGTTGCACCTCGAATACGACAAACACACTTACAGAAATGGCCTGAAAGCAGCCACAGTGGCGACGGAAGTGGAAGAAGAAACCGGCGTGACGATTATCCTCCTCTGATAAACACTTTACGGCAAATCCGCAAACTCGCCTTGCGCTGCTTCAATCTGCTGGGCAACCACGGCCCATTCATCGTAGCAATTTTGCAAGCGTGTTTCCAGCTCGGCGTGGCGTTTGAGCTTTTGGGGATAAATCGTGTTGTCGGCGATAATGGCGGGATCGCAAAGCGCCGTGGTGAGCTCTTCCTTTTCTTTTTCCAATCCGGCAATTTCCCCTTCCAATGCTTTCAATTTTTCTTGCAGCGGCTTTAGCCGGCGCGAGCGTTCTTGAATGCGTTCGGCGCGGGCGCGGCGGTCTTCCTTTTTGGGGCGAGAGACGGCCGGCGCTTGTGTTCCGCCCGGTGATGGCAAGCTACCTGCTGCTGCAACTGCATCTGCCGCTGCCTCCTGTTCTTTCTTCCATACATAATCATCATAATTCCCCGGGAAATGGCGCAGCCGTCCATCCCGAATTTCGACGACGCGGTTGGCGATGGCGTTGATGAAGGCGCGGTCGTGCGAGATAAAAATGAGCGTGCCCTCGTAATCGGCCAGCGCGTCTTCCAAAATTTGGCGGGACAAAATATCGAGGTGGTTGGTCGGCTCGTCCATCACCAAAAGATTGGCCGGACGCGAGAGCAATTTCGCCAGCGCCACGCGCGCCTTTTCGCCGCCGGAAAGCACCGCGATCGGCTTGAACACGTCGTCGCCGGAAAAGAGAAACGCGCCGAGCAGGGTGCGGCGCTGCTCCGGCGTGAGATGCGGCGTCACCGCGGTCAGCTCTTCCAGAATCGTGGCGGCCGGATGCAAAATCTCCAATTGATGCTGCGCGTAATAATCCATCGTCACGTGATGGCCGTACAACACCGCGCCGTCTTGAATATCCACCGCGCCGGCGATGATTTTGAGCAACGTCGATTTACCGGCGCCGTTCGGCCCGATGAGCGCGACTTTCTCGCCGCGCAAGAGCGTGAAATCCAAATTTTCGTAAACCGTTTTTTCGCCGTAACGCTTCGTGACTTTGGACACTTGCACGACTTCTTGACCCGAGCGCGGCGGCTGCGGCAGGCGGAATTTCATCGCCCGGGTTGTGTCGTGGACTAATTCCACCTTTTCCATTTTCTCGAGCATTTTAATGCGGCTTTGCACCTGCCGCGCTTTGGAAGCTTTGTAGCGAAAACGCTCGATGAAACGCTCGGTGTGCTCGATCTTGCGCTGCTGGTTTTGATACTGCGCTTCGAGCTGCTCCTGCCGCGCCGCTTTCTCTTCGACGTAATCTTCGAAGCTGCCGATGTACGGGTTAAACTGGCGTTGACTGATTTCGATGATGCGCCCGGCAATACGCTGCATGAAAACCTGATCGTGCGTGGTGAGCACGATGGTGCCGGGATATTCGAGCAGGAAATTTTCGAGCCAGACCACGGTTTCGAGATCGAGGTGGTTGGTTGGCTCGTCCAGCAACAGCACTTCCGGTTTGGCGAGTAATAATTTGGCAAGCGCCACGCGCATCATCCAGCCGCCGGAAAATTGGTGCAACGGCTGCACGAATTGCTCCGGCCGAAAGCCGATGCCGCTGAGAATGGCCTTGGCTTGATGCTCGAGTTCGTACCCGCCTTGCGCTTCGAAGCGCTGCCGCAGCTTGCCGTAGCGGTCGAGCAATTCCGAATCATGATCGTCGGCCATCTGCCGCTCTATTGCCGTCAAATCCTGCTCCAGCTTTTGCAGCTCCGGAAAGCCGGCCATCGTTTCGGCGAGAATACTGCGCTCGGGATTGTCCCACACTTCCTGTTTGAGGTAGCCGAGGCGCGCGCCTTTGGCAATGACGATGCTGCCGCCATCGCATTGCTCCTCGCCGATGAGCATGCGAAAGAGCGTGGTCTTACCGGAGCCATTGGGCCCGACAAGCCCGACGCGGGTCTTCGGCGGAATGTGTGCAGACGCGCCGTCAAAAATCGTTTTCGGGCCGAAATGTTTTTGGAGGTTTTGGAGGTGGATCATGGTTTGTGGAACGGCAAATGAAAAGAGTGGCTATTACCCCGCAGAATAAGGCTTACTTAAGCGAAACTTTAGGAATTAAGCAAAGGCCTCATCTACCGCGACTTTCTCAGTCCTCGTTTCATCCCTATCGGGAGTCGGGAGATCATCCAATAATACACTTTCCAAATACAATGTATCAGGACACAAATCCTGGCCGTTCCTCCACTGAATACTTCCTAAAAAGGGCCGGACAGAATTGAATAAGCCCCTGTCTTTTAATTCCTTGAATATTCCTATATCTAAATAGGGCTTGACGTCAAAAAGCTTGACTTCGCCATTGGCAAAAGTCAGCGTCAGTGTATGGTCAGGATTGGGTTTGACGTCTTTAACTCTGGGGTTCATGACAATAGCTCCTAGCTGTAATAATTGCCGAATACGTGGCACTTTTGCCGGGGTTATTACCGGATTGCCGGGCTTTTGCCGGGGTTATTGCCGGATTTGCCGGGGTTGTTGCTGGTTTAAAAGATACTCTGCCGTTGTACCGGTTTTCCCTGTTTTTTCAAAGATATTCTTACCAACAAGTTCAGAAAGATCTACTCGTGCTGTTCTTTCTGCAACTCTCAAAAGTTTTCTATACTCCTTATTCGTAATTTTCCCCTTTTCCCTCACATACTCCACCGCCTTAATCTGCCGCTCATTCAACCCAAGGCTACGGAGATATTCTTCAGTATAAATGTCTTTTGTGAAGATGACTCGGAACCCTTGATGCTCTTCAAATTTTGGCTCGGGGACTCCGGCGTTGACACAGGCTTTTCGCATTTTGTCGATCCCGCTTCCCCATTGCTCGATCAACCCGATGTCGTAGAAAATGCCGGCGACGCTTTTGTTGCGCAAAGCGGAGGAATGAGGTTTGTAAAGATCCGCGACGGTAATGCCCAACGGCAGCCCACCCGGGCTCCAGACAATCAGCTTGTCGTCATGAATCCTAATCTCAATGTTTGAAGCGATGGTATAATCGCGATGGCAGACGGCGTTGATGATCGCCTCTCGCAAGGCTTCGAGCGGGTAATCCCAAATTTGTTCTCGTTCCGGCTCGCCGGTCATGACGAATTTGACATTGATATTTTTGCGGATGAAATCCATCGCTTCCTCGATCTGCTCGAAGAGAGTGCCGTAAATCATGCGATCGTCAATGACGATGGTTTCTTCTTTGAATCGCCCGCAGTGAATAGTTGCTTGGGATAAAAAGCGTTGCGGTTCTTTGCGAAAAAGAAGAATAGCCGCCCACGTCGGTCGCCCTTCCTTGATCAGCTCCAGTTTTTCGAGGACCTGCAAAGGATTCTCCGTTTCAGCAATTTTTCTCCGCCCCGTTTCGTTGGCTTTGTTGCTATAGCGCTTGACCCTGTCGAAATCGATGTCGTCAAGCGTCGCATCTTTGGCCGGCAGCTTATCCCAGCTCGATCCGGCCGAATCGAGATGCATTTGCGCAATCTCAGGCATGGACATGACCCGATTGCTGTTGCTCACTCTTCGGTAGTATCTGCCTTTGAGCGAGACCGGTTTGATTGGAAATTCTTTGATTTGGATCATGACGATGTGCCTGCCGTCGATTTCGATATTATCAATTTCAGGTATGATGCGCGGATCGCTGTTCTGAGAAATCTGATTTGCCCAGTCTTTCAGCGTCTCTTTTCCAATTTGAAGCCCAAGCACTTGCTTTGCATCGGAAACACCGATGAGAATGATCCCACCTCTGGTGTTGGCAAAGGCGCCTGCCGACTCCAATGCTTCCTTATCAAAAGAAGCCTTGAGCTCCACCGTTTCAGATTCTCCGCCGGCAATCAGTTTCCGCCATTCTTCTTGATTCATTTTGCCTTCTCCCTCAGTAAAGTAACCTGCTTTAAAGCTACGCAACTTTCACCGAAAAGTCAAGTGCGTGGGTGCTTGGAAATTGGGGTTATACTGAGTTTTGACAATCAAAATCGGTAATATCACGACCACACCCCAAAATGTCATTCTGGAAGAATCCTGTTTCGATCCAGCTAGATGCTCACTTGGAAAAAGCTTCCACGAAAATAAAGCCCCTTGTGGGCCGTTTTCTCTATTACTTGAACCTGTTCTCCTCCTTCTCTTTCTAAGAGAAGGGGGCCGGGGGGATGAGTTCCGAGGGTCCCAGAACTCTTAGCTTGACACCTATGCCCTACAAGGGGTAGGACTACATTTTCATCGTGATGGGTGCACAAACGTGCATGGCCATTCCTACGGAATGACATGACGAGGTGAATGGTACGTTACCGAACTTGATCCGTCAAACTTGATTATAGCAAGGCCGGAGGGGAAATTTTATGAGGCAAAGACAACGACTAAAACAAAAACGGAGTGCAATACCATTTGTCAAAAGGTTTTGCACTCCGTTTCACTTGCAGCAAAACTTATTTCCGTTCAGGCCATTTGGCCCTGTCATTCGACTTCGGACATCTGACCTCGAACTTTGGACCTTATTTCGCCAAAATCATCCGCTTGGTCTGGGTGAAGCCCGGCGTGACCAGTTGATAAAAATACAATCCGCTCGGCGCTTTTTCGCCCCGATCATTCAGCGCATTCCAGCGCACGGTGTGAGCCCCGGCGGCAAATTCTCCATCTGCCAGCGTGCGGATATTTTCACCGAGCATGCTGTAAATTTTCACCACCACGCGGCTGGCTTCCGGAAGCTCGAAGCGAATCTCGGTTTCCGGGTTGAAAGGATTGGGATGGTTTTGCAGGAG
>JAKEEU010000348.1 GCA_022616415.1 Candidatus Zhuqueibacterota bacterium | reverse complement strand
ACGATGGTACAGAACTGCCAGGTACTTATCTGAATGGCCGCGCAATGAAAAAGGGGTTCGACGAAAATTTAGAGTACTTTCGCCTCGACTTCCTTGACCCTTCACAAGTTGCACGAGGTGATGCCTTTCAAGCAATCCTTCCAATTCTTTGGATGATGGCTGGTTGCCGCGGCGAGCGCGAGGACTCGAAAGGATCGGCGGCGTGGTTCATTCCGAAGAAGTCGCCTTTTGCAGTATTGCTCAAGGAAAAGGAGTTTCGCGCCTTCCGCGAGAAGCTGGCGGAGCGGAAAGACATCGAGTGGGTGTTTGTGGTCACAGATTCGGAGGAAAACTTCGCGCTCATGCGCCGCACGCTGGGACGGAAATATTCGTGCTTACAAATTTATAAGAGCTATCTGGAGAATTTCAGGCTGAACACGCCCGAGGCGCTAGCCTAGGCTGGAGATGTTATGAAAGTAGATTTGAAGCCATTTCAGGAGATTGCCTCTCGCTCCGTATTGGATGAATTGGCGGAAGCGCGAGTGTCAGTCGCAAAAGGCAAATTGCAGGCTGTGGTTTTGAGCGCACCAACGGGATCGGGCAAGACCATCACAGTGGCCGCTGTGATTGACCAAACCTTCGGTGGCGGAGATGGTATACCTGCGCGCCCCGAAACGGTTTTCCTCTGGCTCTCCGACTCGCCGGAACTCAACGTGCAGAGCAAGGCCAAGTTGCTGGCTGCGTGTGACAATTTGCCGTTCCATCGTATGATCACGATTGACAGCGAGAGCTTCGATGAGGAGCGATTGTATCCCGAGCATGTCTATTTCATCAATACGCAGCTTCTTGGAAAAGACAAGCGGCTCACGCAAGGCGGGGACAAACGGCGTTACACGTTCTGGCAGACGGTGGCAAATACTATCTTCGAGTCACCAAACGACTTTGTTTTGATCATTGATGAGGCACATCGCGGCGCTTCGGCCAACGACCGGAACCGCACACCAATCATGCAAAAGTTCATCCTTGGTTCTGAGGCGGATGGGTTGCCGCCGGTCCCGTTGGTTTTGGGAATGAGCGCCACGCCGCAACGCTTCACGGCGCTTCTCGGCAACACGAACCGTACCCAACGCCCTGTGATAATTACCACGGAAGATGTGCGCTCCAGCGGTCTTCTCAAAGATATGATTATCGTCCACAACCCGAAGACCGATGCCCAAACTGATCTGACGCTGTTAGAGCACGCCGCCGGGCGATGGAAGCACTTCACCCAAATCTGGAAAAGCTACTGTGATAAAGAGAAAGAAAAGGAGACTGTGCGGCCGATTCTCGTCGTCCAAGTGGAGGATGGGACGGAGAATATATTGACGCGCACAAATTTGTCCGATGTGGTGCGGGTAATCGAGCGACAAAGCGGCCCGCTGGCCGTGAACGAGATCGTTCACAGCTTCCAAGATCAGGCGGAAATTCAGGCTGGAGGTCGGATAATTCGAAAGATTGAGGCCTCACGCATTCAGGACGATGGCGAGGTCAAGGTGGTGTTGTTCAAGACTGCCCTCACTACCGGCTGGGATTGCCCCCGCGCCGAGGTGATGATGAGTTTTCGCCGTGCACAGGATCCGACAAGCATTGCCCAGCTCGTAGGCCGGATGATTCGTACACCATTGGCTCGAAGAATTGAAAGCGACGAAATGCTTAATACTGTCGAACTCTTCCTGCCCCACTATGATACTGATGCCTTGGAGAGTGTACTGTCACGGCTGCGCAGTCCTGACGCGGAGGAAGGTGTGCCAAGCCGCGTTGAGTCCGAAGCCGTGGAGTATCCAAGGAATCCTGAGATGACGGAAGTCTTTGAGCATTTGAAGACCTTACCGACTTACTCCGTTGGTCGTGCGCCGAAGATGGGTGACATCAAACGCGCACTGCGTCTCGCCGGAATGCTTGTGCATGAAGGTTTGAATCAGGATGCCGATGAAGCGCTGCGCGAAGTTTTGACGAAGAAGCTCAAAGAGCAGCGCGATGCCTTCGTAGCCAAGGATACTAATTGGGCCAACATGGTGCGCGAGAGTGGTGAAGTCGAGGTGGATGTAACACTCGTTGCCATCGCGCAAATGAATGTGACGGGCCGCAAAAGCATACGGATGGCACTTTCTGATGAAAGCATTGACCACCTCTTCGATGCTTCCGGAAGAATGCTGGCGGCAGGCGAGGGTTTGCACCGGACTTATTGGAAACGTTACCACGATCACGCCAAGCCGAACGAGGCAAAGTTGGAACTCTTTGCGCTGATGCGTAAGCCAGATACGCTGGCTGAACTGGAGAAGCAGGCGCGTAAGCAATTCGATAGGTTTTGGAAGGAACATAAAGCCGCTATTCAAAAGTTACCCGCTGCGGATAGGGCGCGCTTCCATGCGCTTATTCAAGCGAGCGGCATACCTGCTCAACAACCGTGGGAGCTTCCGGAACAGATCGTCGAAAAATCTGGCGGCGAGGCTTGGAAGCATCACCTCTATTGCAATGCCGAAGGCAAGTTTTATGCGACTCTGAACGGATGGGAGCGATCAGTCTTGGAACCAGCAATGGAGGAGAAGGGCTTTGTGGGCTGGCTGCGCAATTTGCCCCGGCGCGATTGGGCGTTTTGTGTTCCTTATGAATTGGGTGGCGCCAAGCCGTTTTACCCGGATTTTTTAATAGTGCGAAAGACTGGCAAGGGTTACGAAGTTGATATCATCGAACCTCATGACGACACCCGCGCCGATACCTGGGCTAAAGCAAAAGGGCTCGCTGAATTCGCTGATAAACACGGAATGGACTTCGGGCGTTTGATTATCGGTCGCATGAGGGGCCCACAAATCCAAACGGCGGATATGAATGACCAGGCCACTCGCGAGAAGGCGCGGAAGATGCAATCGCAGAATGATCTGGAGAGCTTGTTTGCGTAGGAGTCGAAAGGAGTGAACGCAAGGGCAGGAAACACGCGAAGGCGAAAATTATCGTTTATAATATGCCGGATGGTGCGGCGGGCATGGTAGTGTTTTATTGTCCGAAAAAATCGGACAGTTGAAAATGTTCATACCGGAAGCGGTTGAAGGGCTGAGCCATGTCGCGAAAAAGATTATCCGAACTGGCCATCTCAAGAGCATATCGCGAATACTGAGCACTTTATCGTTTTCTTGAAACCGGATTCGATCCGGAAGCCAACGATTTTGCCTGAGGGATTGTCACCGTGCGGGAGAAGCAGCGCTTGCTCCTCTTGTTCGTTCCCGTCAAATTAGCCTTGCTTTTGACTCGCGCCGCTGTTATATTTTATCAAAAGAGAAAGGAATTGTCATGGAAGCTACTCTTCTTAATCTCAGTCAGCGTGTTGAAAGATTAGAGCAGGAATTCACTATCTTCCGGATTGAACGGGATGAATTTCGTGATATACCCTCCATTGAAAAAGAACGCCCGCTTACACCGGCTGAACGCGGAGCATTGCTGATGGACAGAGCAAGACGTAACGCGGTGCGCGATAGCTGGCACTTTCGTCAGGTTATGAATGAAATGGGCATTACGAGAGATAAGCCTCCTCTAAGTCGTAAAGAATTGCAACGGCTTTTTCGTGAAGAGTGTGGCACTGAGTTTGATCCGGAAGCAACCGATTTTGCACAAGGAATCGTCGCAATGCGGGAGGAATAGATGAACTTTTTTTATTTCGACGCCAGTGCTTTGGCAAAAGCATACATCGATGAAAAAGGCACTGCCATTGTCGAACGGATACTTGAAAATACTTCTGAGAAACAATGGCGTGTTTTAGCGCTTGGCGTGCTTGAGACGATCTCAATCTTTGTGCGCAAAATGAACCGCGGCGCCATCTCACCGGCATTCTTTCAATCCACTCTCCAAACATTTACAGAAGAAATTCTCGAAAATTTACGGGTGTTTAAAGTTGAGGCAACCAATATCCTCTGCGTCGCGGCTGCGCCGTTGATTCAAAAACATTCGATCAACTCGACTGACGCCGTCGTCTTGCGTTCAGCGCTTGATCTCGCTGACCACGAGCGCAAACAAAACAACGAATTGATTCTCGTCACCGCCGACCAACGCCTCGTCACTGCTGCTAAAGCCGAAGGTCTGCAAGTCATCAATCCCGAAACCGCGACTTTGGCGGAAATTGAAAAATTGCTGCACCCTGTGCCTCCTCCCGCGCCAAGCGCGACGTAATTCTCATCTTCTTTGGCTGATTTTAATACAAATCTCTTTCCTGCGACAACGCTTGCCTTATGCAAAAAGCAGCGCTCGGCTTGATCCTCGTCATTCTCTTCTTGGGAATTGTGTCGTTGCTTTCACTGCCTTTGAATGAGACCCTCGAAAATTCGCTCATCGACCTGCAATTCAAGCTGCGCGGCGAGCGGCGATTAGCGGATGAGATCGTTCTCGTCTTCATCGGCGCGGAAGATGTGCAAGCGCTCGGCGGCTGGCCGATCACACGCGATTATTATGGCTACATGACGCACGTTCTCAGCCGTCTCGGCGCCAAAGTCATTGGCTTTGATATTTTGTTCGACACGCCCAATCGCAACTATCCGGAATTTGACAATATTCTCGCGGACTTCTTGCAATCTGCCGGCAATGTTTGCTTGCCAATGACGTTTGCGGAGTTGGATCGTGATCAAACAATAAGTGACAAAGCGGCGCAACGCCCCGACAAAATCATGCGCGGACACGATCCGAGCTTTCCATTTGCGCAACTTCGAGAACGCGCCGCCGCAGTCGGCTGGATGGCTGACGCGAGAAGAACACCGCCTGATTGACATCGGGCGGTCACGTTTCGCCAGCCAAGGATTGATCAATAGTTATTTTATCCCATCTCCAAAAGCTCATCCCAGCAAGCGATGCTGTATGGCATAATGCGCCAGCTCGACGTCGTTCTTCAAATCCAGCTTCTCCAGAATGCGGTCGCGATAGGTGCGCACGGTTTTGACGCTGATGAACAGCTCGTCCGCAATCGCGTGCGCTTCCTTTCCGGAAGCGAGCAGGCGCAGCACCTGAAACTCGCGGTTGGAAAGAAGCTCGTGGGGTGCGGCTTGCGCGTGCTCATCCAGGCTGGCCGCCAGTTTCTCCGCGAGAGAGGCGCTGACATATTTGCCGCCGCTATGAATTTTCCTGATGGCGTTGACCAATTCTTTGGGCGCGGTTTCCTTGTTCATATACCCGGCCGCGCCGGCTTTGAGCGCCCGCACCGCGACTTGATCTTCGGGATACATGCTCAACATCAGAACCGGAAGCTCCGGTTTTTCACGTTGAAGGTCTTTCAAGATGTCCAAGCCGTCCCGTCCCGGCATGCCTATATCCAGCACCACCACGTCCCATTCCTCCTCGGCGACTTTTTGCAGGACTTCCTGTCCGTTCAGCGCTTCGCCGGCAATCTTCATGTCCGAGGCTCGTTCGATGATTCCTTTTAAGCCCTCGCGCACAACGGGATGATCGTCGGCGATGAGTATGTTAATCATGTGAAAGCACCTTGAAATTGTAAAGGAATCTTCACCACCACCGTCGTTCCCTTGCCCGGTTCGCCGTGAATGGAAACGCTGCCGCCGAACAGATGGGCGCGCTCCTTCATTCCCAACACGCCGAGGGAACTGGATTTGTCGAGATCGTTCGCTTGAATCCCCTCGCCATCGTCTTTGATCTCCATAAGATAATGGCCGGTTTCTTGTTCGAAGGTGATGGTGACGCGGTTGGCATTGGCGTGGCGCATGATATTGGTGAGCGACTCCTGCAAAATGCGAAACACCGCGGTGGCGCCATCGCGGTCGAGCTTCACCTTTTCAGCGGTCAAAAAGCTTTCGCAGCGAATTCCGGTGCGGCGCTGAAATTCCTCCGCCTGCCATTCGATGGCAGCGAGCAGGCCGAGGCTGTCCAGCACCGCCGGGCGCAGCTCAGAAGCGATCTTTCTGACCGACTGCACCGTCGTATCGAGCAATTGCGACATCGCATGCACTTTGTGCAACAACGACGACCGCTCATCTTCTGCCCTTGGCTGATTGATAAGCTCTTCGAGAGAGGCCACGTCCATTTTCAAGCCGGTTAAATATTGCCCCAGCTCATCGTGAATCTCGCGCGCCAGATGCGTGCGCTCCGCTTCGCGCGCCGACTGTAAATGAGCCGCGAGGTTGCGCAGTTGCTCCCGGGAAAATTTCAATTCCTTCTCCGCCCGGTTGCGCTCAGCGCGCGCGCGGAGCGAAACAATGCCGAAGGCGAGATCATCCGCCATTTGCTGCAACAGCGCCATCTCCTCCCGGTCGAACGCATCGGCCTTTGCCGAGTAGATCGTGAGACTGCCGAAGGGCTTGCCCTCTGCCAGCAGCGGGGCGCCGAGAATGGAGGCATAGCCGCGCTGCGTCGCCGCCTCCTGCCACTGCGAGATCCGGATATCGGTTTGCGTGTTGCGCAACACCGCCGGTCTGCTGGTGCGAATCGCCAGGCTCGCCGGACCTTGTCCAAACTCGTTGTCGCCCCACGAGATCTTGACACGATTCAGATAGCCATCCTCGTACCCCCACCAAGCCCTCGGCCGTAGGGTTTGATGCGGGTCATCCTCTTTATAACCCACCCAAGCCATGCGATACCCGCCGACCTCGCAGATGGCCCGGCACACTTCGGAAAGCAGCGTCTGTTCGCCAGTCGCGCGGATGAGAGTTTGATTGACGGCAGTGAGAGCTTGCAGAGCCCGGGTCAGACGCTCCGCACGCTTTCGCGCCGTGATGTCACCTTGGGTGATTTGCTCGACAAAATCGCGGCAGCGTGGTTCGCTTGCCCACGGCGCTCTTTCCATCTGCTCACGTTCCAATTTCGTAATCATCGCAAAAGACTCCAAGAAATTGACGCTGAATAAATCAAACCGTCATCGCCGACACGGAAAAGAAATCCGCATGCTCGCGCATAGATTCCTTTTACGTATCCACAACATTAAAAGATACTCTTGGTTTAATTGTATTAGCGCCGGTCAAGCAAGGCCCGACGTCTGAAGGGAATTTTTCATGCAGCCTTGTCCACAAACTTGCCGATTGCCAATTGGCAGCATGGATGAGCCTACGGTCGCAGGCTGCGCCGGCGGATAGAAGACGACGGTTTCCACTGCACCAATGCCCTCGTAATACTCGGTTTGTTTCTCCGGTTCCAATTGATAGAAGCCATCAAGCCAGTTGTGGGCCGCTTCGGTCATCAGAACATATTCCGGCGACGGCACTGAATTTTTCAGCAGGCGATGTGCCAGGATCACATCCATGCCGAAGAGCTTATCGAAACCATGAATGTGCTCGATAGCGACTTCGCCGGCGTGGATGATGACTTTGAGCCGCAAATTTATGGCGTCGCCGGCGCACGCCTCACAAGCACAGAGGTTTAAAGCACAAAGCCGGTGCAGGGTTTGATAAAATGACCGAAAGAAGCTCATCACCTGTTTTTTGATCGCAAGGAGTTCTAGCGTGTTCTCGCCATTTTCAGTATTACGACAGACGGCGTAAAAAAATGCGGCGTCTCCTTCCACTTCCGCCAATTTGAGCGGCAGTGCCGCTGCCGAAATGACGGCTTTCAATAGCTCCACCACCACTTGCATGGCATGGCTGGCAGCTTGCTTGTGCGACTTCATGAATTGGGTGAAGCCGCTAATGTCGGCGATCACTAACAAGGCTTTGTGAGTTTCTGGTCGCATATTTTCTCCCTATAATACATTGAAAAAGCTACATCGGCGCTGTTTTTTTTACCCCTACGGGTGTAGCCTAAACCTCCAATATATAACATAAGAGCCCTCTGTGTCAGCCCTATGTCAGTAGCGTAACGTTTGATGGATGATAATGAAACCATCGAGTGTTACCTGCATTGATAATTTTTCTCCGAATCGTGCTGAACTGGTTGTTTACATCAAATAGTCGTTCGGCGGAATCTGAAATCGACAACGGACCAAACTGCAGTAACCGCGAATTGACGCTAATCAGCGCGAATGAAAAATTAGCGCTCATTTGCGGGAATTGGCGGTTCGTCAAAATTTAATCATTCGGGGAGGATCAAAATCGACAACGGCGTTGGTGGCAGCGCAGGCAGGGCACATCGAACTTCTCCTCTCACTGCGTTTACGCGTAGCGCCTATCCTCCTTAAGCCCCTCCTCGATCGGCCGCACTTCGATACTCCCCAGGCGCGCCGACGGCCACTTCGAGGCCACTTGAATGGCCTCGTTCAAGTCTCGCGCATTGATCAGGACGATCCCGCCCAGCGTTTCCTTCGTTTCGGCGAAGGGGCCATCCGTGATGGAGACCTTGCCATTGCGGACTCGCACGGTGGCGGCGGTTCGAATGCTTTGGAGCGCCTCCGCGGCAATGAGGTATCCTTTCTTCTTAAGTTCCTCGACGTAGGTCAAGGTCTCGTTTCTGAGTTCGCCCCACTCGCTTTTGGACAGAGCGTTCAACTTGCTCTCTTCTTCGTAGGCTAGGCATAGATATTTCATGGTTTCCTCTTTAATTTTTGAGGGGAGTGCGGACTTTCTTGTCCGCAATGCCCTCGCTTTTTCATGAAACTTTTGACACATACGAAACGCGCTGACGGGGTCTTCGAGGCTACTTGGTTTGACCCTGACGCAGGAGCGCTTGCCTTACTTCAGCACTCCCAGCCGCTTCTTGAGGAGGCTTGGCGCCCGCGTCAATGAGCGCTTCCACAGTGGCGGCGTAATTTCCCGTTCCGCGCTGCCAGCCATGCTCGGAGCCGTAGATGGCCCATCCCAGCGGTGTTCCGTTGAAATCAGTATCGGTCACTTCCATCGGCGGATTCTTGCGCAAGATGAGTTCAATCATCTCCACGTTCCCGTGAAACGCAGCCCAATGCAGCGGTGTGGCTCCGTGCTGGCTGGATGCGTCCACGGGCAAACCAATCGCTGCCATCAACCGAACGGCAGTCAGGTCGTTGTTGCGAGCGGCGTGGGCTAGTTGGCGACGGTCCGGATCGCGCAAACGAGTTGCAAGATTCGGCGCAGAGACAAGCAGAGCAGCCATCGTGGCCTCGTCCCCGAGCCAGCAAGCCGTGATGAGTTTGATTTCGTCCGGACTGCGTTCCATGAGGAACTCGAAGATGTGTTCGTGGCCGAAATCCTTGGCGACCTGATGGGCAGAGACGTACCAGCCGAGCGTCCATTGATAGATCGTTCCACCGTTCTTACCGCCGACCATCGGGAAGTACTCGTCGCTCACGCGCAGGCGGATCGAGTCAGGATTGGCCTCAAAATGTCTGCGAACGAGATCGAGATCGCCCAGCGCCGATGCCATCAGAATATCAGTCTTGCAGCCGCGCGAGATCAGATAACGCACAATGTCCTGGCGGTCGCGCATCATCCATTGCGCCGGTGTGGATTCATGGTCCACGTCGCGCGCATCAATCGCGGCGCCGTGATCCAACAAATATTCCGCGATCTCGATGGTGCTCGCAAAGTGCAGCGGCGTTTGGCCGTCTCCGCCTCGCGCATGAACCAATTCGGGATCAGCCGCGACGAGTTCCGCGAGCTTTTCCAACATCCCCAGCCGAGCCGCAGCATGAACGTCCACAATCGCACCGCGCTCAATTGCGTACGCGGCCAACTCGGGATTCGCGCTGTGCAGCAATCCAAATCCTCCCGCCCACCAGCGGCTCTTTGCGTTAATATCAGCGCCTGCCGCAAGCAGGACGTCGAGCATTTCACGACTGCGAACGCAGACAATCGCCGGCGCGTCAAAGGCAGCCAACGGGTCATTGATTTTGGTCTTTAACTCGGGATAACGCTCGAGCAACTCACGGACACTTGCTGCGTCATCTTTGTGGAACGCTTCTTTGATCTGTTCGATTGCGTCATTCATTTCTTCGTGCAGGTCTTGTGACTTTGAATGGCTTTAGTTGTCGGGTTGATACGCTTCGCGGATACTAACTTGCCGGCAAGCCCGCGATCTCCACCACCGGCCGAATTTCGACGCTACCCACAAGTGCGACTGGAATCCGAGCGGCGATGCCGATGGCCTCTTCGAGATCCTTGGCATCGATCAGGAAGTAGCCGCCGAGCTGCTCGTGAGTCTCCGCAAACGGACCGTCGGTCACGAGCCGTTTGTCGTTGCGCACCCGGACGCTGATCGCCGTGGACGTCGGGTGCAACGGGTTGGCGGACAGATACTGGCCGCTCAAATTGAGGTCTTGCGCGAGCCGCGCGGAATCCACGTAACAGTGCTCCCGCTCGGTCTCGCTCAACGCCTGCTCGTTAAAGTAAATCAGCAACATGTATTTCATTTGTATACCTCCATCAGTTAGTCGAACGGCGAGTGCCCGGATCGACACCCGGCGGAAAATTTTTTATCATTTGAAAGCACTCTACTTTTTTATAGTCGTTCTGTTCAAAGTCCCGTACACTTATCGGTGGGAATTTTTTCATTCCTCTTCTCTGATTAAACGGGTCTTTTCTCAATTTAGGCGAAATCTCAAAAAAGGCGACTTAAACGCTTCTCGTAAAAACTAAAACAAAATAATCACATTAAACATTTCCGGCGCAGCGCCTAACGTCGCCGCAATGCCCGACCAGCCGAAAATAACGAACCAAAATATCGTCCGGTCAGGCGTGGTGACTGCCATAACGATCACTACCGCCAGCGCCACGACGGCCATCAAAAGGGTAACAAATCGGGACAGCCCGGTGAGGTTTTTGCCTTTCGACGCCGGCCGAAAAACCTGCTGATAAAAATCCCGCACCACGGCGCTGGAGGCCACCACCAGCAGGGAATCGATAGTCGACATGATCGCCGCTAAAACGACGGCCACAGAAATACAATAGTCGTTCGGTGAACCTCCAAATCGACAACGGTCCCGCCCGGCGCGACGGGCTTAAATGGCGCGCACCATCTCAGCCCAACTCACCCAACCGTCGCTGAAGAAACCGCCGCTCCGGCTCTTGTTGCGTGAGGCTGAGGGCCCGTTCATACGAGGCTTGCGCATCCGCCGTTCTGCCCAGCCGACGGCAGAGATCCGCCCGCGCGGAGTGCGTCAAATGGTAGTTGGTCAGATCACCGCGGCCCAGGATAGCGTCGATGAGGGCCAAACCCACCAAAGGGCCATCGCGCATCGCCACCGCTGCGGCGCGATTTAACTCGATCACGGGCGATGGCTCCACTTGCAAAAGCAGGTCGTACAGTGCCACTATCTGCGCCCAGTCCGTTGCATCGGCGTTAGTTGCCTCGGCATGCACTGCGGCGATTGCCGCCTGAAGCGTGTACGGACCAAACCGGCGCAACGATACCACCCGCTCCACCAGCGCCGTGCCCTCCGCGATCTGATCCCGGTTCCAGAGCGCGCGGTTCTGGTCCTCCAGCAAAATCAGATCACCGGCCGGCGAGGTGCGCGCCGGTCGCCGCGATTCGTGCAGCAACATCAGCGCGAGAAGCCCCATCACCTCAGGCTCAGGCAGCAACTCGACGAGCAGCCGCCCCAGACGAATTGCCTCACCCGAGAGATCGGGGCGCGTCAGCGACTCGCCTGAAGAGGCGGAGTACCCCTCGTTGAACACCAAGTAGATCACGTGAAGCACGGTGTCGAGCCGTTCCGGCAGGTCGGCCCGTGACGGCACCTGATAGGGAATACGCGCGTCCCGGATTTTTGCCTTAGCGCGTACAATGCGCTGAGCCAGCGTGGAGGGAGTGGTGAGAAAAGCGCGCGCGATCTCCTCGGTGGTGAGGCCGCAGACCTCGCGCAGGGTCAGCGCCATCCGGGCCTCCGACGACAGTGCCGGGTGACAACAGGTGAAGATCAGCCGCAACTGGTCGTCCTCGACGCCCTCGTCATTCCACTCCACGGCGTCGTTGGTGTCAGAGCCGAGGCGCTCGGCGATCTCCGCCAACGACGCGTCGAACCGGGCGCGTCGGCGCATAGCGTCGATGGCCTTGAAGCGACCAGCCGAAACGAGCCACGCTCGGGGATTGGCGGGAACTCCATCCCGCGGCCATTGCTCCAGCGCTGATCTGAAGGCATCGTGCAGCGCGTCCTCGGCGCGGTCGAAGTCTCCGAGCAGGCGGATAAGCGTGGCGAGAACCCGGCGCGACTCCGAACGGTAAACGGCATCCACCATCTCGCGCACCCGTTCGGCCGCGTTCTCGCCCGATGTTGGCAGGCCTGCAGCTATTGGCTTGAACTCCATATATATTTTCTATTGCAAATGGATTGGCATAAATTTAAAAGAAAAAATACAACTTCTGCCGTCATTTACAAGAGATTTTTTGAGAAGAACATCTCGACAAAAATTTATGTCTCCTGAAGTTGAATTAATCACGAAATTTTCTGAAATGCTATTCTCGGCTTGCGGCTGCATATCACGAGTTGGCACCGCATGTTTGTCTCGGAGCTATTAGAACATGCCATATTCGTTCGAAGAATTCTCAGGCACGGCCTGTCCAACGTCCCATAACTCTGCAATGCGATTGTCCTTGAAACGGAAAATATGCACCACGGCTCCGCCTAAATCACCCGGGTGTTGCCGAACGCGCGAATGAACGGCAACGAGATCTCCATCCTGCAATGTGCGTTGGATTTCCAAAACCTTGTTTGGATTCTGGGCGGCGTTTTCTTCCATGGCGATCATCAACGATTCTGCATCGCCGCGAAAGTATGCATTGTGATGTCGGAACTCCGTGCCGACGTGCTTGCGGTAAGCTTCGCGTACTTTTCCTGACGCCACGAGACGCAAGAAGTCCATCGCCGCTTCTTTGAGGTTTGGGGCTGCTTGCGATGATACTTGGTTCATAATGGCCTCTTGAATGTTGATCCAATCCAAATGTCAATTCCTATTTTGTCGACTGAAAAACAGCTAACTTATGCCGGCAGAAATTCTTTTCTTCTTAAAACGGCGGCACTAATCAAGGTGATGATGATTCCCACCGGCAGAATGATCGCCAGCGTCATGGCGAAACGGAGCAGCGGGTTCTTTTGCATCTCCTTCATATCAACCATCTCTTTAACCTTTTGCGCAATCTCGTCCGGCGAGGCGCCGTTTTCCCGCAGCTTGTTAATGTGGTAATCAGCATACTTGTCCATTATGGCGGTGTTAGTCTCCGGATCGACTTGATAGTACGTTTCCCCGGCCACCGCATAGATCAGCGAGGCGACGAGGGTGATGAGCAGGCCGACTTGAAATCCTTTGCCGAACTTGATGGCGCCGTTCTGATAATTATCGCGGTAGGATTTGATGCCAAAAAAGATCATCGACAGCGCGATGACCATGCTGCCATAGCCGATGAAATCGCTGTTGTCAAAATTGATCGTGCCGTTTTTGCACAGCCCCATGATAATGACCATGAAAACGGAGACAATGACACCGGCCAGCAACCCGAAGGTGAGCGTTACTTTTCGCATACTTTACTCCTGGCTTAAAATTGATACCGATAAAAGATGAAGCTTCTCTTATCGTGTTGCGCCTTCAGGGCTCACAGTAACGTGGCCGGCGCTAATTTGCCGACCTTTTCTTCTTAAAACCGCAGCGCAGATCAAGGTGATCGCAATACCCACCGGCAGAATCTCGAGCAGGGTGAAGCCGAAACGGATCACCGGATTTTTGTACATTTCCACCATGCCGGCCATTTCTTTGGCCTTTTGGCTGATCTCGACAGGAGAAGCGCCTTTCGCCTTCATCTTGTTGAGAGTGTGCTCAGTATACTTGTCCATGAAGGAGGTTTTAATCTCCGGAATGGTTTGATAACACGTTTCCCAGGCGGTCGCATACATCAGCGAAGCGATCAGGGTGATCAGCGCGCCGACCTGCAACCCTTTGACGAATTTGATCACGCCGTTTTGATAATTGTCACGGTAGGATTTGATGCCGAAAAAGATCATGGACAGCGCAATGACCATGATGGCATAGCCGATAAGCGCGCTGTTGTCAAAATTGATCGTGCCGTTTTCCCACAGGACCATGCCGAGCAGCATGAGAACGGAGACGATGGCACCTGCCAGCAAACCGTAGGTGAGCGTTACTTTTCGCATGATTTACTCCTTAATAATAAATGTTCACCATTCGGAGGCTTTGAAGTCAGCATAACGTTGATTTTGTAAGGCAGTATGCTTAAATCACAATGCTTGCGACTGTGAATGTCCGAATGGTCGCCTGCAATATAAGCAATAGCAAATGCAAACGCATCACCCAAAAGTACGAATTCGGCAATAAAAAGGACATTCACCCGAAAGTTTATGGCAAGAGCCGGAGTTCTTTTGCCCGGCGGATCGCCTCGGTGCGCCGGCGCACTTCCAGCTTCATAAACAGGTTGGAAGAATGGGTTTTAACGGTGTTGAGCGAGACAAAAAGCTTTTCAGCAATTTCCTGATTTGATAGCCCTTGAGCAATTAGCTCCAGCACTTCGTACTCGCGTTTGCTGATGCCCCGCCGCTCCAGCTCCGGTTCGTCGCGCTTGAAGTCCGGCGTGGCTATAACGGCTTTTCGGCGCGTGAGCCTCAAGCCCGCCCAAACGCCAAGTCCGGTAAAAAGCACAGCCACGATACCGAGATAAAACTCCAGAGAAAGATCGTAGACAAAGAAGCGGTATTCGATAAATTTCAGCAGCGCGGTCAACGCCGCCAGAGCAATGCCGTAGAGAACAACGGTCTTTCGCATGGCATCGAATCTTGGGTAAATAGTGCAAAAAGCCGGTGAATCGTCGAAGTATTTTGAAAAAGAAAATACAACTTCCGGCGTCATTTTACAAGGAATTTTTCTGGTTTTAACTGGCAGGTATTGTGGAGACAGAAACTTTTGGCGAAAAAAATACGGCTATGTTTTGGGTGGAAGGCGGCGCCAGACGTGCAGCCATAATTGCAACACGCCCACGGCTTGCTGCCGTTAACGTTAGTTGCTGTCGTACTCTGCTTCTCGATCTCTTCGTCGCATGAGTTCACTCGTGTACTTCAATCCCAGTGTGTCACGGCGCGCTCTCGCCCAGTCCGTAAGCCGGGTTTTTCCGGCCGGAGGCGATTCGACGAAAAGAAGATCGGCCATCAGGCCCTCGATTTCTTCCCGCGTTATCATCACGTCGCCAACGAATTTGCTGATGATCCAGCCGGCAAAATATCCTACTGACGGCGGCATCGAAACAATTGGCCTGGCCCTTCCAATGAGGCGACCGATGGTTTCGACCAACCCTCGATAAGTGAACGTTTCCGGACCAATGGCGTCAACGATGACGTTGTCACGTTTTTTTCCCCACTGCACCGCTAATTCGGCGAGGTCATCAACGTATATCGGTTGAATCCGGTACCGGCCATCGCCGAAAACTCCGAAGATGGGGAATCGCCGCAAGGCCCAGGCGATATTGTTTATTAGAATGTCTTCCTTTCCAAACAGAACAGCCGGTCGAAGTATGGCATATGAAATGTCCAATTCTTTGAGGGCGCGCTCGAGCTTCGCTTTTCCACTGAAATACTCCAGCGGCGATTCTTCGGACGGATTTGTTATGCTCACATGGACGAGGCGTTCGACGCCGGCAGCTTTGGCAGCTTTAAACAGCACCAAAGTGTTTCGTACCGCATCAGCATGGGTAAACATCTTGTGATTGAATCTAACCCAGTAAGTGTTGTAAAGCACCTCGACACTTTGAAGAGTTGCAGACAACTTGTCAGGCTTGTCAAAATGAAAAGGAAATGCCTGCACCGTTTCTCCAAATGGATTCTTACGATGCAGTGAGTTGGTGAGCGTTATCACTTTGTGGCCTTTGGCGAGCAGCCTCGCGGTGATGTACTTCCCGGAGTAACCAAAGGCGCCGGTGACGGCATGTATTCGTGGCTTGTTCACAGTATTCCATATCATCCCGCAAAAACATTCAGAAGACAGAAAGCCTGCCCTGCCAAAGCCCTAGGCAGGCCAGGGATGGAGGGCAGAAAAATATTTGCCATCTCCTCCATTCCGCCATCGTTAATTCCCTGGCGTGATACCAAGCTCTAATTTTCTGTCTTTCATTTTTCTGTCTTGGCTTTTGTATGGCAAAGACTTTCTTGCGGACGAAGAAAGTCGGTTCGCCGTGCGAGAGTTTTTCCGTCGTCTCCGGCAGCGCGGCACAGACGTGCCGGACGCGCCGCAGATGTTTTCCGCTCGTTGCAGATTGGAGTTTCTTCATTTTGCAAAATGATTGTGGCAAGATAATTAAAAAGCTTTTAAATCATCTTGCCACAATTATTTTGCGCATTGATTTGGCGTCAGCCGAACCTGAGCTTGGCCCGCGCTTTGGCTTTCAGCGCTTCCACTTCCCGATCGCGCGGCGCGGCCGCGGTTACCAGAGAAGCCAACAAATTTTTCGAGATCTGCGCCACTTGATTCACCGCGTGCTCGAACGCGGCTTCATTGATCTTGGCCGGTTTATTGAAACCGGTAATTTTTCGGATAAACTGCAGCGACGCAGCGCGTATCTCTTCGTCCGTTGCAGGTGGGGCAAAGTTATAAAGTGGTTTGATATTTCTGCACATCGCTTCTCTCCTTAGTATGTCTCGGTTGGCTTCGGCGACAGCAAGTGAATTTTCAATCTTCCGTCGACGTGGCACGCAATGCCAGCAAAAATTGTTTTCCCCATTTTTCCATTTCGCCTTCGAGACGTTTGGTGCAATCGCAATCACAGCACGCCCACGGCTCGGTGCCGTTCAAGTCCCGGCAGCGCCGGCGGTCGTGCGCATTCTTGATTTGCAGCAACTCAAAATATTCTTCCCAGTACGGGCGTTCTTCCTCGAGCGGGGTCAGACAAAAACAGACCTCGACCCAACAAACGGTTTCGTCGTCGAGTTGGCGCGCTTGCGCCATGTCGTGCAAATACTCATCTCCCGCAATCGAGCCGGCGCCGAGCTTTTCCTGTTCAATGGCGCGCAAGAGCGGGCGTTCTTTGTCCGGCTTCAGTTTTGCCTTCACCAAATAGCGCATCGAATTTTTCCTTTAAAATCTAATTCTATTACTCCACAAGCCTCTTTGATTCAGCATGCTCAACAGGTCCACACGTCACGGCCTCATAGGCGAGGAGCACAACAAGCACGGCGAACGTTACAGCCGTGACCGTGATGGGTGTTTGCGCCGGCAATGGGATCACCAGCATCGCTATCGCGGCGAGCCAGCGCACTCGAAAAACCTGCCGCATCGGAGCAGCGACGAGTTGCGCGTGCGCGATATTGAGGGCCGCGAGAAATATCGCCACGCCACCGCAGAGCGCCCAAGCACCGGCCAATGCTTCCGCACCGCGGTGGGAGCGAACCAACACACTCACGCCGCCCGCGACGAACATGAGCGCAGCCAACAAAGGCAGGTGCGCGTAAGCAAAAGTCACGATCGGGCCGGCGGAGCGCGGGAGCTCTTGTCCGGTGAGCCGCTCGAAGTAAATCCACCAAAGGCAAGCGGCGATGCCGAAACCCGCCATCGCAACGGCCACTGTACCGGTGTTCCACGTTGCTTCCATTGCGCCGATGCCCACCGTCACCACAAGCTCGCCGAGCACGATGATTGTGAACAGGCCGAATCGCTCCGGAAGGTGCGCCGGATCGGTGGGTATGCTCCGATGTAGCCGCGTGTTGAGAGGCGGCATGCTCAAGTCCAGCAAGAGGGCGACCGGCCAGATCACCGCACTCCACCAAGCGGGCAGCAGAGCCGAGATAAGCCACAGCACTACACTGACCGCGTAGGCGCTGGCATAGCGCAGAATGAGAGGCCGTGCTTGCGGCGCGTGGCGATAGGCGCGCATATAGAGCGCGACGAGGATGGCTCTGAGAACCGCGAACGCGCTCGCAAACCCGGCATGACTGCCCGTTGCCACGTCGCGCACTTGCAAGGCCAATGCCAACAGCGCGAGCATCTGTGCGAAGGTGGCGAGGCGAAACGGGAGATCATCGGTATCGAATCGATCGGCATAGGCGGTGAAACCCTGCCACGCGAGAAACACCGCGACGAATAGACCGCCGGCGAGGAGCGCGCCGTGCCAACTCGGGTGAAGGGCAAAAAGATGCGCCAACTGCGCGATGGCGACGACGATGACGAGATCGAAAAACAGCTCGAGCCACGAGGCGTGCCGCTCGCCCTCGTCGGTCGCGAGCGTTCGCATTCGTGGTGGGCGCAACCAACGCTTCGAAGAGGTCCCGGACACGGCCATTCTCAGTTCGCTCCGGCGGATTTTGAGGCTGCGTTGAGCACTTGCGTGAAGTCCAGCCAAGCTAGCAGCAGAAGTCCTCCTATCGAAGACATGTTCTTCAGAAAGTGCAGCAGTTGGCCGTGCTGCTCGGCGCCGGCGTAGCGCCAGAACGGATGAGAAATGAATGCATCGACCAGTAGGAATACGGCGAGCAGGCTGGCGACCCAGCGCACCTGCCAGCCGATCATCACCAAAAATCCGGCGATTAACTCGAAGGCGCTGAAAGCAAGCGCCCCGGCGGATGTCGGCGCGCCGCCTTGGCCGAGTATCCCGACCGCCGCGAGTAGGCGTTCGAGACCGAGACCGACGAATACACTTGCAATCAACACCCGCGCCGCAATGAAAATTCCGAAGTTGCTCATGATTCACCTTAATAAACGTTATAATAATAGCTGTCATCCGCCATGCGCACTCCGACACTCGTGCCGGTGAACTCAGCATAAATTTGTACGCCCGGCCACGAATGTTTCGGATGCAAGGGATCGGTCATATCCCATCTGCCAAAGTATTGAATATGAGGATGATTGGCGGGGATAAAATTGATAGAGAAAAGCAAATCGTTATACCAAAGCAAGAAAGGCAAAATGATTTAGGGCAAAACGATTAAAAGCTTTTTAATAGTCTTGCCCCAAATGGTTTTGCCTTGGTTTTTTCATTTTTGACAGTAATCCCTAAGATTTTGATGGCCAATAACCTTTACAAACAGAGCAAGTTTCTCCCAACGGATTGAAATCCCGCCACGGCGGGACAACGGATATAATTTTTTATCCGTT
>JAKEEU010000347.1 GCA_022616415.1 Candidatus Zhuqueibacterota bacterium | reverse complement strand
TCGTAACATCCGCAAGACTCGGTAAGGGTGGTTGGCTAGACCTTACCCTGCATGGACTTTCACCTTGCCAGAAACATTAAGCTTTTCCTAGCGCACTAACACCAGTTTCACCGGCTGCGGGGCATAGAAGAAGCTTGATCGAAGGACGGACGTTAGAGTTACCACTTCATGGAATTCATGCTCTGCCCCGCAGTCCGGTGGAAACTGACGTTAGCCAACTTTTTAAAATAGTGTTTTAGTAAATTTATCCACACCATCAACAAGCTCTTGAGTCTCTTCTTTTGTTGGCTCTCTATCTTTATTGTGGTCACATAAGTTGCGAATATCTCCGAGCCTTTGTATTTGCCTCCAAGATGGAACATCTATAACGCCACCATTTTTGAGGAGGTCGTTAAAGTCACTTATTGTTGGATGCTGTTTACGCGTCTTAATATTGTGATTCTCTGCTACTTGTGCGAGATGCTTTTCTAATACCACACCAGCTATTGCACCAGCGCCGCGTAGGAACCTATGCTTTATAAGCTCTCGCGCTGCTTCGAGCTCGGAATCAAAAAGATCTGCCTGAACAAGTTGGCGGATATCAAATAAAGAGCTTTCAAAACGTGAAGAAACCGATTTTAAGATTGCTAATTGTTGTTGAAATTGAGGTATCGCCGCATCTGGACCGACAATCTTTTCTTTTTCCCATCCACGAGTGACGTTCAATCCCTGCAAGTAGTCTTCTATACGATAATTGTCGTAGCTAATATCTTTTCTTGGTTTGGGCTTCTCATAATGCCGCTCAAAATCGGATATTCTATCAGGAAGCAATTGCTTAATTACGACTTTTGCCTCTTAGTACCATGCTTGATATTCACCATTAAATTTGGGGAGGGACTTAGTAAATTCTTTCGCTTTTTCTCCAAGAGCCTCCGCGACTCGTTCTGGAAAACATTCGTTTTGCATGGCTATCAGGAGCAATTCGCCTTTTTTGACTAACCTTTCTAAATCCTTTTTGTATTTTTCAAGATTGCTCAGCATTATCTATGACCTTTCGTATGCATGGGCTAACTTGGTTTCTACGACCGAACGTGCATTTTGGATAGCGGTTAAATATAGGCAAAACAAGGCAATTCAACCATTTTTAGTGCAAGATTTCTGCTTCGTCATGAGGATCAAGCGTTTTCTCATCTTTTCTTAAGGAAACACAAAAACCCCGCGCGACGTCAAGTGCTCGGGTAAGCCATCAGCCTCGGGGTTTTCTATGTATACCATTGCGAAATTGTCTCCCAAATTTGACCAGTTACTGGTTACAGGTCTAATATCACAAATTCAGGAGGAAAAAGCAAGCGTTTTTTAGCCGGTCGCCGAAAAACGCTCTGACACTCCCGCGAGGGCGGAAGTCCATAAACAGGTTGGAGCAAGGTTGAGTCATAACACTTGACTTTTCGAATAATATTGTGTATATTATCAACGAATCACGACGGAAAGGGCATATGTAGAGTTCCGTCTCTGCATAGAACCCCCCGACTTTAATGCCCCTGGTGGCTTCATCAGGGGCGTTCTTTTTTCTCTAAACGATGACGCAGCGGGGTTACAAATGCGATGTCCTGCGGTTGTTTAATGGCCTTACGCAAAAGCCGTGAGTGCTTTTTTTGGTTTGGCACCAGGACCTTCAGAAGTTTTCCTTTTTCGCTTAAGTACTTCACCAAACAGTAAAAATCTCCATCTCCTGTCACAATAACTGCTTTTTCGTATTGCTCGTAATCAATCATGGCTTGCAGAACAAGCTCGGCATCAATGTTACCCTTTACATCATGCTGGTCTGACCGAATCACCGGTTTGAATATAAGTTCATATCCATAGCTCTTCAAAGCCTGATACAGCTTTTCGTATTCCTCCAAGTGGCCGAGAAAGAGGTAGGCTTTCGCCACGCTGTATTTGTCTTTCAGATAAACTCTGAAGCGCTGAAAATCCAACTGCCACCCCTGATCTTTCACGCCGAGGTTTAGATTCTGACTGTCTATGAATGCGTAGTTGTTGAACGGTTTCTTCATACTCTTAAAATGAGCAGCTTATATTCTCTAAGGAAACACAAAAACCCCGGACGACGTCAGGTGCTCGGGCAAGCCCATCAGCCTCGGGGTTTTCTTATGTATGCAATTCCGAAATTGTCTCCCAAATTTGACCATTGACTGGCTACAAGTCCAATATTACAAATTCAGGAGAAAAAAGCAAGCGTTTTTTAACCGGACGCCGAAAAACGTTCTGTCACTGCCACGGCGGCGTTTTCGGAAGCGCTTTTTCAAAATCAGTGAGAAATTTGGCCTCGGTATCTGGCGTATATTGCCCACTCAGAAATTGTTCAATGATCACTTCATTAAAAATGCGCCATGATTCATCTTCACGTCCGGGGACGATGGGATAAAACAAGGCGCCGGCAGCGCGAGCGGCTTTCAAATCGCCGAGGGCATCGCCCACCATCAAAACGTGGCCGGCAGCATATTTCCCTTGCACGGTGAGGCCAAGCTGCTCCTCTTTTTTGCCCAGCTCCTGTCCGGCGATCAGCGCCACGTATTGGTCGATACCGTGCTCCTCCCATTCGCGGTGCAGCGCTTCGGCGGGCGTGGCGGAAACCACCATCATATCGGCGCGATTTTGCAGTTTTTGCAAGCTCTCTTTTACATGTGGAAACGGCGGCAATCCTTTCACCATGCTCTCGACATCACGATTGACCGCTTCGCTCCAGGCCAGCAGATGTTTCAAGGCCGTATCGTTGGTTTTGGCAATGGCCGCTTTCAACGCCGGATTGCCAAGCGAAGGCGCCGCGTCGACGAATTTTTGGATCGGCGTCCAGTCGGGAATGTTGATCCCGCGCTCGCGCACTTCGGGCCGTTTTTTTAACATCTCCAATGTCATCACCAGTCCCGGGAAGCGGTTGATCCCGCGCCAGTGCGAATACAAATTCACAAACTCCGCCACTTCCCGCGCGTATTTCGACACCGGCTGCAGATCGTAATACTTGATGATGTTGGGAATGAAACATTCTTTGTGCTTCAATTCCATTGAATCAAACACACAGCCATCCGAATCGAAGCCGATGAAGTAAGAATGCTTGGGTTGGAACTGTTTTAAACTTTCCTTCGTGGGAATGCTCATGCTTTGCTCCGGATAATATTAGAGAAATAACAAGTCAAATCTTTGCAGAAAAAAGCAAAAACTTTCACGCAAAGGCGCAGAGACGCAAAGATCACGCAAAGGCTAAGTCCGAGGTTTTCTTTGCGTTCCTTTGCGACTTTGCGTCTTTGCGTGCGCTTTTCTTTTTGGTTGCGGTTTTCAAGCGTTTAGTATGAACGCTGATCTTTCCATCGCTCAGCGCTTGATCCGCGCGCTGCCGCCGCCCATGACGTGCTTGATTTCTTCCATCGTCACCATGCTGGTGTCGCCGCGGGTGCTCTGCAAGAGCGCGCCGTGCGCCGCGCCCATTTCGACGCACTCTTGCGGCATCATGTTATGGAGAAGGCCGTACACAAATCCACTGCAGAAGCCATCGCCGCCGCCGACGCGGTCTTCGATCTCGAGATTCTCATATCGCCGTGACTGATAAAACTGGCCGTCATAATACATGATGGCAGACCAGTTATTGACGAGGCCGCTCACCACCTCCCGCAATGTGGTACCGACGGCGTTAATGTGGGGATAGGTCTTCACCACTTTTTCCACCATCTTTTTGTAGCCCTCAATCGGCAGTTTCTTCAAATGCTCATCCGTCCCTTCGACTTCGAAGCCGAGCACTTTTTGGAAATCTTCTTCATTGCCGATGAGCACGTCGATATACGGGACAAGTCTTTTAGTCACTTCGATGGCGCGCTGGCTCGACCACAGCTTGCTGCGGAAATTGAGATCGTAGCTGACAATCGTGCCGGCTTCGTGTGCCGCTTGCATTGCGTCTTCAACGACTTCGGCGCAACTATCGCTCAATGCCGTAAAAATGCCGCCGGTGTGGAACCAACGCACTTTCCGTTGTTTGAAAATGCGATTCCAATCTACTTCTCCTGGTTTTATATGCGATGCCGACGAGTGGCCGCGATCGTAGAGCGTGACGCTGGCGCGCACGCCGATGCCGACTTCGGTGAAATTCAAGCCAATGCGGTCGGCCCGGCCCACGCCGTCATAAGGCACCCAAACGACTTCGCTGATGTTCATGCCGCTTGCTTGCGCATGATTTTTAATGAATGCGCCCAGCGGACTTTCGACCAGCCGCGACACCCACCCGGTGCGCATGCCGTAACGCGCGAGCGCATAAGCGACATTGTATTCTCCACCGCCGGCATACGCTTCGAAGATCGGCGTCAGCTCGATGCGTTGATGCCCCGGCGGGCTTAAGCGAATCATGCATTCGCCAAGAGCAAGCAGATCAAATTCGGTTCCGGTTGCAGGTTTGATTTTTAGGGCCATGGTTTTTCTCACCTCATATAAATTAGTTCAACAAAATCGAGTCGTTGAAGGCAAAACGATTTTGGGCAAAACTATTAAAAAAGCGTAACTGTTCAGGGGTTGTTGTTCAAGGCAAAATATTAAGGCAAAACCATTATGGGCAAAACAATTGTCCAAAAGATGTTACGCTAAAGATTCTATTTCTTTGTCTTTGCTTCTGCCGCTTGTTTCGATCGGCATGATAAAATCACCCCGCATAAACATTCAGAAGGCAGAAAGATGGAGGGCAAAAAAATGTTTGCCCCGCTTTGAGGGGCTCCATCCCGTCCCTGGCCTGCGGCAGGGTAGGCATCGTCAACTTCCCTGGCATGATGCCAAACGTCATTTTTCTGTCTCTCATTTTTCTGTCTTGGCTTTTGTTCAAGCCAACTTAACATTGCCATGCTAATAGTCTTGCCCAAAATTGTTTTGCCTTATTTTAATTTCTCAACCGATACAAAAGCTGGCCGGCATTTTCAACGACGAGATGATCTTCGTCCTGCTGCGCGCGCCAGTCGTCGAGAGCGATGGTGCGATAATCGCGGTAGCCGAGATTGATGCTGCGGCAAACTTCTTCCGGAATGCTCGTCGCCAGCGTCACCGCAATGCGCGGCGACTCGACGCCATTCTCAAACGTGCCGACGCCGCGCACATTCGTGGAGTGCGCCAGAATGAGTTTCGGCTCATCTGAGAAACGATCCCACTGTTTGACAAAGTAATCACGCACGTGATAGCCGATCTTGCGGATGGCATTGCCATGCACGAACGAAATCTCGCGAATGTGCGGACCGTATATGATC
Source organism: Candidatus Zhuqueibacterota bacterium (assembly GCA_022616415.1). GTDB lineage: Bacteria > Zhuqueibacterota > Zhuqueibacteria > Zhuqueibacterales > Zhuqueibacteraceae > Zhuqueibacter. Next base: position 2,630 of record JAKEEU010000347.1, on the reverse strand, counting down.
AGCTCGCCGCCCTCGGCAACGACGGGCTCCAATTTATACATCACTTTTCCGGCGACCCAGATTTCCTCATAAATCTCCGGCGCGATGCCGAGGATTTGTTGATACGGCCTGCCGACATAATTGACGTGGAGTTTCGCCGAATAGTCCGCAGCACGTGACCATGCTTCATAAGGATCACCGGCAAACAAACATGCCAATTGATGATGGTCATTCACGGTGAAAGCAAAACACAAACGCGGCGTGGGGATGAGCGCGGCGCCGCGTTCGATCACTCGCCGCGTCGGCGTATCTTTCACGCCGTTCACGGCCGGATTGGTGATGAGCGCGGCGATCCAATGAAAAGTTTGGATAATATCCACGCCGCCGATGCCGGGAAAGAAATATTTGTTGCCGCCGGAATACCCGACCGCCTCGTGCGGCACCACCGGCGACACCATCAAAATCTGGTCATATTCCAAAACCTTTTTGTTGATGGTGACTGGCACGTCCTCATTCAAAAAGCCATTGGACAACGCATGAATCTCAGCCGAGGGGATCGTTCCAATCGTCGCGAGCGCTGCCGCATTCTTATGCTCGTGATTGAAGAAGCGAACCTTGGCGTAACGTTCCCGGTGTTCGCGCGCGTTAATGCCGACGTGTTGGTAAATTCGCTCCACACTCATCGCCTGGTGCGTGCCGGAGGCAATGAGATAATCCAAAGTTTTTGCTTTTTGCCCAAGCAGATCATGAATGATATGAAAGAACATATCAATCGGCGCGTGCCGGGTGTGATCCGGAACGAGCACGAGCACCCGCTTTCCTGCCAGCGGCAGCGGGGCCAGAGCCGCTTCGCAGATGTCTCTCACCTCGGATTCGGTCAATGGAGTTTCCAGCGAGCCTTTGCCGATGATCGCATTCATGTTTCAATATCCACAATCGGGACGAACCGGAAACAAATAGGAAAACGCTTTCGGTATCCGGATTCTACGAATCGCCCGGATAAAAAATTTAAAGACTTGAATCCGGACGATTCGGCAAATCCGAATACCAGTAAAAGTCTTTGCTCTTTTGCAAAGATAACACTTGCAGCAGGCTAATTGTTGTACTTGCCCGCCGTCACCTCGCCGCCGCGGCCGGTCCAATTCGTATGAAAAAACTGGCCGCGCGGCTGGTCAATTCGTTCGTAGGTGTGCGCGCCGAAATAATCGCGCTGCGCCTGAAGCAAATTCGCCGGCAGGCGCTCCCGCCGATAACCGTCGAAAAAGTTCAGCGCCGAGGCCATGGCCGGAATCGTAATTCCCAGCTCGGTCGCCTTCATTACCACCCGGCGCCACGCGGACTGCGCCGCCATGACTTGCTCGCTGAAGTAAGAATCCATCAGCAGGTTGGTCAGATTGGAATTGCGCTGAAAAGCGTTGCGAATGTCTCCAAGAAAAACGGAGCGGATGATGCAGCCGCCGCGCCACATCAACGCGATGCCGCCATAATTCAAATTCCATTTATGTTCTTTGGCGGCAGCGCGCAACAACATGTAGCCTTGCGCATACGAGATGATCTTCGCCGCGTACATCGCCTCTTCAATATCGTTGACAAATTTTTCTTTGTCGCCGTCAAATTGCGCCGCCGGCCCTTTGAGAATCTTCGCGGCTTGCAACCGTTCATCTTTCATCGCGGAAAGCGCGCGCGCGTAGACCGCTTCGCTGATCAATGTCATCGGGATGCCCAAATCCATCGACGAAATGACGGTCCACTTGCCGGTGCCTTTTTGTCCGGCGGCGTCAAGAATGAGATCGATCACGGCCTCGCCATTTTCGTTGCGATAACCCAAAATGTCGCGGGTGATTTCGATGAGATACGAGTTGAGCTTGCCCTTATTGAAGCGCGCAAAGACGTGGTGCATTTCCTCATTGCTCATGCCCAGGCCTCGTTTCATCAAATCGTAGGCCTCGCAAATCAATTGCATGTCGCCGTATTCGATGCCGTTGTGCACCATTTTCACGTAATGGCCGGCGCCGTTCTCTCCCACCCAATCGCAGCAAGGCTCGCCATCCACTTTCGCGGCGATGGATTGAAAAATCGGCTTCACGGCTTCCCAGGCTTTAGGACTGCCGCCCGGCATGATCGAAGGTCCGTGGCGCGCGCCTTCTTCGCCGCCGGAAACGCCGGTGCCGATGTAAAGCAAACCCTTGCTTTCCAGATATTGCGTGCGGCGAATGGTATCTTCATAATTGGAATTGCCGCCGTCGATGATGATGTCGCCCGCTTCGAGACGCGGGAGAAGCAACTCAATAAAATCATCCACCGCCTGGCCGGCCTTCACCATCAGCATCACGCGGCGAGGCTTTTTCAACTTGCCAATGAATTCTTCAATTGAATGCGTGCCGATCACTTTCGTTCCTTTGGCGGCGCCGTTGATGAACTCGTCAACCTTGGAAGTCGTCCGGTTATAAACTGCCACCGTGAAACCGTGATCATTCATATTAAGAACCAGGTTCTGGCCCATCACGGCCAAGCCAATCAAACCGATGTCAGCTTTTCCATTCATACTCGGTATTCTCCTGAAAGAGGTTTATAAAAATTTGCTCGGAAGTTTTGCAGAAATATATAGTCGTTTCATAACGATTCCGGCACATTGTAAAGGCAAAATCATT
>JAKEEU010000346.1 GCA_022616415.1 Candidatus Zhuqueibacterota bacterium | reverse complement strand
CAGGAACATGATCTCGCCGAATTCAGTTCCGGCCATGAGTCGCTGGATCATTGGCTGCATTATAAGGCGCTGCATAATGACCAGGCCGATGCTTCCAGAACTTATGTGGTCTGTGAAGATCACCAGGTGATCGCCTATTATTGCCTTTCCACCGGCTCGGTGAGCCGCAGTGAGGCGGCAGGAAAGCTTCGCCGGAATATGCCTGATCCACTGCCGGTTATGATTTTGGGACGGCTGGCCGTTGATCTGGCTTGGCAACGCCACGGCATCGGCGCAGCGATGTTACAGGATGCGGTCTTGAGAACCATACAGGTTTCCGAAATCGCCGGAGTAAAAGCGCTATTGGTCCACGCCATATCGGACCAGGCGTCGGAATTTTATAAGAAGTGGGGATTTCACCCCTCGCCGGTGAATCCAAAAACACTGTTTCTCTCGATACGTCAGGCCAAGGGATTATTAGAGACAGGCAGATCATAACTACACGCCCGAGCTCTCCTCCCCGGCAGAAATGCCCCTGCCGGTGTCGTGGTTCGCGCTGTTGGTGGAGATGAAGCTGGAGAATACCTGGCGACGGACGGCTGTGCCGGGCCGCGCTTCCCGTCGGCCCGGGCAGGATAGGATTATCGCGTCGCTTTCAAGCGCGGCGATCTTGCCTTCCTCCTCCAGCCTACGCGCGGCCCCGCCGCATCCGGACGCGAACTGCTTTTTCAGTAGCTCCGCCGGGATGCCTTTCTTCTCCGCGTCCACAGATTTTCCGCCCATAGCCATGGCTTTGAAAGCCTCCTTTGTCTCGCCTTCGCCCCGCGCAAGATCGCAGGGAATCGAGCCGAGCGGGAATTTTTTATGCTATGGAAATTTTTGGAGCGCCGGGAAGCGGGGCAACAGGCTTTCGCGCTTAACATTTTAACTATTCATAATGCCAGTTTTTAGCACTAAAGGTAATAAAATTGCGCAAGCAATAAAATTACCGGAAAGAATCAAAAAGCTTTCTTAATGTTTTAAAATTACGGTAAATATTTTCTCCGTTTCCTTGAATTCCT
>JAKEEU010000345.1 GCA_022616415.1 Candidatus Zhuqueibacterota bacterium | reverse complement strand
GGCGTATTGCCGCGTGAGCCAGCCGGTTTCAATAAAGGCTGGCTCAGGCGAAGTTGCCGTCGCGCCTTCATAAAACCAGAATGAACCCGATACGGATCGCGACGCGCCTGTTTCATAATCTTCTGCACCAGCTCTTCCTCTTTTTCGCCCGGCGCCAGTTTGACGTAATTGTGCATGAACATATAGATAAGGCAATGATGACAAGGTAACAACGAGATTTGTTCATAGGTCTTTCTCCTGAGATGTCAGAGCGGTTTGCCATTGCGTTTATGGGTTTGCACGGAGTAGAGCGGGTTACTAACCCGCCCTACTCCGCGCGGATCACCTTGATCGGCTTGGGAAGGCTAACGCGGCTTATTCGCCAAGCCCGTCTGGTTGGCAATCCATTCGGTTATCAGCGTCAACGCCGCAGGTGCGATTGTCTCTTCAATTTTGGTGTATTCGGAAACGGCTCCGGTTTGCGCGGTTTGAAAGAGATGATTGAGTTTGGGCAGCGTGACGGTTTTGAAATTCTTGTTGCCGCTTGCGGTCAGCGCTTTGGCGATTTCGGGCAGGTTTTGCTGAGGCGGAACCTGCAAGTCGAGTTCGCCGTTGAGCGCCAGCACCGGCACTTTGACTTGGCGCAAAACGAGGCGTGGGTCGAAAGTCAGCATGAAACGAAACCACGGTGAATTGGTCATTTTGAAATTCGTACTCAAGCTCGCTTCGAGTGCTTTCTTTTGTGCTTCGGGAGCCGCCGCGACTTCGGCGGCAGCCAATTCCGCCAGTTTCTTATCGGCTGCCGCAGGGTCTTTTTCCGTTTTGAGAATCGCAAAAATCTTTTCCAGAGTTTTGCGGTTTTGCGCGATCGCATCTTCCTTCGCGCCTTGGACACGCGCGGTCAACGCAGCTTGTTCGTAAAGGATTTCTTCGATTGTCACGCCCGGCCCGGCCATCATCACGATGAAAGCAACTTCTGACGATTTCGCCGCGCACATCGGAGCGATCAAGCCGCCTTCACTGTGGCCAATCACGCCGAGTTTTTTCGCATCAATCTCCTTGCGCGTTTTCAGATAAGCGATGCCCGCCAATACATCGTTCGCAAAATCTTCGATCGTCGCCGTAGCGAAATTGCCGGTGGACTTACCTACGCCACGATCATCCACATACAGGACGGCGATGCCTGCGCGCGTGAGATGATCGGCTAATACCGCGTACAGTCCCTCTTCGATGCGACCTTGCGGCCCCGAACCGCTGACCAAAATCACGGCGGGAACCGGCGCAGTCGCACGCGGCAAGGTCAGCGTACCCGCAAGTTTGATTTGCGCCGCCGGATTGTCATACGTCAAGTCCTCGACCACGTAAGGGAAGGGCGGCTGTGGCGTTTGCGGACGTTTGGGCGGAGCAAAATCCAAATCTGCCGCTGTCGCACGTTTGAACACTAGCG
>JAKEEU010000344.1 GCA_022616415.1 Candidatus Zhuqueibacterota bacterium | reverse complement strand
ATCGAGCTTAGTTTTTTTGTGCTCTTAATATCATATTCAATTTCTATACTAATATTTTTCTTAATGTTTTCGCTAACTTAATACCATTAGGCTTTAGCCGGCATGATTCGGTGATCGAATCATGCCGGCTAAAGCCAGGACTCAAAACGATTTTCATTGTTTCCGGGCGTCGCTGACATGAACGACTCCTTCGGAAAAGATGTTAGTTGCTATTTGTCATTAAAAAACCGCGCGCGCCGATATCTTCCAATTACAAATGGAAATGATAAGTGATTTTCTTAGTTGAATCCTTCTCCAATTAATGTGGGTTGGTATTTTCGCCGATCTTAATGGTCCCTGTCATGCGGAACCATGAGAAAAAGTTCTGAATCCGGCGTGGCCTTGCGTTCGTCTTAGGCAATGCAAGTTTCCGGATTGACCGCCGCGGATGACCTGGGCTTTTGATTTCTGCGGACTTCCGGATTCACCAGCGAGGTAGTAGAGTCACCTCATACTCCCAATCTCATGTAAGGAGAAATAATGGAACGAAAGAAAGCATCAGATTATCCTCAGGAGTTGTTAGACCTGTTTCACGAATACCAGCACGGCGACATCAGCCGCCGCGCATTCCTCGACCGCGCCGGCAAGTTTGCCACCGGGGGATTGACCGTCGCGGCAATTTTCGAGAGCCTGACACCCAACTACGCCTGGGCGCAGCAAGTGCTGCCGGATGATAAACGCATCAAAGTGGGCTACGAAACCGTGCAATCCCCGGCAGGAAACGGTTCGATCAAAGGTTATCTGGCGCGTCCGGCGCAAGGGGGAAAACTGCCCGTCGTGCTCGTCATTCACGAAAATCGTGGGCTTAATCCTTATATCGAGGACGTAGCGCGTCGCCTGGCGCTCGCCAATTTCATCGCCTTTGCGCCAGATGGATTGACTTCGGTCGGCGGTTTTCCGGGTAGCGACGAGAAAGGCGCCGCCGCCTTTCGCACGGTGGATGGAACGAAGATGACCGAAGATTTCGTCGCGGCGGCCAGATGGCTCAAGGCACGTTCCGATTCGACCGGCAAACTGGGCGCGGTCGGGTTCTGTTTTGGCGGCGGGATAGTCAATCAATTGGCTGTGCGACTGGGGGCTGATCTGAATGCCGGGGTTGCGTTCTATGGTCGCCAGGCGGGCGCAGCGGATGCCCCCAAAATTTCCGCGCCGTTGTTGCTGCATTATGCAGGCAATGACGAACGTATCAACGCGGGCATCGCGGCTTATGAGACGGCGCTCAAGGACAACAAGAAGGTGTACACAGTCCACATGTACGATGGCAAACAGCACGGTTTCCACAACGACACGACTCCGCGTTATGACGAGGAGTCAGCGAAACTTGCGTGGACGCGCACTCTCGAATTTTTCAACAAAAACCTGCGATAACGCCCGATTACGCAACGTGTTGTGGGATGAAGAGAGATTACGAAATAAACGAAAATAACGAAAAATACGAAATTTT
>JAKEEU010000343.1 GCA_022616415.1 Candidatus Zhuqueibacterota bacterium | reverse complement strand
TCTTTCCTCCTTGATTAAAGGTGCAGTCAACCACATCAAGGCGAAAAGAGTGTTACCCCTAAAGCTGACGAGTTTATGGCAATTCAATTTAGCAAAAACACGTATTTACGTTTTACATCAGTACGTTTTGCGCCAGGCGCAAAGCCAAGTCGTGCATATTTTCGCTGCGGAACTTTTCGGCCTCTTTACAGTAAAATGATTCAAATCGATATAGGCGGCTGTTGAGGCAGGCTACGCCCTTTGGGCAAATACACGGACGGCGGTATGAGCGGAAATTCGATGCGGATGACAAAAGGCAAAAAAAACTCTTGACTTTTAAGCTCCGTATCACTAATATTGCTTACAATCTCTTCTATCTGATCTTTGTCTCTTGCAAGTCGAAATTCAGTGGATTTCGACTTTTTTTTTCTCAAGAAGGACATGCGTTGCATGGGACGTCGAAATTATTAAACAGGTGACGACACGGCGCATAGCCTTTGCGATGGCAGAGACGCATCACCTCACTGTTAAGTAATCGCGGGCAGAATAAGTTATTACCCCGGGCCACAAAAGGGCAAGCCGGAGAAGGGGTGGGATTCTCTGCTACGTCTCCGTAAGTAGGACGCAGCAAAGTGGGTGTTAATGTCGCGTTGGCTTGGCCAAAAGGGGTGCGAGCTTTTATGGCTGTCCGTTTCCTACCGCTGATCAGCCGTACAACGTTGTTGATATTCCATGAGGAAAAGTTCTTCGGCATGACATGGAGGTCGAGCAAGTCAGCAGTCTAACTGATGGCGTCCGTAAGGTTACGCCTGCAAGGCCATGCCCGCAAGGAGGCACGGCAATTGTAGCATTAATCAATCAACTAACACACGCGGAGCGAATCCCGCTGACGTCATTTTATCCAAGAAATTGAAAATCTGTCGGAATGGAGGTATAATTATGGACGAGAAAACAACCGCATCATCGAACAACAGCATCATCAGTCTCATCGGCAACCTGCAAGACGTGGAGGGTTATCGTGAGCTGCACTGGGAAGGGGGCTTGGCGGAATACTTGAATATTGTCAAGGAGAATCCCAAAATTGCCCGCAACGCTTTCCAGCGCATTTACGACATGATCCTCAGCTACGGCACCGAGGAAGTCGTTGAGAACAAAGAGAAGCTCATCAAGTACAAATTCTTTAACGACCCCGTCGATAACGGTCGCGACGCCGTTTACGGCCTCGAACGCTCGCTCGCGAAAGTAGTGAGCCTGTTCAAGTCCGCGGCGAAAGGCTACGGCACGGAAAAGCGCGTATTTTTATTGCACGGCCCGGTGGGTTCGGCCAAGAGCACGATTGCGCGCCTTTTGAAGAAGGGCATAGAAGCCTATTCCATGACAAAAGACGGCGCGTTGTATAGTTACGCGTGGAAGGAAGAGCACAACGGCCAGGCGAATTGGGTGAACTGCCCCATGCACGAGGAGCCGCTGCACTTGATCCCCGAACAATTTCGGGCGCGCGTCATGGCGGAAATCAACAAGGATCGCCCGGAAGATCAGCACGTACAAATCGTCGGCGAGTTGTGCCCATTCTGCCGGCAACAGTTCAGAGAGTTGTTGCGCAAACATGAAGGCGATTGGACAAAGGTTATTGGCGAGGTCAAAGTCCGCCGGCTGCTGCTCTCGGAAAAAGATCGCGTCGGCATCGGCACCTTCCAGCCGAAGGACGAGAAAAATCAGGATTCGACCGAGCTGACCGGCGACATCAACTATCGCAAAATTGCCGAATATGGCTCGGACTCCGATCCGCGCGCGTTCAACTTCGACGGCGAATTCAATATTGCCAATCGCGGCTTGGTGGAGTTTATCGAAGTGCTGAAACTCGACGTGGCGTTTCTGTACGATTTGCTCGGCGCTTCGCAGGAGCACAAAGTCAAGCCGAAGAAATTTGCGCAGACCGACATCGATGAAGTCATCATCGGCCATACCAACGAGCCGGAATATCGCAAGCTGCAATCGAACGAGTTCATGGAAGCGTTGCGCGACCGCACCGTGAAGATCGACGTGCCTTACATCACCAAGCTTTCGGATGAGATTAAAATCTATGAGAAGGACTATAACGCGGCTCGGATCAAGGGCAAGCATATTGCTCCGCACACCATTGAAATGGCCGCGATGTGGGCGGTGCTGACGCGCCTCGAAGAACCGAAAAAAGCGCAATTGACGCTGTTGCAGAAGCTGAAATTGTACAACGGCAAAACGCTGCCCGGTTTTACCGAAGACAATATTAAAGAGCTGCGGTCGGACGCCGAACGCGAGGGTATGGAAGGCATTTCGCCGCGCTATATTCAAGACAAAGTCTCCAATGCACTCGTCAGCGACAAAGGCGAAGGTTGCGTCAATCCGTTCATGGTGATCAACGAGCTTGAATCCGGACTCAAGCATCACTCGCTCATCACCAGCGACGAGCAGCGCAAGCGTTTCAAAGAGCTGCTGGCGGTGGTGAAAGAAGAATACGAGGACGTCGTCAAGAACGAGGTGCAGCGCGCCATCGCCGCCGACGAAGATGCGCTGAAGCGGCTGTGCGGCAACTACATCGACAACGTCAAGGCTTACACGCAGCGCGAGAAGGTCAAGAACAAATACACCGGCGCCAGCGAAGATCCGGATGAAAGACTGATGCGCTCGATCGAAGAGAAGATCGATATCCCTGAGAGCCGCAAGGATGATTTCCGCCGCGAGATCATGAATTACATCGGCGCGCTGGCTCTGGAAGGAAAGACCTTCGATTACAAGAGCAACGAGCGTTTGCAAAAGGCGTTGGAGCTTAAGCTCTTTGAGGACCAGAAGGACACCATCAAGCTCACCAGCCTCATCTCCAGCGTGGTCGATAAAGAGACCCAGGAAAAGATCGACGTGGTGAAATCGCGCATGATGAAATACTACGGCTATTGCGACATCTGCTCCACCGACGTGCTCAATTACGTGGCCAGCATCTTCGCGCGCGGGGACGTGAAGCATCACCATCATCGGTAGAAGAGTTGGTTGCCTCCGGTGTACGAATTGAATTTTGAATATGGTCAAAAAAATAGAAAAAGACCACAGCCGTTTCCGGCAGATCATTCGCGGCAAGATCAAAAAAGAGCTGCGGAAATACATCACGCGCGGCGAGCTAATCGGCAAAAAAGGCAAAGATTTGGTGAGTATTCCGGTGCCCCAAATCAACCTGCCGCATTTTCGTTATTCTTCCCGCAACACCGGCGGCGTCGGCCAGGGTGATGGCGACGTCGGGACGCCAATTGGCCGCGGCGATGACGACGGCGGCAGCGGCCAGGCCGGCGAAGCGCCGGGCGATCATCTGCTCGAAGTGGACGTTTCGCTCGAAGAGCTTGCCCAAATGCTCGCCGAAGAGTTGGAATTGCCGAGCATCGAAGCCAAGGGCAAGAAGAACATCGTTAGCGACAAGGATCGTTATACCGGCATCAGCCGCAGCGGGCCGGAGTCGTTGCGCCATTTCAAGCGGACATACAAGCAGGCGTTGCGGCGCCACCTCATCAGCAAAACTTACGATCCGGATAATCCCATCATCATTCCGTACCGTGAAGACCGGCGCTATCGCACGTGGAAAACCCAACAATATCCGGAAGCGAATGCCGTAATCATTTACATGATGGACGTTTCCGGCTCGATGGGCGAGGAGCAAAAGGAGATCGTTCGCATCGAATCGTTCTGGATCGACACCTGGCTGAAATTTCAATACAAGAATATCGCCACGCGCTACATCATTCACGACGCGGTGGCGCGGGAGGTCGATCAGGAAACTTTCTATCACACGCGCGAGAGCGGCGGGACGATTATTTCGTCGGCTTATAAGCTCGCCAATCAGATCGTTGACGAGGACTATAGCCCGTCGGAGTGGAATATTTATCTATTTCATTTTTCGGACGGCGACAACTGGGGCGAGATCGATACGGATGAGTGCATCGCGCTGCTCGAAGAGAAACTGCTGCCCAAAGCGAATCTCTTCTGCTACGGCCAGGTGGAAAGCCCTTACGGCAGCGGCCAATTCATTCGCGATCTCGAAGAATATTTTGAAGGCGAGGACAAGCTGATTCTATCCGAAATCGCCGACAAGGAAGCGATCTATCAATCGATCAAGGATTTTTTGGGCAAAGGCAGGTAACGTAGCACAGACTGCCAGTCTGTCATTCCGTAAGAATATTTTTCGACGCACGGCTTGATTTAAAAAAGTTTCCCGGCTTGCGGTACCGCGTGGCGCGGTGGGTGCCAGGGCCGGCTTTCAGAATGACATAATTGAGTGGACTTGAAAACGCCATCGAAACAATCATGAGCCTTTCTGCTGAACTTTCTGCCATACGTGACGAGATCAAAGGCTACGCGCGCGAGTTCGGCCTCGATTTTTACGAAACAATATTTGAAATGCTCGAGTACGACGAGCTTAACGAAGTTGCCAGCTACGGCGGCTTTCCGACGCGCTATCCGCACTGGCGGCACGGCATGGAGTACGAAGAGCTCTCGAAGAGCTATTCCTACGGCCTCTCGAAAATCTACGAAATGGTCATCAATAACGACCCTTGCTATGCCTATTTGATGCGCTGCAACAATCTCGTCGATCAGAAGCTGGTCATGGCGCACGTGTACGCGCACTGCGATTTTTTTAAAAACAACTCGTGGTTTTCAAAAACCAACCGCAAGATGATGGACGAGATGGCGAACCACGCCACGCGCATTCGCCGTTACGTTGAGAAACACGGCGAAGAGAACGTCGAAGACTTTGTCGACGTTTGCCTTTCTTTGGAGAATCTGATCGATCCGCATTCCCAATTTGTCGAGCCTCCGAAGGAGATGCAGGAAGCCGAGCCAGAGGAAGAAGATTCCCCGGAGGCCAGGCTGCGCCTAAAAAGCGAAAAGGATTACATGGATGAGTTTATTAATCCGCGTAAGCTCATCGAGGCACAGCGCAAAAAGGAAGAAGAAAAAGCCAAATCCAAGTTTCGCAAGCTGCCGGAAAAACCCGAGCGCGATATTCTGCAATTTTTGATCGACTATGCGCCATTGCAAAAATGGCAGCAGGATGTGTTGTCGATCGTTCGCAAAGAGGCTTATTACTTTGCACCGCAAGCCCAGACCAAGATCATGAACGAGGGCTGGGCCACCTACTGGCACTCAAAAATGATGACTTCGCGGATCCTTTCCGACGCCGAGATCATCGACTACGCCGATCATCATTCCGGCACGTTATTCACCTCGCCCGGCCGAGTAAATCCCTATAAGCTTGGCGTCGAGCTTTTTCGTGATATCGAGGAGCGCTGGAACAAAGGCAAATTCGGCAAAGAGTATGAAGAATGTGACGATCTCGAAGTCAAGAAAAATTGGAACAAGCCTCTCGGCCTGGGGCGCCAGAAAATCTTCGAAGTGCGCAAGATGTACAACGATGTCATGTTCATCGACGCGTTTTTGACCGCGGATTTTTGCCGCGAGCACAAGATGTTCGTTTATGAATATAATGACCGCAATAATTTATACGAAATCACCGACCGTGATTTCAAGGTCATCAAACAAAAGCTGCTATTCATGCTGACCAATTGGGGGCAGCCGTTTATTTATGTTGAGGAGAGCAATTACAAGAATCGGGGTGAACTGTATTTGCGGCATCGCCACGAAGGCATCGACCTCAAGCTGGACGAAGCGCGCGACACGTTGAGAAATCTTTACGCGATTTGGACCCGTCCGGTGCACTTGGAGACCGTGGTCGATGAGACCAAAACCTTGTTGAGCTTCGAAGGCGAAGATTATAAAGAAACCGAAATCGACTAATTAACCTCATGGAGGCGCTGTTATGAACCTCGGACGAACAATCGTGGACAAGCTGAACGCATTGCAGCAGACAGGAGCTCCCGGATGGGCCTCCTTGAAACCTAATGGCAAAGACGGCGGCTATGTCATTAAAGAGCAGATGGACGGCATTGACCTGCAGATCGAAATCGAGGATTTCGACAAATTTAGTTATATGGTCAAAGCTATAGCCATGACCAGGCAGCAGGCGCCGCCATCGGCGCCGCTCAAAGACGTGTTGTTGCGCCAGTCTGGTGAAATTGAAAAGCGAATTACCTATCTGCTGGAAGGCTTCCGCCTGGTCGAAATTGATGAAGTCAACGGCTCCGCCCAAGTTCGCAGCCTCACGCCGTACAAAAAAGGCGACGAAAGGCTTTATTACGAGGTGCTCTTGCGCAGCGGCAACAACTTGACGTTCACGCGCTATCGCAAACAACACCAAACCGGCGAGCGCGAGATCGTGCCGAGCCACCTGACGCTGGAAATCTTCGAGCGTCTCGTTGATGATTTGGCTGCCGTGGTGCAACTTTTATGAGCTTGTAGAGAGTTGTTGCCGGTGGCATCACGTACGCACCTCGCCGCTTTTTTTGACATGGCGGAGGTGAAGGGATTGCTTTTGTGTATACCAAACAACGGCGCATCATATCAACTTTCATTGGGAGCGAAAACCGGACGCTTGAAGAATACGCTGAATAATCACTGCGATCTTCGTTCATTGCACTGACGTCCTGTTTTTCTCAATGCCATTTTTTGCTTGCCCTCCTCATCTAAACTTGCCAAATCTTGATTTGCACCGAGCCTCTGCAAGCGATCAAAAAAATTATTTTTACATTTTAAAAATTACGTCTTATTATTACGCCCAATCTTTTTGCTTGCTTCTCAACGCTGCTTGTGGTAATTTAATTTTTATATAACTATCCAACTTCGACGATCTAAAAACATGGAAAAAATTGATAAAAAGATCGAAATCCGCCACGGCTTGACCGTGGTTTATACCGGCAACGGCAAAGGCAAGACGACGGCGGCTTTGGGAACGGTGATTCGTGCTGTCGGCTATGGCTTGCGCGTTTTCATGTTGCAGTTCGTGAAAGGCTCCTGGCATTACGGCGAGCTGGATGGCGCCAAATTGCTGGCGCCTTATTTCGTCATCGAGCCGATGGGAAAAGGATTTTACAAAATTCTCGATGATAAACTCCCCGAAAAAGAACATCGCCAAGCCGCGTTGGCAGCGGCCGATCGCGCCATTGCCATTCTGCGCAGCGGCGAATATGATGTGGTGATACTCGATGAAATCAACGTTGCCGTGATGACGGGATTATTGCCGGTCGAAAAAGTGTTTAAAATTATCGAAGCCAGGCCCGAAAATGTGCATTTGATTCTCACCGGCCGCGGCGCGCCTCAGGAAGTAATCGACCGCGCCGATCTCGTGACCGAAATGCGCGAGATCAAGCACCCATATCAAAAGGGCAAATTGGCGCAAAAAGGGATTGATTTTTGATCATAAAGTCAAAGCAACTTTTCCCAACAGCTAGAAATCCCGCGGTGACGGGACAACGGATAAAAACGATGGCAAGATAATGGCGGCAAAATAATTAAAAAGCTTTAATCATCTTGCCACCATTATCTTGCCAATGCTTTTGCACTTCCGCTTATTTTGCAGTCAGACTGTTTTTGCACAAATAAAACTTATGAAACCTCTTATTGATACCTTCGGTCGCGTCGCCACCAACCTGCGCATTTCCGTCACCGACCGCTGCAATTTTCGCTGCCGCTACTGTATGCCGGAAGAAGGCATGAAATGGATGAACCGCAAGGAGATTTTGACCTTCGAGGAAATTTTGCGGCTGGCAAAAGTATTCATCGCGCTCGGCATTAATAAAATTCGCCTGACCGGTGGTGAGCCAACACTGCGCAAGGATTTGGCTCATTTGATCGCGATGATCGCCCCGCTTCCCGGCTTGAAAGATCTGAGCATGACCACCAACGGCTTTTTTCTCAAGGAATTTGCCGGAGATTTTTACCGCGCCGGCTTGCGCCGCATCAATGTCAGCTTGGATTCGCTCTCGCCGGATCGTTTCGCCACCATGGCGCGCCGTGACGCCTATCAAAAAGTCATGGCCGGCCTCGACGCGCTGGCGAAGCATCCCATTCGCCCTGTGAAAATCAACACGGTGATCATGAAGGGTTTCAACGACGACGAAGTCTTGCCACTGGTCGAGTTTTCGCGTGAGCGGGATTATCAAATCCGCTTCATCGAATTCATGCCCCTCGATGGCGAAGGCGTTTGGAGCCGCGACAAGGTGATGACCACCGCCGAGATTCTCGATATTATCCGCATGAAATACGATCTTATCCCCAAAGAAACCCGCGCCGATCATGTGCCGGCGGATACTTTTCGTTTTGTTGACGGCAGAGGCGAAGTCGGCTTCATCAGCTCGGTGAGCGAGCCGTTTTGCGAATCGTGCAATCGCATTCGTATCACCGCGGATGGCCATTTCCGCAATTGTCTTTTTTCTCTTGAAGAAACGGATTTGAAAACACCGATACGCGCCGGTGCCAGCGACGCCGAGCTTGCCGAGCTGATTCGCGGCGAAGTTTGGCGAAAATGGGCGGGACATCAGATCAATTTGGCGACGTTCGTCAAGCCGGAGCGGAACATGTCGCAGATTGGGGGTTAGGAATTCCAAATTGCTACACATTCGAGCAGGATAAAACTCAATGAGATGTCTCTTCTGGCCGACAAAAAAATTTAGTCGATGTAAGAACAACTCTAAATTTTTATTCTGTAAACAACATAGACTGCAACCTATTATTGTATTTTTAGCATTTTTTGGATTTCTTGCTGATTATACTGAATTATGGCAATCTATGTTTAAGACAATGTTTTCAAGAACGGAAAGTCCGAGACTCGATTATTCAATTACAGCAGACAGAATGGACTATGCGCCTGGACTCTTAGTCGATGATGTAATCTGGGAACAAGATTTTGCTTCGTATTTGGTTGAATTGGAAAATTCGAGTTCTTCTGCGGAAATTTTTGATTTGAGAGTTGATCTGTTGTTACATGGAGGGGTTGTGAATTACAAAATTATGGCACAACAAGGTTGCGAAGACATAACTTTTTTTCAATATGATGCAGTTGGAGGAATAAAAAGTGGTAGTTATGTGAGAACTACAGGCGCATATTATGTAAATAACTTAAGCATAAATGTAGTCCGGCTATTTCCACAGGCGCGTTTTACGGTTCAAATAATCTTGAAATTTGCAGCCGTTAACGAAGACGGCCTTTTTAGAATACAGTACCGCTTTAAAAAGAAGCTAGATGGAAGTACACAGGTGGTCGAAAGCAAACACCCGATTGTACTTGTTGATAAGGAAAATAAGCTCATCAATATTGATAAAAAGAAACCACCTTCTGACAAGCTTTTTCTCCAGATAATACCTAAGAAAACCATGACATTTAAAGAGGACGGATCAATTCTTTATGGCACTGAAGGTCAAGCTGATGAAGCTATCAAACAATACAATCTAGCCATAAGTCGCGATCCAGGGTCGGCGCCGTCTTACTTTAATCTTGGACAGATTTATGCAAGACGAAACCAAATAGATCAGGCTATAGAGAACTACAAACTGGCCATCAAATATAAACCTGATCATACAGAAGCACATTTGGAGCTTGGATATGCTTATGCTCAAAAGGGAATATTTGATGAGGCAATAAAAGAACTCGAAATAGCCCTTAGGTATCGACCCAATTCTGCGACGGCCTATAATTATCTTGGTATTACCTACAATAATAAAGGACAAATTGATAGTTCGATAAAAAACTATAAGCTGGCGATACAAGAACAAAACGACTATCCAGAAGCACATTACAATCTAGCGATGGCTTTTTTCAAAAAGGGGTTGATAGATGAAGCAGTATCCCATTTAGAGCTAGTAAAAGAATATAGGCCGGATGTTGCTGATACTTATCTTCATCTTGGATTGGCTTATAACAAGAAAGGGCAGAAAGAGAACGCCAGAGAATCCTTTAAAGCGTTCCTAAAGTATGCAAGAAATGACAAAAATAGAGCAAAACAGATTCAACAAGTTGAACGAATATTGCGAAATATAGAAAGTCAAAAATAGATTGCGATTTATAAAAATCCCAGGATATATTCCTCAGAAGTGAAATAACGCGGCTTGATAGTGCGTGGGACGTTGCCAGCACAGGCATAAATTTTGAACAACGGTGCTCGATAAAAGTTTAGTGAAATTCCAACCGTGCGAATTAAAGCCACACTGCTGAAGCCCTGCAAGAAGTGTTTGCTTTGTGGCTTTTGGGTGTTACGGAATTATAAGATCGCGCCCAAGAAGAAATGCTTGATAATCTTGGCGCGATTTTGTATTTTATGTCATTGGAGAGATTTGAGATGAAGCTGCTTTGAGTGAAGTAGTGATGAAATTTTTTGGGGTATGAGCATAAAAGTATAGAATCGTCTCAAGCGCCTGGCTTGAGGATTATTGCAGAACATAGTTTGATGGAGAAAGTTTATGAAGGATAAAAAGGCGGTTTTGGTCTCTTTTGTAATTGAAAAGAATGATGACGGCTATCTGGCTTCGGTTCCGAGTGTTCAAGGCGCCTTTGCGGAAGGCGACTCCATAGAAGAGGCCGTCTTCAACTGTGTTGATGTTCTAAAAATGATTTTTGATTATCGGCGCGAGCGGGGAGAGCCTATAGGATTTGATGCCGTTAAATTGACAGCACATACACGCATGACGGTCGCTCTTCCTGTGGGGGTATGATGAGATGGCTAAGCTGCGAGAATTGAGCTATCAAGAGGTCATACAGCGCTTGCGAAAACTGGGCTTTCATTTTTATCGGCACGGCAAAGGATCGCATGAGTTGTGGGTTCGCGATACAGATGGTCGTGTTGTGCCAGTTCCACATCACCGTGGTAAAAATATTCGCAAAGGAACCGTTAGAACGATTATTAGAGAAGTGGGAGTAAGTGTGGACGAGTTTATGCAATTGTAAGATTTTGAAGCAAAATCAAGAGAAAATACATGTCTGAAACTCACAAAGTGATCATCATCGGCACCGGCCCGGCGGGTTACACCGCGGCGCTTTATACGGCCCGTGCCAACCTCAAACCACTTGTTTTTGCCGGTCCCGAGCCAGGCGGTCAGTTGACCTTGACGACGTTGGTGGAAAATTACCCCGGCTTTGCCGAAGGCATCATGGGGCCGGAGCTGATGGACCAAATGAAACGACAGTGCGAGCGCTTCGGCGCCGAGATCATTCATGATGCCGTAACCCGCGTGAACTTCAAAACCCAGCCCTTCGAGGTTTTTGTCGGCAATCAAAAATATCCGTCGGAGACGGTTATCATTTCCACCGGCGCTTCGGCAAAATGGCTCGGCTTGGAATCCGAGCGCCAATTGCGCGGACACGGCGTCTCGTCATGCGCCACCTGTGACGGCGCTTTTTTCCGCAATCAAGAGCTGGTCGTCGTTGGCGGCGGCGACGTCGCGATGGAAGATTCGACTTTTCTCACCAAATTCGCCAGTAAAGTGACGCTCGTGCATCGCCGTGACACGCTGCGCGCCTCGAAGATCATGCAAGAGCGTGCCTTTAAAAATCCCAAAATCTCGTTTATATGGGATAGCGTCGTTGAAGAGATTCATGATGTTTCAAAAAGCACGGTCACCGGCGTCACGCTGCGCAACATCAAAACCAACGAGCGCGCTCACTTGCGTAGCGACGGCGTTTTTGTCGCTATCGGCCATCAACCGAATACGGAAATCTTCAAAGGCCAGATTGATTTGGACGAGCAAGGTTACGTCAAAACCAAGCACCGCACCATGACCAATATCGAAGGGGTTTTTGCCGCCGGCGACGTGGTCGATCATTATTATCGCCAAGCGGTGACTGCCGCGGGCATGGGTTGCATGGCGGCGATGGATGTGGAAAAGTATCTCGAGGCCAAGCATGGCTGAAACGCCGAATGCGACAACGCCAACTCGGCGGCGCCTGCCTGGAACGCGCTGGAGCGCGATTCGTCTCAATTGGCGCTGGGGCGTGCAGGCAGCGGCGTTGATAGCGGGCATTTATTTTTTCAAGCGGGCGTTTGACATCAGCAAAGCGCTGTTATTTGATTTTTCTATCAATGTTATTTTGAACTGGGCCGTTTGGGTTTTGCTTTTTTCTTTTTGCTTTTTTGCGTTGATGTTCACCAGCTATTTGAAGGAACGCGGCAGCGGCACGCTGCGGAAGCGCATCGCCATTTTTGAAAAGCTGGTTGCTGCTTTGCATCTCAAAAAGTACTCCGAAAGCGGCGGCGAGAGTGACCAACCGGCATGATCCTCGGCGCGCACATTTCCGTCGCCGGCGGGCTTGATTTGGCGCCGGCGCGCGGCGTGGCGATAGGCTGCGAGGCGATACAGATTTTCTCGCGCAATCAGCGCCAGTGGCAAGCCAAGCCGTTGACAGAAGCAGAAGCCGAGAAGTTTCGTATCGCGTTTGGCACCTCGGGTTTGAAAAGCGCGTGTGTTCATGCCAGCTATCTCATCAATCTCGCCGCGCCGGACGCAAAGACCTGGCAGAAGTCCATCAAGACGCTCACGGATGAGCTACGCCGCGCTGAGATGCTGAGCATCCCATTCGTCATCGTTCATCCTGGTGCCCACAAAGATCGCGGTATCGAAGCAGGTTGGAAGCGAGTCATAGTTGCGTTGCACAGAATTTTGGATTCGGCAAAGGCCGATCATGTAACGCTGTTATTGGAGAACACCGCCGGTCAGGGCACGTATCTCGCTTCAACACTTGATCAGCTTGCGTTCGCGTTGCAGTTATTGAATGCCGGTGACGCCGCCGGTGTGTGTTTGGATACTTGCCATTTGTTGGCCGCCGGAAATGAGTTTCGAACCGAAGCTGAATATCGGCGTCTTAAAAAGAAAATTGCTGCCACGGTCGGTTTGAAAAAGGTTCGGGCTTTGCATTTGAATGATTCGAGGAAGCCGCTGGGTAGCCACGTCGATAATCACGCTGCCATCGGCAAGGGCCACATCGGCTTGAAACCGTTTGGCTTTTGGCTCATTGACAAAAGCTGGGCGAAAACGCCGGCATTGTTGGAGACGCCTGGCGGCGAGAAGAATTATCAGCGAGAATTGAAGCTGTTGCGAAAGTTGTAGCCCAGACGGCTCGTCTGGCATAATGTGCATTCTAAACAAAAATAGGGCTATCAAACGTGCTGACGTGGGAGCAATGGCAAGAGAAATCCAAAAGCTCATTGGCAGCTTCGCGGATTCTGTTGGAGAATGACAAACCCGTTGAGGCGGCAAGCCGAGCTTATTATGCAGCGTATCAAATGGTTACCGGCGTACTGATCAAGCTTAAACTTACTCCACGGGGCGAATATGGAAATTGGGCGCACCAGGAAACGCAGGAAATGTATCGCACCCATATTTGCCAAAAGGCAGATTTGGGGTATAAAGAAAAGAACGTGTTAAGCAAACTCAGGAATGATTTTTGGCTTTTGCTAACTAACCGTCGTAATGCCGATTATGGTATTGACGAAAACATTGATACTTTTCTCTCGCGGACACTGTGGCGCGATTCGAATAGGCTAATCATGCTGTTGCAGAATCTAATCGAGCGAGGTGTTTTATGAAATCGACAGTTTTATCCAAGCAAAACGGTAACTTGTCAAATAAGCAGTTGAGAACCTTTAGAAAGTTTCGACGCAAATTAAGCGAGAAGGTTCCGGAATACCGCATCGTTTGGGTTCGTCCTTATAACGAAAGAATAATCGAAGTAGGGCTGGAATCACAGAAAAAAATCGGCTATAGGAAAATGCAGCAAGCCGCCAAGGTAGCGATCGAGGTAGGAGATGAAGCTGATATGGTTATTATTGCGGGTTAATTTCATGTGGTTATGACGTTTGCAAACTTATGGACTCAAGCTAATTGTAAAGAGTGTCATAAATTTTTCAGAAAGTGAATCCATCCAAACTCAAAGCCTCTTTCTACACCCTCGGCTGCCGGCTCAACCAGGCCGAGACGGCGCTGATTGGCAACACCTTCCGGCAAAAAGGCTACGAGCTGGTTGAATTTGGCCAGGCGGCGGATGTTTGCGTCATCAACTCTTGCACCGTCACCGAGCAGGCGGATGCGAAGTGCCGGCAACTTGTGCGGCAGGTGTTGCGCAAGAACCCCGAAACGTTTGTTGCAGTCGTCGGTTGTTATGCGCAAATTGGCGCCGGGGCCTTGCGAAAAATCAATGGCGTTGATCTCATCGTCGGCACCCAAGATAAGCTGCGCGTCATTGACTTCATCGATGATCCGGTGAAATTGCCGGAGCCGCAGATTATCAGGAACAAGATGACCAAAGTGCCGTTTACAATTGCCATGGAGACGATGGCGGCGCCAACAACGCGGGCTAATTTGAAGATTCAAGACGGCTGCGATTTCATGTGCAGCTTCTGCGTGATTCCCTTTGCGCGTGGCCGCGCTCGCTCTCGCGCATTTTGGGACATTCAACGCGAGGCGCTGCAGCTCGTCGAGGCTGGCCATAAAGAGATCGTGCTTACCGGCGTCAATATCGGCACATATCAATTTGAAGACAAGACATTTCTTGATGTCGTCAAAATGTTGCTGGCCATTCCGGAATTGAAGCGCCTGCGCATCAGCAGCATCGAGCCGACGACCATTCCGAAAAAGTTGATTGATTTGATGGCGGATTCAGAGGTGCTCTGCCCGCATTTGCATATTCCGGTACAAAGCGGTGACGACGGCGTTTTGGCGGCGATGAAGCGACTCTATACGACCGCCGAGTTTTTGCAGTTCATCGAACATGCCGCGAAGCGAGCGCCGGAAATTTTGATTGGCACGGACATCATGGTCGGCTTTCCAGGCGAGAGTGACGCCGCCTTTCAAGCGAGTTGCGATCTGCTGCAAAATTCGCCGTTGGCGTATGCGCACGTATTTACTTTTTCCGAACGCGGCGGTACGGCTGCAACGCGATTGAAGGATAAAGTTTCGCCTAAAAGTAAGAAAGCGCGTAGTGCAATTTTGCACCGTCTTTCGGAAGAGAAGAAGCATGATTTCTATCGCCGTTTTTTAGGCCACCAATTGCGAGTATTAACAGAAGAGCAAAATGAGCGCGGCCAGTGGGTGGGCTTCTCGGACAATTATATCAAAGTGGCGATTCCGTCCGAAAAGCTATCAGCAAACTTTTTGGTTAGCGTTCGATTAGCTTCGATTACAGAAGAAACTGGAATCGGTGAGCTATTAGTCTCTGACAAGTCAGAAGTTCGCTAAAAGGCAAGAGCTTTTAGGGTTGCCAACGGATAGATGAACCCAACGGATTGGCTTTAAACAGTTGGGTTCATCTATCTGTTGGGAAAGCTGTTTTTTGAAAGCTTGTTGATTTTGGCTTGTAGTAATTGAGCCGAAAGGAGCAAGAAAATGATAACCGTCGCCAAATTAATCAAAGCGCTAAAAAAATATCCTCCGGACGCGCTGGCCTATGCGTATGAAGGAGAATTTATTGGAATCGTTATCGTGGATGCCGAGGAGACGAAACAGTTGGGCGAAATCCCTGCGTCATCTGAAGACGATGATTCCTGGCAGCAAGATAGACTTCGCCAATTTAAACGCGGCAAAAATGAGCAGGGAACGAATTTATAAGGAGAAGATTTGCGCTACAAATTTGATATGCCAAATTCGCATCATCTCCGCACGCAAAGCCGTAAGCGCAGAAGTAA
The DNA here is from genome assembly GCA_022616415.1 of Candidatus Zhuqueibacterota bacterium. Lineage (GTDB taxonomy): Bacteria > Zhuqueibacterota > Zhuqueibacteria > Zhuqueibacterales > Zhuqueibacteraceae > Zhuqueibacter. The sequence continues at coordinate 108,539 of JAKEEU010000343.1, read as the reverse complement.
ATCAATATCGAGAAGCGAATCCATGAAAAAACAGTATGATTTTTCAAAGGTTGAACGCGGCAAGTTCTATCATCCCAACGCCGTCTTTATCTTTCCCGTTTATTTGGAACCCGATGTCAACGAATTCCTAAACGACGTGGCGGAAAAGAAGAAAGTGGATGTTCAGGATTTGGTAAATGACTGGCTACGGGCAGAAATGAATTTAATTCAAAGCATTCAATAACGTGCAAGCCAAATTGTTCACATGAAAATCTTCCTCGAAACCTTCGGCTGCCAGATGAATGAGTACGACTCCGAGCTGATTCGCTCGATCTTGCGCAGCCATCAACATACGTTCGTCGAAAATCTCGACCACGCCGAGGTGGCGCTGCTCAATACCTGCGCCATTCGCGAGAATGCGCACGAAAAAATTTATCATCGCCTCGACGAGCTGAAAGGCCGCAAGCGGCGCCAGAAAAATCTCGTCGTCGGCGTCTTGGGGTGCATGGCGCAAAATCTCCGCCAGGAATTGGCGGAACACGCGCCGATTGTGGATATCGTCGCCGGGCCGGATAGCTACAGGCGCTTGCCTTTGCTCATCAACTCGGTGCGCGGAACAGGGGAAAAGGGCTTCGATTTTTCGCTCTCGGAATACGAAGCTTATTCTGACATCGCGCCGCAGCGTATGCCTGGCGTCAATGCCTGGATTGCCATCATGCGTGGCTGCGATAATTTCTGCACCTTCTGCGTGGTGCCTTATACTCGTGGCCGCGAGCGCTCGCGCGAGCCGCAAAACATCGTCGCCGAAGTGCATCGCATTGCCGCCGAAGGTTTCAAGCAAGTGACGCTGCTGGGGCAAAACGTCAATTCCTATCGTTTCGAGCAGCACGATTTTGCCGATCTCATGCAAATGGCTGCGGAGGTGGATGGCATTCGGCGCGTGCGTTTCACCTCGCCGCATCCGAAAGATTTTCCGCGCAAGCTGCTGCACACGATGGCCGCCAACCCCAAGCTGTGCAAGCACATTCATCTGCCGCTGCAAGCCGGCAGCGACAGCGTGCTCGAGCGCATGAATCGGACTTATACGAAGCAGGAATTCCTCGATCTCGTTGCCGAAATCCGCGCCATCGTGCCGGAAATCTCTTTGACCACGGACGTGATCTGTGGCTTTTGCGGCGAGACCGATGAAGATTTCGAGGAGACGCTGGAGGTGATGCGCCGCGTCGAATTTGATTCCGCTTTTACTTTTAAATACAGCGAGCGTAAACATACAATAGCGGAACGCAAATTCAAAGACGATGTGCCGGACGAAGTTAAGCTGCAACGCTTGACGCGGCTCATCGATTTGCAGCGAGAGATTTCCAAGCAGCACAATGCTGCGGAAATCGGTAAAATCTTCGAGGTGCTCGTGGAGGAGCCGAGTAAAAAGAATCCCCATGAATGGCTCGGCCGCACGGATCAAAATAAAGGCGTGGTGTTTTGGGATGATGCGGTGAAACCAGGCGATTTTGTGCAGGTGCGAATCAATGCAGCAGGGACGAATACGCTGCGGGGAACGGTGGAACGTCAGGGCTGGCGGCGCTTGCCAGTGACGGCGGTTGAAGCTGAATGCTGTGCAATTTAAACTTCAAAGGCCATCTCATGATGTCAAGCTCTGTTGAGGTACAGGAAAAGTTTGTTAGTGCGCTTAAAAAACAGCCGGACATACAAACTTTAGAGCTTCTCCGGCAATATGGCTACACGCTTCGTCACCCTGATGCCGTCGTTGAATTTCTATCGCGACATTTGTCGCTGTTGGAGATTCTTCAAAAAGCACCCAAACAAATACATCGACACTTTGGTGACGGGATTAGCAGTTTGGAGTTTGTATGAGCTTTGACTGGACGGAGTATGATAGAATTATAACTAATGAAAACTGACCGAGCTAAAAATGCCTTCAAAAATCATTGATGGATACAAATTCCAATTCTATTCTGCTGATCGGCACGAGCCTCCACACGTACATGTGGTTAAGGCTGAAAAACGTGCAAAAATATGGCTACATGACCTTTCGGTTTCAAGGTCAGAAACTTCAATAATAAAGAACTAAATCGTGTACTTGAAATGGTACGTGAACATCAAGACGAACTTTTGGAGTGGTATCATGGATTCTTTTCCTGACATTCGCATCACCGGCGCTTTTTTCGCCAACAAAATGCTTACGGTCGCTTTAAGTGACGGACGAATTATTTTTTTCCCCTGCACGGAGATGGCATGGCTGGTCAATGCCACACCTGAACAGCAGCAAGATTTCAGCATTGAACCGGACGGCTATGGAGTATGGTGGCATGAATTGGACGATGGAATCACTCTCCACCACATTCTTAGCCCGGCATCTATTGCCATGCCGGCAAAACATGCTGATCAGAGCGTTCAAGCAGTTGAAGCCATTGAATGATGACCGTTGGAGCATCTTGAAAAACCTTGCATGTCGCTAAACAATAAAAGACCATCCAGTAGAAACTTCTGGGTCAATCTCCGTTTTTACGACCGTCTCTCTCTCGGCTACCTTGTGCTTACGCTGCTCCTGGCAGCTTTCTCTCCTCCTGCGAGCGTAGCCAAACTGATTCCCATTCGCGAACGCATTTTAATCAGCCATCCACTCATTATTTTGGCGATCCTGGCGCTGATTTATTTCACGCCTTTGCTTTCCCAAGCCGCTCGCTATCGCCGCGTCTACAAGTGGCTGAGTCCGGTGCGCGATTTGTATCCGTTTTTTCTTTTCACCTTCGTCCTTTTCGGCGAGTTTACCTATCTGGCCAATTCGGTTTTTCCTTACTGGATCGAACGCCATTTGATCGATTTCGATTTGTGGCTGTTCAAGCAGCCGGCGCATCGGTTCATCGAAGTGCACACGCCGGCGTGGATGATCGAGTTGATGGCCTTTGCCTATTGGAGTTACTACCCAATCATCGCGTTTGCCGTACTCCGGTACTATTTGGTTCGCGCCAAAAGCGGAGATCGACCAACCTCACGACGGCAGCCGGTAAGCGGCCTTTCGGGGCAGGCCAATCCGGCTTTTCTTGATTTCATGAACCGCATCTGTTTGTCTTTTTACTCCTGCTACGTGCTCTTTATGCTGCTGCCGGCGCGCAGCCCGCGCCATGCACTTGATTTAAACGGCCAGTTGCAGCTTGCCGGCGGCTTCTTTTTCGATCTGATTTCGCAAGCGCAAAATTACGTTTCCGTAGTTGGCGCTGCATTTCCCAGCTCGCACGTCGCCGTGGCTTGGGTTGCCGTGGTGGCTTTGCGGCAAAGTGACCGTTACATTTTCTTCATTTTCGTTCCAGTCGTTGTCGCGCTTACCTTCTCGGTGTTTATCTTGCAATATCATTACGTGCTTGACGCTGCCGGCGGCGCCGTCGTTGCCGGGCTTATAGAATGGGTTTGGCGAAAACGAAGCATGTCAAATGAAAAAATAGAGATGCGAAATCTGGGATCTTATCCGGTCGTGGCGGTCTCCGATGATCCGCCGACGTTCGCGGGCTTACGTAAATGAAATTTGCTCCTGCGGCATGTTTCAGCCTGAGTCAAAGCATCTTTTTTGTTGTTCCGCACGCGAAGATTGCCGGTCCGCGCTACCTCCAGCTTTAATAAGCTTTTGCCTCGTTACCTTCTTTTCGTCATTCCTTTCCGAAAATTTTAAGGGTGCTGGCATAAATCTTGTGTAGGTTATATTCGTTATACATGTCAACGAGCGGTGTGAGAAAACTTTCAGATTGGTTGCATTTGCTCTTCCCACATCAAATTCCGAAAAATAAAACTCGCAAAAGCCAGGGTTTGCTGGTATATTCTGTTGCTAAAATACTGTTGTTGAGTCTTTGCATAAACATCATGGGACTGCATCGTGGATCGCACATCTCGACTCTTGACGTTTTTGGGTTTCGCTCTTGTTTTTTGTCTGCCGTGCTTCGGCCAAACCACCATTCAGGGTGGCCGCGGTTTGATGCGGGTTTATACCGCCGAACCGATCGGGCGCGGCCAGTTGTTCGTCAATTCTTATTTCCAAACCTTTCTTGAACCTTCCAAAGAGGTCGGCCGCTTCGGCAAAGATCACACGTTTTCGCTCGGCTTCACCATGGGCCTTTCCAAGCGGACGGAACTGACGTTGAGCCCGGTGCTCTATCAGGATGATCAAAAGCATATTTGGGGTCCACCCGGCGACATGCGAGTTGGATTGAAGTACACCACGCCTCTCGCTTTTGGCGGCTTCTCTACCGGACTCAGCGCGTTTGTGAACTTGCCCATCGCCAAGCAACACAACGTCCCCTATGAGCCTTATTCATCCGGTAAGCTCGGCGCCGGGGTCGTCGGCCTCGTGACGGTGGATATGACCGATACTTTTCCATTGGCGCCGCTGAAGCTTTATTTTAATTTCGGGTACATGGATCATCACGTCGGCGATCAACTTTTTGCCAATGCAGAAGATCAGTATCTTTTGGGCTTCGGCTTGAAATTCCCGATTCGTTCCATCGTTTTTTATACCGAATACACCGGCGAGATTTTTGTCGACAACCCGGCGGTGAGCCGCGCGGAAAACTCGACGCGGATATCACAAGGGATCAAGGTGCTCGGTCCGTGGAACGTCATTATCGATTTGGCGGGAGATTGGGGATTGCACAAGCCCGCGGCGCAGCCTATGAATACGGATTTCCAAAAAAATTATGCGGATTGGAAAGTGATTCTCGGCTTGAATTATCAGGTCTTCTGGCATGGAGCGGAGCGCCGCCCGAGCGCGGCCGCCCGCCTGCGTGAAGACAAGCGCGCCATGGAAGAGCTTGATCGCATTCGTCTCGAGCGGGAAAGCGCCGAAGAGAAATTGAAAACCATGCAGGATTCGCTCGACGAGAAGAAGCCCGAAGATGAGAAGCCGCCGGAGGAAACACCGACAGAAGAAAAACCACCGGCAGAAAAACCGCCGGAAGAAAAACCTTGAAGGTGTAAAGCGTGAAACGTAAAACGCAAAGCGTAAATGAAACTTTGAGCAACGGACTCTTGAGCATTTAACCGGCGTCAACAGAAAACTAAAACTCATTGGTTGTGACCGAATTTTTTACCGTGAGGCATGCTCAAGCGCGTTGTTCGTTTACCTAACGTCGAAGCCTGGAATGAGAAGAAGATTAACGAATATGCTTGCCTTTTTGGTTGGTATCGGCGCGTTCAGCTTGACGAGTTTAACTGGATCGTCTTCATTGTGCTGGTCGCAGGAAAAAGCGGCGGAACAAGAGCGCACGCCCGAACAGTTGCTCGACCATGACATGGACAAGGCGGCGTCGCGATTGTATCGAAGCGCGCTGAAATTATACGACGAGAAGGCGTACTGGAAGGCGGCGCGCGAGCTGATCATTTTGCTCGATTATTACCCCGCCTTTTCACAGGCCGACGGTGTGCTGTGCCATCTGGGCGAGAGCATGTGCGAAATGACCATGTACAAATCAGCGGCAAAAATGTTTCGGTTTTTGCTCACAAAATATCCGCAAAGCAAATATCTGCCCAGAGCGCTCTTCGGCTTGCAGCGCGTTTATTATCAAACCGAGAATTACGGCGAAAGCTTGAAGATTTTTTCAGGCGTTCTGGCGCGCTTTCCGGACGACGACATCATCGACGGCGCCCGCTATCACGCGGGCATGGCTTATTATCACCAGCGCGATTACGACAACACCATTGCCACGCTCAACAAAGTGCGCGCCCGCAGCGAATATTTCGATCACAGCCTGTACACGGTGGGGCTGGCCTACTTAAAAAAAAAATGGTCACCAAGGCCGTGGCCGCGCTGCGCAAGCTGCTCGCCATGCCGCTCATTCGGCCCGAACAGCGTGACGCCATCAACAACACCCACTTGACGCTGGGTTACATTTACTACGAGCTGGGCTACTACGCGGAAGCCGTCGCGCACTTTCGCCGCATCAATCCGGAGCACGAAACTTTTCCGCAGGCGCTACTGGCCAGCAGTTGGGCTGCGATCAAGCAGAATGATTTTCAGACCGCCGTCAAAACGCTCAACGAGCTGAACAAGAATTACGACGAGACGGAGTATGGCGAGGAGGCGCACTTTTTGCTGGGGCAATGTTATCTGCAAATGGGCTTTTACGACTTTGCGATTAAAGAGTATGATTACATCAGGTCGAGGTATCCGGAAGCCAACAATATCGCGGAGCGCGTCGTCCAGGTGGAGACCGGGCTGCGCCAGCAGGAGCAACTGATGGAGAAGCTCAAAGTCCAGCTTTTGGTGCTGGAATCGAAATTGCTGACCACCATCAACCTCAACGGCAAAACGGTTCCGAAGTACATCAAAGACGAGCTGGGCCGTTTGACGCGCTCGCAAGATGAATTGATCGAAAATATCGTGGCGGAGCGTAAGCTTTTTGAAGAGGCTTCGCAAAATATCGAGCTTATGCAAAAGGAAATGGAGCGAAAGGAATCGCGCCGGCACTGGCATGCATACGCCGAATACGGCAAGGCCAGGGCTTTGTTTCTCAAGGGAATGCCCAAATGAATTTAGCCAAACGGATTCGGAGTGCAAAACTTCGGTTTCGCACTCCGGTTCAGACCGCTAAACTCTTGTAAACTGCTTTATTCTTGGAGAAGGGACTGTACAGCAATGAGAAACACCACGACGAATATTTCGCCCTTGTGCCTGGTGGCCGCTGCCGTGCTCTTTTCTTTTTGTATTGAAGGCGCCGTCGCCGCTCAAGTCACCACTGCGGATGCCAACAAATCTGCCGCCGTTGGCAAAGGAAAAAACAAAGCCGCCAATAAAACCGCGGCGGCTCCCGTCAAGCCGGCGGACGGCGAAGCCGGCGTTGTGCCCGCAACGCTCAACGTCCGCGACCTCGAGAAGGCAATCACCGAAGGCGAGCAGCTCATCGCCAAATATCCCGACAACGATTTTACGCCTACAGTCATGTTTCAACTGGTGGAGCTTTACGTCAAGCGCGCGGCGCACGCCTATCAACAGAAGATGGCGGAATACGAAACCGAGCTGAAGCGTTTTGACGCCGGCGAATTGAAAAACGAGCCGGCGATGCCACGCGTCAGCCATCGCGAAGCGGTCGAAATGGGATACAAGATTCTCGACAAATATCCCACCGCGCCTTTTAACGACAAGGTGGTTTATCGAATTGCTTTGAGCCATCTCGAAGAAAATAACGTCGACAGAGCGCGGGAATTTTTTCAAAAGCTGATTGCGGAATATCCTAAGAGTGATTACATCCTCGAAGGCCATTTCCGCTTGGGCGAGTATTATTTTGACCAACGCCAGTACGTGGAAGCCGTCAAACATTATTCCAAGCTGCTCAACAATTGGCAGAATCCTTTTTTCGACATGGCGCTGTACAAGCTGGCGTGGTCGTATTATAATCAGAATGATTTTTCCAAAGCCATCAGCACGTTCATTTATCTGATCGACGACATCAATCTTGTCAACAAAGCGCAGAATACGGAGGTTTTGGGCAGGACCAAAACCGATTTGCGCAAAGAGTCGATCGAGTACGTGGCGCAATGTTTTGCGGATTTCGGCGGCGCGCGCAAGGCCGAGACTTTCATGCAGCAGGTCGGCGTCAAGCCCTACAGCATCGATATTTTCACGCGGCTGGCCGATACATACCAAGTCCGCAATTTTTACGAAGAGGCCGTTCAAACGTTGGAAGCCATCTTGCGGTTGTGGCCGTACCACGAGCAAGCGCCGGAATTTCAAAGCAAGATTGCGGCGAATTATCTGCAGGCCGGCGATCCGAAAAAGGCCGAAGCGGCGCGCGAGGCTTTGGTGCAAAACTATGGGCCGGGCAGCGCCTGGGTGAATAAATTTCCGGAAGGGCCGGCGCGCGAGCGTGTCCTTAGCATGGCCGAAGAAACGTTGTTCAATCTGGCAACCGAAGCCCAAGCCCGCGGCCAAAAAGAGGGTGGCGTGAGCCATTATCGCCTCGCCATCGAGCGGTACAACAGTTTTCGCGGCAAATTTCCGAAGGCCGCCAATGCCGGCAAAGCGCAATATTTCCAGGCGGAATGTTATTACGAGATCAAGGATTTTGCCAATGCCGCCGACGCTTATCAAAAAGTCGTCACGAATTTTCCCGAGTCGGAGTTCAAAGCCGAGGCCGCTTATAACCGCATTCTCGCGCATTTCGAGGAATTGAAGACGGCGCCGGGCAGCGACACCACGACTTTTGTATTGGCGAATTTCCTGGGAACCGGCGAGACCAAGTCGTTGCGCGTGCCCAATCCGGTTTACCCTAAAGCTCTGGCGGCGTGCAATGATTTCATCAAAATGCTGCCGACGAGCGACAAACTGCCCGATATTTTGATGAAGTACGGCGAGAGCTTGTTCGGCATCGGGCAATATGCCATGGCGCAGCAGGTTTATACGAAGATCAGCAACGATTTGCCGGCGAGCCGTTTTGTCGTGCAGGCCCATCTGTTGAATGCGCAATGCGCAATTCAGGCGGAGCAATTTCTCGAGGCCGAGAAATGGGCGCGCACTGTCGTTGAAAAATTTCCGGATTCCACCCGCCAGGTCGAGCGCGCCAAACGGCTCATCAATTCCGCCAAGTTCAAGCTCGCGGAAGCATTCAAAAAACGCGGCGATTTTTCCGTGGCCGCTCAGGCTTTTGACAATATCGCCACGACCAGCTCGGATACGACGATTGCAGAACTGTCGTTGGTCGAAGCGGCGCTGCAATACGAGCAAGCAGGAAATAAAGAAAAGGCGATTGATCTTTACGAAAAGCTGTATTATAAATTTCCAGGCTCCTCCCGAGTTGATGAAGCGCTGTTTAAAGCAGCAACCTTGTGCGAAGAGTTGAATAACTGGACGCGGGCGGCGCAAAATTATCTCGCGCTCGTGAGCGTGCATGAAAATTCTCCTTATGCCGCCAAAGCGGTTTTTGCCTCGGCGCAGTGTTACGAAAATGCCGGGCTGCTGGAGAATGCGCTGAAAACTTACGACCGTTATCTGGCGGCTTACCAAACTGATCCGGCGCAATATCTCGAAGCGTTGTGCCGCGCCGGTGAAATCTGCTACAAGCGCAAAGATTATACGCAAGCCTCGGCCTACTTCCAGCGCACCATCGAAAGTCATCGCACCGCCGTCAGCGAATCACAGCCGGTGGATGTTTACATGCCGGCGCAAGCACAATTCCTGCTCGGCGAGATTCGTTTTGAAAATTACCGCCAGGTCAATCTCGAGCCGCCGCTGGATCGCAACCTGCAGCGCAAGCAAACGCTTTTTAACGAGGTGCTGGCGGCCTACAAGGATGCAGCGACCTATCAGGTGGCGGATTGGACGACGGCCGCTTCGTATCGCATCGGCGGCGTGTTCGAGGAATTTGCGCGCTTTTTCTGGGAATCGCCCCGGCAGCAAATCGCCGGCGAGCTGTTGGCCAAATACGAAGAACAGCTTCAGCAAAAAATTCGCCCCTTTAAGGAAAAGGCGTTGGCCGCCTATCAAGCCAATGTCAAGCAGGCCGAGGAAAACAACATCAGCAATGATTGGGTGGAGCAAAGCCGGCAACGCATTCAAGTGTTGGCCGCCGAGCTGGGAGTTGAGGTGCCGGCGCATGGCATCGTGCCCACCAACGGCGCCGCTCCGGACACCTCCAAAGGCTTGGGCGCAGACAGCAGCGCCAATCCATTGAACGCTGCGAATAACGAATAAATTTACTGATGTTCGCAAAAATAATGGAAATGTCATTCTGGAAGAATCTTGTTTCTTTCAAGCAATCGTCTTGGACTCAAAAAAGATTCCCTACAGGCGTAGCCTCCTGAATGACATCTCAACTGATGATGGTTTATCATACTAATATTTTGCCATGAAACGAATTCACTGGATTTTTGCCACCGCTTTTATTTTCTCAATCGCTATTTTTGGATGGAGGCCGGCCACAGCCCAGGATCAGCCGGCGCCGCAACCGGCCACAGCAACACCACCAGCCGCAGCCGCGGATACGCTGCCTGCTCCGGCCATAGACGAGAGCGGAAAAAACGTGCGGATTTTTCTCGACAAGGTGGAAGTGCTTGGCAGCATCGCCAAGCCGCAGGCGCTGTTCATCATTCCGGGCAACGACCCGAAAGTGGACGGCATTCAAATCGACCGGTCTTTTTTTCGTGAAATTTTCCGTTCCATGGAAAAGGATCGCTTTCCCCGCATTTCCCGCAGCTACCCGCGCGGCCAGATTCCTTGGTAACGATTTTCATTCGGTTCAAGCAACAACATTTAGGAGAATTTGCTCAGTATGGAAGGTATTATCGCTTTTTATCGCGACGGCGGCGGATGGATGCACGCCATTTTGCTCACCATGGTTTTTTCCGTGGCGATCATGATCGAGCGCTTCATTTATATCAATTTCAAGAATCGCATCGATACGACGGCTTTTGTCAACAAAATCTTGGAGTTGCTTCAGAAAGGGAGCGTGTCAACCGCATTGGAGTTTTGCAGCGTTTCCAAAGCTTCTCTGCCGCGCATCACCAAAGCGGGGCTGGAGGAGTACGGCAAAGCGCCGGAAGATATTCAGCAGGCGATGGAGCTGGCGGCGATGAGCGAGCTGCCCAAGCTCGAGAAGCGCACCAACTATTTGTCGCTGCTGGCGAATATTGCGACGCTGCTCGGCTTGCTCGGCACGATTTTCGGGCTGATCGATTCGTTTAAAGCCGTGACTGCGGCGGACGCCTCGCAAAAAGCGGCGTTGCTGGCCCAAGGCATCGCCGTGGCCATGAACACCACGGCTTTCGGCCTGGTCGTCGCCATTCCGACTTTGGTGGTCTATTCCATCCTGAACGAGCGCTCCGGCGCCGTCGTCAATGAAATCAACGAAAACGTGGCGCGTATTTACCAGCGTTTGATTCGCGGTCGAGGCGAGAAATGAATTTGAAAGCAGTGGTGCGCAAACGGACGGGCGGCGATGATCTGCAGATGACGCCGATCATGAACGTGTTTTTGATTCTCGTGCCGTTTCTTTTGCTCACGGCGTCATTTGTTAAAATTGCCATTTTGGAAATGTCGCTGCCTTCGCTGAGCCAGCAAGCGGCTCCCCAGTCCGTGACGCAAGAGCAACAGAAGCAGTTGGTGCTCAACATGCTTGCAATCCGGCAGAGCGGCTTTGAACTGAAAAGCCCGACTTTCAATTTTCCTTTTATTGCCAAAAAAGGCGAGCAATACGACTTTGAGCAATTGCAGGCGAATCTCCGGCAGATCAAGGGCAAATTCCCTGATGCCGAAGACGTGGTGATTCAGCCGGAAGACGCCATCAAATACGACATTATGATCAAAGTCATGGACCACTGCCGCGAATCCGGCTTTCCGAATATTTCGATCTCAGGTTGATTTATGTTGAAACTAAGCAAAAGCAGCAAGACCTTTTCCGTTTTCGGCAGCCGTCCCAAGAAAAAACCGGGCTTTGAGCTGCGGTTGAATTCGCTTTTGGATATGTTTACCATTCTTTTGGTGTTTTTGTTGAAGAGTTTTTCGGCTGAGGGACAAATCGTGACCACGTCGCAGGATTTGCAGTTGCCCGAATCCACCAGCGACAAGCCGCCCAAGGCCGCGCCGATCATCTCCGTGACCAAAGAGTGGATTATCCTCGATGACAAGCCGCTCATCAAGATCGACGAAATAAAAACCAACGGCGATCTTCTGATCGCGCCGTTGCAAGCCGGTTTGGTGCAGAGCCGCGAGGTGGCGGAAAAGTTGGGCGCGATGGATGAGCGACTCGGCTTTCACGGCACGGTGGATATTATGGGCGATCGCGACGCCTCGTTCGCGGTGATCAAACGAGTCATGTATACGTGTGGTCGCGTCGGCTTCAACAACATGTTGCTCGCCGTGTACAAAAAGGAATAACCACAACGTGTTAGCCGGTTGGCTTGTTTGCCAGTTAGCCAGTTAATTCGCTAACCGGCCAACTGGCTAACCGGCAAACCAGCTAACTGTTTAATGAAGCAAAAACAAAATTTAAAACTTCGCATCGCGCAAAACGGCAAAGTGACGGATCGCTATCTGCGCGGCAAGGAAGAATTTACCGTCGGACGAAGCCCCGATAATAACGTTGTATTGTATGGCGAGGGATTTCCAAAGCGGCTGCGCGTGTTCGTTCCAACCGCGTCCGGCTACGAGCTGCGTTTGGCTGAGAATAGCATCGGCGAAGTCGTCTATGACGAAAGCCGGCTGGCTTTTTCCGATCTTTTGTTGCACGATCTTTTGCCCAGGCACGAGGGTTGTCCGGCGTTGCCCCTCACACCCGGAAAATCCGGCCACTTGGTTCTCAGCGATATTCGCATCGATTTTGCTTTTGATGGCGCGGCGGCTGGAACCGTTCAGTTTGAAGGCTTTTCGCCGTTTCGGGCTTTTACCAAAAGCTTGACGCAAGATCCATTTTTCAAAGGCCTGGTAACCGTTTTGCTCGTTTTGCAAATGGTGGCCGTGCAATGGGCGAGCACCGTGAAGATCGCGCCGCCCGGGCAAGCCGATCAGGCCAAGCTGCTGCAGAAAGTGCAAAAGATCGCCGCAACATTCAAGCCGGTAGAAGAGATTCGCGCTCAAACTGAGCTCAAGACGGAAACGACGACCGCCACCGAATCCACTACGGCCGAAAACAGCGAGAAGAAAAAAGAAGAGCCTAATGCCGCCGAAAAGCCGGCGAAAGAAAAAAAGGGGTATGGCTCTGACAAGCCAGGGGAAGGCGTTAATATAGAAGAAGTCGGCGTGCTCGCGCTCATCGGAGGTGCCGGCACAAGCGACGGCAGCACTTTGATGAACCGGCTTATCAACGACAAACTAGCCAAAGGCCTCGATCAAGTGATGAGCAGCGGCAAGCTCTCCGCCGGCCGCAGCGAGTCTGCCAACAGCAACACCGATCTTAACGCGTTGCTGGCTTATGGTGAGCTTGGCGCCGGCAAGGGCGGCAATTCCAGCATTGACGATATTTTGAAGAAAGACGCTGCGAGCGCGCCGGCAGTCAAACTCGAGAAAAAAAGCAAGATCGACGTGGCGCCAATCGAGAAAGTAACGGGATCGCAAGAAGCGGTCGGCGCCAGAAACGAGCAGTCACTATATAAAGTTTTGTCGCAGAATATTGGGCGGTTGCAATATATTTATGAAAAATTTTTGAAGACCAATCCGGATATTCGCGGCAAGGTGGAAGTTGAGGTCACGATCAACCCTAATGGCAGCATCGCTAATGTCGCCATTCTATCGTCGGAGATACCGATTCCGGATTTTCAACGCCAGCTCGTCGATGCGATTCGCCGCTGGAAGTACGACGCGATTGCACAAGGCCAGATGAAGGTCGTGTATCCGATCGTTTTCAACAAGATAAACTGAGGAGTCGCTTGTAGCAAAGTATGGAGCTGAGCTTCTGGGAAACGGTTCGCACCAGTCCGACTTTCATCATTCTGTTTGGCTGTTCGCTTGTCACGATCACCTTTATCTTTGAGCGGTGGATATATTTTCGGCGCACGCGCATCAACCCCGAGATGTTTATTCATACTCTCAACAAAACGATTCGTGATGGCGGCGCCAAGGCCGGCATTGAGTTTTGCCAGCGCTCCTCCGCGCCGCTCGCCGCGGTCGTGCGATTGGGCTTGCAGAATTTTTCGCTCGGCGCGAAAAGCGTCAACGAGCTGATGGAAGCCGCCGCTCTGGAAGAGAAGATGAAGCTGGAGCGCTATTTGAGCATTCTCGGCACGCTCGGCAACATCGCGCCGTTCATCGGACTCTTCGGCACGGTCGTCGGCATTATCCGCGCTTTTCGCGACCTTGCCGTTTCCGGCTCCGGCGGCCCGTCCGTGGTCTCCGCCGGCATCGCGGAAGCCTTGATCACCACCGCCGCCGGGCTGGTGGTCGCTATTCCGGCGGTGATTGCCTACAATTATTTTTTGCGCCGCGTCGGAACGATCATGTCGGAAATTGAAGCGGCATCGAAAAAGGTTCGTGTTATTCTCGGGATTGCGCAGTGAGGGCTGAGAGCGTAGAGCAGAGGGCGTAGAGCATAGGGCATGCATTCCTTTATGTGTTTTACCCTCAGCCCACGGCACTATGCCCTCCGCTCTAAGCCCTCAGCCCTACGCCCTCTGCACATTTATGAAAAGTAAATTTCAAGACACGGACACCGGCTTGACCGAGATCAATTTGACCTCGCTCATCGACGTCTCGCTGGTGTTGGTGGTTATTTTCATGGTGATGACGCCGATGATCTTGCAGTCCACTATCACGGTTTCCACGCCGAATGTGGGCAACGCCGCGGCGGGTGCGCAACAAACCGAGCTGCGGGCCGAAGTGTACATAAAACAATCCGGCGAGGTCATCATCAATGGCGTCACGATCGCGCCGGCCGCACTTACGGATAGCTTGCGGGTTTTGCTGGCGATGACGAAGAACAAGCTGGTGGTGATTAGCGCGGACGAGCAAGTGATGCACGATCGCGTGGTTGGCGCCCTCGACGCCGCGCGGCAAGCCGGCGCAAAGGAGCTGTCCATCGTCAAACGCCGCAACCGCTAATCACTTGACTTTTGCACGTTAAGACAGCTTGCAACGAAAAGGGAACCGCAACGAAAAAAAATTTTTGAAATCAGTTTGACTGTTTTATCCTTATCATGTCATCCCGCGTGGCGGGATCTTGTTTATTATCAAGCACAGTGCTTATTTTGAACAGGATGCTTCCAGCATGACATGTTGCTTGGAAGGACGGAATCCTATGCAGGCCAGCAACTCTCCCGGTAATATCATCACCCACATGCAGCTCGCGCCTTTGGTGGATATTTCGCTCGTGTTGGTAATCATTTTCATGGTTACCGCGCCCATCCTTGACACCCCCGGCTCCCTTCAGGTCGATTTGCCCAAAGCGGCAACGATTGAAGCCGATTCCCAAGACAATCTCACGATCACGCTCACGGCTTCCGGCGAAACGGCTTTGAACGCGCAGGCGCTGCCGTTATCCAAACTGGAATTATCGCTGCGGCCAATTGTGGCCGAGCACCCGGACCGGCTCGTTCTCATTCGCGCCGACAAACAGGCTTCGCACCGCCAGGTTCTGGAGCTGTTGGGCGTCGCCAAGAAAAGCGGCGCTAAAAAAATCGCCATTGCCACCGTGCAACGGCCACGCCAATAAATAACCATGACGAAAACGCGAACCACAAAGCGCTCCTCAACGGCGAAAGCGCGACGATCAGGATCTTTTCTCGATCAAGCCGCGCGGCAAACCTCGCGACGTTTTCGCACGGCCATGACCGGCTCGTTGGTGGTTCACGTTTTGGTCTTTGGCGTCTGGTTCACCACTTCGATGTTTCGGCAGCCGGAAATTTTGGAAATTCGCGAGGTCAGCTTTGTCGACGAAAACGAAACGCCGCCGGTCGAAGACGAACCGGAGGCACCGGTGGGAAACGGCAAATCACGAGCGTTGACCGTACCGGGAGGAGACTCTGATGACGATGAAGCGCCGATGCGAAGAGAAGAGATTATTCCGGGCAATACCGTGGCGGAGAGCCGGAACAGCGCCATTAATGCGGAGCGCGCGGAGAAGGAGGTCAACGTCAATAAAATCGGCGTGCTCGGTTTGCTGGACGGCGTTGCTGAAAACGGCAGCCCGGAGAATGCGCTGGCGCTGAACATGCAAACCGCAGACGGCGTGGTTCAGGATTTGAAAATGAATCGCTCGCTGACGGTTGGCAAGGGTAACAATCCCAAAGGCGAAGTGCAAGACGGCGCCCTTTTTGCGGCCAGCCGAAACGGCCAAGGCCTCAACGATCTGCTCGACGTGGATATCGACGCCGGCGAGGGCGTGGCTTTGCAAAAAGGCGGCCGCGTGCAATTCACCGGCTTTGGCGGCACCGGCGGTACGGGTGGAGCTTATGGCGCGCGCTCCGAGGCCTCGCTTTATACGGTTTTGCAAAAAAATCTTGGCCGGCTGCAATACATTTACGAAAAACACCTCCGCCACCACCCGACCATCGGCGGCAAAATCGAAGTGGAAGTGATCATTAAATCAGACGGCACCGTCGGCAAAGTCACCATTCTCTCCTCACAAATTTCCCTCCCGGCTTTTCAAGAAGAGCTGACGGCGGCGATTCGGCGTTGGCGATACGACGCCGTCGACGAAGGCAGGGTAAGAGTCGTGTACCCGCTAGTGTTTATCAAGGTGGGATAAAGACGTTCGTAGTGGCGCCCTCCGGGCGTAGCCTTTAGGCGTTGGCGTGTGAGGATGAAACGATAGTTTTTAAAATCAAGACAGTCGTACATTTTAAACGATTTGCGCCTGAAGGCGCCACTACAAACGTTCCTTCCAGCATCATCCCCCCACATTCAGCATCTGCCAATAATATTTCACGTACTCAAAAATCGCCTCGTTGCGTTGGTAATAAAGAACGAGCGAAACGATCAGGCCGCCGGCGATGATGCCAAAAATAATCGCCGTGCGCAGAATGCTCATGGTGTAGATCACGCGGATGCCGCGGAAATAACGGCCGGCGAGCCAAAGAAACGTGATGACGACCAAAAACATCAGCGGCGCGGCAAAATCCGAATACAGCAGCAGACGATAAAAGAACGGGGCGACAATTCCCAATAGTAGTAAGTTGGCCGGCGTCCAAAAAACAAACGTGTAATATTGCACCGTCGGCAGACCCCGGCCGAGAAAGAAGCCGAGTATGCGCAAGAACACCGCGGCTACTGCGCCGAGTGCAAACAAACTTGCCGTCCCAATGGCGATAAACCACGCCGGATGCCAGATGAGCCAAATCACCCGCGCTTTCCAAACAGGATCGACGATGAGCAGATTCAAAAACTGGTCAAAAATCATGCTCTCGCGATAGGCGTAACAAAATCCGGAAAGCAGGCTCGCCACGATGCAGCTTTCCATCAATCCGAGCAACGTGCTGAGAAAGGGTGGAACTTTGCGATTCTCATAAACATCGACGTAGAAACCGTGCGGATGCACGAAGATGCGCTGCAGATTGGCGCGCAGCCGGCGATCGCGGTTCAAATAGAAAAGTGTGATCAAGATGACGCCGATGCCGACAATCGGGTAGGCCTGTGGATGAACCGGCGCCAGCTTTTTGGCACTCAACATCGGGCGGCGGTCGTTGCGGTTGAAAGCTTGCGCCACTTGGAACGCCATACGACGCCGTCCATCCTGCCCAATCATTCCGGCGGGATGATCGAAGATCGGCCGCACGCGAAACTCGCCGCTTTTATTCACGCTGGCGCCAGTCTGATTGGGTGAAACGTGCTCCAGGTTTGGACCGATCATGAGCGCGGGCATGGAGGCCGGCCAATCGGCCAGAGCTTGCAGGAAGTAGCCGGAAAATTTTGGCATCTCTTCGAGTTTTTCCAGCAGGTCGTCCAATTTTTCGGCTTGTCGTTGCTCGGCGTCACCGCTTGGCCCGGCTGCCTTGGCAAACGGCTCCGGAGAAACGCGCTCATCGCGCCGCCAAAAACCAATGATGGGCATGAGCGGCTTGAGGCTGCTCGCTGCCGCGCCGGCAAACGTCGGGATTCCTTCCTGTTCAAACAAATCCGGTAAAAGCAAATCAACTTGCGGTATCCAGTCCGAGAGCCAAGCCAGAGGCGTCACGGCATAGAGGGGGCGGTTGTCAAGCTGCCGTATTTCTCTGCAAAGGTTGCTGAAGATGGTTTTGACGTCTGGCGAAAATAATGTGCTATTGACGCTCACTCCCCAGCTCAACACGCTCGGGTGATTGCGGTCGCGCAGAATCATTTCCCGTGCTTGCAGCAGGGCCAGCTCGGCAAATTGCGGCTGCCGGAAGTGGGCTTCGGTAAAATAATAGATGGGCAATTCTTCGAGCAGGAAAATGCCGAGCCGGTCGCACAGCGCCGGCAGAAACGGATGGGGGAGATGGCCGACCACGCGGATAGCGTTCGCGCCGAGCTCTTTTGCCGTCATCAACAATTTCATCGCTTGCGCCGTATCCAATAAGGCGGAATTGTTGCCGTAGTTCTCGATGAAGTTGACGCCGTGCACGACGAAAGGCTCGCCGTTGAGCCAAAATCGTTGATCGGCGATTTCGATCTTGCGAAAGCCGAGGTTCTGCCAGCATTCATCGACCACTTCGTTCTGCCGCAGAAGTGCCAAACGCATGGCATATAAATTCGGCAATGCCGGCGACCATAGCGCGGGCTGATTGAGTTGGCAGCTTAGCGCCAGCGTTTGCCGTAACTTGTCGCTTTCCGCCAGCGGCGTGAGGGCGCTGGCAGCCAGCTTGCGAGCGCGATCGATTTCCCAAATTTCAAGAACAGCGGCGAAAGCCGCGGTTTCCTCTGCCGCCATTTTTTTCTGCAAGCGCACTTCCGCGCTCAAATTGAGCGCAACTGCCGGCTGATCGAAATTGTATTTGATTTTGGTGTTTTCAATGGAAATTTCCGGAAGAGTTTCGAGGTAAATTTCCCGCAATACGCCGCCTTCGTTCAACCAGCCATAAGGCCGTTGTCTGGCGGGCAAGGTTTGTAACGGCGAAAGCTGATTGCTGACGGTCAATGTGATGAGGTTTTCTTTGTCAAAGAATAAGCGTTCCGGCCGCAGCTCGATTGCAAACGGGATGTACCCGCCTTCGTGGCTGCCGACAAAATCTTCATTGATTTCAACTTTGGTTTCATAATTTGCGCCTTGAATGACCAGGCGCAGCGGCCGATTGATGAAAGTGGAATCGAGCCGAAACGAGCGCTGCAAGACAACTTGTCCTTCGAATGAAAAGGCTGCCGGCAGCTCGATTTCGCCGGCAAGCCTGGGTTCCTGGCAGGAGACGCGCCATCGGTCGTGCAACGCCAGCCTCTGCCGCATGGGCATTTCTTGCTGAAAGTCCTGCCAAAGGCTCGGCGCCGTTTTGAAGAAAGCCGCGATCTTTTGTTCTTGGGCAGGACTTTGCTGAAAAGGCGAGCCAACCATCGCTGGATATGCCGGTACGCCAAAGTTGATTAAGAAAAGCCAGCCAGCGAGGCTGAGCCGACGCTTGATTTCTACCACGATGCCTCCTTAGATACCTTAATTTTGCAGATATAAAAGTCAAACCCCGATTTTCCTTTGATTGCTAGAAGCTATCGGGTAGTGGTTTTGACTTTACAATGCAAAATCGGGGTGATAAAAAGCCTTTCCAAAAATTGCAACTTGTCAATCTAACAAAATCTTGCTTGAAAATCAATGAAAGAAATTTGGCAAATTGCAAAGGCCCGCGGCAAATTGCAAGTTTGTTACAAAACAAATTTCAAGAAGCCAGGAAGTTTGTGCATAAACTCCGTTTGTTGATTCTTACGCCAGGAGCGTGACGATTTCCGCAATCGTTCGTACCTGAATGCAAGAGTCAATCGCTTTCAAGCTGGCAAACGCGCTGCGCACGCCGACAAATTGAACCTTGGCCGCGTGGGCCATTTCATAATCGGCTTGCGCATCGCCGATATAGACGGCCTCGTGCGGCTGTACCTTGAGTCTCGCCAAAGCCAGATCCAGTCCTTCCGCAGCCGGTTTGGGCTGCTGCACGTCATTGCCGGTAATTATTGTTTCGAAGATCGTTTTGATGCCAGTGCGCTCGAGATCCCGCAAAACGCGGCTCTTCGATCCCGACGTAACCAAGCCGAGTTTATAGACGTTGGAAAGCTGCGTCAAAGTTCGCTCGACGCCTGGAAAGAGGCCGGGCGTTTGTTGTGCCGCGGCCTCCAGCCAATACAAATTCGCGGTTTCCCAAGCTTCTTTGGGCAGGCCCATGGCCTGATACGTCTCATACCAATTGGGAGAATACGAAGCCAGGAAGCGCTCTTTGGTAATCTCAATTCCAAAGCGCGCGAACATGAGACGATACGCTTCCAAATGGGCTGAGAAAGAGTCGAGCAGCGTGCCGTCGAGATCGAACAGCAGCGCTTTTAATCTTTTTCGGTCGAGATCTGGATAAACCATAATTCCTAGCGCGGCTTTAGCCGCAACCAAACATAACCACAAAGGGCACAAAGAAAGTTTAATTTTTTTTTCTTTGTGAGCTTTGTATCTTTGTGGTGTAAAAATCTTCGCGTTTGTGATAGTGTTTTCAGGGTAACGTAGATGAACCGCAACCCTTTCAACCGATCAAAAATCAACACGTGAGCATTCTTCAGTCATTCTCATTACATTTGCATTACGCAGATATTTAACTTGCATTTTGAAAAATTCGACATTACATTTGTAACACTTTAAAAAATGAAAAACGACATAAAAGTCCAAGCTCGAATGCCCAAGGCCACGGTTGAAATCCTGGACAACCTGGCCAAAAAATGGCAAATGGACAGAAGCAAACTTATAAGGGAAATCCTAGAAGCCTTTTGTATTATGACTTCAGAGGAGCAAACAGCCTTTCTTAAAATGGCTGCAGAAAGGAGATTTTCTCAAAAGTAAATTTGGACTAAATTTGTACCTCCCTCCACACTCATTTTAAAATTTTTAGAAGCTTATCCCCTCCAATCTGTCCCACGATGGTAGGGATTGAACGAGCCTACCCCCACTGATTGAAGAATCCCACGGATGAAGCGTTTTATCAGTGGGGTTCTTCAATCAGTGGGGAATATTTTTTTGTTGCAACGATCTTACTCGTAACGGCTTAATTCGTGCCCTCGTAGCTCGGTGTCACCCCCAGGTTGTAAAACATAAAAGCATAAATGTCCGCCGTCGTCTCAATGGCCTTGGTGGTGCTGCTGGCGCCGTGGCCGGATTTGGTTTCGATGCGAATGAGCACCGGATTTTCGCCGCGATGTTTTTCTTGTATCGCAGCGGCATATTTAAATGAATGCGCCGGCACCACGCGATCGTCGTGATCCGCCGTGGTGATCAAAGTCGCGGGATACTTGGCCTCTTTGAGGTTGTGCAGCGGCGAGTAAGCATGGAGCGCTTTAAATTCCGCCTCGTTGTCGCTCGAGCCGTAATCCGCGATCCAGTTCCAGCCGATGGTGAATTTGTGGAATCGCAGCATATCCATCACACCCACCGCCGGCAGCGCCACTTTGAACAGCTCCGGCCGCTGATTCATGACGGCGCCCACCAGCAAGCCGCCGTTTGAGCCGCCCTGAATTGCCAGCTTTTCCGGCGACGTGTACTTGTTGGTGATCAGCCACTCTGCCGCGGCAATGAAATCATCAAACACGTTTTGCTTGTTGAGCTTCATGCCGCCTTCGTGCCACTTTTCGCCATACTCGCCGCCGCCGCGAATGTTGGCTGAGGCATAAACGAATCCTTGTTCCAAAAGCGCCAGCCGCAGCGAACTGAAGGACGGCGAAGTCGTGATATTGAAGCCGCCGTAACCGTAAAGCAAAGCCGGATTTTTGCCGTCACGTTTGAGGCCTTTCTTGTACACGATGAACATCGGAACGCGCGTGCCGTCTTTGCTCTGGTAGAAAATCTGCTCGGTTACGTAATCTGCCGGTTTGAAATCCGGAATCTCCGGCGTACGGAACAATGAGCTTTTCTGTATCGCAATGTCGTACCGAAAAATCGCCGGCGGGTAGTTGAACGAAGTGAAGGTGTAGAACACAAACTTGTCGTCTTTCTCGCCGCCGAAGCCGCCGGCGGAGCCCAGATCGGGAAACTTCACCTCATTCTCCAACTTGCCGTCCAGGCTGTAGACATAAGCCCGCGTGGTGACGTCTTTCAAATACGTGGCAAAGAGTTTTCCTCCCGCCGTTCCCACGCCTCGCAGCGGCTCTGGTTTTTCGGGCAGAATTTCTTTCCAATTTTTCTCGTCCGGGTTCTTCGGATCATACAAAACGGCTTTGCCGTTTGGCGCGTTTCTGTCGGTGCGAATGAGAAATTTGTCGCCGACGTTGTCGATGATGTTGAAATTGTCGTCGCCGATGCTGTCGATGATCGCGGTGAAATTCTTTTCGACTTTGGCAGCATCACGGAAGTAGAGAGCGTTGCCTTTCTTGCCTTTGCCGCGCTCCGAGATGGTGAGAATGGCAAATCGCTCATCTTCGGTGGTGCCGAGGAAGTGAAATCGTTGCGGATGCGCCGGATCTTCGTAAACCAGCTCGTCAGCCGACTGCGGCGTGCCAGCGCGGTGAAAATAAACTTTGTGATCTTCGTTTTTTGAGGAAAGCTCCTTGCCCTTCTCCGGTGCGGCATAGCGGCTGTAATAAAAACCGTCGCCCTGCCATGAAATGCCGGATACTTTGATCCATTTTAACGTGTCGGACTGCGTCTTTCTGGTGGCCATCTCCATCACGCAATACTCCTGCCAATCCGAGCCGCTTAGGGAGATGCCAAACGCCGCGTATTTGCCGTCTTTGGAAAGCGCAAAAGCGCCGAGCCGCGTCGTGCCATCGGCGGAAAAGGTGTTGGGGTCGAGCAAAACTTCCGGCTTGCCCTCCAATCCCTTTTGCACGTAGAGGACGCTCTGATTTTGCAGCCCGTCATTTTTAAAGAAGAAGAAATATTCGTTTTTCCGAAAAGGCGCCGAATATTTGGGATAATTGTAAAGCTTCTCCAGGCGCGCTTTGATGCCCTCGCGATAGGGAATTTTTTCAAGATAAGCGAAGGCGACTTTGTTTTGCTCTTCCACCCACTTGGCGGTTTCCGGCGAGTTGTCGTCTTCCAGCCAGCGATAAGGATCAGGAACCGTAACGCCGAAATAGGTGTCGGTGTGATCGACCTTGGCGGTTTTGGGATATTGCAGCGCTTGCGCGTTGGCGGCGCCGGCGGTGAGTCCGACGACGATCAAGAAGACCAAGATTCCGGGAGGCAAACTTGTTTTGATCTTTTTCATTTCGATTCCTCCTTACTTACAATTTTGAAATTTTAGTGAATTAAAAATGAACTCACGGCAGCTTCCCGCTGAGGTTCACCACACCGGCCCGTCCCTGCGCCGAACCCGATCTGAATTTCATTCCGGCAACATCGATGCGGGCGACGATTTGGCTATTGCTTTCACCCTCGGCGATGAGCGCTTTCAAGCTCACGGTCGATCCGGAGTCAGCGCTGATCGCGTGCGCCCACGACGACGTATCGGCCAGTACTGTCCTGGCCAGCACGTGTTGTGCGACGCCACCTTCGGCATCTATGAACGTAATCTCGACTTTGTTCGCCAACGTCGCCTCAACCTTGTATGTGACGGCGCGTTGAGCAACCTCCGGATATACGGCCACGATCAGTTGCGGCTCTTCCGATTTGCAGTTGATAAAAAACACAAAGGCGGCAAGACAAAATTTTCTTTTGAGAGAGGAAGAAATCACGGCGTTCCCTTTCGCAGAACTTCTAATTCATCTGCTCCACTACAATGGTTCTAAACCATTTAGCCGGGCCGACTGGGCTACGACCGCCACGCTCCCCACGCGAGACAGAGCCAGCCGGCGAGAAAAGCCAAACCGCCAAATGGCGTGATGGCGCCAAGCCAACGCACGCCGGAGAGCGCGAGGGCATACAAACTACCGGAGAAAATGATCGTGCCAATCACAAACAACCAACCGGCTGCAGTAGTTGCTGTACTCGGCCAGCGCGTGCAAGCCCACGCCACGACGAACAACGCCAGCGCATGATAGAAATGATAACGCACGCCGGCTTCGAACGTGTTCAACAAATCTGTCGATAACCGAGCCTTCAACCCATGCGCGCCAAACGCTCCGGCCGCTACGGCGAGGAAGGTGGAGAGGGAGCCGAGGGTGAAAAATAGTCGTTCCATATAATCCAACAATCCAATACTCCAATACTTCTCCACTCCATTATCTGACCACCTTCACCAAATCACCGCGCTGCAATTTGTCTTGCAAATACATGCCATTGACAATCGCGATTTCTTCCAGGTCTTCCTGCTTCACGCCGAAGCGTGTGAGAATCTGTTTTAAATCGCCGGGCTGATCTACGGTCATGACCTTGACACGTTGTGGTTGTTTGGAGAGCGCCGCTTGGTTGCGCAAACGGTCGAAACTCTTCATCACCTGCTCGAAGGTCGGCGCAATGCCGTCAAAGCGCGTGGGCGAGGTGTAGCCGTGAAACATGTAAATCTTGTCGTCCATTTGGATAAAATAGGACAACAAACGCAGCACACCGCTTTGGGTTTGCAGGTTGCTGACGAGTAGGTGGGCGCGCAGCCCGTTCACTTGCGTGGACTGGTTGCGCAAAACTTCGGCTTTTGCATTGGTCGCAAAAGTTTGCGCGGCCTCTTGCGGGCTGGCGCCTTTGCCCAAGCTGAATTGAATGCCGGCGTTTTGTTCCGCATTCACCATTTGCACTTGCGCCGGCTGGTTCATCACCTGCCATTTGGCCGGAACGGAAAATTGAAAACGCAATTCCGGATGATAGAAATAACCGTTTTCAACGAAGCCTTGCCGCGGATCGTCGCCGTAAACAATGCCGTCGATGTGACGCAAATATGCGGCGCGGTCGGTGCCGCCTTTGGGGCCGGGCACTTTCTGCTGCCACTCGTTGGTGAGCGCGGCAACACGCTGCTCGCGATTTTCGGGATTGGGATGCGTCGAGAGAAATGTCGGCGGCCCGCCGCCGGCTTTTTCGCCAATGCGGCTGATGGTGCGGAAGAAACGCGACATGTGGTGCGCATCATATCCGGCGCGGGTGGAATACTCGACACCGAGCAGATCGGACTCGGATTCATTGTCACGGCTGAATTTGAGGAAAATCAGCCCCAAACCTTGTTGCGCCACATCACTGAACCGGCGGAAATCTTCGGAAAGAATAGTTCCCAACCCCAAGCCGAGGGTGGCGAGCTGCGCTTTGCTCATTTGCTCGCGGCCGTGGCTGGCGGTGACGTGGCCGATTTCGTGGCCCATGACACCGGCAAGCTCGGCTTCGGAATTGAAGTGCGCCAGGATGCCGCGCGTGAAATAAACAAAGCCGCCAGGCAGCGCGAACGCATTCACCACCGGCGTGTCCATCAAACGAAACGTGAATTTCAAAGTTGGCCGGTGCGAAACTTTGGCCATTGACTGGCCGACACCATCCACAAAAGCGGCTAAATTGGCATCATCGTAAACGCCATACTCAGCGACGATGCTCGGATCGGCTTCCCGTCCCATCGCAATCTCCTGCGATTCGCTGACGAGACTGAGCGTGCGCTTGCCGGTAACGTAATCACGGGCGCAGGCCCAAAAGTGCAAGCCCACAATCATGAGCGCAGCGAAGCCGATTGCTGAGAATAAACGAAAGCGATTCATGAAAAATCCTCCGAACTTGAATTATCCATTACATCACTTCCCCGATGCCCGTCCGCCGGCGGGAAGCTTGAAAAGCTTTAGAATTTGATTGAAGACTTCCGTCCCCAACCATCCTCCAAGCGTGGACAGCGCGAAAGCGCTCAATGGGTTCAAAGCGATAAAGCGAGGAATGACGTTCAGTATGCTGAAGATGACGGCCCAATAGAGTACGAAGCCGCTGACCAGCCCGATCGCCACCCGCCACCACTTCGAGCCTTGCTTGGTTAAATAGGCGATCAAGCCACCGGCCAAGCCGCCTAATGCTGACAAGCCCAACAACGAGCCGGGCAGCTCGACTGTCAGCTCAGCGTGGGCCAGCGGCAGATTCGGCGTGGCCGCGGTGAGTTTAACTTTCCCTCGCCATGTCGGGAGAAAGCTGCTGCGACCGTCCGCACGCCCCTTTTCTATGGTGATTTCGTCTTTTCTAATTTCTCCCCTGCCTTCTGCAATACCAAAAGAAACCAACCGTGAGGTATCCGTCGCAATTGGCCGCTTGGCCTCATCCACCAGTCGAACAATGAGGTCGGCCGTATCGACGAGCGAGATCGAGGGCGGGCTGGCTTCAAAAAGCATCTGGGTAATTGGGGGACCGAATTTGATTTGGAGTTTCTTGGGGTTCGGCGCTATTACGGACGGTATGGAGCCAATATATTCCACGTTAAAGATCCCCACTTGATCTGACACCAGTTTTGCTTCGCCATAATCATCTCCTTGCGGTATGAGGACATTTAAGGGGTTGGGTTGGCCGCTGCTGTTGAATAGGCGTACCCTAATGTTTTCTGTTGCCACGCCTTCTTCGTTTTCTGTTTTTGTATAGAGAAAAATGTGGATGGTGGCGGAATCCTTGCCGTTGGCAAGCAAGGTTCTTTGCGGGCTATTTTTAATGTCAAGTGAATCCTCTTTCGATGGCACACCCGAAGGCGACAGGGGAGTCGTGGTCTGCGCCATCACATTGCCGGCTGCAAAGCGCCAATCCAGGCCGGGCGTCACTGCACCTTGCGGCGGCCGGATGAGGCGCGCCCTTCTGACTCTTATATAATCGCTGCCATCGCGCAATGCCGGTATTTTGGCCTGATGTTTGGCGCGAATGTCGAGGAGGCCGGACACCTCAAGCGGCACTTGAAACTTTTTCGAGCTGGCGCCGACTTTGATGGTGTCTTGCACCTTCTTTACCAGTTTCGCTTTCAAAAGGAGCTCGAGTTCGACGACGACTTCTTCTATAGCCGGCGCCGCTTTGTTGTTGGCATCTTGAAGCGCCACTTCGATCTCCGCTGTGTCGCCAACCCAGTAACGCTGTTTGGGATTCGTTTGGACCACGAGCTTGGTCGGGATATTCGCTTTTTGCGCTTGCATTTGCGCCATCGCCGCGCTGGTGGCGAGCACCAAGAAAAAAAGCGCGATGGCGTGTGCCGTGAGAAGCCGCCGTTTGAGAAATTCGTAAAATTGGGTTTGCATTGAGTTTTCCTGCTGATTTTTGAGATGATGTTATGCGCCTTTGCTTTTTGCATCCTTCCAAGGTGGCGTGCCGCATACTACGAAAAAATATACTAATAGTCAACGAAAATCTTCTTGATTTTAGGCCAAGAATTTTTTATATTTAAAAGTTTGATGTCGACGGGGCATGGCGCAGACCGGCTAGCGCACCTGGTTTGGGACCAGGGGGTCGCAGGTTCAAATCCTGCTGCCCCGACGGAATAAAATTGGAGTATTGGATTGATGGATGATTGGAGCAATGGAATTTGGCAGTTTCCAATAATCCATCAATCCAATACTCCAATGCTCCATTTTTTATTTGCGCCAGTAGCTCAAGTGGATAGAGCAGCAGCCTTCTAAGCTGCGGGCTGGGGGTTCGAGTCCCTCCTGGCGCACCCAGGTCAAAAAAGATAAAAAAACAAAATGGAAAAACCGACGACTTGATTTTTCTTTTTTATCAGTTTATCTTTTTTACCTGCCAAACGGTGGGTGTAGCTCAGTTGGTTAGAGCACCAGATTGTGGCTCTGGTGGCCGTGGGTTCAAATCCCATCACCCACCCCGTTTTGTTGCTGAATACAAAGTTCTCTACTCGTCCCCTTCGTCTAGGGGTTAGGACACAGGATTTTCGATCCTGTAACACGGGTTCGAATCCCGTAGGGGACGCCAAAGGCCGAAAAGCAAACGCTGTTCGGCCTTTTTGTTTGTACGGTTGCTGGTTTGTATAAAAAGCCATTGTAACCCAGTCGGCCCGACTGGTCCCTGCGTAATTCTCCAGACCAGTGGTCTGGGTTACGGCTTTTTACGAATGGCTCATTTTTTATCTAAGTGTTATTTCAATCCAATATCGAGCATAGCGATGTGGATGCGAAGTTGAACCGGCAAGCGCCGGAAATTCAAACGCAATCTCACCGTGCTCTCCGTCCGCTGGCGCGAGCTTTCCGCCTTTGACCTCTTTGATCTCGTAACCCCAAATGACAAATTCGAGCGTCGCCGCCGTCGCCGGTTCGCCTTCAACTTCGACGGAAACGGTTTTGCCTTTTATGTGCTGATCCAAAATCACCCAACCTTGTGAACGCTCGCCGGGCTGCACTTCTGCAAAAGGCGGCGCGACGGTAAAAAATTTCGCGAGGCGCAGCGTGATCATCGTCGTTTCTCCGCTCACCTCAAACGAGAGCGGCCAGCGAATGAGATCGCTGCGCTCTTCCGGCTTCACTTCGATGAGGTGACCATCGCGGCGCAGCTCTTCAAGCTGGGCAGTCGAAGGGAAGATCGGCTTGAAACCCACGCGCACGGGTGACCACGGCTCTTTGCGATGTTTGCCGGGATAGGGGCACGCCTTGAATTGAAACGTCAGCACATTCTCCTCCCGTTGGCAATAAAACAGAATCTGCTGATCGCCGAGCGCAATCGGGCCGGCAGCAAAAAACGGCCAATATAAAGGAACAAACGGCGCCAACTCGAGGCGATGTTCCAGCGCGTGCGGCCTGATGCCCAACCACCCTTCGTAAAGCGGCTGCAAAATCATGCTCTCCGACCACGCCTGGTGCGGACAAACGCCGGCGGGTTGATACACTTTGCCGTGCAACACTTCTTCCATGCAGCCAAGCGCGCCGTGTTGATAGTTGCGCATCGAGTTTTTCAAGTGCATCAAGCCTTGCAGCCAGCGGCCATAACGAAACTCCGCCAGCGCCGTCCAGCCCGTGAACAGCGGCCACACGCTGCCGTAATGGTAACCTTGTGGATTATAAAACGGATGATCGTCCGCGACGAGCCGTACGCCCCAATCGGCGTTGAAAGATTTCGTCGCCAACCGTCGCAATGCTTGGATGCCGTCTTCGGGCTTGCCGTGGCCAAACAACAAAGGCACCGCCGCTAACGCCGTGACATTGGCGTTAAAACTGCCGTCCTTATTTTTGCCATAATAAAAATAGCCTTCTCGTTCATTCCAAAATTCTTGCTCGAGCAGATTGCAGACTTTTTGATGCTGGATGATCCACTGCTCGGCGAGAGCGGTTTTGTCGAGCAACGTCGCAAGCCGGGTCGCCGCGTGCAGCGCCTCGGCCCAACAGCCGGCGAGATAATGCTCGACGTGTGCGCCGGCAAGCTTGCCGCCCTCGATCCAACCATGCCCGACGCCGGTATTTTCAATCAAGCCGTTCCGCTTTGCGGAATCCGTCGTAGCGAAAAACTTCATCGCCTTTTCAATGTGCGGCCATTCGCGTTTGGCAAACGCGAGATCGCCGGAATGCTCGAGATAACGTCCCATGAGAATGACGTACAACGGCGTGGCATCTGCCGCGTCGTAATGCACCGCGCCGCTGGTCGTCAGCTCGTGAAAAATTTTGCCGGAAATATCTTGGTGCCGGCCGAGAAAGCGCAGCGCCTCTTTCACGCTGTCAAAATCGCCGTAGTGCAGCATCGCGAACGCCGTCCAACACGCATCACGACCAAAGAACCACGCGTATCCGGGCCGGCCGGAATTCCAACCCTCGCCGGTATTGGCAAATCCGGCCAAGAGAGAACGGCCGAGCGCAGGAACGTGACAAACAAAGGCATCGGTTTTGAGCTTTGCCCAGCGCGCCGCGGCGTTGAAAAGCGGATCGGGCGTATCGATCTCGGCGAATTTTTCGAGCAGGTGATATTTTCGCCCCGCCTGGTGGGCATAAAGTTTCGGCAACTCCTCCGGAAAATTGGCGAGCCATTCCTGCAATTTCGGATCACTCGCCTCGCCGCCGAGCGCCACAAACCGCGCCGCACTTTTGCCATCCACATCGAAGCGCCAGTGGAAGATGACGCGCGCCCGCGAAGTCTTGCCGTCCGAAATATCTTCCACTTCGGTGGCAATGGGCGACGCGTCAATTAAAAAACGATCCAACGTCCGCGCCCGCCCCTGCCGTCCATGCTCGAAGGCCAGCGCAAAATGTGCCCGAAACAGCCGGCGATAATCGGCAAAATGCGCCTGCCCGCAGCACAGACGGCCCCGTCTGTCATAAGTTTGATATTCAATTTTCGACAAAGCCCCTTCCGGATATGGCCACATCAGCCGAAAGTCAACCTCACACGCCAGCTCGCAAAATAGCTCACCGTGCCCTTCGAATTCCCAATCGACACACGCCAGCGGCGTTTCGTGGCTCACCCAAATGCGCTCAGTGATCGCCACGCGCTCGGTTGCGCGGCGGCGCTCGATTTGGTGCGGACGAATCAGCACTTCGGCGTTTGCGCCGTTTTCCCACAGCGTTTCGTTTGCTGA
Source organism: Candidatus Zhuqueibacterota bacterium (assembly GCA_022616415.1). Lineage (GTDB taxonomy): Bacteria > Zhuqueibacterota > Zhuqueibacteria > Zhuqueibacterales > Zhuqueibacteraceae > Zhuqueibacter. Next base: position 78,638 of record JAKEEU010000343.1, on the reverse strand, counting down.
ATTTTTGATTCGCAAAGAAACATTTTTACAGAGCCGCAACGGATGGCTCCAAATTTCCGTGATGGCGCCGCGCTCGGTTCCCATCAATAAAATGCGCTCGCCGCTGAGATCGAAAAAATGATTGCGCTCCGGGCCGGCAAGTAGATACGGACTGACTTCGAGCCATTTGATCGGCGCCCATTCTTTCCACGCCGGAAAATCTACTAGTCGATTATTCTTGTTGATTTGCGCCACAATCGGCTGCCAAATTCCATGTCGCTCACTTTTTTCTTCTTTATCTTTTTTTCTTTTTTCGCCCAGGTGCCGGAGGCATGCTTCTGTAAACGCCTCGAGGTGTTGGCGAAAAAGGTTCTGTTCATCCGAAAAATAGAGATACGCGCCCACACACAACACGTTCGGCTTGTCGTATGCCCACGCCAATTTTTGCGCCGGATCGAAGCCGATGTAATACCGATGCACGCCCCAGACGTTGCCTTGCGGCCATTGCTTCGCGCCGTAACCGAAGCGCCAATATGGCGTGCCGGCTTTCGCATTCCACAAATAAATTCCTCCGTCGGGATGTCCGAGGTCCGAAGTCCGAAGTTGTGAGAAAGATGAAAAGGGCGAAGCAGAATCATTTTCCCGCAAGGGCAGATGGGCGAGAAAACCCATCAACCCGCGCAGCTCAAATCCCTGCGGCGCGATCCACTCGTGATCCGGCTTGCTGTGCGGATCATGAAGTCCCGCCTCGGCAATATTCGGCAAATCTTTTTCCAACCTCAACGGCACCACCGCCTGCACCGCCGCGAGCGAGAGAAACAAGCGGCCGCCACTCTTGAGAAACCGTCGCATTGCTTTCCAACTGATCACTGACCACTGATCACTGGCGACTGTCTCGTGCCACCATAAAATATGGTGTTGACCAGAGACTGGAATCTGTTCCGGAAAAATCCGATGCGCCGACGGAAAACGATTTTTCAGCCACTGCCATGCTGCTTCGACTTCGGGATCGTTGGTGCCGGTGTCGAGAAAAAGGATTTGATGATGAGGGTGGGGAATGTGGGAAGCGGGTTTAAAGCGACGGCGGAATTTACGGCGCACGGAATATTGCTCCAATTAATGATTGATAATTTTGTTCACCAACCTTGTCGTTAAAGTTGAAAACAATGACATTGTAATGTAATTGGATTTAAAAAGCAATGCCATTGTGATGTCATTGAAATTAATTGCCAGAGAAGTATCCTCGCATTTTGGCTGGAAAATTTAGCAACGTTTGAGTGAAGTTTCGATTGGCAAGAGTCGGGGAAAACCGCAGGTCAACAATTTTGTCCCGAAGGGACTTACGAAAATAGCCCAGAAATTCTATTTCTGGGACAAATAAACCTCATTCATTATGAAGTCCCGCAAGGGACGAATGAAAAAGCATAATACCTGTACGGCGGTTTTGGGGAGCTGAAATTATAATGGATTTTGATGCTATGCATGAGCACCATTACTGGCTCCCCAATTTGAATTGATTTTTTTCATGCGTCCCTTCGGGACTTGGTGGGCATTATGAATCATATTTCCCAACAATAAATTGTTGGGCTATTGCCAAGCCGTCCCTAACGGGACGTTGAATAGCCGGCCCAACTCATTCATTTGCTTGCTGCCATGCTCATAAGATTTCAAGTTGATGAACCGCATCTCGTAGCTCAGCCGAAACAACAGCCGCAGCCTCGCCAAGGCTTCGTCTGCTTGTTTTAACAAAGGCAGTTTGTCTTTGCGCATATTGGCGACGATTGTCAGCTCGATGAAACTCAAAACCCCATTTTCTAATTTCGCCGCCATACTAAAGCGATAGCTTTTGGGAAATTTGCCGGTGTGCTGCAGTAGCCATTTGGAAAAATCATAGCCGCGTTTGATCACTAAAAATTCTTGCGCCACAAAAGCCTCCTACGCATCGAGGAAATGCGCTTGCCGCTGCACGGCGGCGTGACCGGTCAGCGTCGTCTATCCGTAACTGAAATCCCCAACCTCACCAACGCACGCTGAAAGAGCGGATCGCATTCCTCCGCCGCCACGGGGCCGAGCCATTCGATGGCGCCGGTGTGTTCCTTGAAGTATCGTGGCAAGTGGGGAAGAACGACGCCACCGCCACCCACGGGATCGTTGGCGCCGAAGACGATGCGCCGGAGGCCATGAATCAAGAGCGTGCCGAGACACATCAGGCACGGCTCGAGCGTGGTGTAGCAGGTCATCTCGCTTGCCCGCGGCCAAAGCTCAACCGGAACGCTTTTCAACGCTTCGATTTCGGCATGCCGGCCGGGACGGTAAACTGGCGCGAGCATGGCATTGCCGCCGGCGCCGATCACGCGATCCTCCAACGTAATCACCGCACCGATAGGGAGGTTCCCGAGTTTCTCCGCTTCCAGGGCAATGTGGATGGCGTGTTGAAGGTGGTCGAGGTTCATGTTTTGATTAACAGCCAGCGCCGGACAATTATTTCTTCCTGCCGGGACAATACCCACCCAAGCTTCTTGTAAGGATTTGTCCCGTCTGCCGACCAATTTCAGAATCCTGATTTTACATGATTCCTTAATTGCACATATAAAAGTCAAACTCCGACTGCGTCCGTAGGATTTTCGATTAGTTGCTGAAATCAATTGAGTGGCGATTTTAGCATTGCAATGCAAAATCGGAGGTAATTATCAATGGAGATCTTCGCATGAGCTCGCAAGGACGAAAAAAAGTGGTGATTCTCGGCGGCGGCTTTGGCGGCTTGTATACGGCGCTGCACTTGGATAAGACGCTGGCGCGCGATCCCGAGGTTGAAATCACGCTGGTGAATAAGGAAAACTTTTTCCTGTTTACGCCGATGCTGCACGAAGTGGCGGCGAGTGACCTCGACATTACCCACATCGTGAATCCGATTCGCAAGATGCTCAAGCGCGTGCGCTTCTTCGATGGCGAGGTGGAGCTGATCGACTTGGAAAGAAAGCGCGTCATCGCCTCGCACGGCCTGGAAGGGCAGGGTCATGACCACGAATTGGAATACGATCATCTTGTGCTCGGGCTTGGTGCGATTACGAACTTTTTCAATCTGCCCGGCCTGCAAGAGCGCGCCATCACGATGAAATCACTCGGCGACGCCATCCATTTGCGCAATCGCCTGATCGAGAATCTCGAGGAAGCTGATTTCGAGTGCGCCATCGGCGGCCGGGATCATCTGCTGACCGTTGTGGTCGCCGGCGGCGGTTTTGCCGGCGTCGAAACGATTGCCGGTGTAAACGACTTTCTCCGCGAAGCCGCCAAATTTTATCCGCATTTGAGCGAGGCCCTCATCCGCACCGTGCTGGTGCATCCCGGCGCGGTGATTTTGCCGGAGCTGGGTGAGAAGCTGGGCCGCTATGCGCAGAAAAAACTGGCGGAGCGGCAGGTTGAAATTCGCGTCAACACGCGCGTGAAAGGCATATCGGATCGCGGCGTCGAGCTGAGCGATGGGACGATGGTCAAGGCGAACATTTTGGTGTGGACGGCCGGCACTTCGCCGAATCCGTTGCTGGAAAGCTTGCCATGCAAAAAGGAGAAGGGCCGCGTGGTGGTCAATCAGTTCATGGAAGTGCCGGATAATCCCGGCGTGTGGGCGCTCGGCGATTGCGCCGTGGTTCCCGACCCGGCCGGCAAGCCTTATCCGCCGACGGCGCAACACGCGATCCGCGAAGGCAAAGTTTTGGCGCAAAATATCACCGCGGCGATTCGCGGCGGCAAGAAAAAGCCGTTCGTCTTCAAAACCATCGGGCTGCTGGCGGCGATTGGCCGGCGCACCGGCGTGGCACAAATCTTCGGATATAATTTTTCCGGATTTTTCGCCTGGTGGATGTGGCGATCGATTTATCTGAGCAAATTACCGCGCTTCGAGAAAAAATTCCGCGTGGCGTTGGATTGGACTTTGGATTTGCTCTTTTCCAAAGACCTCGTGCAGTTTGAAACCTTGCGCGCGCCGGCGGTTTCGCACACGCACGATGAGAGGCTCGAGTCCAGCGGCAATGGGAAGATTCCTGAAATGATTCGGGGCGAGATGCTGCAAAATGTGTGATGCTGCGAAATCGAACTTTCGTGGCGGGATTTGCGAAAAACCAACACCCTGCCGCAGGCCGTGACCTTAATTGAGCGCCACATCCGGCGCTGATGCATCGCGAATTTATACTCGTTACGGGTTATTTTGTAACATCATTGCGAGCGTTTTTCAGCGAAGCAATCCTTTGAAAATCAAGAGATTGCTTCGGCAAAAAGCGCTTCGCAATGACTATAATTTTATCTCTTAACGAGTATAGCAGTTTGAGTCTATGTCCCCCCATTTTCCTGCCTTGTCACTTTGACAATATTCAGCATTCTTCATCGCAAATCGACATAAATCAACGACTTTTATCTGTCAATTTGACAAGAGCCGATTTAAGGTGAAATGCGCTTATTCCCTGTTTTTTATCAAATAATCTCCCTAAAAAGCGTTTGGCATTTTTTTTGTAAGGAAGTAAGTGTGTATTGTATTTTCAGGTTTTGCTGTGTGCGAAAGTCACGCTTTTGCACGCAGCGTGACAAATTTTTAAGAAAGATCGACGTTTATGACGCTTGATAAATTTACCTTAAAAGCGCAAGAAGCGGTGGTGCGGGCGCAACAGTTGGCGGTCGAGCACAATCATCAGCAACTCGAGACCGAGCACTTGTTGAAATCTCTGCTCGACGATCCCGAAGGCGTGCCGTTGGCGATTTTGAAAAAGCTCGGCGCCAACATCGGGCTGATCGCCAGCCGTACGGAGGATGAGCTGCGCAAGCTGCCGCGCGTCCACACCAGCATCGCTGCCGGTAGTATTTACGTCTCGCCGCGCGTGAACAACGTGTTCAATGCGGCGATGAATGAGATGCGCCAATTGAAGGACGACTATCTCAGCACCGAGCATCTGTTGATTGCGCTCACCGAGGAAAAGGCCCCGCAAGGCGGGGCGGCCGAGATTTTGAAATCGCAAGGCGTGACCCGCGATGCGATTTTCCGCGTGCTGAAAGACATTCGCGGCTCGCAGCGCGTGGTGGATCAAACGCCCGAGGACAAATATCAGGCGTTGCAGCGCTTCGGTCGCGATCTCACCGAGCTGGCGCGACGCGGCAAGCTCGATCCGGTGATCGGCCGCGACGAGGAAATTCGCCGCGCCATTCAAGTGCTCTCGCGGCGCACCAAAAATAATCCCGTGCTCGTCGGCGATCCGGGCGTCGGCAAGACCGCACTTATCGAAGGCATCGCCCAGCGCGTGGCCAATGGCGACGTGCCGGAATCGCTCAAAAACAAGCGCGTCATTCAGCTCGACATCGGCGCCTTGATCGCCGGTACCAAATATCGCGGCGAATTTGAAGAGCGCTTGAAAGCGGTATTAAAGGAAATTCAAGAATCGAATGGCCGTGTTATTCTTTTCATAGATGAATTACACACGGTGGTCGGCGCCGGCGCCGCGGAGGGCGCCGTGGATGCCGCCAACATGCTGAAGCCGATGTTGGCGCGCGGCGAGCTCCGCTTGATCGGCGCCACCACGTTGGATGAATATCGCAAATATATCGAGAAAGACAAAGCGCTCGAGCGCCGCTTCCAGCCGGTGTTGGTGGACGAGCCTTCGGTTGATGAAACCATTTCGATTTTACGCGGCCTGAAAGAGCGCTACGAAGTGCATCACGGCGTGCGCATCATGGATTCGGCGATTGTGGCGGCGGCCACGCTGTCGCAGCGCTACATCAGCGACCGCTTTTTGCCGGACAAGGCAATTGATTTGATCGACGAGGCCGCGGCCAAATTGCGCACCGAAATCGACTCTATGCCGGAGGAGATTGACGAAATCGAGCGCCGCAGCAAGCAGTTGGAAATCGAGCTCGTCGCGTTGAAAAAGGAGAAAGATTCGGCCTCCAAAGAGCGCGCCGAAAAGCTCAAAATCGAGCTGGCCAATCTCAAAGAGCAATCCAGCCAATTGAAAGGCCGCTGGCAGGTCGAGAAGGACACCATCAAGCAGATTCACGCGGTTAAAGAACAGATCGAAGCCGCCAAGATCGAAACCGAAAAGGCGGAGCGCGCCGGCGATTTGAACAAAGCCGCGGAGCTGAAGTACGGCCGGCTCATCGAGCTGAACAAGAAGCTCGAGACGCTCAATCAAAAACTGGTGGAGCTGCATCGCGACGGCGCGCTGTTGAAGCAGGAAGTGAGCGACGAGGACATTGCGGGGGTCGTCGCACGCTGGACGGGCATTCCGGTGACGCGCATGCTCGAAAGCGAAAAGCAGAAAATTTTGCACATCGCCGATCGTTTGCGCGAGCGCGTGGTGGGCCAGGAAGAAGCCGTCGAAGCGATTGCGCTAGCGGTGCGGCGTTCGCGCGCCGGCATGAGCGAAGAGAACCGGCCCATCGGCTCGTTCATTTTTCTCGGCCCGACCGGCGTCGGCAAAACCGAATTGGCCCGCGCGCTGGCGGAAGTGCTGTTCGATGACGAGAATGCGATGGTGCGCCTCGACATGTCCGAATACATGGAGCAATTCAACGTCTCGCGCTTGATCGGCGCGCCGCCGGGATACGTCGGCTACGAAGAGGGCGGCCAGCTCACCGAAGCCGTCAGGCGGCGCCCCTATTCGGTGGTGCTGCTGGATGAGATTGAGAAGGCGCATTCGGAAGTTTTCAATATTCTCTTGCAAATTTTGGAAGACGGTCGATTGACCGACAGCAAAGGCCACGTGGTCAATTTCAAAAATACCATGATCATCATGACCTCGAATATCGCGGCGGACTACATCATGCAGCGCTTCCAGAATATCAATGACGCCAACCGCGAGCGCGTTTACGAAGCGGCGCGAATGGAAGTGCTGCAAATTTTGAAACAGAAATTGCACCCGGAATTTTTGAACCGCGTCGATGAAGTCATCATGTTCCGCCCGCTGTCGCGCGAGGATATTCACCAGATTGTCTCGATCCAATTCGAGCGCACCGTCCGCAAGACCCTACTGCGCCAGGGATTGGACGGCACGCTGACCGAACGCGCGAAAGATTATCTGGCCAACAAAGGCTACGACCCGGTATACGGCGCGCGCCCGCTCAAGCGCGTCATGCAAAAGGAATTGGTCAACGAGATCGCCACGCGCATTCTCGAAGGCAAGCTGCAAAAAGGCGATATGGTCAAGATCGATGCTTCAGGCTCGCGGCTGCTGTTTGAATCTTGAACGGCAGCATGACGCGTTTTTTAAGAAAAAGCATTTTATTCCGCCGAAGTCACCGAGAATCGCCGAAAAAGATCAGGCTTTGTGTCTGTGCATAAAATTTTATTTCACTCTTTAGTGAATAATAAGGTAAAGAGCGAATGCAAGAAGATAAAAAGCTAAATCCGGAAGAAGCCGTCTCGAATGAGAACGCTGCTGCCGAAGTTTCAGATTCTGATGAGCTTGTGATTAGAACCGAGGCGGCAGTGCCGGAATCCGCTTCGCAAGCGGTAATGGAGGAGCCAGAAAACGGCCAAACTCCTGCTGCTGCCACTGTTTCTGCCACTGCCGCTGACCCCCTCGCCGAATTGCAAAATCGTTTTCTGCGTCTGGCCGCGGATTTCGCTAATTATAAGCGACGCACCGAAAACGAGCGTGCGGAGATCGCTGATTGGGCCAGGCGCGAGATGGCGCTGAGTTTGCTGCCAATTCTTGATGATTTTGGTTTGATGATGGAATACGATACTCAGCATCCCGAACGGCTGGTCGAAGGCGCCAAGCTGATCCGCCAAAAAATGATGGAACTTTTGCTCAAGCGGGGCTTAGAAAAGATTGAAGCGCTCAATCAGCCGTATGATTATGAACGCCACGAGGCGGTGATGAGCCAGCCGGTGCAAGATCAAGCGCTCGATCACGTCGTGCTCTCGGTTATGCAGGATGGCTATATGTTCAAAGACAAAGTTTTGCGGCCGAGCAAGGTGATCGTCGGCCAATATGAGGTGGACGCCAAGGCAACAGTTAGTGAAAAAATTGGCCAAACTGGAGAGAATAACACGGAACCGAATTGACAAACCTTCGTTAAAAGGACTATAAAAATTCATCGAGGATGACTGTCAGGATGTTCACCCTGCGGGCGCAGTTTTTTGGACATGAGATGATAGCCTTGGGGCATACAATATAGACAGTCGCGAACTTTGCATTGACGAGGTGATAAATCATGACGCGGAAACAATTGCAGTCTTATAAAAATCGTCTGGAAAAGCAGCGGGCAGAGATCTTGCGGGAGCTGGCGCACGAGCACCGTGATTATCGCGAGGTGGACGAAGTGGCGTCGGATTTGTACGACCGCGCGACCATCGACGGCTCCAAAGAGATTTCCGCGCTGTTGGCGCACGAAGACAGCCAACGCTGGCTGGCGATCAATGCGGCTTTGGCCAAAATCGAGTCCGGCGAGTACGGCCAGTGCGACGAGTGCGGCCAGCCCATCGACGCGGCGCGCTTGCAGGCCGTGCCCACCGCGGCTTTCTGCCTGCGCTGCCAAAGAAACTACGAAGAGCGCGTGCGCGAGCACGGTTCCGGCGCAGTGATGATTTCCGACGAGAAGTGGGAAGAGAATTATTGGGGTGATTGAGCAGCTCCAGCTCTACGTGGGCGCAGCTTTGCAGGTCGCTTTTGCAAGAAATTTGGTAACAGTTCAGGTAACCGTCCGGACGCTTCGTATTTGGAGCAAACTTGTTATAATAACACCGTCATTATCGCACAAAAGCGTCCGGACGGTGAACTGTTATGAAATTTGTAACCGGCGGTCATCAACTCTTGATCATAAGGTAACCTGGCCAAGAGCTGGTGATCGCCGATTTTTTTTATATTTCACTGAATTTTATTCTCCCACTGCACAACCCTTTTGGTATGGAGTCGCTTGATCGCGCGCGGCAACAAGGTTTGCCCTTTTCCCGCTTCAGTTGCGATGGAAGCGCGCGTCATTGCGCAAATGCCGGAAATCAAGTTCGAGGCCAGTGATCTGCGGGCTTGTGAAGGTATATCTTTCTTTATAAACTATATCATGGTAGCATGAGTAATTTCAAAGCTCTGATATTCCTCTTTCTCTCAAAAACTCCAACACTTCTTTTCGACTTGGAATCATCGTCCGCCCTCCCAAGCCGCGGCATTTCATCGCCGCCACTGCCGCAGAGAATTCGAGAATTTTCGGCAAAGGCCAATTTTCAATCAAACCTACCATAAAAGCGCCATGAAAAACATCGCCGGCGCCGGTGGTGTCAACGACGTTGACTTGAAAGGCGGGTTGATAAAAAACGTCTTCGGAAGTCCGGCAAAACGCGCCATTTTCTCCGGCGGTGACGACGACTATGCCGCCGTATTTTTCTTGCAGCAAATGCGCGCTTTTTTCCGGATTGCCGCTACCGGTTTGTTGCGCCGCGAAATGCTGCGAGACAATGATGTAATCTGCAAGCTGCAAAATCTCTTCAAATCCGGGGACATCTCGTTCGGCGTCAATTACGACAATGCCGCCAGCCTCTTTGATCCATTTGGCCGCCGCAACTCCTGCTGCCACGAAATGATGTTCTAAAAATACAATGCGACTGCATTGGATGACGGCGCGATCTAATTCTTCCGGCCACAAATCAAACTCCTGCCAATATCTCGCGATGCGCCGCTCACCTGTGCCTTTTTCAACGTGAATGAAAGAGATCGGCGGTTGCGCGCCATCATCAAAGATCACGTGGCTGACATCCACACCGTCTTCTTGAAATTCCTCGAGTAGAAAACGGCTGTACTCATCGCGGCCCAATTTGCCGATATAGGCGGTTCTTGCGCCCAATCGCGCGGCGGTCGTCAGCGCCGTTCCCGCCAAGCCGCCGCCCTGTTTTGAAAACGCCTCCAGCGGAATTTTTTCGCCAGGTTGGGGATACCTCGAGACCAAGCCCAGGAAATCCACGGCGCAAATGCCGAAGCTGGCGATGTCGAATTGAGTTTGCATTTTGTTTGAAAGCTGCACTTTCGTCGCCAATTTTGTCGCCAGAATCTAACCATAATCGTCACCAAATTCAAATTGTTTTTCCGGCAACTGCATAAAAAAACGCACCGTTTTGAAAATAATTGTGTGAAATTCATTCAATTTTGGGGTCTTATATTATTAAGGGGGCAAGATCGCCTGATGGTGAATTAGCCCGACCTTCCTTGCGTTGTTTAACGAGGGAGAATCGAGGGGTTCCAAGCAATTGCCGGCAAGCATTTGCAAAATAAAAAAGAGAGGAACAACTCGGAAGATATGAAGGTAAGAATAACTCGATCATTTCTTTGTGAGGACGTGAACGATGAAGACCGGGACACATTTTCTGCAAACGATACAGGGCAGGAACATCATTGTACAAAAGCATCTGATCAAGCGAGAACTCGACAATTTTAAAGCCGCTTTGGAATTGAAAGCCTCTGCTTTGCCGCGAGATATTCGAATGTTATTGGAGTATATTCACGAACATCTTTTTGAGCCTGCTTTGAAAGTCGCCGAGGCGAGGAGGCAGTGCGGCGTGAAGAACAATAACATTGCCACCTATTTCAAGCAGATTGTGGGAATGGGAATACGGGAATATATCGAGCACCGGCGCATGCAGGCGGCGATGCAATTGTTGGCGCACGAGGAATTGGAAATATTTCTCATCGGCCTGGGAATCGGCTATTCCCACGAAGAGTCGTTTACCAGGGCGTTTCGGCGCCGATTCGGCTGCACCCCCTCCGAATACCGCAAAGAAATCGTTAAGAAGAAAAGTTAAGAAGAAATGTCAAACCGATTCCATAAATCTAGCTTATATTGGCTTTCGTGCTCATTGGTTAACAAACGTTGCCAAATTGGGGGTTACACTGAGGGTTTTGCAAATGCGCGCAGCAACGTCCTGATGGCACATTTCTTTGGGAATGGTTAAAGCAACTTGTGATCTCCTCCTGGGTGTCCAAATAAGGATGGATCGTTGACTCGAAAGCCCCGACGGGCGTAGCCTATCGGGGTGCAATTCACCGGATAGCGTAGTCAATTTGCGGACTCAAGGAGGATGTCATGAGGCGTTACAATCCTGTTTATCTGAGGGGGCTGCTTTTGTTTCTTTGTTTGCCCGCAGGAAGTCTCTCTTCAAATCCCGACACTCCGCCTTCGCTTGAGACAGCACCGATTCCGAGGCCACCCAAGCTTTCGCCATTGCAAATAGGCCAAGGCTGCGCCTGTAAAATTAAGCCGGCCAAGCCAAAATGCTTGGAGCTGCTCCGCAGGACTGCATCCGATGGTGCCTTCATCATAACGCCAGTTGAAAGGAGGTGATAAACCCAAATCATGCATGCTTTAGGATGATCGGGTAGCTGCAATCGTTACCAATTAACCGTCACAAGATGCGAATGATACTTGTGACACCTTTTCGTGGTTATCATCCAAAGACAGGAGGTTGTATGAAGCCTGCATTTCAACTCTTGGCTTCGAGCCGTATGACGAAGCTCGCCGCTGGCGCCGGCGTTACTCTCGTTGTAATCAGTCTGGTCCTGCAGTTGCCATTGCGGTGGGAGCAAATGTTGGGCGCCGATGAATCGGTTCTCACCAGCATGGCCAGTGTTCAGAATTTCCAAGCCAATTATAGCGATTGGAAGGCTGCATACGAACGCAGCGGGGGAGACCGATACCTCATCCTGGCGCTCGGGTGGTCCAGGGGGCTTTCAACTGAATTCACCAGTGCTAAAGGCGAGGCGGCGTTTGATCTGATCGACCAATCAGTCGCCGTTGAGGTGAAGGGTTTGCCCGAAGAAAGCGTCGCGGAGGTCTGGCTGGTTGACAACCAGCCTGGCCCGCAACGCAGCGTCATGCCGGAGCCGGGCGACACGATGGTGCGGATTGGCCAAATCAAGACGCAGTCCGGCGTGGGGCGGCTTCAGGCCGGCCTTGACCGAGAAACTTTCGCCAACTTCAACCTCGATCTCGTGGTCATCTCTAAAGCGGATCAAGCCCCTGATACGGGCGGGATTTTGTTCGGCACCCCTTCGCTCTTTCAACGGCTTTATCGCAGCGTCTCCAATAACCGGCTGGGCATTCCCGTCTATCCTTCCCCCAAGGAGGCCGCGATGCGAGCCGGCTTGGGGTTTAACCTCTTTCCAACCACATCGCAGAATGCCGAGAGCTCTAACTCCCTCAATTTCGGGCAACTCATCCAGGAGGGAGCAGAGATTTTCTTCAATGAAAAATTCGAGGGCAACGGCAGAACCTGTGGCACCTGCCACCGTCTTGAAAACAATTTCACCATCGATCCGGAATTCATTGCCACCCTGCCGCCAGATGATCCGCTTTTTGTGGCGGAGTTTACCCCGGCGTTAAACTCCGAGCTGAATGGCGGACGGGTTTTTGAAAATCCCACATTGATGCGCCAGGCCGGGTTGATCGTGGAGAATTTGGATGGCTTCGACGATCTGAGCAATAAGTTCGTTATGCGCGGCGTTCCGCACATCCTGTCGCTAAGATTTTCGCTTAAGCCCAGCATTTTAGATGGCACCACCCGGCCGCCAAATGAGAGAACCGGCTGGTCAGGCGACGGCGCTCCGGGCAGCGGCACGCTGCGCGACTTTGCGACCGGTGCGGTCACGCAACACTTCACGAAAACGTTGGCTCGGCAGCCGGGTGCCGATTTTCGCTTGCCGAACGATCGCGAGCTTGATGCGCTCGAAGCGTACCAGCTCTCCGTTGGCCGTCCGCAAGAGCTGGCTCTCCTTTTGACCCTCTTTAAAAACAGGGACGTGACCGCCGGGCAGGGGCTTTTCCTGGGGAAGGGCAAGTGCAACCTTTGCCATTTCAATGCCGGCGCCAATATTATTTTAACCAACATGAACGGGAATTTCAACACAGGTGTGGAGGATTTCCCGAGTCCATTCGCCGATTTAGGCCAACCGCTGCCGCGCGATGGCGGCTTCGGTCGAACCGCTAATGGCGATGGCAAAGGCGGCTTCGGTGACGGAACATTCAACACCCCATCTCTTATCGAAGCCGGAGACACAGAGCCCCTTTTCCACAACCACATCAGCGACACGCTTGAAAGCGCTGTTGCATTCTATAGCGGCGATGAGTTTAACAACTCGCCAGCCGGGCAATTCATCGGTGGGATCAACTTGAACGACACCGAGAACTTTCAAGTGACGGCCTTTCTCTACGTCCTCAACGTGCTCGAAAATATTCGGGTGGTGAACAGCCTGTTGCTCAAGGCGTTAGCAACGCTGAATCGTGGAACCGCCAATGAGATACTCGAAATTGCCATTGCCGAGTCTGACGACGCAGTCGAATCCATGGCAGACGCGAAGGTGCAACAAGATGTTGTCGGAATCCTGGAACAAGCGAAGGGGCGTATTGAAAACGCTCAGAGGACGCCATTGGGATTTATAAGGACGATCGAAATCTCCATGGCGCTCATTAAACTGGAGCAAGCCCGCTCCTCATTGATTCTCTTTGGAATCACGAAACAACAAGCCGAGAGCGCTGAACAGGAAACCGCGCCATCAACCTACGCACTTTTCCAAAACTTTCCGAATCCCTTCAATCCGGCAACGGAAATTCGCTTTCAGTTGCCCGAAGCCAGCCACGTCGTGGTGAGAATCTTCAACGCGCTGGGCCAGGAGATTCGCCGGTTGGAGGATAGACAATACGAGGCCGGGGTGCACAGCGTGCGCTGGGATGGAAAGAATAATGCCGGGAACGCCGTGTCGAGCGGGATCTATATCTACCAGCTTCAAGCCGTAGATCCCCTTAACGGGACGGGGAAATTCTCGCAGGTCAAGAAGATGAACCTGCTCAGATAAGGTTATAAGTCTCGTGGGGATATACTGACAGTCCCATCCACATGAAAAGACGTCATGCGATTTATTCGTGTGACGTCTTTTTCATTTTGGCGGCGAAATTGTTGAAGGGAGTTCGAAAGAATTTCTGTGTTCCCCAAAGGCAGGTGGCTTAAGCGAGAAAACCGGGTTATGACGCGGCAAGGCCGGCTTGATTCTTTTCGAGCAAAGCTTAAACAACGTCAGCACCATTCTTTCCAAACCGGCTTCTACATGTTTCAAGCGGTCTTCCAATAAAACAATCTGGGCGCGCAACGTACCCAACTCAACTTCGACCTTTTCTTGCTGCCTTCGTAGCTCAACCAGCGCGGCTTCCACTTTTTCCAGACGGTTGCGCAGTTCGGCCATTTGGCCTTGCAGCTCGACTATTTGGCTTTGAACCCCGGTCATTTGGCTTCGCAGCTCAGCCACTTGGCCTTGCAACTCGTCAAATCGACCATCAATTCCTTTGAAGCGTGGCTCAACGTAGCTAATGATGCGGTCGGCAAATTCCGCCAAGACCTCTTTAAGTTCGGCGCGAGTGACGGGGAGATTATTATCAGGCATGGTTTCCTTCCGGGTTTTAAATTCGGCAAATTATTTTACCAGTCTACAAATTTTTTTGCTAATAAGCAAGCCCATTTTTCACAAAAGTTTTATGAAAGATTAACGCCAGCTTCATGATATTGTAACATATGCCGCGTAAATTTAACGACAAAATCCGTTAAAAATACCCCCTTCCGGTTTTGAGCAGCACACTTCCTCTCGGCCCTGCTGCCAAAACCGGCATTCTCATACAGAAAACGCGCGGCCTGCGTCTGCCGCGCGTTTTTATTTTTGTGCAAATCGTTGTTGCGCTTTGCGGCGGAATTTTTCATATTATCCCACCCAACGCGTACAAATGTTAACCGCGAATATACGCGAATCAACGCGAATAAAAGTATTCGCGTTCATGCGCGGTTAAAAAAATCGCTGAAAAAGCACGGATTTCACTTTATAGAAAATAAATATCAATCCGGAGATGACACCGATGAAATCCCGAATGGCTTCAATCGCTTGGCTTTTCGCCGTGATCGTTTTTCTCAGCTTGTTCATCACGCCGCTTTTTGGCGATTATCAGTTCCTCGGCAATGTGACAGCCTATCAAAAAGAAGAACGCGGCGTGCTGCTCACCTGCGGCACGGATCAACTGCGCGTAGCCGTTCTCGCCGCCGATCTCGTGCAAGTGCGCCTGGCGCGCAACGGCGAATGGGATGGCGGGCCAAGTTATGCCGTCATCAAAACGCAATGGCCCGCGATAGAATGGAACCTCGCTGAGACAACCGCGGAGCTACAGATCACCACTGCCGAGTTGGTCGTTAAAATAAAACGCACGCCCTGCCGGCTGGCGTTTTTCGACAAAAGCGGCAATCTCATCAATCAGGATGACGAGGCGCTGGGCATCGGCTGGGACGGCCCGGAGGTGGGCAGCTACAAAAAGCTGTTCGAGGACGAGAAGTTCTTTGGACTCGGCGAGAAGACCGGCGGGC
Source organism: Candidatus Zhuqueibacterota bacterium (assembly GCA_022616415.1). GTDB lineage: Bacteria > Zhuqueibacterota > Zhuqueibacteria > Zhuqueibacterales > Zhuqueibacteraceae > Zhuqueibacter. The sequence goes on along the minus strand of JAKEEU010000343.1, from coordinate 63,295 downwards.
TGGACAAGCGCGGCAACGAGTGGGTGATGTGGAACTCCGACATTCCGGCGTACACCAACGTCACCGATCCGCTTTATCAAGCGCATCCTTTTTTCATTGGCGTGCGCCAAGCCGGGGCGTATGGCATTTTCTTTGACAACACCTACAAAACTTATTTCAACATGGGCGCCGGCAATCATCGCTTCTATTCCTTCCGCGCCGAGCGCGGTGAGCTGAATTATTATTTCATTTTGGGGCCGGCGATCAAAAAGATCATCACGCGCTACAGCGAGCTGGTCGGCCGCATGCCGCTGCCGCCGCAATGGGCCATGGGTTATCAGCAATGCCGCTGGAGTTACTATCCCGAATCCGAAGTCCGCGCGCTCGCCCAGACGTTTCGCGACAAGCAAATTCCTTGCGACGTGATTTATCTCGATATTCATTATATGGACGGCTATCGTTGTTTTACGTGGGATCAATCGCGCTTCCCCGATCCGGCGAAAATGCTCGGCGATTTGCGCCGCCAGGGTTTCAAAGTCGTCGTCATCGTCGATCCGGGCATCAAAGTCGATCCGGACTATTTTATTTATGAAGACGGCTTGAAGGGCGATCATTTCGTCAAATTTCCGGATGGGCAACCTTATATTGGCGACGTTTGGCCGGGCAAATCGCATTTCGCCAATTACACCGTGCCGGCGACGCGCCAGTGGTGGGGCAGCTTGCACCGCCAGTTTGTCGAGCAAGGCATCGCCGGCTTTTGGAATGACATGAACGAGCCGGCGGTGTGGGGCAAGGCAGTACCGGACGTCGTCATGTTTGACGAAGGCGGCAAGAAAGTTTCGCAGAAAAAAATTCACAACGTCTTCGGGCATTTGATGGCGCAGTCAACTTACGAAGGGCTGCGCGAGTTGCGCCCGAACGAGCGGCCGTTCATTCTCACGCGCGCCGGCTTTGCCGGAACGCAACGCTATGCGGCAGTGTGGACCGGCGACAATATCGCCACGGAAGAGCATCTCGAAATGGCGATTCGGATGTGTCTCGGTCTCAGCCTTTCGGGTTATTCATTTGTCGGCGGCGACGTCGGCGGCTTCGTGGGAACGCCAAATCCGGAACTGTTTGCGCGGTGGATTCAGGTCGGCGCGTTCACGCCGCTGTTTCGCACGCACTCGGAATACAACAGCAGCGAGCAGGAGCCGTGGTCGTTCGGCGATTGGGTGGAAGACGTTTCGCGCCGCTACATTCGCTTGCGCTACGAGCTGATGCCATATCTCTACAACGCCTTTCGCCAGAGCGCTGAGACCGGCGTGCCGATCATGCGGCCGCTGTTTATGGAATTTCAAGACGACCGCGAGGCCTACGCCTGGCACAATTACACGCAATATTTTTTCGGCGAAGACTTCCTCGTGGCGCCGGTAACGCGAGTGGGACAACGCGCGCGAAAAGTTTATCTCCCCGGCACCGCAGCGACGCGCTGGCACGATTACTGGGAAAACAAAACGTATAACGGCGGCCAATACATTTTCGTCGATGCGCCGCCGGAGCGCCTGCCAATCTTCGTTCGCGCCGGCGCGATCATTCCCTCACGCGAGGCGCAAAATTACGTCGATGAGAAACCATTGGCGCAATTGCGTCTGGACGTTTATCCGCGCGAAAAAAGTGCGCGCACGTTCTACGAAGATGATGGGCGCACATTCGACTATCAGCGCGGTGAGTTTTGCGAGACGCAATTTGAATGTGTTGCCATCGCCCAGCAGATTGATTTCAATATTGGCGAGCGCAAGGGGAAATTTGTCCCCGCTCAACGCCAGTTGTTGGTGCGCCTTCACGGGCAAGCCAAAGCGCCGAAAGCAGTGTTGGTCAATCAAAAGAGAGTTGAGGCGACGGCGTGGCAGTATTTAGGAGAGCAAGGCGTTGTCGAGGTTCGATTGCCGGATACGGGTAAGGCGCAGCAGGTACGGCTCGTAACCCAGTCGGCCCGACTGGGACGACAATGAATGACTTGCAATTTGCCAATAAATTTGATAAATTAACGGCATGGAAATTAGCGCATTACAACAACGATTAAGCTCGTATCCCGAAATCATTGCCGCCTATCTCTTCGGCTCAGCCGTGACCGGCAAAATGACCCCGATGAGCGACGTGGACGTTGCTATTTTGTTGCAGAAACAAACACCGTATCGCCGCGAGCTTTCAATCAGTTTTCACATTTTGTCTGCGATACAAGAAATTTTTCATCGCGAGGGTGATGTGAAGGTACTGAACCGCATCACCGATTTGCCTTTCCTTCATGAAGTGCTCTCAAAAGGAAAGCTGATATACGAGCACGATCCGGGAATCCATCGCACTTTTGTCGCCGAAACCGTTATTGCTTATCTCGATTTTAAGCCTGCTCACGAGATCGCTTTGCATAACTATGCCAGGAGTTTAAAACGTGGTAAATCCCAGCCTCGTCCTTAAAAAAGTCGTTTTCATTCGCGACCATATCGCGCGTGTTCGTGCGCAAAAGGATTGCTCGCTCGCAGAATTTTTGGGTGACCGCAACCGGCAAGACATTGTCTGTTTTAATTTGATGCAGGCGATTCAAGCATGCGCTGATCTTGCCAACCATCTTGTATCAGATCAGGGATGGGGGATACCAGGGAGCTATGGTGAAACGGTGGAAATACTGGTGAGAGAAAAAGTCATTAACGAGCAGCAAGGAGAAACCTACCGGCAAATGGTCGCATTTCGGAATCGCATCGCACATCGATATGCTGAAACTGATTTCAAAGAAGTGTACGAAGTCATGACCACGCAGTTAAGCGCCCTTGATGACTTTGTCGAAGCAATCATCAATTATTGCCATCTTTGAACACAAGGCTCACGCTGCATCGACGAGTCGCTGCACTTCGGCAAGCGTGACTTTCTCGGGATCACAGACCGTAATGCCACTTTTTTCTGCAGCACGGATGAGACGTTTGTCAGAACAGACAAAAACAAGTTTATGAGCAGCGGCTTTCATATCGGCATGCAGCTCTATGGCAACGTGCAGGACAATTGCATCGGTGGAGTTAATTGAGAATTTTTCGATGAAAGCAAAACTTGAGACGATAGTTTCACGCTCAACGTGAATCGTCCAAAAATCCGGGTTGTGCAATACTTCCGACCTCAGCCTTGCCATCTGGTCGTTAAATTCATTGTCCGACAACTTGCCGCCGTTATGCGCTCGTACCAATATCGAGGTGGTTTCTCCAACGCCCAATAAAAGACAACAAGTTCGTATGGGCCATGCTTTGTCAAAGATCAAATCGACGGCATCGCCGCCAAGTTCGGCAACAAAGCGTTTCGCCATGCCGCTTGCATCGAACAAAAAATAAGTCAAGTTTCCTCCCGCATTTTAATCAATTCCCGGGTGAATTCATTATCCTCAGGGCGCACACCTCGTTCAATCATCCTTTCACGGATTGTCTTTGGATCCATCGTCGGTTCGCCGGTAATGCCCATTTCCGCAAAAACCTTATCGGCTAATCTGCTGATTTCCGGCTGCATGGCAAGTTGTTTGGCGATCCAACTTCCAGGTTTGGCTATAGCCGCCCAACCGATTTTTTGCTCCGGCTCCGGTTTTGGCTGAACCTTTTTGCCGTTTTTGCCATTACGCTGTGTGCCCGGACTTCCCTTTTTCATTGCAGCCGTTTTGGACACCTTCATCACTTTTGCCAGTTTCTTCTCAACCGCGCTGACGCGCTTCTCAAGCTGTTTGAGAGTCGTAGCCATATTGACCTCCTAAATTGAAAATTCGATTACTCAATAAAATAGCGTGTCACGATCAATTTTACAAGCATAATTTTTCTCTTGCTAAAATGATCTTCGGGCTGTAAATTCCCAAACATGGCCCGGCATACCTCACAGCGCGCGTACGCCTTCCTGGCCATTCTTCTCATGACACCACATCTCGCCCTCGTCCAGGAAACCTTGCTCGAGAAATTGTCCGAGCAAGAGGCGGAAAACAATCCGGAGGCGGAGAACGCCTTGCAGGAGCTGCTGTCTCATCCGCTCGACGCGAACCGGCTTTCTCATGAGGATTTGTCTCATCTCCCATTTCTAACGCGGGCGCAGATCGACGCCTTTTTATCCCAACGAAAAACGCGCGGCGGCTTCAATAATCTCGATGAGGCTCTAGCCGCCCTCGAAGTGGCCGGCGATACGTTGGCGCTTTGCCGGGAAATTCTCTTTGTGCCGCCGCCCAAGATCAACTTGCCGCCGAGGCTTGTAACACGATGGCGGATCACGCGCCCGGCAACGATTGATGAGGCTTGGCTCGGCGCGCCATATCGCGCTTATGAGCGCGCGACGTTGGCGGCGGGCGAGTTTTCGTTGGGAATGCTGGCCGAGCGCGATCCCGGCGAGCGGCGTTTGGACGATCACCGGCTTTTCTACGGCCGATGGCAGCGTGGCGAGAACGACAAAGGCTGGCAGTTGCTCGCCGGCAATTATCAGATTGAATGGGCGCAAGGCTTGGCTTTATGGGGGCCGTATGCAACCTCAACCTCCGCAGATGTCCACGCCGCAGGCCGCCGCGAAGGGCGGGGCCTTTTGCCATATCTTTCCGGCGATGAAAATGCCGCTTTACGAGGCGCGGCCTTTTCTTGGCGGCAACGAAGTTTTTCCCTGCTGGCTTTTATCAGCTCCCACCGCTTGGATGTCACCTTGCGCGATAGCGCCAGCGCCGAAAATTTTTATGTGAGCGGCTATCATCGCACACGCACGGAAATGGCGCGACGCAAAACGCTGCGCGAGCGTTTGGCCGGCGCGGCGATGAAATTCAAGTGGCGCAATCGCTTTGTGCTTGGCTTGATGGCATACCGCAGCCAATATGACAAGAATTGGATTCGCCCCGATTTTGCCGCCGGGCATTTCGATTTTACCGGGCAAACCAATGATGTGCTTGATTTGTTTTTCTCGTGGACGACGAGCGAATTGCAAACCAATCTCGAAGTTGCCAAAAGCCGCGCCGGCGGCATGGCGGGCAGCGTCATGATGTCCGGCGAAGCCGCCTCCTTGCGCTGGACCGCCGAGAGCCATTATTACGCGCGCGATTTTCACAGCCCCCACGGCCGCGGCGCCGGCTCGTTCGGCGATCCGCCACAAAACGAATTTGGCTACTCGCTCGGTCTCGGCACCAGATTGCGCCGGGGCTTGACGGCTGAATTTTTTGCAACCAAAAGCCAGGAACTGTGGCGGACACAGGCCTTGCCGCTGCCAGGCGAGCGGTTGACGACCGGTGCCAGACTCGAATGGAAAATACGCCGCGATCTGACGATGCATCTCCGTTGGCAGCGAACTCGCGAGGACGAGATCATTGATGCCGAATTCACTTCTACTTCGACGGCCTCGGCTCAGCCTTCTCGGATCATAGCGCGTGATTTGATTGCGCCGCAATTTCGGCAAAGCGGGCGCTGGCGGCTCGACTACCTGGCCTCGTCTACGCTTCGTCTGACTTCCCGCCTCGACTTGGCTTGGCAACCATACTTCCAAACGGAGCCGGACGCTGATCCCAAACTCGCCCTGGCATTGAGCGAGGAATTGCGGTGGGCGCTCAAAACTTGGCTTATCATCACCAGCCGCTATACGCTATTCGATGTCCCCGCCGGCGCCGCCATCTACCAATACGAGCAAGATTTGCCGGGCGTTTTTACGAGTGTGGCTCTCCGCGAACGTGGCCGACGCGCGTACATTTATTTACGTTACTTGTCTGCTTTAGGCTTTGAGCTATCCTTGAAACTGGCTGTCATGGAGCGGGAGCGCTCAATTTTCGACCAAATTAGATCCATCTCGTGGGGAGCGCAAATAGATTGGCGGCTGTCCCTTGATCAGTTCTAAAGGTTGTCGCGTCCCGAGCACTCCGGCTGCGGCCGGCGTGGCGTCATGATGACGGAAAAGTGATTTAGCTTCCGGATCGAGCGCAGCATGAGCACGAGCCATCGCATGGCATGAACATTTGTTGCAAGAATTTTATTATTGACAAGGTTGTGTTAGAGTATTATATTTTATCATTGTCACAATGAGATGGCTCAGGCTAAATTTTCTTAAAAATATGCTTAAAGATCTGGCCAAGCGAATCACTGCTCGCGCTTATCTGGCTTACGCTCAACGCCGCGATCGCGCCGACGTCATCGACGTCGGCGAATATTTGTCGAAGATCGTCACGGCGCTGATTTTGCCGCCGGAGCAGCCTGAGCATTTTAAGACTGCCACCCGGATATTGGATGACTTGCGGCAACACTTTGCACAAACCCAGTTTTACCTGTTGACGCCGAAAGCGCTTACCGATATGGTGTCGTTGGACGAGAAAATGCGCATCATCTCCTATGATGTCGATGAAATCGGCTTTCATGGTTTGCCCAAAGACAGCTTGCAGGAAGCCATCCGCTCCCGCCATTTCGACATGGTCATCGATTTGAACCTCGAGTTCAACCTGATTGCGACGTTTCTATGTCAGGCCAGCGAGGCGAAATTGCGCATCTGTTTCGTGCATCCGTCGCGCGATCCGTTTTACAATTTTCAGGTGCGTGCCATCGACAGCAACACGCTCGAACAAAAATATCAGAGTCTCGTCAATTATATCTCGGTGTTCACGAACGGACTCAGCCAGCGCGAGCCGCTGGCTGCGGAAATGACCATGCTCTGAGCTGCCGCTATTCGCCGCGCAGCAAAAGGCGCGGCGGCCAAACCGCGGCATGACTCAGAATCTGCGGACAGCCCCGCCTTGGTTTCTTCATGCTTGCACAGAGAAATCGCTCCATGGCTCACTCGATCAGCACAGACAACGGCAACATGCTCGGCGCCGGCAAAAAACGCAAAGGCAACGGCATCCCGGCGATGGCTTTGGGGAGCAAGCGCTTGCAACCCCAAATGGCGCTCGCGCACGAAATGGCGAAGCGGAGCAACAACACCCACGATTTGTTTCTTGAATATTATTGCCGTTTCAAAATTCTTTCCACCTTGAGCGAGCAAATGGACGTGGAGCGCACGCTGAAGGTCATCAAAAAAGTGATTCGGAAAAATTTTCCGGCGCAACAATTTTCCCTCATGCTGATCGACGAAAGCGGCAGCGAGCTGTTGTTGCGCAGCCATTTTGGCCTCTCGCGCCGGAGCGCCAATCAAACGCGCTATCCGCTGAATGGAAATATCTTTGGTGAGGCTTTAAAACGCCGCCGCCACATTTACCTGCCCCAGGTCCAAGACGCCGCGGCGCGCCATCAGCTTCCGGCGGGCATCTCGTCAAATGGCGGCGCCTTTTTGGCCTTACCGCTGATCGGCGAGAATGGGCGCGTTGTCGGCATGTTGAGCCTGTTGCGGCGCCGGCCCGGCAGCTTTACCACCAAGGAAATCGAATTGCTGCGAAAAATTGCCGGGCAGATCGGGCAGGTCATTGACACCATTTTCGCTTATCAGCACACGCGCGAGCTTTCATATACCGACGAGCTGACGCGGGTTTTCAATCGCCGCTATTTCAACCAAAGATTCGAGCGCGAGATGCAGCGCGCCCAGCGCTACGGCCGCGCGCTTTCGCTGATCATGCTGGACATCGATCATTTCAAAGCTTTCAACGACACGCACGGCCATCTTTGGGGCGATACGATCTTGAAGCAGGTGGCGCAAATCCTCGAGAAGAGCTTGCGTAAAGCGGATATTCTGGCGCGTTTCGGCGGCGAAGAGTTTGTCGTCTTGCTGCCGGAAATCGACAAGGAGCACGGGCGGAAAGTGGCGGAAAAGCTCCGGCGCGCGATCGAGCGCACGGATTTTCCCAAGGCCGCAACCCAGCCGCTCGGCCGCCTCACCATTTCGCTGGGGTTCGCAGCTTTTCCCGAAGATGCCAAAGAAGCCGAGGCGCTGGTCGATCACGCCGATCAGGGGCTTTATCTCGCCAAGTCGCGTGGACGCAATCAAGTCGGGGTTTATCAGGAAAATATGAAAAAACTCTCCTAATTGGTCGTTTTTTAATCCGTGGAGAATTTTTTTAAAGTTTTTTGGGTTTCGTCTCGTCCGGATGGTGCCCTGCTAAAATCGCCGGCCGTTTCCCCTCCCCTTCCTTCATTGTCGACCCGAAAATAGAGCTTTCATGTTCCAGAAATCTCCGTTTTCTGACACCGATTATATTGGCGCTCGATTTCACCACAGTTTTTAAAATGGCCGCTGCACCGCCGGAGAAATCTTCTTGCGCATTCGCGGCTTTTTTATTACCTTGATTGTGCATGTATAAAAGTCAAACACCGAAGACCCTTGTAAGGAAAGTTAATTTATGCCTGCCTGGTTAATCTGGCTGGTGCTCGGTCTCGCACTTGCCATTTTAGAAATTATGACCCCCGGTTTTGTGTTCATCTGTTTCACGTTCGGATGTTTCGTTGCAGCCATCGTCGCGGCTTTGGATTTCAGTTTCAGTTGGCAAATCGGCATTTTCGCCGGCACGACCTTTGTGTTGTTCGTTTCGGCGCGGCAGATTTTTGGCAAGCTCTTTGGCGCTAAAAAAACGCCCACTCTCACTAACGTTGAGCGGCTTGTCGGGCTGCCGGCCATCACGCTTGAAGAGGTGGATGACCAGCGCGGCCAAGTGAAAGTGGAAGGCGAAGCCTGGAGTGCGCGCAGCGGCAGCGGCGAAAAACTGCCGATTGGCATCAAAGTACGCGTTTTGCGCGTTGACGGCAATAAGTTGGTGGTCGGCCCGGAAGAGTTGTATCGTCTGAACATCGTCAGGAATCAAGCTAAAGTTTGAACGCTCGAAAGAAATAAGCCGAGACTGGCTAAGTAAATGTTCAGCGAACTTCATTGTATCCGTTGGTCACTTTTTTATCTGTTGGGCAAATTCTATAGAAGTTTCTATCACCGAACCTTTACCTGACTGACCGGAGAACAAGCAACTTTTTTAAGGAGGAGGATCATGGCTGGATTACAACCCTTGCAATATTTTGTCATCACTCTTGCCATTCTCATCATCATCCTGGTCGTTCGCGGCCTCCGCATCGTGCAACAAGCCGAGGTGGTGATCGTTGAGCGCTTGGGCCGATACCACGCCACCTTGGCGAGCGGGATCAACGTCATCTGGCCTTTCATCGACAAGCCACGACGCATCACCTGGCGTTACATGCAATACGACCTCAGCGGCAACCGCATTCAAGTGCTGCAGAAAGATACCGACCGCATCGATTTGCGTGAGACGGTTTACGATTTTCCCCGCCAAAACGTCATCACCCAGGACAACGTGCAGATCGAGATCAATGCGCTGCTTTATTTTCAGATTACCGATGCAGTCAAAGCCGTTTACGAAATCTCCAATTTGCCCGATGCAATTGAAAAACTCACGCAAACCACCCTCCGCAACATCATCGGCGAGCTGACACTCGATCAAACCTTGACCAGCCGGGATACCATCAACCAAAAGCTGCGCATCATTCTCGACGAAGCGGCGGACAAGTGGGGCGTGAAAGTGAACCGCGTCGAGCTGCAGGATATCATGCCGCCGCAGGATATACGCATCGCCATGGAAAAACAAATGCGCGCCGAGCGTGACCGCCGCGCCACGATTTTGGAAGCCGAGGGACAAAAGCGCTCGGCGATTTTGCAGGCCGAGGGAAAACGCGAAGCGCAAATTGCCGAGGCCGAAGGCATGAAACAAGCGGAGATTCTCAAGGCCGATGGTGAGGCTGCGGCCATTCAACGCGTCGCCAACGCCGAGGCCGCCGCCATTCGCTCCGTCGCCGAGGCGGTTCGCACCGGCAAAGCCGATCCGGCGCAATATCTCATCGCGATGAAATATATCGAGGCGCTCAAGGAAATGGTGCAAAGCAACGGCAGCAAAGTCGTTTACATGCCTTACGAGGCCACCGGCATTCTCTCGGCGGTGGGAGGGATTCGGGAGTTGTTGAAGGAGGTGGGAGGGACAGGCAATTAAATCATGCAGGCAGAGAATCTTGCCATCAACGGAATTTTTATTTCTACCCACTGTTGAAATTTTAAGGCCAAAAAGTCTTTGCAAACCGAGCAAGCTCGACCGTACCCACGGAGTGAAAAACCCCTCTGACAAGTTGTTATGTTTTGTTCAGCGGGATTCTTCAATCCGTGGGTAATTTGAAACCTATGTTACTTGGCGGTTTGAGGCGGAGCTTCGCCGGATTTTTAGCAGCATATATAAGCAATAGACAACAAGAACCTTACCTCGCCGCCCTCACCCTTACCGCCCGATCCCCTTTCATCTCGCGCACAATATCGAACGCCACGCGCTGCCCGTTTTTCAACTGCCGGTTGGGCACGGTGACGTCGAGATCGCTTTTGTGGACGAACAGCTCTTCGTCGTCATCGCTGACGATGAAGCCGAAGCCTTTGGCGGCGTCCCATTTCTTGACGGTTCCGTATTGCATCGATTTGCTCCTATCGTTTTTAGAACGATACGGCAGAAACCCAAAAGATGCAAGTGAATTTTCTTCAATTTTCTTCAATTTGATTTTTCGAAAAATTTCATTACCATAATAACATGGAAAATGCACGCGCCGAGCTGGTTGAGCGTTTTTTCACCGGCACCGGACACAGTTACGATCTCGTCGTCCGTGCCTGCACGCTCGGCTGCGATTTATATTGGAAGCGGCGCCTGCTCGCTAAAGTGCCGCCTTCGCGAGCCATTCTTGATCTCGCCTGCGGCACCGGCATCCTCACGTTGGCGCTGGCGCGGCGAAATCCGCAAGCCCGCGTCGTTGGCGTGGATGTGACGGAAGACTATTTGCAGGTTGCTCGCCAGAAAGCGAAGGACCTCGGTGTAAATGTGAAATTCATTCACGCCGATGCCGAGACGGTGGCGTTGGAAGGCACATTCGATTGCATCACGTCTTCGTATATTCCCAAGTACGTCGATGCCGGCAAGCTGCTCGAAAATATTACGCCCACGCTGCGGCCAGGCGGCGTGATCGTGCTGCACGATTTCTTGTATCCTCGACACCCGCTGGCGCGCAATATCTGGCACAGTTATAATCGAGTGCTGAATTTTGTGGGAAGGCGCTTGTTTCCGGAATGGCAGGTGGTATTTGACAACAATTTGACCGAATTGATCGTTCGCTCAAATTGGCTGGAGGAGTTTGCCGCGGCGTTCCGTGAGCATGGTTATGTGGATATTGAAATTGAACGCTTGACTTTTGGCAGCGCGGCGATTATCTCGGCGAAAAAGAAATAGCCCTGGCCCCTTGTGGGGCATTGCTGAAACTATGAACTCATTTGCTTCACAGCCACCCACAAGGGGTGGAGACTACTGAAATAAGGGAATATTTATGGAAAACTCAAGACTGAATGTTTTATTGAAGAGCTTGGAAGGAAGTCCCCACGATGCTTTCACGCGCTATCTCGTGGCGCTGGAGTTTGCCAAACTCAATCGCCACGAGGAGGCCATCGCCCAATTCGCGACTTTGTTGAACGATCACCCTAACTACTTGCCAACCTACTATCAATTCGCGCAACTGTACGAAAATCTCAGCCGCAATGACGAGGCGATTCGAATTTACCAACTCGGCCTCGTTGTCGCGCGTAATGCCGGTGATGCGCACACGGCGAGCGAGATCCAAGCGGCGTTGGATATGCTGGAGTAGCTGGTCGCTTGTAGCTGGTGACTTGTTGCTGGTGACTGAACGAGGAACCAGAAACCAGCAACAAGCGACCAGCTTAAAAATCCCGATTTAACCGAAACGTTACAACCACGTCTTTCCCGCCCACGTCGGTGCGCTTGGCGAACTCGAGGCGCACCTGGCCGTCGCGGTCGGTCAGCGCCAAGCCGGCATCGGTTTTAAGCTTGTCCCACGTGAGAGTATCGAACGACTTGTCCGCGGCGGTGTTGTCCTCCGCGAACCAGGCGAGTCCGGCGTCGGCGAACAAAATCAGATTGAACTCTTCGATGATCGGAATATCGTGCAACCGGCTGGTCTTGGAATTTAAGCGGTATTCGACGTTCGCCAGCACCATGCGGTCGCCGGCAAATTCTTTGAAGCGATAGCCCCGCAGCGTCGAGATGCCGCCGAGATCAAAAAGGTATTGTTGCGGCAAAACCCCGCGACCGGTGCCGGCGCGCAGCCGAATGTCAAAGTTTTTCCCGTAGCCTAGGGGCTGATAGCGCCGGACCTCGACGATGAAGCGCTCGAAATCGAATTCACTATCCAATTCCGGGCGGCTCGTTTCGCCTTCGAGGGAGACCAGCCAGCCGCGGCGCGGATGTTTGTCGTGATCGCGAGTGTCAAGAACGATGCGGCCGAGGTAGCTGATCATCGTGCCTTCGTCAATCGCCGGATTGGAACGAAATCTTTTCTTGTTGACGAAGAGCGACCAGTCGGTTTTATTGTGGAGAGCGAAATGGTCGTCATGGCGATAGGCGGCCGTCAGCTTGAAAGGCCGGCCTAAATATTGGGTCGCATAAAAACTAAATCCCTTGCGGCGATAATAATCCCGAAAATCTTCGTTGATCAAAGCCGCCGCGAGGCTGTTTTCGACTTCCGGAATGATCCATTCGTCCTGTGAGTCCGTCCGATCGTGCGCCTCGCCGCCGAGGATGAAACGAAAGGCGCGGCCAACATAAAATTCCGCGCCGGCTTCGTACTGCCACCGTTTGGCTTTGAAGCCATAACCGCCGGAGCCGAAGACTTCGATGTTGGCCAGGTAACGGCGATTGTAGGTGCGCGGCAATTCGCCGCCGAGAAACAGGCCGTCGACGCGATTGTAGTGGGCTTTGAAATCGAACTGGTCATTCCAGTCCTCCTGCCAGCGGCGCCACTGGCGGTGGCGATTCCAGCGATGCTCTTTCTCCTCGCCTTCGTCATGTCGCGCGCGGCGGTTTTCCTTTTTTTCTTCAATCAAGTAACGCGGTGAAGTTTCCACCATGTCGCCGAAGACGCGGCTGTTGGGCCGGCGGTCGATGCGCCCGCCAATGCTCACCACGTCGCCAATCACCTCGCCGGTCGAATCGATCAACGCGTCGCCGCGAATGACGAGCACGGAGCCATTCACTTTCCCGGCAATGGTCACGGTGCCGCGCGTGACGATTAAATCGTTCTCCAATGTCACGCCGTTCGCAACCGCGTAATTTCCGTACTCGCGGCGAATGCGCACCTCATCGCGGTGCTTCAAATAGCGCTGCTCCGCCTCCTGGCGCAAAGCGCGGTCGCGATCATCGCGCTCCTGCACAGTTGTCTCCGGAGAGCCGGGCGCCTCCCCGGCGTTGGCGGCGCGTGAGATCAACAAGCCGAAAATCAATAAAAGCGCGAGCACGGCAATCAACAAAAAAATAAGCTGTTTCATCACCATCCGATCCGTAGCTGTTTTATCCATGGATTTCCTCCTCCGAAATTAGACTTTCTAGTCCGCACGCACATCGCGGACAAGAAAGTCCGCGCTCCCTCGGTTTTGCCTTGATTTCTTCGCTTTCGACAACACTTCCTGAATAGTTCAGCGACTCAATCATTGTGCCAAGATAACGGGGTTGGATTGATGTTGGCAAAGGGCGCGTTCATTTTGAGCAATTTACTAATTTTTAATATTTTAACAAGGATGGAAGAGAATCGAGCTGGAGCCTATCATGGGTGGCAGCGACCAAAGGTGTGTAACATAAACACAAGCAGAAAGCGCCAATTGTGGCGATTGGCTACACCATTAAATTTCGAGCGGGGTTGATTCTTTTTCGGCATGAACGAACAAAAGGCGCCAGATCAAAATGCTCATGCCGATCGTCAAACCCACGTCGGCGAGGTTGAAAACAAAAGGCCAGCGCATGTCGCCAAAGCGAATCTCGATGAAGTCGATGACTTTCCCGTAAGCCAAACGGTCGATGAGATTGCCGAGGGCGCCGCCAAGAATGAGCGCAAAGGCCAGGCGATGGGAAAAAGGCGCTCGGTGCGCGCGATACAGATAAACGAGAATGGCGGCGCTGGCAATTGCCGCGAAAGCGGTGAGAAAAATTTTGTTGCCAAAATCGAGACCGAATGCCATGCCCGGATTTTGAAGATAAGTAAAGTGCAGAACATTGCCCAAAACGACGAACGATTCGTGAAGATCAAACCGGCTTTTGATCGCCAGCTTGGAAAGCTGATCCGGAATCAAGACGAGCAGGGAGAAGATTAAGATGACCATGGAATAATGACAAAATAATGAAAGTCAAAATAATTAAAAACCGAAACACTTCAGATATTCCTCAAAAAAGCAAAACGATGTTGGGCAAGACGATTAAAAGTTTTATTTGAAGTCAATTGTTTTGCCCAAATAGTTTTGCCTTTCAATGTCGCAGCGCAGCGCCGCGATGAGGGCTTGCATATCTGCCGGCAGTTCGCTTTCGAAGTGCAACGGCTGCTGCGTTACCGGATGGATAAATCCCAGCGCGCGAGCGTGCAGCGCTTGCCGCTTGAAGCCTTGCAAAAGATTGAAGAGAAAATGCGCGTTTTCCATATTCAGCCCGGTCACGTGGCTTTTGCGGCCGCCGTAGACGGGATCGCCAAACACCGGATGGCCGCGATGCGCCAGGTGGGCGCGAATTTGATGCGTGCGGCCGGTCTCCAAGCGCAAGCGCACCAAACTGAGCAGGCGAAATTTTTCAATCACTTCGTAATGGGTGACGGCCCATTTTCCCTTTGTTTGTGAAACCACGATTTTGCGCCGGTCGCTCGCGCTGCGAGCGAGAAAACTCGAAATCGTTCCCTCGCGCGGCGCCGGATGACCCCACACGACGGCGACGTACTCGCGCGCGCTGGATTTCTGTTTGAATTGCTGCGAAAGCGCCGCGTGGGTGTAATCGTCTCGCGCCGCGACCAACAACCCCGAGGTATCCTTGTCGAGGCGATGCACGATGCCCGGACGAGACTGGCCGCTGACTTGCGAGAGATTTTCATAATGGTAGAGCAGCGCGTTGGCCAAAGTGCCGGAGGGATGGCCACACGCCGGATGCACCACCATTCCCGCCGGCTTGTCGACCACGATCAAATGTTGATCTTCGTAAACGACGCGCAACGGAATGGCTTCGGGGATCAACTCACTGGGAGGAGGCGAAGCGAGGCGAATTTCGATGGTCTCACCGGCGGCGACTTGATGGCTCGGTTTAGCCGCTGCGCCATTAACCGTAATCAGCCCATCGTGAATCAATTGCTGGATTCGGCTGCGGGTGAGGTCGGGCAAAAATTGCGTCAGATATTTGTCGAGCCGGTCTTTTTGTTGTTGCCCGGAAACGCGCAACACGCGCGCCGGCTCAATTTCTGCGTTGGGCATCGCGCCAGTTGTCCTGCTCGTCGCTTGGCGCCGGCTGTTGCGCCGGAAAAGCCGGAGGCAAAGGCTGCTCGGATTTGTCGCGCTCGAACAGCACCAACGAAATGAGAATGATCATGCCGACGGTCACGGCGCTGTCAGCAATATTGAAAACCGGCCATCGCGTGTTTTCGATACCGACGTCGATAAAATCGATCACTTCTCCGTAGGCAAAGCGATCGATGAGATTGCCGATGGCGCCGCCGAGAATGAGCGCCAGAGCGAAGCGCGACTGAAAACGCTCCTGGCGCATGCGATATAGATAAATGAGAATGATCACACTGGCAATCGAAGCGAAGATGGTGAAAAAAAGCTTGCCGCCGAAACGAATGCCAAACGCCATGCCCGGATTTTGGATGTAGGTAAAGCGCAGCGTATCGCCAAAAATTTCGATCGACTCGCCGAGGAAAAACCGGGCTTTAACGGCGAATTTGGTGATTTGATCCAACACTACGACGAGCACGGTAAACACGAGCACCCACATCCCCTTTAGCGCCGACAAAAAATGCATTGCGATTCCAATACTGGTTTTGAGCGAATGAATTGAAAGCGTGTTCCTCACACCCGGCGCCGCCAGCTTTTTCGTATGGGGCCGCTGTGTTGGCTGAAACCGCGTTTCACACTAAATCGTTGTTTGGACTTTTTTCTTCGTTGGCCTTGCAGGTGATGCACAAAACGGCGTGCGGAACGGCTTCCAGCCGCTCGTGCGAAATGGGATTGCCGCAATTTTGGCAATAGCCATAGCTGCCGCTTTCCACCCGCTCCAACGCCTGGTCGATGCTCGCCAGCAACCGGCCTTCGCGCGTGGCAAAATAATACGCCTTCTCGCGCTCGTTCGTGTCGGTGCCGAGATCGGCCATGTGAAAAGCATAAGACGAGTTTTCGCCGGACGCTTCTTTTATGGTATGCGAGGCATCGCCATTTTTGAACGCATCCAGCTCTTGCAACAACTCGACGCGCCGCTCGATGAGCAGCCGCCGAAAATTCCGGAGATCATCCGGCGTAAATGCCTGGTTTTGGGTATGCATTGCAGCCCTCCTCGTTTTGGGGATTTCCCAGACACAAGGTACATTTTTTGGTACGTTATTTAATCCTTAAATCCGCTCAATGCAGATAATGGTTTTTTCGCCATTGATTTCCCACTCCTCGCGGTGGGCGTGGTTGGCAGCGTCCAACCGGTGCTCCAGCGTTTCTGCCAGCGTTTCGTTTTTGATGTAAGCCGACGAATGCGCGAGCGCATGCGATAATTTGTCCGAGCTTTCGTAGGAAATGCGAATCCGGTCGATGACGTCGAAGCCGGCATCCTTTCGCATATTCTGCACGCGGTTGACGAACTCCCGCGCCAAGCCTTCGTTGATCAGCGCTTCGTCCAGAGTCGTGTCGATCGCCACCGTCCACTCGCCCTCGGTTGATACGGCCAAGCCCGGAGCTTGTTCCGCTTTCGTGCGGAAATCATCCCGGCCGATCGTTGCTTCTTCGCCTTGTAGCGTCAGCGCCAGCTTGCCGTCGGCTTCAAGCTGGCGAATTTGCTCCGGAGAAAGTTGGCGGATGGCATCGGCCACCGCATTGGCTTTTTTGCCGAATTTCGGGCCCAGTGATTTGAAGACCGGCTCGGCGCGCGAAACCATGAGCGCCTCGGTGCCGGCGATCACTTCAACGGTTTTTACATTCAACTCATCTTTGATCAAATTTGATCCCGCGAGAATAGCATGCCGCTTCTGTTCTTCCGCGGCCACGACGAGGAGGCGGCGCAACGGTTGTCGGACTTTGATCGCTTTGGCATTGCGCAAGGCGCGCCCGGCGGTCACGATGTCGCGCACCATTTCCATTTTCACTTCGAGGTCGGGCTGGCGGAATTGGAACGCCGCCTGGCTCGCGCTCGGAAATTCGCAGAGGTGAACGCTTTCTACTTCATGCTTATCGATCAAGCGGCGATAAAGTGCCTCGGCTGTAAACGGCGATACCGGCGCGATGAGCTTGCTCACCGTCAACAAAACATGATACAGCGTTTCGTAGGCCGACTGTTTGTCCGCGCCCATTTCCGCTTTCCAAAACCGGCGCCGGCAACGGCGCACGTACCAGTTCGAAAGATCGTCGATGACGAAATCGTTGATGGCGCGCGCCCCACGGGTCACGTCGTAGCGATTGTACGTTTCTTCCACACGCGCCACGGTGCGGTTCAACGCCGACAGCAGCCAGCGATCGATTTCCGGCCGCTGCTCGAATGGAATGGTGTGCCCGGTAAACGCGAACTTGTCGATATTCGCATACATGGCAAAGAAGGCGTAGGTGTTGATCAACGTGCCGAAGAATTTGTTGATCACTTCCTGGACGCCGCTGGGGTCGAAACGCGTCGGCACTGACATTTGGCTATTGGTCAACAAATACCAGCGCAAAGGATCGGCGCCGTATTGTTCGATCATTTTAAATGGATCGACCGTGTTGCCGAGCGACTTCGACATTTTCCTGCCCTCTTTGTCAAGCACGTGTTCATAAACGACGCACGTGCGGTAACACGGCTTATCATAGAGCAATGCGGCAATCGCCAGCATGGAGTAAAACCAGCCGCGCGTCTGATCGATGGCTTCGCAAATGAAATCGCCGGGGAAATTGCGCTTGAAGATTTCCTGATTTTCAAACGGGTAATGCCACTGCGCCATCGGCATCGCGCCGGAATCGAACCAAACGTCGATCACTTCCGGCGTGCGGCGCATCGTGCCAGCGCATTGACTACAACGCCATGTCACTTTGTCTATAAACGGCTTGTGCAGATCGTCGAGGCGCTTGCCGCTGCGTTGCTCAAGCTCCGCGGCGCCGCCGATACATTCTTTCGCCTCGCACTGATCGCAAATCCAAATCGGCAGCGGCGTGCCCCAAAAACGGTCACGCGAGAGCGCCCAATCCACGTTGTTCGCCAGCCACTCGCCGAAGCGGCCTTCGCCGACTTCGGATGGATACCACTTGATCATGCGATTGATTTCCACCAGACGGTCTTTATGAGCGCTGGTGCGAATATACCAGGATTTTTTGGCGTAATACAGCAGCGGCGATTTGCAGCGCCAGCAATGCGGATATTCGTGGCGATAACGCTCCGCCTTGTAAAGCCGGCCCCGACTCTTCAGATGCTCGATAATTTTCGGATCGGCATCTTTGACGAATTCACCTTTCCAAAGTGTGACCTCATCGGTAAACCGGCCACTTTTATCGAGCGGCTGCAAAACCGGCAGATCGTAACGCCGCCCGGTCTGATAATCATCTTCGCCAAACGCCGGCGCCATATGGACGATGCCCGAACCGTCTTCGGTGGTGACGAAGTCGCCCATCACGGTATAATAAGCCCGGCGATCGATTTTGCAAAATGTGAATAGCGGCTGGTATTCCACATTCGCCAGCTCGCGGCCTTTTTTCTTTTCGAGAATTTCGTAAGCGCCGTCAAGCACGCTCAAGCGATCTTCAGCTAAAATCAGTTTTTCGCCGCGATGCATAACCTTCACGTAATCAACTTCCGCATGCAGAGCCAACGCGACGTTGGAAATCAGTGTCCACGGCGTCGTCGTCCAAACGAGAAAAGAAGTGTCTGACTCATTTTTCAGGGCCATCTTCACATACACAGATGGATCATCAACTTCTTCGTAGCCGAGCGAAAGCTCGTGGCTCGACAGCGCCGTTTCGCAGCGCGGGCAATACGGCACAATCTTGTGCCCGGGATACAGCAGGTCTTTCTGCCAAAACTCCTTGAGAATCCACCAAACGCTTTCGAGGTAATTGTTTTCGTAAGTGATGTACGGATGTTCGAGATCGACCCAGAAGCCGATGCGATCCGTCAGCTCATCCCACTGCGCTTTGTACGTCCACACGCTCTCGCGGCACAGCGCGTTGAATTTGTCGACGCCGTATTCGATGATCTGATCTTTGCGCGTGAAGCCGAGCTTTTTTTCCACTTCGATTTCAACGGGCAGGCCGTGCGTGTCCCAACCGGCTTTGCGCTCGACGCGGTAGCCTTGCATGGTTTTGAAGCGGCAGGCAAAATCCTTCATCGTGCGGCCGATGACGTGATGAATGCCGGGGCGGCCGTTGGCCGTCGGCGGGCCTTCAAAGAAGACGAACGGACGCTTCTCGTCGCGGGTGAGAACGCTCTTTTTGAAAATATCCTGCGCTTTCCAGAAATCTAAAATTTCCTTCTCGATAACAGGGAGATTGAGGTGCTGTGGAAATGGTTTGTACATCCTGAGGTGCCTTTAGACGCGAAAATGATTTTATTTGTATTGGCGTTACGATTTTTATCCGCGCAGCTTGGCTAACTCTTCACGCAAACGCGCCAGTTCCGCCTCCGCTGCCTGTCGAGCCGCAGACTCTTGCGCGGCTTTTGTTTCTGCCGATGCCGCTTTGGCCTCCGCCGCTCGTCGAGCCGCTTCGGATTCTTCGTGCGTGAGCAAACGCTGGCCGGTTTTGGGATCATATAAACGCAACCGCCCTTGCTCGACGACCAAATCCAATCCCAAAACTTTGCTGTGCAGACGCGCTCCCATCATCGGCACGTAGTCGTTGCCTTGCAGACGAAAGCCGCGCAAAGGCCCGCTAAACAATTCGCCGGTCGGATCGAAAAGAAAGTATTCTATCACGCGCCATCCGGCATAAATAACGCGTTTGTTGCCGAGGTCTTCTACCTTCGTGCTGGGGGAGACCAGCTCGATAATAAAGTCCGGCGCTTTGCCTTCGTCGTCGATGACATAAGAGCCACGGTCTTTTTTCTCCACGCCTTTCACCACGATAATGTCGGGCGCAAGAAACTTCCATTCACCGGCTTCGTCACAATAATGTACGAGAATATTGCCTGTGACGTATATCCCCGAATCGGGGCGATAATATTCTTCCAAGGCGTTGAGCAAAGCAATCATTTGGTTGCGATGCTTATCGGTTTCGGCCATAGGCTTTCCATCCGATTCAGGAAAATGCAGCGGCTTTGTATGCTGGCGTGAATGAAATGCGGGTGCAATTGCCGTTGACATAATTTTAAGCCTCTGGGCATAGCCCAACGATATTACATAGACAAACTAACTTATAATTCCCATCTCCTTCGCCATCTCATAAGTATCAAACAGCGGCCCTTGCCAGAACCAATCGATCTTCACCCAAAACCCCGGCAGCACGTGCGAGTGGAGCTTGCCGTCTCGAGGCGCAATGGGCTGATAACGCCGATCTTCGTCGAGATAGTAAACGGCAAGGCGTTGATTTTCCCGATCGATGATCCAATATTCTCGCACGCCGGCGGCTTCGTATTCGATAAATTTTTCGTGCCAATCGCGTATCGCGCTTTCGGGAATTGCGCCGTTTCTGCTAGAAAATCCTTTCTCGTCACAATACTCCCATCTCTCTAGCCATTTGAGATGCACGCAAAATCGGCGTCTGCCAGAACCATTCCAGCTTGACCCAAAAACCTGGCAGCACATGAGAATAGAGCTTGCCTTCTTTGGGTGTGATGGGATGATAGCGTCCGTCATCGTCGAGGTAAAAAGCTGCCGCCCGTTGCTGCCGCCGGTCAATGACCCAATATTCCCCCACGCCAGCAGCCTCGTATTCGGCAAATTTTTCCTGCCAGTCTCTTGTCTCACTTTCTGGCGAAACGAATTCCATCACCAAATCGGGGGCACCATCAATGTAGTTTTCGCGAATGATGTGAGCTCTCGATTTTCGGACAAAAATAACATCGGGATTGCGCCGCAAGCCAACACGAAGGCGGACTTGCGTATTGCCGGAGGAAATGACCTCGCCCAAATCGTTTTCTCCGGCGAAGATTTCAAGCAAGCCGCCAAAACGCGCTTCGGAAAAGCCATGTAAAGTTGATTCGGGCGTCATAACGATAACCTCCCCGTCGACGTAATCTGCCTTCATATCTTCATCGCACCACGCTTCGAATTCTTCTTCAGTGGCAAAACGCGGCGGCGACTTGGTTTTAATTTCATCTAATACGATAATGCTCATGACGATTCGCTAAATTCAAGTTACATCTTTTCGATAACTCGCTTCATCAGCCGCGTCAGCTTCGGCTCGGCTTCGCCGGCGATTTTGAGAATCTTGGCGATGTCCACTGGCTCCAATGCATCGGGAAAGCAGGAGTCGGTGACAACCGAGATGCCGAGCACACGCATGTTGGAATGCACCGCGACGAGGACTTCCGGCACCGTGCTCATGCCCACCACGTCCGCACCGATTTGGCGCAAAAAGCGATACTCGGCACGCGTTTCCAAATTTGGGCCGGTCAGCGCGACGTAAACACCTTTCTGCACGCGCATTTTCTCTTCCAACGCCACCTGCTCGGCGAGCGCGATGAGCGATTTGGTGTAAGGCTCGGACATGTCCGGAAAACGCGGGCCGAGCGTGTCGTCATTCGGCCCGATCAGCGGGTTGTCGCCGAGCAGATTGATGTGGTCGGTGATGATCATCAAATCGCCGGGGGCAAAAAGCGGGTTGAGGCCGCCGCAAGCATTGGAAACCACCAGCGCCTGGCAACCGAGAGCTTTCATGACGCGCACCGGAAAGGTGATTTGCTTCATGTTGTAGCCCTCATAATAATGAAACCGGCCTTGCATCGCCATGACGCGCTTGCCGCCCAAATGCCCAAAGATCAATCGCCCGGCGTGGCTTTCGACGGTTGAAACCGGGAAGTGCGGAATTTCGGTGTAGGGAATAACGGCTTCTTGCTCGATCTCCGCCACCAAGCCGCCGAGGCCGGTGCCGAGAATCACGCCGATCGCAGGCTCGAGAGAGGTTTTTTGGCGAAGGACATGGGTCGCTTCTTGAATCTGCTGGCGCAGCTCGCTCATGCGTGAGGGATTTCCTTTCCTGACTAGATTAGGCCTGAAGAGGCAAAATATTTTGCCATTTTCAGGTAGTCCTCGCCCCTTGCCCCGACTCTCATAAAGTTGAGACAAGGAGAATCGGGGCTTGTGGGCGACTGTCGAAGGCATTTTTCCAACAGTGCCCCACAAGCCCCGCCTTTCCTTAAATAAGGTAAAATTAAGGAAGGGCGGGGCAAGGGGGCAAGACTACAACAACGCGAAAAATTTACGGTTTATCCGAGCCGTTCTTTTGCTTTTTGCGAATTTCTTCCATCAAACGCTCGCGCTCGGCTTCCTGCTTTTTGCGCTCTTCATCGAGCTTTTTCTTTTCCGCGGCAATTTGTTCCTGCCGCTTTTGCTCTTCCACGATGCCTTGATTCGCCGTTTCTTTGCGGGAATCCTTCACTGCTTCGACGGCGACGTTGAAATCGCGCACACCGCCGTTGTGAGCGAACAGCGCCGTACCGAGCGCGGTGCCGGCGCCGGTGATGATCCACAACGTCGTGTGATTGTCGCTGCTGCTATTACGGTCAACCAGCACGCCCGCAAAAAAACTCGCCCCAAAGCTCAAAGCGCCGCCGCCGATGGTATACAGCCAAAAATTCTTTTGTGTTCGCCGTTGTTTGACTTCCTCCTTGGTCACCGGTTTGCCCACTTCGTCCACCATGGGCAAACGAGACGCACAGCCCGCCGACAAAAATACCGCTACTAAAAAACTACTAAAGAATGACTTCGCCATGATGCAGCCCTTGTGTTGTTGAAGTTCAAGTCGTGTTGCTGAAGTTCAAGTAATAAAGTGATCGGAAATTTTCGGTTCTTTTCTCCCGTCGGAAGAGTCGCCGGGTTTCGTCTTGGTCATGTCGCGATTGGCCGCGCCGACGGGAATAGCGCCTGTCCGGCTCCCGGCTCCAACCGGCGATTCCGTCGGGCGAGTTTCGGGGCGTTTCACCGGCGCGTGGTTCCGCGAAACCATGCCCGTGCTCGTCGCCCGGCTGGGGTCTGGAACGGCGTGACGAGCCGCCGGTCTGGAAGCCTGCTCTTTTTCCTGGCGCATCGGTGGAGCATTGTTGTCCCGATGATCGTTCTCACCGAACCCGAGGTCATCCAGCTCCAAAACGCCGATCAACTCGAGCTGGCTCTCCAACAAATGGCGCAGGCGCCGGGCGAATGAATCTTTTTGCGCCCGCACGATCTGCAGGTCGTTTTTGAGCTGCGCCAGCTTGTGCCGCGCGTCTTCGAGAATTTTTTCCGCCTGCAGCTCGGCCTCGCGCAAGAGCAAATCCGCCTCCCGCTTGGAGTTGTCGCGAGAAAGTTGCACCGACTCCTGCGCGTTCATCAACGTTTGTTTGAGCGTGCGCTCCACTTCTTGATAGTCGTGGAGCTGGGTGCGCAGTTTGAGCGCCTCGTCTTCGAGGCGGTTTTTTTCGCGCTGCAAGATTTCAAACTCTTCGGCGACCATTTCGAGAAAAGTGTGAACCTCTTCGGGATCGTAGCCACGCATGAGGCGCTTGAATTCTTGCTTCTTGATATCAAGCGGTGTAAGTCGCAAAATGATCCTCCGTAGGGGATAATATAACGCCAGCCGCCGCCTTTTGCTGACACAAAGCGAATTAAAATTTAGAACATAATCAAGCGCGTTCGCCAAAAAGTGCCCGGCCGATGCGCACCATCGTCGAGCCTTCTTCGATGGCCAGCTCAAAATCGTCGGTCATGCCCATGGAGAGATGCCGCAGATGCACGCCGGGCAAATTGTCGGCTACAACCTCGTCCCGCAGCTCGCGCAAGCGCCGGAAGCAACCTCGAATGATTTCAGCATCATCCGTTAATGCGCCAATCGTCATCAGGCCGGTGAGTTGCAAGTTCGGCAGTTCCGCCACCGCCTGCACGAGCGGCAAGGTTTGATCGGGCGAAACGCCGAATTTCGACGGCTCACCGGAAGTATTCACTTCGATGAAAATTTCCACGTGGGAATGCCGGGCGGCGGCGTGTTGCTGCAGAACCTTCGCCAAGTGGAGACTATCGATGGACTGAATGACCTGAAAAAGCTCAAGCGCTTTTTTGGCTTTGTTGGTTTGCAAATGCCCAATTAAATGCCATTGCGGCCCCGATCTTTCACCGCCGAATTCGCGCAAAAAGGCCGGGGAAATTTTGGCGGCAGCCTCTTGGACGCGATTCTCGCCGAAACACCTCACCCCGGCGAGATAAGCAGTTTGGATCGCGCTGGCGAGCACGGTTTTGGTCACTGCCACGAGCGCCACTTCTGCCGGATCACGGCCTACCCGGCCACAAGCGGCGGTGATCCGTTGACGAACAGCTTCAATTCTTGCCCGAATATCCGCTTCCCTTGGGGTCGCTTTGCTTGACATAACGGATCGATTTTGTCCATTCAAGAAATATAAGCGGATATGAATTAAAATGCAATGAAAATTTACGCTTTGCATCTTTGTCATTTTGTGCTATATTGAAAGCTTACGAACCACATGGACTGATCCAAATGAAAACATATCCCATCACCAACTCCGGTACGCGTGCCTTGTTGATCGACCTCGATAATTGCCCAAGGCAGATCGAAGAGCTGCCGGAAGCGCTGGCCGGATTTCAGCGGGCGATTGCATGTTACGGCGGCATTGCACCCAAGGTACACGTCAGCGTGGTGCCGCTATTGGCCGCGGCCATCAACGACGGCAAGCTGGAAATCATCGGCATGCAGAAGCGGGGGAAAAATGCCGCGGATTTCGGGCTGGCATTTTGGGCGGGACGATTGTCGGCGGAGATGCCGCCAGAAACCGAGTTTCTTATTTTATCGCAAGACGCCGATTTGGATCACGTGGTGAACCTGTTGCGCAGCGCCGGGCGCCAGGTCGAGCGTATTGATGGCAAAGCTTCAAAAATTGAGATTGCCCCAAGGCCTGCTTCTGCAAAAAGTCGTCAACCTGCCACCACAACGGTGAAGAGAAGTCTCGATGATTTCGTCGAAGACTATCGCCGGCAACACTTAAAAACCGGCAAAGCCCGGCCCGCCAAGAAAACGACCTTGATGAACAGCATCAAATCCTGCTTCAAAAAACACAAAGAAGTCAATCCGGAAAAAATCGTGCAAGCCTTGCTGGAACGCGGTATCATCGCCATCGACGGAAAAGGCCGCGTCACTTATCCGGACGCCGCACTGGAATCGCCATTGTTGACGACTGAGTCAAATAATGACGAGCTGCCTTTGTGAGAATTCTTTGGAAAAAGAACTTCGCAGAGAAATCGGGGCGGATTTAGCGTGTGTAAAATCAAGATCAAATAGCGCCGCAGCATACCCCGCTATGTTTTTGAATCCCAATCCGGAACACTTCTTTCCGGAATTTGGTCTAAGATACGGCCAACCTTTTTTTCAGGGTGAAAACCGATTTCCGTGACAATCTCGATTCAATCGAAATGCCTTAGAAAATCCATTGAGTCATGTAAAATCCTGATAATCTCGATTCCATCGGAAGTAAGGCGGTAGAAGATAACGTGCCGTCCTTCATGATACCCGTAAGGAGCCTCAGGCAGTTCGTGGTGTTGTCGCCCTTGGGCGGGATTTTTCGCTAATCTTCGGATTTTGCTTTCTAATTGATTGAGATATTTCTTGCGCTGGCGTTTTCCCCACTGCTTTTCCGTATAGATACCAATGCCGATGAGGTCCATCCTGGCATTGGGGGAGATTATAAGGCGTGATGTCATTTCGCGCGTCCAAGCTCTTTGTCAATGGCCTGGTTGATTTCATCCATGTCCAACGGAATGCCTTCACCACGATTGAGTTGGTCGAGACCAAGCTGTATTTCCCGGCGAAGCCTCTCGAGCTTGAACTGATCAAATTCGTCGGCACGTAAAACGATATCCGAGATAAATGCTGACGCATCCGCATATATCCCGGACGCCACTTTCGCCTTCACAATCTCTGCTGCTTTTCCTGAGAGTCGTATTTCCATAGCATGAGCCCTTCTGATTTTGTTGCTTCGTTAAATATAAGTTAAAGAATGATGAGTAGCAATTAAAATTTTTCGCCAGGAGAACTTCGCGGAGAAATTTTTAGTTCAATTTGCTTTCACCACCACCAGCGTCATGTCGTCTTGAGGCGAGGCCGCGGCGGCAAACTGGTGTACCTGCGCGATGATTTTTTCCCGCAACGCCAGGGCATTTTCCCAGCCATTCTCTTGAATGATTCTTGCCAACACATCCGTCTCAAATTCGCGGCCGGCAAGATTGCGCGCTTCGGTGATGCCGTCCGTGTAAAAAAGAAAAACGTCGCCCGCAGCAAAAGGCAATTCGATTTCTTCCAACTCGGCTTTGAACAGTGCGCCATTTTCCAAACCCACACCAATGCCTTTGGGAACGAGTTGTTGGCAGGTCTTTTTTGTGGCGGAGTAATGCAGCAGCGGCAGATGGCCGGCGCGAACCAGGCTCAAGCGCCGCGAGGCGACGTCGAACGCCGCGCACATCAACGTAATGAACGACTGCGCGGTGATGCTTTGATAGGTGATGGCATTGACCTCCACCACCAGCTCTTTCACCGAACGATGGTGCTTGGCGCCGACTTGCAACATGCCTTTAAGCTGCGACATGTAGAGCGCGGCGGACGTGCCCTTGCCGGAAACGTCACCGATCACGACGCCAAACCGGCCGTCGGCGAAATCAAGATAGTCGTAATAATCGCCGCCGACTTCCAGCGCCGGGATGGAAATGCCGCTGATGTCGAGTCCGGGAATCTGCGGGTCGGCCTGCGGCAGTGAGCTCAACTGAATGCGCCGCGCCACCTCGAGTTCTTTTTTGAACCGATCCTGCTCCCGCAGTTCCTCGGTCAACAACGCATTTTCCAACGAGATATTGATTTGGTCGCCCATCGTCGCGAGCAGCTCCAAATCTTCTTTATAATAAGACTCGTCGCCTGCTTTCATGCCGAGCGTCAACATGCCCACCAAATTCCCTTTAGACAACAGCGGCAGCGCCAATTCGGCTTGCAATCGTTCCCAACGATTTTTTTCGTCGCCGGCAAGATGCTCTTTTAAAAGAGAAAGATCGACGAGCTGCCGGCTTTCCTGCAGCCGCTTGATCGCTTTGTCTTCCGCGGCAAAATCCGGCAGCGCCGCGGCGTCGAGGCCCGAGGCGGCATTAGCCGTCAACTTCGCCGTCGCGCTTTGGCGCATATACCACACCACCGGCTGAACGCGCATCGTCCCGACGAGAAACGACTTCAATAGCTCGATCAATTTCTCCAAATCCACCACATTCACGAGCTGATGGCGGAAAGACCGCACGGCTTCGCGGTAGGTGAAGCGATTCGGATAAAAGCGGCGATCGACAAAATTCTGCACGCGATTTTTAACGGGATTGAACAAGGCGGCAATCAGCAGCGTGGCGATAATGGTGACAAGCCGGCTCTGCGAGTCCGTCAAAAACAGGACGAGCTGTCCCACGCCGAGGACCAACAGAAAATAGGCCGCGACGACGAAGCCGGACATCAGCGCATACGCCACGCCTTTTTTTACGATGACGTCGATGTCCATGAAACGGTGTTTGACGATCACGTAAGCCAGCGTCACGGGCCACAGAATAAGGAGGAGCGCGGCAAATTCCGCATAAGGAAGTTTTGCGTCAAACAGGAGATCAGGCAAAAACGCATAACACAACCAAATCAACAAGCTCAACGTGGTTCCCAACGCCATGATTTGCGCTTGCTTTTTGATATAGGGATTGGGCGCGCGCCTGATGGAATGATCGAGCACCATCATGGCGATGAAAAAGTTGAGCGTGAGCCAGATGCCCCAACCATAATCCAACAGCTTTTCTCCCCAGCGCGCCTGGGTGATTTCCGCGTAGATTTTGGGTATGAGCAGAATCAGCGGCAGATAGATCAAAATCAAAAAAAGCGCATAATGTTTTTGAAAGGCTTTGTTCTCAGCCGGAAAAATCAAACAAAAATGCAGAAAGGCCCCGACCGCCAGCGGCCAGGATGGCCAGCGCAGCCATTCGAGCCAATCGGGCAAAATCGCATCCAATTTGGAGCCCATACCCAAAGTATCCCGCATGGCCAAGGCCCAAAACAACAGCATGAGATAAAAAATATTGGCCATGCGATCTTGAATTTTTTTGAAGAAGACGAAGATGGCAATCAAGCTCAACGCGTAACAAAAAAACGCGCCGGGCAACAAGCCGAGCAAAATTTTCTCGGTATAAACTTTGAGCGGGTTCTCAGCAAGAAATGAAATCTTTAATTCGTCCTGGCCACGGAATATGAGGAGCTCCACCGTTTGGCCGACGACGACGCTTTGAAGCGCTCGATCAAAACCTTTTTCACTGGTTACCGGCAGATGATTGTAAGTTAAAATGACGTCGCCGGTGCGCAAGCCGGCCGTTTCGGCCGGACTATCCGGCTCCACACCCACGACCTCGATTCGCCCCAATATCGGATCAAATTCATACGTTATGCCTATCGCCGGGTTGGCGAAGGTCCAATAAATATCCGCGACGGTGCTGGCCGCTAAAAATAAGAACACCAAAAGCCCCAACAACAGGAGCAGGGAGATTTTCCAAATTTTGAGCGGTTGACTCATAACCGTAGCACAGAAACGTAGCACAGACTGCCAGTCTGTCTTACGCGGTTTGCTTATTTTAAATTTATCGAGACCTTGTCCAACACGGCGGATTTCTTTGCCTCAAGCCGATTGGATAACCGGAGCGGCCGTTCTCACTCTCCTGGCGTATTGCCCGAAAAGATGCGCCTGGATCAAATAACCCCAAAAGTTGGTGAAGGGCGAGAAGATGCCAAGCCCGGCCAAAAAAAGAATGGCATTGAGAATCGAGACAAAAATCACAATGGTCAGAAAGTTGCCGAGATCATTTTTCAGCAAATCGGCAATTTCCGAGATGCGAAAAGCGGCGGCAAAATCATTGGTTTTGGCAAACTGGACGAAGCAAAGGTTGGTGGTGACGATGAGACCGATGGCCATGCCGATGGCCGTGAACACGATGCCCAAAACCATTTCGTAGTCGGCGAGATCGGAGGAGGTGGCGAGGCCGACGATGACGATCGCGCCCAAACCGCCGATGACGAGAAAATTAATGAGCATGATGATGGCGCCCATCAGGCCGTCTGCAAAAAATTTGCCCCAATTATTGTCCCATTCCGGCAGGATTTTTTCTTCGCCGTGGATGACGTTGCGGAGCACGGCGAGGTAGTATCCGATCGCAAAAAAACCGATGAAAAAGAGAATGCCCGAAAAAACCGCAATGAAGAGGCAAAAGCCGCCAATGGCCGTTTTTTTCAGCCAGTCTTTGTCTTGAAAAGTAAAAGATAAAGCCTCGGAATAGTTCATGAGTGCTCCTGGAGTGAGGGTGAAGTCGGACTTGTGCCCGTGGGATTTAGTTGAAGTAATTTTTGTTTGCACAAGTCCGACTTCGCTCATCTCTCTTGTACGAAAAACTAACAAAATGTTTGAATTTTGCAAAGGTTTTTTCTTAACCGCGAATAAACGCAAATTTACGCGAATAAAAAATATTAGCGTTCATTGGCGCTGATTCGCGGTTTAAAAATGTTTGCCGAAAAAGCATAGAATTCATTTTAGAGAGACTAAACCTTATCCATGGCTTATCCGTCTAAGTAGGTGAATTGTGAATTCATGTTTGTTTTGTTTGTGAAGTCGGACTTGGGCAGACGAGGCTTCAAATTTAGAAAGATCTCCACGCCCAAGTCCGACTTCGCTCACGCATTTTTGGGAGCGCTAGCTCTGGTTCGCGAGCTTGAAAACGAGCACGAGATCATCCGCCGCTGTCAGCAGGGCGATCTGCGCGCTTACGAAACGATCTACCGGCACTTCGAGCCGCCGTTGCTCAGCATGGGACTGCGCATGCTCGGCCGGCAGGAAGACGCCGAAGATGCGGTGCAGACGGCTTTTCTCAAACTGTATCGCAGCATCACGCAATTTCAGTTCGGCGCCAAATTCAGCACCTATCTGTTTCGCATTATGATGAACGTTTGCTTCGACATGATTCAGAAGCGCCAAAGCGACCGGCGCCGGACGATAGAGGAAACCGCCGATCATTTTTTACCGAGCGTCGAATTGCGCTTGCAGCTTGAAGAGGCCATCGCCACGCTGCCCGAGCGCATGCGGGCGTGCTTTGTTTTGTTTGCGGTGGAGGAGCTTAAACAAGAGGAGATCGCCGAGATTTTGTCGCTGAACGTGGGAACGGTGAAGTCACAAATCTTCAACGCCAAAACCCGTTTGCGTGCTTTGCTTGCCGATATTCGCACCGAGGTGATGCCATGAGTTGTAAAGTTTATCGCCAATTCAAACTGGGCGAGATGGAGGAAACCGTTTTCAATCGCCACGCGCCAAGCTGTGCCGAGTGCCAACGGCTGCTCGCACAGGATGTGCAGTTGCTCACGCTTGCGAAAAGCCTGAAGCCGCCGGTTGCAAACCCGCTGCTATGGGCGAAGATTGAAAACGCGCTGCGCGCCGAGCAACAAAAGCGCCGGCTGGCATGGTTGCAAGAGCATAAGTGGACGCTGCTGCGCATGGCCGCGGTTTTGCTCGTGGCAGTTGGATTAGGTTCTTATTTTCTTCTCAAGCCTAAGCCGAGCGACTCACGATTGCTTGCCGGCGCCGCGTTGGAACAAGTTGAAAAGAAAGAACGCGAGTATGCCGCCGCCATCGCCGAGCTTGAGGCCATCGCGTTGCCGCAGATGGCGAAGCTGGACGTTGATCTGATGCTGCTCTATCGCGACCGCCTTGAAACAATTGACGCGCAAATCTTGAGATGCAAGGAAGCGCTCGCAACCAATCCGGCCAACGCGCACATCCGGCGCTATTTGCTCGCCGCGCTGCAAGATAAAAAAGAAACGCTTCAGGAATTGTTGAGAATGTCTGGTTGATGAAGTGCCGGAGTGTTGGAGTAATGGAGTGTTGGAGTAATGGAGTGATGGAGCATTGGAGTGATGGAGCATTGGAGTGATGGAGCAAAGTATTTTATGACTTCACCAATCCATCAATCCACCAATCCATCAATCCAGCGATCCATCAATCCACTAATCCACCAGTCCACCACTCCGGCGATCCCGTAATTTCGCTAACGCGAGGTGCTTTATGAAAATGGCGACAACAATGAAAAAAGTTTTTGTTCTCTTGTTGATATTGACTTTCAGCGGGAGTTTTGCGACGGCGGGCGAGCGCGCGCGTGTGACGGAGAGACGATCTTATTCACAACGCATAACTTCGGCGCCGGGCAAAACCCTGTATATCGATATGTCACAGGCTGATATTATCGTGACCGGACAAGGGCAAAATGAAATTGTGGCAGAAGCCATCGTCGAACTGAGCAAGGCTGACCCCGATCTCGTGAAAGAGTTTTTTACAAGCACGCAGTTGGTGCTCGAGCCGTATCGCCAGGGTTTTCGCGCCACTTTGAAAACGCCGCGCGATAAATATCAGCGCCGTGACAGCGGGTTTCGCCGTCTGATGAATTTGGTCTTCGACCGCAACGCCGACGGCTTCTCGATGTCAACGGAGCTGCGCGTGCAGGTGCCCGCCAGCCAGGCTTTGGTGATCGAAAATCAGTACGGCGATATCACCATCGAGAATGTCAATGGCACATTGCAAATCGAAAACACCTCCGGCGAGGTTGCGGTCGAGCGTTGCCAAGGCTCTCTTGATTTGCAAAACAACTATGCTGCCGTCGAGATTCGCGATTTTCAAGGCGCAGTGATAGTGCGCAACAGCAGCGGCGCGGTCACGTTGGAGAATATTACCGGCGATGCCCGCGTGGACAACAGCTACAAGCCGGTCAGCTTCAAGAAAATCGGCAGGACGCTGAGCATCAACGGCCAAAGCAGCGAGGTGAAGGGTGCCGGTGTCGGCGGGGATTGCCTCATCACTTCATCTTATAAGCCGATCAACGTTGCGCGAATTGGCGGGAAGCTGACGGTGAATGGACAAAGCTGCGGCGTTACTGTGGCCGGCGTCCGGCAGGATGCCATCATTGAGTCGAGCTATCAACCGATTCAGGTAGATAGCATCGGCGGTGCGTTGAAAATCTCCGGACAATCCAGCGCCGTGACCGCGCGCGTGATTGCCAACGACGTTTCCATTCGCACCTCCTACCAGGATATTCTCGTCGAACAGGTCGGCGGCGTTTTGACTGTTGATGGCAACTCGAGTAGCGTCACTGTGAATGACATCAAGAAAGATGTCTCCATTCTCTCTTCGTACAAACCCATCCGCGCCGAAAACGTCGGCGGCAACCTGAAGATCGATGGCAGCTCATGCAGCGTGATGGCCGACGGCGTCAGCGGCAATGTGGAAGTCACCAACTCATACAAATATGTCATTTTGAAAAGAACAGCCGGCTCTATCGAGGTGCGCGGCGACAGCAGTCCCATCGAAGTTTCGCAAATTGAAAAATTGCCGGCCAACGGCAGAATCAACTTGTTCACGACGTACAAACCGGTAACGTTGGCGCTGCCGGCTTCGGCGGCGGTGCAAATTTCGGCGCGCACGGAATACGGCAAAATTCGTTCGGATTTTCCGGTTTACCTCGACGGCAGCGAAGGCAAAACGATAAAGATGGCGATGGGAAATGGCGGCACGCTCGTGCAGATCGAGACGAGCGGGGATATTGTGTTGCGGAAGGAGTGAAAGTCCCGCTTTAAAAATCTCATTCTTGTTTCTCATCCGGCTTCCCCCCAAAATCCACCGGAAATGAGTGCCGCAGCCAGATGCGGCTGTCTTCCCTATTGTTGACGAGCAAAGGATTGTAATCGTACTCAAACTGCAGCATCATCGCCGGGTTGATGCGATATTCCAAGCCCAACGTGTGTCGCAACAGCGGGCGAGGTTTGAGCGTCGTGGCGAGCGTTTCGTCGGGGCCGACTTCGACCTGGCCGATGTAATTCAGATACAGATCGCTCCATAAATATTTGCCGATCAACAGCCGCGTGCTCTGCAGCATGGCGAGCGCCGCACTCTCTTTGTGATTTTCGCTTGGCGCCGGCGCGGCCAAACGTGAGGCAGTGTCGTTGTTGAAATTGGCCACCAGAAAATTGCGCGTGAAACGCGAGCTGAGCCGCACCACGTCGAGGCCGAGATGGCGCTCGAGCTGCCGTTCCACCGGGCGAATCAACGGGCGAAAAACCAAATTATCCGTGCTGATGCCGACCGCCTCGGTGGCTTTGGCGCGGACGTTCTCCAGAGAGTAGCCGAGCGTCGCCAGAATTTGTTGTTGGGTATTTTCCAAAATGCTGCCCGGCCGATCCGAGCTTAACTTGAAATAAGCATTTTGAAAGCGGCCGCGCTCCACTTCTTCGCGCGTCACGGAATCAACCGTGTGCAGCGTGAGATAAACATGATAAGGGAAATTGGTCGAGTCGGCCAGCGTCGTCCACGCCCGGCCATAAACGATCGGCAGCCAGTCGCTCTTGTCGAACTCGGCGCCGAACTTCTCCACCCGAAAATTGAGATCGAGATACTCCACCGTCCCGCGAGTGGAAATCAAAGTGCCCTCGGTGCGGAAGGTGCTGTCCTGCAAGATGCCGGTGAAATGCAAGCGGCTGAGCGCGTCGTCGATGCCAAAATTCAAGTAAACCTTGTCGAGCGCCGTCGGCATTTTCTGCACGTAGCGATTGTCCTTGCGGCTTTCCACCACCACGTCCCATTCGCTGTTGAGCAGAATTTTTCGCACCAGCGAATCCGCCGGTTCGGCATTCTCGTCAAACGGAAACATGAAATCGACGCCTTCGAGAGCCAAACGCCCTTTGAAAAGCGGATGCGCCCACGGCCCGGCAAGCGAAAACTCTTCCATACTATCCTGGCCGGCGATTGTAAACCGGCCGACCTCACCGCGCTCCATCAATCCCGGAACGTTGACGAGCACGCCGTTGTCGCTCGACTTCACCAAAATGGTGCCTAAGTGCAATGGCGACTTGCCCAAGCGCAAGGGATAGTAAATCGGCAGTGCGCCATTCGTCGCAGTTACCAATAATTTCGGCGGAGATTCTTGCGTGCGCAATTGCAGCGTGGCGTCGCCAATTTTGCCCTCCAATTTTGAAATATTGATAAAAGCGCCGCGGTCATCCACGAAGGCCTCGCCGACAATGTCGTGCGCTGCCGGCGCCACCTTGTTCATTTTCAGGAAACCGTCTTTAAAACGAAAGTAGGAATTGGGCAAGGTAAGATTTTTATAAGGCCCGGCCACATTCAAATCGAGATGGCCCGAGCTTGCCGTCTGCCGAAAAAAGCCGGTAAGATCGGGCAAAACCGCCAGAAAATTGCCGTCGCCGGCAAGGGAAAGATCAACAGGCGTTTCGAGGTTGAAAGGCAAATACGCCTTGCCTTCGAGAGCGAAGGCGCTGGTCTTCTCATATCGGGCTTGATGAAAAAAGACGCCGTTTTTGCTGAGATAGGAGTAGTTGCGATCCGCCGTTTCTTCGCTCGCCATATTCATCGTGATTTCATCAAACGCAAACCAAACGACCCGGCCATTTTGCATTTTGACAAAGCCGCGCAATGGCAGGCGCTTGCTGCCATCCGGCGCGCGCACCACCCCTTCGGTTTTTAGATCGAAGCTCATGCGTCCCGTCACGATGCCCGGCGACACGCCGGCCGCCGCGCCCAAAAATTCGCTGAGATCGACGTCTTGAGCGCGCAGTTCCAACCGCGGCTCGCGCGTCGCGCGCTGATAGCCAATTTCACCTTGCAAAAAGAGCTGATCGTTTTTGCGAACTTCCACGTTGCTAATTTGCCAGCCTCGGCCGTCGAGGCGGGTTTTGCCAGTGAGCGAGAAATTGCCGATGCCGTTGAAACGCCCCTCGAGAATCCAAAAATCGCCGTCGGCATAAGGCGCGCCGAGCGTGCCGGCCAAACGAATTTCGCCGAACAAATTTCCCTCATATTTCGGCAGCTCGCGCGCCACGCCCTCGACGAGACGCGACAACTTCGCTTTTTTGATTTTCAGATTCCCTTGAATCTCATGGTTGCCGGCCGTTGCGATTTCCAATCCGCCGTCGAGCCAGTCTTCGGCGCGCAAATCCGTCACATAAAAAACGCTGTCCTGCCAATCCGCCGAATACGAAGCCGCGATTTCATTGTGCGCTCCGGGAAACAGCTTGAGATCGCCTGAGATCAAACGCCGATTTTTTTCAAAAGAACGAAGATATCCGAAGAGCTGGAAGAGTGTATAACCCTCGGCTTTGCGCCGGCCTTCGATCCGAATGTTTAGGCTATCCGCATGGCCATCCAGGTAAGTGTCGAAAACGAGATTTGAGACAATGTCTGCCGGAAGCGCTTTGCCCAAAATCGCCGGCAGCCACTGAACGCCGTGTCCGTGCAATTTGAACAACGGCCGCTGTTTTGGCCGCGTGGCCTTGCGAGCAAAAAGTCCGTAAATTTCTCCACTCAGCTCGACCAGCGGCAGCTTGGAATCGCCCCCGACGGTTTGGCGTGCCGGCGCCAATGAATCGATACTTGTCTCAATTCGCAGCGTGTCTTGGTGCAAAGTGAAATGGCCGAGAAAGCGGCCGCTCTCCAATAGCGTCAAATCGGGCAAAATTCTGGCCGCGTTCGCCTCGTGCAAAACATTTAGAGTAAATTGCCCTTGGGCTTTTGGCGCCTGCAACGGCCCGGTAATTTGCGCCGTGACCGCGGCGTTGAAACGCGGCAGCGCGGCAGATTGTTCCCCCTCGTTTTTGCCCATCAAATTCAGGACGACCGGCGTGATCTCACCATTGGCCACGACGTTCAAACGCAGCGGCCGCTGCGGGTGCCGCAGATTCAATTCACCCCAGCTTTTTAACTGCAAACCGTCCAATTCGCCGGCCCCAGCAATCAATTTAATGCTCGAGTCGGCGCCGCCGCGATGCGACGGCAGCGTGTAAAGAAGATGCGCCGAGAACCGCTGCACCTGCTGGTTGTCAAACGAAAGGAGCGGTGAAAAAATTTTCGCTTCGAGGCTTGGCGCGCCGAGCGATCCGGCGATCCGGCCCTGCAAGGAGAGACGCCCGCGAATCGGGAAGCGCTCGCGAGAATTGGCCATGGCGGAGTCGCTGGAATGGTGGGTTAAATTCTTGCCGGCCTGCAGAAATGGAAAGAGAAATTCCGCTGCCATCAATGAGTCGCCGGTCACCGCCAGATCAAGCTCGGGCCGAAGGAGCCGGTTAAAGCGCATCGTGCCCGTAAGCTGCACGGCTTGTTTGTTGATGAGCTGGCGGCTATGCCATTCGAGCACACCGGCCTTGAGCCGCGCGTCGCCTTCGATCGCCCCAACCGTGACGGGGTAGTATTCGCCGAATTGCAACCGGCCGCCGCGAATTTGCAGCTCGCCGCTCACTTGCAATTCCGCGATCGATTTCGCCGCCGTGCTCGCGAAGCCTTGGTCGATCGCGGTCTTTATGGAATCATTTCCCTTGTCTTGCAACCGGGAAGATTTCGGCGACATGAGAAATCGGCCGCTGAGCACGCCGCCGCCAATTTTCCACGCTTTATAGAAAGGCTCTCGAGTTGCCATCGAATCGGGCGCCCCGGCTTTCTCATCGCCGGCAGCGGCAACTTCCTGGCGGAGCTTCCAAAGATCATCCAATCGTTGCAACGACAACTCGTGCAAAGCAATTTTGATCGAATCGATGCCGCCGCTTTTCATATCGATGAGCGCGCGGATGAAAAAATTGTAGTCGCTTGCGGCCAGCAGCTTGCCGCTCAGTTGCGCTTCGGATTTGGCCTGGCGCTTGGTTAGTATCGCCGGATCCAAATTGCCCTCGATCTCATCCGCCAGCACAACTGGCTCGCGGCCGTCCGGCGAATCCCAAAGAATCTTGCCGTCGCGCACATCCAGCCTTTTGAGAAAATCGAAATTCCAATCCCGGTTCGTTGCACGCGCATTAGACGAGGTGGAGGCGGAATCTTTTTGCCGGCTGGATTGAGGCGGGGAGTGGCGAAGCGGCTGAACCGCATGGGAAGCGGCGGCAGATGAAGCAAGCTCAGATTGTGATCGCAACCATTTTTTTAGGCGAGTTTCCCAATCGCCGCGCAAGATCACGCGCGGGCTTTCGATTAAGACAACCAGATGATATCCGGCAAGAGAAGGTGAAGAGAGCGAATCCGCCGGCGCGACATCGGCAGCGGCCACGCGCTGCGGCGAGCGATTTTGCAGAAAACGCTTCAGCAGATCGCGAAGGCGAAAGGTGACGCTGATCTCTTCAATCGAAACGGCAAAAGCGCCTCCCGGCGGCGTGTAGGTGACTTGGCGCAAACGTACGCCCGCAAGATTGGCTTTAAGGTGTTGATACTGCAACGCCTCGCCAAATTTCGCCGCGAGCTGTTGCTGCACGTAATTTTGCAGCCACTCGCTGCGTTTGAGCAAGCGCCACCCCTCGAGCGACAAAAATATGGCGGCGGCTGCCAGCAGGACGGCCAGAAAAAGCCAGCGCCGGAAATTCATAGTCATTAAAATGTCAAAGCGTAGCGCGGCAATTTGCTGCAAGCAAATCTGTCAACCGCGAATTAACGCCAATCGACGCGAATAAAAAATTAGCGTACATTCGCGTGAATTAGCGGTTCGTTAAAAAAATCTTCGTCCCGCCAGGCGGGATGATAGTTTTTTCAGGGTAACACTCTAAACTTCCAGAGCCATGCTTGTCAGGGCCATCTCGGCCTGGCCATGCCCATTGGAAGAAGCAACGAGCTGCTCGCTTACCCTGCCGAAGCGGCGCTCTCGTTGTTGATAGGTGAGGAGGGCTTGATAAAATTCTTTGCGGCGAAAATCCGGCCAGAGCACGTCGGTCACGTAAATTTCCGTATACGCCAATTGCCACAACAGAAAATTGCTCAACCGCAGCTCGCCGCTGGTGCGGATCAATAAATCGGGATCGGGAATCGAAGCCGTGTAAAGATGAGAAGAAATCGTGAGCTCGTCGATGTCTTCGGGCTGCAAGCGGCCGGCTTTGACTTCGATCGCAATGCGGCGCATCGCCTCGACCATTTCCTGGCGGCTCGAATAGCTCAACGCCAAATTGAGCGTCAGTCCGGTGTTGCGGCGCAAAACGCGGCGGCCCCGCTCCATGCCTTCGCGCGCCAAAAACGGCAAATCTTCCAGGCGGCCGATGGTCATCAAGCGCACGTTGTTGCGCTGCAATTCCGCCACTTCGGCGCGAATGGTTTTGATCAAGAGCGCCATCAGCGCCGAGACTTCGCCTTTGGGCCGGCGCCAATTTTCTTTGGAGAACGTATATAAGGTCAAATAACCGATGCCCAACTCCCCGCACGCCCGAACGATTTCACGCACCGAGTTGATTCCTTCGCGATGGCCCTCGACGCGAGACAAGACTCTTTTTTTGGCCCAACGGCCATTGCCATCCATAATGATCGCCACGTGTTCCGGGAGTTTCCCCCCGCGACGCAAACGCTCCTCAAACTGCTTTTCTTCCAATATCATTAACTTCTCTTGTCTTAAACTAAATAAAATAGGTTTTGGTGCCCTTAAAGTAATGCCGTCAGTTCTCCGTTTCGAGGTTTTTTTTCGGCTGAAATTTTTCTTTTGGCGGCACTCGGCGGCTGCGGTGAGGTTCGGCGGATAATTTTTTACTGTTTGGCTGTGGATTATCCGCGTTGAGGATTGGGTTTCGATGTCATTGGCCTTGATTAAAAATCAGTCCCTAAATTGGCAAGCTGGGAAGCGTTTTAACTCACCCGCTCCAGATATTTCCCCGTCCGCGTGTCGATTTTGATCACGTCGCCTTCTTTCACAAAAAGGGGAACTTGCACTTTCGCGCCGGTCTCAATCACGGCGCTTTTCGTCACGCCGGTGGCGGTGTCGCCTTTAACGGCCGGTTCGGCTTCGATAATCTTAAATTCGATGAAAAACGGTAGATCGGCGGAAATGGCCTTGCCCTCGTAAAACATCACGTGACAGAGATTGCCTTCTTTCAAGAACCGTTTTTGGTCGCCTAAAAGCGCGCCCGCAATAAACGTTTGCTCATACGTTTCGGTGTCCATGAAATAGAGATTGCCGTCGGCTTCGTAGAGATACTGCATATCCTTTTCGTCGAGGCGAACTTCTTCGATTTTGTCGGTCATGCGAAACGTATGGTCAACAACGCGGCCGGTTTTGGCGTTTTTCAGCTTTGTCCTGATCATCGCGCGCCAGTTGCCTGGATTGAAATGCTGAAATTCCGCGACGACCCAGATATCGCCGTTGTGCAGAATGGCCATGCCATTGCGAAATTCGGAAACTGCTGCCATAAACTAAACTCCTTCTTTCATCTCTAATGATTCGTTTCTAATAAGTTGGAGATCACATGCGCCGGCGGGACGGCCCGGAATGGCGGCGGAAACGGCCGCGGTTGCGCCGGGGCTGGCGCTCGTGATGCGGCCCTCTGTCATCCGCAGACTGCGTAGGGGCATGAGCCGATGGACGTGCATTCGAGGCGATTGGCGGCGCGCCTGAAACTGCAACCGGAGACGGCCCTCGCGCCGGCTGCGCCGGATTCGCCACGAAGTTGGAGGCAATGCGCTGATAGATCGGCAAAGCGGCAAGCGCGACAATCCACAAGAAAAAGCGCCCCGGAAATTCCGCCACCGGCGCAAACGAAAGCGGCACAAACAGCGAGACGAGAAAAATTCCGCTCATCAGCCATGAAGCGTGAGAAGCGATGCGCCACTGCGCTTTGGAACGATAGGCGTGGGAGCGATACACCAAGACCGCCATCAACACGGTGACGATGACGAAGCTCCCGGTGAGAAGCGCCGTTGCCAGGCTGCGGATGCCGTCGTTGTTTGACACCATCAAGCGGAGAAACACGGGCGCCAGCGCGATATTGAAAGCGAGCACCATGCCGGCGAACATGCCGGTTTTGCCGCCGAGCAGGCCGATCTCGTACATGCTGCTCAAACGCCACCAGGTCACGATCAACACGGCAAACACGATGGCAAACAGCGTCAAATTGCGGACAAGGATCGGGGCGGTGTAATCCGTGACCGTGCTCAAAGTAAACGCGCCCAGAACCAGCGCCAAACCGAGCATTTCCGTGATAATTCGATAGGTCAGTGAAGCTCGCGATCGCTTATCCATTCATCCTCCTCTTGCGTCAAAAACAAATTCCACATAGTTCGTTAAATCCTGTAAAGGTGTTCTTTTCTCCCCCCAATACCCACTCAACAATTAACCATTCAAAATAAGAAAATATAACCACAAGTGCAATGAGAAAATGTCATTACTTTATGTTTTGGGAAACTGCCCAGACGCAGGTTCACCCGAGCGGCTTAATTTTTGATAGAGCAGCAAAATGCCGGCGGCGATGAGGCCGCCTAAAATAAAACCGCCAAGCACGTCGCCCGGATAATGCACGCCGGCCACGATACGGGAGAATCCAACGAGAAGAGAAAACGTTACAAAGAGGCCGGCATAGCGGCGATAAAAACAAGCGAAGGTTATGGCAGCGGCAAAGGTATTGGCGGCGTGTGAGGAAGGAAAACCATGCCTGCCCCCGCAGGGCACCAAGAGTCGCACATTCTCAAGCTCGTAACACGGGCGCAGCCGTCCGACGCCAGGCTTGAGCGCGCGCGCGCTGATCACGTCACTTAAACCGACGGCGAGAACGGCGAAAATGGCCGCCGCTCGCCCTCTTTTTCCACCCTTCCAAATGAGCAAGAGCCAGACGACGGCCAACGGCGCGATCCAATAAGTTTGAGTGGTGATGATCACC
Source organism: Candidatus Zhuqueibacterota bacterium (assembly GCA_022616415.1). Classification (GTDB taxonomy): domain Bacteria; phylum Zhuqueibacterota; class Zhuqueibacteria; order Zhuqueibacterales; family Zhuqueibacteraceae; genus Zhuqueibacter. The sequence continues at coordinate 22,474 of JAKEEU010000343.1, read as the reverse complement.
CAAAATGCATCCCAAATCGGATTCGCGACGAGATGATTGAGAAAAAGAAAGAGAACAGTATCGTAATGTTGCAGGACATCGAGGAAGTTCAATTTATCTCTCTTAAAAAACGGTCAAGTGATTTGGAACGCTTGAGCCAATTGGTTGAGGCGCGGCGCGCATCCCATAGTTCTTCCAGCTCGACCAAGCCCGTGCTTAGCGGCAGTTGAATGGTTTCGAGCACACGATCGATTTCAAATGCGGAAACTTGGAGAGGCTGCGCCATGCCACCGAGGCTGAGCAAGCCGGCCGCATACTCTCGATAGGCTTGCGCGAAGCGCTGTCGCCAGCTTGCATCCTGTGGCGTCAAATGATCGACGAGGAGTTTTCCGGCGATGTAGCGCTCGAGAGTTTCTTTGACATAAAGCGGCGGCGGCTCGAGGGAGACTTTTTCCTCGCCGATCATCTGCAGCGAGTGCTCGACGAAGCCGCGATTATAGCGCGAGGCGACTTTGGTGATCATGGCAACGGCCAGATCGTGCGGCAAGAGGCGCTCCTGTTCCAATCGCACGATCATATCGAGCAGGAGCATACTGCCGATTTGCAGCCGCCGGCAGACGATGGTGGCAACGTAATCATCCAAAATCACCGCGTCGAATTTCTGCTGATTTTGCAAATAGAGCAAAATCGCCTCCTGCTCGCCGCGTCCCAGCTTATAGCCGGAGAGGATCTCTTCAGTTTGGGCTATCGGCGCAACCGCATCAACGAAAATTTTTTTCTGAGAGATCAAAGCTTGCAGCATGGCGGCGCCGGAAAACTTTTCCGGATTTACGACGGTCTCGCGCTGTACGGCCGGAGGAATATGAATTTCGACACACTCCGCCAGATACTCGCAAAGGCATTTTTCCTCCACCGCATATTTGATCGTAGGGATCAAAGCGCTGGAGTCGAAGATGACTTTCATGATTTTGAACCACTCCAATACATCTTTCAAATATAACACAAAATTCCAAAAATGCAACTCATGTATCGAATTTATATCGATCTCAAGGACACGCGGGGAGCGGCAAAAATCGTGAAGCTGCACGACGTGCTTTGCCACAACTTCTATGACTTCTCGCGCAAAATTATCGAGCGCGGCCATTCAGCGCATCGGCGGCACGATGCCGGAAGATATTCTGCCGGTCGAGCATATCAAACAAGTCGAGGAACGCCCTCAAAAGCTCACCGCCCTAAATTGAAACTGGAGGACAAAGATGCAAAGAGGTAAGCCGGTGACGAGAAAACGGAATAATCTCGCTGCCGAAGCAGAATGTTTCTTGCTTTTTTCTGAAACTTCCTTAAATTATATGCTCATGTCAATTTGCCCTCCGTGGTAAATTCGGGTAGAACAAGGAATAAAAATTTTGACGCATGCCAGCCAATCGCAACGAGATTGAGAAACGCTTGTGGGACGCTGCCGATGAGCTGCGCGCCAATTCCAAGCTGAAGTCTTCGGAATATTCCGTGCCGGTGCTGGGGCTGATTTTTCTGCGCTATGCCGATCACAAGTTCGCTGCGGCGCAGAAAGAGTTGGCCGGAAAAACCAGCAGCCGGCGCACCATCGGCAAAACCGATTATCAAGCGCGCGGCTTCTCGGAACCACATCTTGGATTTGATCCATTAACGACACCGCGTTATTTGAAATCATAAAAAGAGAAACATAACAATGCCATTACCTGGAGGACCAACAGACAAACTCGGCAATCGCTATGAAAGCCGCTGGACAGTGAACTGCATAGCAGATGTTCTCGACGAACGGGCAACTTCAATTCGTCTTGAACCGCCTGGCGCAGAAGGTGAAGGCGTAGAGTTCTACCTTCGTAGAAACGACATACGCGAGTATCATCAAGTCAAGCGTCAACACAGCGCCAGTGGACATTGGACGTTAGCGGAATTGGAAAGCGCAAGGGTCTTATCGCACTTTTGGCAGAAACTTCGGGAACCCCAGGCTTTTTGCGTTTTCGTTTCTACCCATGCCGCATTTCAATTAGAAGAGCTGGCCAACAGAGCAAGAAGTGCTGCAACATGGGAAGAGTTTAACCGAGAGTTTTTGAAAGCCGATCAGCACTCAGCGAACTTCAATCAACTTAGCAGCTATTGGGGAAATTGCTCTCAAACAGATGCCCACGAGGCTCTCAAGCGAATTGGCGTCGAAACGGTTGGCGAAGATTTCCTTCGCAGGACAGTCGAAAGTCGATTAGCGACTCTTGTGGAAGGCAACCCTGCAACGATTTTAGATATTCTGGCGCAATTGGCGCTTGACAATGTGCATCAAGAGCTAACAGCGCACGACATCTGGGACCATTTGCAAACCCGAGGTTATCATCGTTGCCAGTGGGGTAAAGACCCGCATGTATTGGCTGCTATTGCCGAAGCTACTGATCGTTATTTGCGTCCTCTTCGTAGCATGGCAATTGGCGGCACCACAATCCCCCGTGATGAAGCCCAGACTGTTTTTCGTTTGCTCACAGCTTCGGAGAGTAAACGAGGCGTCTTACTAGTAGGAGCAGCAGGTGCAGGGAAAAGCGGTGTTATCCTTCAAGTAGTGGATGCGCTTCGTAAGCAGGGTTTGCCGGTGCTTGTTTTCCGCGTCGACCGTTTGGAACCGACCCAATTACCAGATAATGTTGGTCAGCAATTAGGATTGCCAAGTTCTCCTGCGAATGTTCTCGCGGCTATCGCAGCGGGACGAGATTGCGTGCTGGTTATCGACCAACTTGACGCCGTAAGTCTAGCCTCCGGCCGTCATCCTCAGTTTTTCGATTGCGTTGATGCGATCATCAAGCAAGCGCAAGCACATCCACGAATGCGTATCTTGTTTGCGTGCCGAAAGTTCGATCTGGATAATGATCACCGACTGCGAAGTCTAACACGGCAGGAAAGTGGCGTTGAAACGGTGATGATCAACCAATTGTCTCATATAACTGTTAAAGAGATCGTTGCAAAACTTGGATTGAATGCGGAACGTTTAAACAATAAGCAATTGGATTTGTTATCCATTCCATTGCACTTGAGCTTGCTGGCAGAAATCGCGTCAGATTCTAATCTTGCTGTCCTTGATTTTAAAACTGCCAAAGAGCTGTATGATCGGTTCTGGAATCACAAGCAAGGGGCAATTCGCGCCCGCCTTAATCATCAGGTCAAGTGGACGCAAGTTGTTGACGCTCTCTGCGATTACATGAGTGATCGGCAAATATTGTCTGCTCCGGAAAGTGTCGTTGATGAATGCCCAAACGATGCTAAAGAAATGGCATCTGAACACGTTTTGATAAATGATAGCAATAGCTACTCATTCTTCCATGAGAATTTTTTTGACTATGCTTATGCGCGCCGCTTCGCCGCTCGCGACCTTGAGTTGCTGCCGCTTTTGCGAGGCAGCGAACAGCACCTGTTTCGACGAGCACAAGTTAGACAAATCCTAATTCATGAACGTGACGCGGATCGCGCCCGTTATCTTGGTGACCTTAAAGAGTTGCTTACTCTTTCTGAAATTCGCTTGCATCTAAAACAGGTCGTTTTTTATCTGTTGGCAGAACTGCCTGATCCAACTGTAGAGGAGTGGAATATCATCGCCCCGCTAATGGGTGAACAATCCGATCCTCACGCGCAAGAATTTTGGCGTATTTTGCATCATTCTGTATCATGGTTTCAGTTACTCGATTCGCTTGGGTTGATAGAAAAGTGGCTGGCAGATCAGGATGAAGAGCGCGTCAATCAGGTGGTGAGGTTATTATCGAGTGTGCAGAGACAGTTGCCGGATCCTGTAGCTGAGTTGTTAGAGCCCTATTTCGGAAAATCCGAGGTGTGGCGAGATCGACTGACATCCATAATGCGGTCAGCCGAGCTTGGCGCAGGACGCCGCTTTTTTGACCTCTTTCTCCGATTGATTGATGAAGCCAATCTTGCTGAGGGAAAAAGAACTCTTACAGTGATTAGCAATTTCTGGCACTACATGATTAACTTCATGCCCCAAAAACATCCGGAATGGGTCTGCGAGGCTATCGGCCACTACCTCAATCGGTGCCTGACGTTGAGTTGCGCTGCTGGACAGACCAATCCATTTGATCGCGGCACTGGTACAATTCCCAACAGTCAATTTTCTGATAAAATATTGGTGGAGAGTGCCCAACGTGCTCCAGGTTCATTTGTTTCCCACGCGCTACCTTTTATGCTTAGCGTGATGGAATTAACTGCGGAACGAAAGGGCGATCCACCGTGGACAGATCCGATTTGGAGACATCGACACTACGACGCTAGCTATGGAATCGACGATTCATTGCTAAGAGCCATGGAAACCGCTTTGTCTAATTTGACTACAAACGATCGAGAGGCTTTCAGCGCTATAGCAAAGCAGCTTCGCAGCATGAATTTTGAAACTATCCAGTTTTTGTTGATCCGAGCCTATACTGCGAATGGAGCCGGATTCGCGGATGAGGCTGCAGATTATCTCTGCGAACGATCAGCACGGTTGCAAACGGGTTACTTTAGTGACTACTACTATGCAACGCTACAGCTTCTTGAAGCAATTACACCACACTGTTCGGATGAACATTTGGCAAAACTTGAAGAGATAATATTGGGATATTACCCTAAGCGGGAAAAAACCGCTAGTGGCCGTCAGGTGCGCGGCCGCGCTCAATTGGTCTTGTTACGTTCTATATTTTCCTCACGCCGTTCTGTAGCTGCCAATCGGCGACTGGCAGAGTGGAACCGGAAGTTCGGCGAACTGCAAGTAAAAGTGCAAAAGCCTAAGTCATTGAAATTTAGGAAGGGCACTTCCGCAATAAATGAAGTCGCGGCAAATAAAATGACAGATGAGCAATGGCTACGAGCCATTGCAAAGCATAATCGTGAGTATACCCGATTTCGACAAGATGGCAAATATGTGCATGGGGCAGATGATTGGTCAAAACTACTTGAAAATCAGGTTAAGAAAAACCCTGAACGTTTTGCTATATTGATGTTACAGTTTCCAACTGATACTCATCAAAACTATTTTCAAGCAGTTCTACGCGGCATTACCGATGCCAACCTTGATGTACAAATTGTGCTGCAAGCATGCCAACGATGCCATCAACTGTCAAATAAACCCTGCAGTCGTTGGATTTGTCAGCCTATATCAAAACTAGCAAAGCTCCCATTGCCAAATGACGCATTAGAAATTGTTACCTGGTATGCTACCCAAGATCCTGACCCAAGCCAAGAGTCATGGCGAACTAAGACCCCAGGCGGTGAATACTATCATGAAAATGATCAAAACTATTTCCATGAAGTTCTGATAGAAGGAATCAATTCGGTTCGTGGCGTTGCTGCGGAAGCGGTTGGAGAATTGATTTTCTACGATGGCAACCGCATTCCTTATTTTCTAAAAACTTTGCAAGCGTTGGTTAGGGATCCGTCAATCGCCGTTCGATCATGCGTTGCCGAAACACTAACGGCTGTATTGAAACACGACAGAGAATTGGCAACCAGCCTCTTCCAGCAACTCTGTGATGCTGACGAAATACTATTAGGAACGCCTCATATTGAACGCTTCTTGCTTTATGCTTTACAAACCCATTTTGAAGTTCTTGAGTCGATTCTTCAACGAATGATTACATCTGAATTGCCAGAAGTGGCAATGGCTGGCGCTCGGCAGGCCTGCTTGGCCTCGTTAGACAATGAGCAAGCGCGTCCATTTGCTCAACTCTGTTTGTCTGGCACAGACACTCAACGGCTTGGCGCGGCTCAAGTGTTTAGTGCGAATTTACACCAAACGCATTTTCGTTTATTCTGTGAAGAAGCGTTAAAGCAACTCTTCAACGATCCCAATGAAAAGGTGCGGACTGAAACAGCAAAATGCTTCCATAATTTCGAGGGTGAAGAATTAAGTGACCATGTCAATTTAATCGAGTCGTTCATTCAGAGTTCGGCTTTTACTACCGATCACTTCTACTTGTTTTATGCCCTGGAAAATACAACAGCCAAACTTCCTGATGTCACATGCCTGGTGTGTGAGCGCTTTCTTGATGCCGTTGGTCAGGAGGTTGCCGATACTCGAACGCACAGCGCAGTCGATGCAAACACAGTGAGCCAATTACTCGTGAGAGTGTATAGTCAAAGTAAAAACGAGACAATACGAACGCGCTGCCTCGACCTGATCGACCGTATGACACGGATGGAAGTTTACGGGCTTAAAGAAGTGTTGGAACGCTATGATCGATGAATTAGTTGTCGTCAAATTTCGTACTGAATTCGTAACAGAAAGTCTGGCATGATCACAATGGAACAAATCGCGGAACTCGGGCGCCGCATCGGCGAGGAGTTTCGTCTGTAGCGTGTGATACTATTCGGCTCGTATGCTCAGGGTCAGCCGACTCCGGATTCCGAAATTTGGCTTTGACAACCAACCCATATTTTCGTACATTGGTTTATCATCATTATAAGGAGATTTGACCAATGCCTCATCGTATGGTAACAGTTGCTTTGCCCGACGCGCTTTATGAACGCGCGCGAGAAACCGCGGCGACGGCTTCCATTTCATTGGAACAGGCGCTCACGCAGTTTATTGCGCTGTCGCTGCCGGCGCTAGAGGATGATCTGTCTGCGGAAACGAGATCGGAGCTGGCGGCGCTGCCGTTGATGAGCGATGCCGAGCTTTGGCAGATTGCGAATGGCATGATGAGCGAAGAGCAACAGAATCAACTCGAATCGTTCGCCGAGCAAAAGAAGAGCTCTCCACTAACCGCAGCAGAACAGGCAATGTTAACGCATCTGATGGAACAAGCGCAGCACCTCATGTTGCGCAAAGCCGAAGCTTATCGGTTGCTGGCGCGGCGCGGATATAAGGTTTTCCCCTCGTCCGGAACTTTATCTGATTAATCACAATGCCTGCTCCTCCTACCTTGCGTCGCCTGATTGCTGAACGGGATAGAGGGCGGTGTGCCTACTGTCTGACCACAGAAGAAAATTGTGGGCTGCGGATGCATATTGATCATATCATTCCCGAATCCGCAGATGGGCCGACGACGCCGGATAATCTTTGCTTGATTTGCTTCTCATGCAATGTCTACAAAAGTGCGCAGCAAACCGGGATTGATCCCTTGACTGGAGAAGGCGCATCTTTGTTTCATCCTTTGCAACAGCAATGGGAAGAACATTTTAGTTGGGATGAAAATAAAATCCAGATCGTTGGTTTGACCCCGACTGGCCGAGCAACGGTAGTAGCTTTGCAACTCAATAATCCGACGGTCGTCCGTGCACGCCGCCGGTGGGTGAGTGCAGGATGGCACCCGCCGAAAGATTGAGACGAATTTACGAATTATTGGAATGTTGGGATCCAGTAATCCAAAAATCCATCAATCCAAATGCATTAATCCCAAAACATTGATTATAGCTTTGGCTTATGCCCACAGAAAAATTCTTCCCCACCCTCTTCCAACACCTCGCCACCGATACTGCACGGAACCTATGCGTTTCCGCCGGCGCGGGAGCGGGCAAAACGGCAGTGCTCACGCGACGGATGATTAAAATTTTGCGCGAGCAGCGGCTGCCGCTGGATAGCTTGATGGTGGTGACGTTTACCGACAAGGCGGCGGTGGAGATGAAAGAGCGCGTTTATGCGGCCATCGATCGGGAGATCGAGAAAACCGGCGACGAGCATTTCAAGAAACTGCGCGATGATTTTCTCAAAAATCGCATCAGCACGTTTCATGCGTTTTGCGCGGCGCTGCTGCGGGAGTATCCCATCGAGGCGCGGATCGACCCGTATTTTCGGGTTATGGACGAAACCGACAAAGTATTTTTTCTCCGTCGCGTGATCGACCGCGTCATCAACGAATTGGCGGAGCACAAAGAGCATCCCGATCTCTCGGTGCTCAGCAGCGAGTGGTCAAAAACCGGCATTGCCAACATCATCTATGCCATCATCCAAAAGCGTGAGGAGACCGGGCCATGGTTGCGGGATTTTTTGACGTTCGAATGGGACGATTTTAGAAACCGTTTGGAGGAATACTGCAAGATCGTGCTGCGCGAGATTTGTTATAAACTGAGCGCGTATGGCACGATTGAGAAAGCGCTGGTGTTATTGAAACTGGCGGCGCCGAATCCGCCGGAGGATACTTCCAATAAGCTCAGTCTGCGCCGCAAAGAGCTGCTTGAGTTGCTGCCGCGTTTGCATGTGTTGCTCGCCGCTGCGAAGCATGATGATTTCGATCCCGCTGAAACCATGCTGGTCATGAAAAATATTTTGGAGCAATGCAATCTCAGCGGCGCCAATGCCAAAGCCTGGGCCAGCGTGCCTGAGAATCTTGATCGCTTGCGCGTCTGCTTTATGATGCTCCGGAATACTTTGGAGAGCACGAATATTTTTGATTTTGAGATCAACTGGCCGGTGGAAGAAGCCGGCTTTGATATTTGCAAGGCGCTCGCACGAGTCGCAACTTCCTGTCTCGAAGCTTACCGAGAGGAAAAGGCCAAAGAGCATTATCTCGATTTTCAGGATCTGCAAATCAAAGTGCTGGCCTTGCTCAAATCACCCAAGCACGCGCACATTGTGAGCGAGCTGCGGGAAAAATATTTGTACATCATGGTGGACGAGTTTCAGGACACCAATGCTTTGCAGTGGGAAATCGTCAAGTTGATTGCTTCGGATGACGCGAACAAACTCTTCGGCGACCGGCTGTTTATCGTCGGCGACGAGAAGCAGGCGATTTATTCCTTTCGCGGCGGCGACGTGACGCTGTTTCGCAAAGTGCGAGACGAGTTGATGTCCGCCAACCGCGTCAGCGGCACGCATCAAAAGCCCTTTGCGCTGGCAGCTTCCAGCGAGAACGAAAAAGATTATCAGCAGGAATATCGCGAGAAATTGCCTGCCGATGAGACGGTCAAATCAGGCGAGATCATTTTCAGCGACAATTTTCGCTCGGCGGCGGAGCCGATTCATTTTTTCAATCTGTTCTTTGAAGAATTGATGGGGCAGGAGTTTTACGAAGATTATGAGGCCAGGCCGCAGCGCCTGCTTTGCTCCGGGAATCGTCGCAAAGGCAGTGTGGAATTGCTGCTCGTGGATCGTAATGTCGAGAAGCCGGACGAAGCTTTGCAAGCCGAGCCGCAAACCGAAGAAATTGATACTCATACAAAAGAGGCGCATCTGATTGCCGCCAAAATCAAGGAAGTGTTGGCGGGAGACGATCCGCTTTACGAATACGTGCGCGAGCAAGCGGCGGCGCGGCGGCCGGCAATAGCGATTCTGTTGAATCGTCGCGCCAAGCTCAAGGTTTACGAAGAAGCCTTGCGCCGGGAGAACATCGATTTTATCGTGGTGCGGGGCCGAGGATTTTATCAACGACAGGAGGTGGTCGACCTCGGCAACTTGCTCGGTTTTTTGGCGGATCAGGACAACGCGATTTATTTGGCCGGTTTCTTGCGCTCGCCGATTGGACACGTTACTGACGAGGGCATTTATTTGCTTTCAAGCCTGCCGGTTGGAGAGATGCTCTGGGAGAAGCTATGTTCGCTTGGTGAGGGCCGCATCGGCCAATATGCCGATGATTTCTCGCCGCCAGATTTCAGTGCCTTGCAGCGCGCACATGCTTCGCTGAAACGCTGGCAGGCGCTCAGCCGCCGCATGGTGTTGGTGGAATTTCTCCGCCTCGTGCTCGACGAAGGCGGCTTCTTTGCCAGCCTCGCGCGCGGCAATCGCGGTGAGCAGGCGATATCGAATATCGAAAAACTTTTGGAACGGGCGCGCAGCGCGACGCTGAACGATCAGGAAGATTTTCTGACTTTCACGCAATGGCTCAACGAGCGCATCGATTACGTTGACGAAGAGGGCGAGGCGGACGTGGACATCGTGCTCGGCGGCGCGGTGCAGTTGATGACCGTGCATCAATCCAAAGGCCTGGAGTTTCCGATGGTTTTCGTGCCGGACTTGACGGCGTATTTCAATTTCGGCGACCCCGCCGGAGGCGGGGTGCGTTTCGACGATGTGACGGCCGAGATGAAAATCAAAGACGACGGCGCCATCCTGCGCACGTTGCGTTACGAGCTTGGCCTCGAAGCGCCGGATCCGGAAAACGATTTCGAGCCGACGCCGACTTTGATCAAGAAGATCATCGAAAAACGCAACCGCGAAAAAGTGATTGCCGAGCGCAAGCGCCTGTTCTACGTCGCCGCCACGCGCGCGATGGATCACCTCGTGCTTGTCGGCCAATTAAAGAAGCGCAGCGTCCGCTCGTCGCAAGAAGAAGAGGCCACGCCCTTCGAGCAAATGACGAGCTGGATGGATTGGCTGAGCAAAATCTTAAAGCTCGGTGACGCCGTTGCCAGTCCCAGCGGCACGATCACCCTCGGCAATCCGAGCGGCGAGCATTGCGAGATTCGTTACCGGCTGTTTGACGAGAATCAGAGTGTGTTGCGGTTTGAAGAAGAGCTGCGCACGGAGTTTGCGTTTGCGGAGGGGATTTGAGGCATGGAGGCTAGCATACTGTTACTTTAATTTTTGTAGTCTCGACCCCTTGTGGGTCGCTGTTCTCAATATCCGCCCACAAGCGGGGACTACATAATTCATGGTAACAGTACACTAAAACTTTCTACTTTTGCATCTTGCGCAACAATGCACTCGCCGTGAACTGCGCCAAATCTTGAAAAAGCTTTTCGGCTTGGGCTTCTTTCGCTTCTGCCGAAAGGACAAGATGTTTTTCAACCTGCCGTGTCATTTCCTGCAATCTTTGTGAATCCGCCATCGGCGCCAAATGCTGGAACAGCAGCCGGTGCGCTGCTTTGCGTTGCATGACTTCGAGGCCATCGAGAATTTGACGGTGCGGCGTGCCTTCCCAAATTTGCAGGATCATCGCTTCGCGCAGCCAGCGCTCGACGTGATATTCCGCCAATGTTCCAATGCCGCCGTAAACTTCCATTGCCCATTTACTTGTTTGCGCCGCGAACTCGGCCGTCCAATATTTGGCGAAATGCGCCACGAGCCGGAATAAATGATAACGATCGGAGTAAGGCGGTGTCTCGCGCCAGACTTCATTCAGCAGTTGCACGGATTCCCACCCCAATGCAAACGCGGCTTGCAACGCGGCGAAGCGATCTTCAAATTGTTTGCGCAGCAGCGGGTGCTCGATGACGGGCTTGCCGAAAGCCGTGCGGCCTTCTGCGTAGTTCAATGCGTCACTCATGGCGCGCTGCGCCAACGCCACGCTCGCGATGCTATTCGCGACGCGTGAGAGATTCAGCACTTCGAGAATCAGATAAATGCCCCACTCGGGTTTGCCAAGCAGATAAGCCTCGCTGTTTTTCAACTCCACTTCTCCCGTCGGCACCGAGCGCGTGCCGATTTTATCCTTGATTCGGCGAATGAAATAATTAAGATGGCCGTCTTCACGATATTTCGGCAGCAGAAACAGCGCGAGACCGCGAACGTTTTCCGGCGCGCCTTCCGGTCGAGCCGCGACGACGGCCAACTCCGCGCCAACATTGCTGGAAAAATATTTTTCGCCGTTCAGCAGCCATTTGTCGCCGGCGGGCTTGGCAACAGTTTCCACCGCCGCGCCGAGATCCGAGCCGCCTTTGATTTCCGTCATCCATGTTGCGCCCTGCCAAGCGGCTTCGTCTTTTCGCAGCATCTGTGGCAGAAAACGCGCTTTCAAATTCTCGCTGCCATATTTATCGAGCGGCGCGGCGGTCGAGAGTGAGACGGTGTAGGGGCAATAAAGTCCGGGATCGTAGAAAGAGGTCACGTAGCCGAGGAGGTACGAAGGCAGCAGCGAGCGCTCTTCAAACGCGCGCCAGATCACACCGGCCTGATAACCGCGCTTCAGCATCTGCCAATATTCTGGCGGATAAAGAATTTCATCCACACGCTTGCCGAGCGGATCGAACATGCGCAACCACGGCGTGCCGGCCCGATCGATGCTGTGCGAAATTGCCTGCCCGGCTTTTTCCCACCAAGTCTCGTATTCCTGCAACGTCTCTTCGTGCGGGACTGTGCCGAGCATTTGGCGCAGGTAAATGGCGGGCGAGCGAAGGGAGTCGAAAGTCATGGGCATTTCCTTTCTTGTTGGAGAGCCGCCCCGGCCTGAAGGCATGGGGCTGAAATGTGGAATGCCGCTAAAGCGGCATACGAAATTTTGAAAAGCAGGTATTGCATCCGTGCAGGCAAACTTTGCGCGATTAAGAGTTCGCGCCCTGAAGTGGTTATGCTTGCAATATGCTAAACATTTGAACGATACTAAAAACAATTTTGTCTTCCAAGAAAATTTTGCGAGTAAGGCCTCGCTTACGGGTAGACCGTCCGGACGCTGAACCTTGATAACTCGCCAGAATCGTATGAAAAAGCGTCCGGACGGTGCTCTTCATCAAGACCGAGGTCTTACTTTTGCGCCAGTTCGAGGCTTGACTTTGCCTCGTGATTTTGGTAATTTAATCTCGGATTTTTAAAGCTTGGGAGCTGAATTGATTTTGCATTTTCTCAAGAAAGCTTGGCTGCCGCTGATCATTGTTGTAGTCTCATACCTGCTGACGCCGGCGTTTAATCGCCTGCAGCGCGGGTGGGATGATTGGCTGATGCGCCGCCATCTCGCGAGCCGCTTCGAGGCGCCCATCCGGATCGTTTATTTTGACGAGAAAGATATCGAAAGTCTCGGCGGCTGGCCGTTGCCGCGCAATATTTACGCCTATCTCGCCAAGAAGCTCAATCAGCTTGGCGCGCGAACGATTGGGTTTGATATTTATTGGGGGCCGCGGCCGCACGGGCCGGACGAAAACGATTTTTTGCTCGCCGCGGTTTTGGCGCAGCACCGGAATATCTGCGGCAGTTTTTATTTCGAGTCAATCAGCCAAACCACGACGCCGGAGGGAGGCTTTGCAAGCCTGGAATGGCCGCTGCCCGAATCGTTTGTCTCGGCGCCCTCTGCTGCGGGATTGCAGGCACCGGCTGTTGAATTTCTGCAAGGGCCGGGACGCTATGGCTTTGCCAATCTTTCTATCGCTTCTGATGGTGCCATACGTGAATCCGATTTGTTGCTGCGAAATGGCGACGCCGCCTATCCGGGCTTTGCGAAGGTGCTTGCCCACGCCTTCTCTGCAGCAGCGCTAGATTCCGTTTTGCCGCAAATCAGAATTAATTACCGGCTTGCTGGCAGCCAAATCCCGCTGATCTCTGTCCGCGAAGTTTTGCAAGCTGGCGCAAACGATGCGCCCGTTACCATGCTGCAAGGCAGTCTGGTGCTCGTCGGGGTGATTTCATCTCAACTCGGATTTACGAAACCGACGCCGGTTGATCCGGCCATGCCGGTGGTGGGCATTCACGCGCAAATGATCGACAATTTGCTCAACAAAAGTTATTTGCGGCCATTTTCCCAATGGCTGTGGATTTGCACGTTGGTTCTGCTCGCACTGATTGCGGCGTTTTGGCAACCGGAGAAGCTGCGAGTAGCGATATGGACTCCCATTGTTCTCGCGGCGTTGCTTTTTGTTTCTGCCATCGTCTTGTGGAAGGCGCATATCACCTTTCCGCTCTACGCCGGCTTTGCCGGCATTCTACTTTTGTCCATACCTTATCTCGTTGAGCGCGCGCACCATCAAAAAAGAATGATTGCGGCAGAGGCTACGAAACTGGAGGCACTCGAGAAACAGTTTGCCGATATGGTGCGCGCGACTTCGCGTTTGCGGGAAGAAAATGAAGCGACGCGCCGGCAGCATCAAACCGAAATCGAGCGACTCCGGCGCGAATTGACGTTGATGCCGCTGGCAACCAACGAGACAATTCAGCACGAATTTCCCGAAATCATTTGTTCACCGGCGAGTCCGTTGGCGAAAATTCTTGCCGAGCTTCCGAGGGTTGCTGCGACGGATGCACCGGTTCTGATCACCGGAGAGAGCGGCACTGGAAAGGAGCTGATCGCGAAGGCGATTCATCAGAAAAGCAAAAGAGCCGGACAAGCCTTCGTGGCCGTCAATTGCGGCGCGCTCGCCGAAAGCTTGCTGGAGTCGGAATTGTTCGGCCATGAAAAGGGCGCTTTTACCGGCGCGCATCAAGCCAAAGCCGGTTTCTTTGAGACCGCGAACAAGGGCACGATTTTTCTCGATGAAATCAGCGCCACCACGCCTTCCTTTCAAGCCAGGCTCTTGCGGGTTTTGCAGGAAGGGCAGTATTTCCGCGTCGGCTCCACGCAAGTTCGCACGGTGGACGTGCGCGTGATCGCCGCTTCCAATCAATCTTTTGAGAAGCTGGTCGCCGCCAAAGAATTTCGCGATGATCTTTATTTTCGGCTGAACGTTCTGCCCGTGTACTTGCCGCCGTTGCGCGAGCGTGTTGATGATATTGCGTTGTTGCTGTCGCATTTCTTGCAGGGCGACAATTGCAAAATTTCCGCGGAAGCCATGCGCCTCTTGCAAGCGTATGCGTGGCCGGGAAACATCCGCGAGCTGCAAAATATCGCCGCGCGCATGAAAGTTCTCGGTATGAGCCAAATCGTCGATTCGGATTGGGTGCGCAAACAATTGAGCCTCGGGACGACACCGGCGCCAACGTCAGAAGCATTGGATGACAAGATTCTGCAACTCTATCGTGAATTGAAATTCCGCAACGATGCCAACACCCAAATTGCGCAACGATTGGGGCATTTGCACCGCAGCACCGTTACCGAATATTTAAAGGGTATGACCTTCTTGTTTTTTGCCGAGTCGGACTATCAAATTAAGAAAGCCCTCCGTCGATTCAACCCGAGTCCCAATTCCGATTTCGATGTACGATTGGAAAACCGCATGTTCAAATATCTGCGTAATCTGCGCGACGAGCTTGACCAACATTTGCCTTTGGAAGAGAATTTGACGCGCCTGCAAACTCGCCTGCGCAAACTGCCGCAAAGATACCATGCCGCTGCGATGGAGGTGGCGAAAGCGTATTTGCAGGGGAAGTGGAAGCTTTAACTCACGGATTGGATGGACATACGCGGACTTTGTCCCAACTTAGTTTTTTTTGAGCCCCGAGTGAACTGTGAACCTTTTTTAAGTCGCCTTTAGGCGACTTCCGCTTCTTAGCTGTGGAATTTATTCCACAGCGATTTTTGTCCGGCATTCCGACGTTTTTAAATGAGCATTCCGACGTTTTTCTGCCAACGCCATTTTATCTGTGTTGTGAAATCAGATAGTTAAATCAGATCGGTTGCTGGCATTTTCATTGCTTGACATTTTATCGCAATGTTTTAAATTGGCACAAAGGTTTCCACTCGATCAAGCAATGGAGTAGTCAAATGTCCACGTCATTAATAAAACGCCTGCTCTGGCCGCTCGGGCTGCTGCTTTTCCTTACACCTATTTCCTTGGTGGCGCAGTCCGATGACGATTCGACTTTCAACGGCATCGATTATTATTTCGGCCGCATCGTCCGCGGTTTTGGCGGCGGTTTTGAGCAGTTGGTTTCTGAAAAAGAACAAGGCGTTCAGTCTTTTCTCACGACGCCATTTGTGTACGGGAATCTCGGCAACCGATTTAGTCTTCGACTTTCAAATATGACATATTGGGCGAGATATGAAAATGATTTTCCAGGGCGAAGTGATCTTGAAAAATTTCACTATGTCCCGAAAGTGGAAGCGACATATCGACCTGTGTCCGGGTTCTTGATTGGGGGTGATGGCATGTTCATGAAAGATACCAGGAAAGGCCCTCAAAACACCGAAAATAAATCCACGGATCAAGTATACACCTTTCACGGGGTATATTTGTCCCATGGCGGGCGCCTAGGATTGACTTCGGATCAACTTGGCTGGGTGTATTATGCAAAACCTTTTGCCTGGTCTTTACAAAACACTTCGGAATATCCGATAAGATTCTTTGCTCTGGAAAGCCCGACAAAATTCTTATCAAGCGGGCAATATATGCTATCCGTTTCAGGCAATTTTCTTAATTCTCGTTCAACAACCCAGTTTAACGACACAGAAAACGACGATTTCCGCATTGATCGATCTACTTCCTACTATCGCTTTTTTAATCTGGATTTTATCTACACGGTGAAAAGACGCCTCGCCATCGGTCTTTCATTGCAACCATCAGGAAACAAAAGTGAAGGTTACCGCCTCACGCCGAAGAATGAACTCCAAAGTATTATCAAGTTTACCATGATTGGCTTTGCTCCGAGGGTGGATTATCTCGGCCCCTGGCATACATTTCATCGTTTTGTTGCAGAGTATACTGATGGATATACTGATGGCAAAATCTCATCTGAATATGAAGATCAAACTATGGAGTCGAGAAGTGCTTATTCAAAATCTCAAGGCGAACGCTGGAACCTGGGTTATGTATTCCAGTACTTATGGAAAGTGGAACCAACTTCCCTGGAGGCATTTTTGGCTGATTGGAATGGTACGTTCGGTAATCGGCTGCCAGCGCATGCCTTTCACCTCATTGGAAGAGCCATCACGTCGTCTTCCAAAAACAAACGCGAGGATTGGGATACTTCCAGATCACCTTTTTATCAATGGGACTCGAATGAATCGCGCCATCATACTGTGTCCTTGACTGGGATTTACGGCATATTGGATTGGCTCGAAGCCGGAGGGAAGGCAGAATATTTTAAGCTCCGATATCAATCTGCATCGTTTTATCAGCCAGATCCAGTTGCTGGTGAAAGCTCTTTCTGGCGGAGCGCTCTTTCGCTGAGTTGTGCCAATTATCGTTATGAGGAGCGCTTTAAAGAGCGGTTTGGCTGGGAACAAATCCGCGAGTTTGATCGACTCTATGGGCCACTGCTGCTTGGAGGCATGATAAATGCTACTTTAGGAATTGAGCTTAATATCAACGAGTCCGGCGAGCGCACTAGAATAGGACTGGCTGTCACCCAAATCAGATGGGGAATAACCGACAACCTCGAGTTAAACTTGTTAGGCCGCTTCTCTATTCGGTCATTTCCGGACTATTTCGATATAAACAGGCGCAGGAAAGTTCTGACTCGAGAGGACTTTGATTTTTCGCTTTCCTGGCAGCCGTGGGAATCCATTCGCTTTCAAATTGGCCAGGGCCCTTTCGAGCAAGGCACGCGGCTTCGTGACATACACAACTACCCAGAGTATGGATATTGGAGCTTTCAGATTGTGAGTCTCTTCTAATGCGATGCTGGTTTATTACAATCGCTGCGCTTTTGTTTTTGCAGCCAGGTTCATTTGCGCAGAGTCTGGAACCGATCCGCGCCTTTGCCTTTGATCGCGGTTTGGTGGATACTGCCGAGCCTTTTGCGCCGGCGGGCAATCCGGCGTTGCTGTTTGAGCGCCAAGCCTTTCGTTTTTATGCAGAATGGCAACACGCGAATATCAACGCCTATCTCATGGCGCTCTCTTATCCGCTCTCGGCCAAAATGGGGCTGGGCCTCGCTTGGCATTCCTGGCGTACACAGGGCATTCATCTTTCTCCCGCGGCCGCTTTCAACACGAGTTACACCGAACAAACGTTTTTAGTCAGTTTTGGCGCGCGCGGCCGCACGCCGTGGGGACAGCAAATCGAAGTGACCTTCGCCGCGAATCGCGCCGCTTTGCTGACCGGGCCGCCGCAAACGCCACCGCCGTTTGATAATGACCAAAGCATTCGCCTCATTTACCGGCTCGGCTTTTATCATGAAGTTTCGCCACAGTTGGCCTTCGGGCTTTTAACGCCGGCGCTGTTCCGCTACAGTTACCGCACCTTTCTCGATTCACCGCGGCCCTCCGAAACGAGAATTGCGTTTAACGAGCCAACCCACACGCGAATTTGGATGCCGCGCGCCGCGGTGAAATGGCAACCGATCGAATTTCTGGCGCTGGCCTCGAGCACCCGTTCTTTGGAAGAAGAAACCGACACGCAGTTGGCAACCGAACTGCGGTTGCTGAAAAATTTCAATCTGACCGCCGCGTTTGCCAGGGCGGCGGAAAACGAAAGGGCCAAAATGATTTTCGGCCTCGGCGGCAACGTTGGCGGCCTGGATGTGTTTGCCGCGTATGAGGCACGGAGCCAGGATGTTCGTCTTGCCGTCTCCTTTGCGCCGGAGCGCGCCAAGGAATTGATTGAAGTCGGAGAAATTGCACCCTCGCCACAAGTTTTATATCCATATCGGCTGCGGCACAATGAACCGGCAGCTTTGGCAACCATCGAGCTCATCAACAAGGCCTCGAAACCGGTGGAAGTATCGGTAAAATTTTTTGGGCACGAACTTCCTTCAATTAAAAGAGGAATGACGTTGACCGCAGATCGACACGGCGCACTCGAAATTCCAGTATCAAAGCCTATCAAGCGATGGAAATGCCGTTTCGCATGCAGCAGGCGCAACAAAGATATCAACAAAGCTGGGCAAAGCCGTGACTTTATGAATATGCAAGATACTTATGGCAAGATGATTTAAAAAGCTTTTTAATTATTTTGCCACGAGCATCTTGCAAAAAATATCCTTGACTCACATTCCAGCCTGCAACGAGTATACCTGCGTAATAGCTCTTCAGTTGTGCCGTTATATATTGGGGTTCGCCCTCCATGCAACAAATCCCCCGCGCAAATTTGCCGCGCTGAAGCCGTGCTTCTGCAAAAAATGCGCAGCGATCACGCTGCGGGTGCCGGTGGCGCAATAAACCACGATCTCGCGGTGGCGGTAGGGTTCCAATTCCGGCAAGCGCGAGCTCAGCTCGTGCAACGGGATATTGAGCGAGTCCGGAATTTGCCCCTGGCGATTTTCGCCGGTGGTGCGCACGTCAAGAAAAACGAGGGGAACGTTGAATTTGAGTTTTCTGGTCACTTCCTCGGGCGTAAAATGGCGCACCTGCCGTTTAAAATAGATTTGGCGCAACAGCAGCAATGCCACAAACGCCAGCAGAACGATGCCAAGCAATGAAGCGAATGACATTATTTTTCTCCTCTTCCCTTGGCCGCGCTAGGAGCGCGTTTTTCTTTGAACTTCAAGGCAATGGCGGCGTGCAAGCGCTTTTTCGCTGCGGACGGCAGGCGCTTGGGCGCGTCATTGGCCTGGTAGAACACAATGGTTTTGCGCACGGTGTCGACGTAGATGCGGCACTTTGGGCAGGAAGCAATATGTTTTTTTATTTCTTCACACGTGGCCTCGTCCAGCTCGCCGTCGATGAAGTCACAAACGTTTTTGAAAATTTTTCGGTGGGTCATGATCGCGCCTCCGTGCCTGCGATGCCGCGGGCCTTGCCCGCAAAGCCGCGGGGCTTGTCGTTGGTTTCGTGAAAATATTCGGCCAGCGCCTCGCGCAAAAACAGGCGCGCCCGCATCAGGCGGATTTTGACGTTGGCCGGAGAAATGCCGAGCGTTTTGCTCGTCTCATCGATGGAAAGGCCTTCGAGATCGCGCAGCACGAAAACCACGCGGTATTTCGCCGGCAGCTTGTCGATGGCGGCCTCCATCTTTTCCTGTATCTCGGCCGTCAGCAATTTGCGAACCGGGTCCGCCCCCCAATCCACCAAGTCACGGCTGCGGATGTCCTCGAAGCGCGGCGCTTCGATGGATTCCTCGTTCTTTTGCCGCGAGCGCTTTTTGCGCAACGCCATCAGGCTGGCGTTCACGGCGATGCGATAAATCCAGGTGAAAAATTCGGCGCGGCCATCGAATTGGTCGAGCTTGTTCAGCGCCGTGATGAATGTTTCTTGCAGCGCGTCCTCAGCGTCTTGAGGGCTCCGCAAAATGCGCAGAGCCACATTGTAAAGCCGCGGGCTGTAGGCATCCACCAGCTTACGCACCGCCCGCTCGTCGCCACGACGCACCGCGGCGAGCCATTTGCTCTCGTCTCTCATTAATATTTGATGAAATATAAACGTTTTGGTTACACAAAGGTAATGATACAAAAAAGGTGAATCTTGTCAAAGGAAATTTTATGTAAAAAAATCGCCACGCCCTTGATAATTATTTTATTTTCCCTTAAATTAGCAACTGTTGGGTTATAAATATCCGGCTACCCAGGTATCATTGCGACCCTGGAAAATTTTTATTGCGCTCTTTCAAAAGCATGAACGCCAAACTCATTCTCGAAGACGGGACTTCATTTTCAGGACGCGCCTTCGGCTGGACCGGGTCGGTGGCTGGCGAAGTGGTTTTCAACACCGGCATGGTCGGTTATCCCGAATGTTTTACCGATCCGTCCTACAAAGGCCAGATTTTGGTTTTGACCTATCCGCTCATCGGCAATTACGGGGTGCCGCCCGAGCAGTCGATGAACGGCATCAGCAGTTTTTTCGAGTCCAATCAAATTCAAATTTCCGCGCTGGTGGTGGCGGAATTTTCCGCCAATTTCAGCCATTGGGGCGGCAGCCGCTCTTTGGATCGCTGGCTGCAATCGCAAAAAATCCCCGGTCTCGCCGGCGTGGATACGCGGCTGCTGACGCAAAAACTGCGCAGCGCCGGCAGCATGCTCGGCAAAGTGATTTATGAAAATCGCGACGTGGAATTTTACGATCCGAATCGCGACAATCTTGTGGCGCAAGTCAGCATCGAGAACCCCATTCATTACGGCGAGGGCTCCGCTTTACGGAGTCCCGAAAAGCGGGACAGAAAGCGCGTGGCCGTGGTCGATTGCGGCTGCAAGAACAACATCATTCGCTCGTTGGTGGAGCGCGGCCTGGCGGTCACCGCCGTGCCGTGGAATTGGCCGTTTGAGAACGAGCGCTTTGACGGCGTGGTGCTCTCCAACGGCCCCGGCGATCCGAAGATGTGTAATGAAACCGTCAAAACCGTGCGCCGGCTTCTCGACAAAGAAACGCCGATTTTCGGTATATGTCTCGGCAGCCAAATTTTGGCGCTCGCCGCGGGGGCGGAAACGTACAAACTCAAATACGGCCATCGCGGCCAAAACCAGCCGTGCGTGTTGGTCGGCAGCAAGCGCTGCTTTATCACCTCGCAAAATCACGGCTACGCCGTCAACGAAGAAACGCTGCCGCCGGATTGGCAGCCGTGGTTCTTCAATGCCAATGACGGCACCAACGAAGGCATTCGCCACCGCAACAAGCCATTCATGGGCGTGCAATTCCATCCCGAAGCCTCGCCGGGGCCGGTGGATACGGCGTTTTTGTTTGATGAGTTTGTGAAGCTGATTTAACTCGTATAGCACACGGATCAAAAACTCACACGGAAATTTTTTTGGTATCCGGATTTGCCGAATCGCCCGGATTGATTATCAGATTTTGCTGCGCAATGGCCTACGCCAGGTTTTCAGACAAGCTGAAAACTGGGCCGCTTCGCGCCAGCCTTTATTTGACAGGATCAACTCGATTGAATTTTAATCCTGTCAATCCTGTTTATCCAGTCAGAAAAAGTTAGAATTTTTTCTAACTTTCGGCTAACAATGGCATAAATGAGCCGCGACTAAGGGAAAAAAGTTTTTTGTTGATTTTGGACACCCATGGCATTACCTTTAAATTGAATAAGCTTCGAGGCGAATATGGTTCAAATAACGATGCAAGTGCCGGAGGAATTGGCCAACAAGATTCAGCCGATTCAAAATTGGTTGCCTGCGATTCTCGAACTCAGTTTGGTCGGCTACAAAACGTTGGCAACAGAAACGGCGACCGAGATTATTCAGCTTTTCGCGGCCAACCCTTCTCCGCAGCAGGTGTTGGATTATCATGTTTCCAAACGCGCGCAGGATCGATTGCGGCGTTTGCTGGCCTTGAATGCCGCCGGACTTTTGGGAGAAGATGAACAGCGAGAGCTTGATGAATTAAATAAAATTGAGCATACGATCATCAAGCTGAAAGCCCAGCTTGCCAGACAGTTACAAACGGGGGCTTGATGCAGTCCGAAATCCCCGACCATTTGCGCCGGTTGGTCATAGAACGCGCCGGCAATTGTTGTGAGTATTGTTTGCTGCCGCAATGGGCTGCGTTGCACAAACATGAACCGGATCACCTCATTCCTCGTCAGCATGATGGCAAAACCGAGGAGGGCAATCTTGCGCTGGCGTGTTTCCGATGCAATCGTTACAAAGGTCCCAACGTTGGCGCGTTTGATCCGGTGACCGGCCAGCTTGTTCCATTGTTCAATCCACGTCTTCATAAGTGGGCAGATCATTTTGTCCTCGAAGGCGCAACGATTCGGGCCCTCACCGCCGAAGCGAGAGTGACGATAAAACTTTTGCACTTAAATGATGAAGACCATATCACGGAACGACGGCATTTATTGGATGCTGGTTTATATGGTTAAATTCTGCACGTCAACTCCGTTAGGAGTGCAATGTTTATAGAAAAGTTGAACCTCAGGATTTTTGAACTCCGAAGGAGTGGCATGTTGGATTTCTCCAGAAAAGAGGCTTTGAGTATTTGAGAAAATCGGTGTGATCCCATCGTGGGAGCATGTGGAACCTATTTGGGAGTTGAGTGATGGATGAAGAACAATTGCAATTGGGGAGCAGCAACAAATTCTGGAAACTTGTTGAAAAGTGGCGCAAAGAAAAAACTATTAGCCGCGCCGAACTGGAACGAAGACTCAACAATAAAAATGG